>JAVBPS010000099.1:0-5206 GCA_031549495.1 Rikenellaceae bacterium | reverse complement strand
TACCTGCACATGGACGGCGCGCGCCTGGCGAACGCCTGTGCGGCGCTGGGCGCCACGATGAAGGAGTTGACGGTCGATTGCGGGGTGGATATCCTGAGCCTGGGCGGCACGAAGAACGGCATGATGCTGGGCGAGGCGGTCATCACCCTGCGGGGGGAACTGGCCCGGCTGATGCCTTATTTCCGCAAGCAATCGGCGCAATTATCTTCGAAAATGCGCTACCTGTCCGCGCAATATTCCGCCTATTTCGCCGACGAACTGTGGCTGCGGAACGCGACGCACGCCAACCGGCAGGCCAAACGTTTGGAGGCCCTGCTGAAACGATTCGGGCAAGTCCGGTTCACCCAGCCGGTCGAAACGAACCAACTGTTTTTCACCCTGCCGAAAGAGGCCATCGTGGAACTGTCCAGGCACTATTTCTTCTATGTCTGGAACGAGGAAAGAAACGAAGTCCGCTTCGTAACCTCCTGGGACACGACGGACGAGGATATTGATCAATTGGAAAAACTGCTGGCAGATATATTGTAAACGTTTTGTCATTCTGAACGAAGTGAAGAATCTTGGTCGGAATTGTTTGCTGCACACAGCCCGACCAAGATTCTTCACTTCGTTCAGAATGACAAAATATCACCGTGTGCCGGACGGCATTTCGAGATACCCTTTTTCCAATTCCAACAGTTTTTTCTTCCGCCAGATCCCCCCGCCATAGCCCGTGAGGGTGCCGTCCGCGCCGATCACCCGGTGGCAGGGCAGGATGATGGAGACCTTATTTTTCCCGTTGGCATTGGCGACGGCCCTCACGGACGAGGGATGGCCTATCCGCGCGGCCTGCTCGCCGTAGGTGGTCGTGCAACCGTATGGAATTTGCAACAGCCCGAGCCACACCTGTTTCTGGAACTCCGTGCCCACCAGGTCGAGCGGAATATCGAACTGGCGCCGTTCACCCCGGAAATACTCCGCCAATTGCTTTCGAAGCGTATCGAAATGGGGATTCTCCCCCTGCACGAGCGGTGCCTTGAGCGACGCGGCCAACTGCCGCAGCTCCAGGTCGAGCAGCTTGTAGTCGGCGAACTCGAACATGCAGATCCCCCGTTCGGTCGCCCCGGCGATCATCGTCCCCAGGTCGGTTTCGATGTGGGTCATGTTGACGATGCGCATATTTTTACTGTTAAGGGGTGAGGCGCCGATCACGCCGCGGAACATGCTGCCGAAGCCGCTCAGCGAGTCGTAACCCGACTCACAGGCGACCTCCGTGACGCTTTCCCCCGACTGCATGCGCTGGAAGGCGTTGTTCGCCCGGTGCATGCGTTGATAGGCGTGGAACGTGAGTTTGTAGTTTTTCAGGAACCATCGGCGCACCTGGCTCGGCTGCAGATCCATCGTTTCCAGGTCGGCGTCCTTTATTTTAACCGTGGGATTCTCTTCCATGTATTTGAGCAGCCGGCCGATCCCCTCGGGCGGATTGCCTTGCGTTTCCAACGGTTTGCACACTTTGCACGGCCGGTAGCCGCTGCCCATCGCCTCGGCCGACGAAGCGAAAAACTCGCAATTCTCCGCTTTGGGCTTGGCCGGGCAGGTCGGGCGGCAGAAAATACCGGTCGTTTTCACCCCGACCACGAACACCCCTTCGAAAGAAGGATCCCTTTCCATGAGCGCCTTGTAAAATATTTCATGGTGCTTATTCGTCTTCATGAATGCAAAGGTACAACTCTCATCCTCTGTTTGCAACCGAAAAATTGACACTATCGATGAAAGGGATAGCGCTGTTAAAGACCGCCGTCCGCGTTTTCCTGCTATCTTTGCCGTCACGAACCGCAACGCGCGGGAGGTGAGCCGTGTAGGCGGTTCGAACCTTTTTTATACACTTTTAAGCCAACCATGCGCAAAACCATGTGGATCCTTTTAGCCGTTATCCTCGCCCTGACCCTGGGCATCGTCCTGTTTCTGAACCAGCGCTCCTTCGGCCGCCTGCCGAGCGGAGAGCGGCTGCAGCGGGTGCTCTCCTCCCCGAATTACCGCGACGGACAATTCCGTAACCTCTCGGTGACCCCGCAACTGGTGTCCGATAAGGGCAGGGCCCGTCTCATGCTCGATTTCCTTTTCCGCAAGGTGGAGGCGCTGCGCCCGAAAAACGCCCTGCCGGTGGTCAAGACCGACCTGCGGGGATTCGCGCCCGATGAAGAGGTCGCCGTGTGGTTCGGCCACTCGTCGCTCTTCGTGCAGACGGGCGGCAAACGCCTGCTCGTCGATCCGGTCTTCGTGATGGCCTCGCCGGTGTCGTTCTTCAATAAACCCTTCAGGGGGACGGACCTCTACACGCCGGACGATATGCCTGACATCGACTACCTGGTCATCTCCCACGACCATTGGGACCACCTCGATTACGGCACCGTGCTCAGTCTCAAAGATCGCACGACGAAGATCATCTGCCCCCTGGGCGTGGGCGAACATTTCGAACGCTGGGGCTTCGACCCCGCGCGCATCGTCGAGCTGGACTGGAACCAGAGCGCCCCGCTGGACGAGGGTTTCGCGGTGCACTGCCTGCCCGCGCGCCACTTTTCGGGACGGGGCCCGAAACCCAACCAGACCCTATGGGCCTCCTTCCTGCTGCAAACCCCCTCGCGCAACCTCTACTTCAGCGGCGACGGCGGTTACGACACCCATTTCGCGCAGATCGCCTCGCGATTCGGCCCCATCGACCTGGCCGTCCTGGAGAACGGGCAGTACAACGAGGATTGGCGCTACATCCACATGCTGCCCGCCGATGTGGTGAAGGCGGCGAAAGATTTGCAGCCGCGCCTGCTGTTGACCGGCCATAACTCGAAATACGCGCTGGCCAAACACCCCTGGCGCGAGCCGCTGGAAAAGATCGCCGCGGGCGCCGCCGATTCGTTGCATCTGGCCACCCCGCGCATCGGCGAGCCGGTCCTCCTTGACGATACCACGCAGACCTTTGGGGCCTGGTGGGTCAACGACTGATCCTCTGCCTGTTTTGTCATTCTGAACGAAGTGAAGAATCTTGGTCGGAATTGTGCAGCCCACGGCCCGACCAGGATTCTTCGCTTCGCTCTGAATGACAAACCCGGATGACCGCATTCTGGTCATCGTTTTGTCCGTTTCGGTGCGATTATTCGCCGGTTGGGTAGCGGCGTGGAGTGCATTTTATCCGCAATAATCTTATCTTTACCGGGTAAACCGCAATCTTCGCCGACACCATGTTCAAAAAACGACGCGCCTTAACCCCGGAGCTGAGCCGCAAGCACGCTTTCCATCTCTCCATTGCGATCAGCCTGACGATCAACCTGATATTGATCCTCGGGATGCTGTTCAGCCACAAGCAGGGCATGCTGTCCCAGCAGGACGTGCATTGGTTTATGTACGCCAAATTCTTCCTCTGGCATCTGTGCTGCAACATCGCGCTGATCTACCTGCTTTTCGAATTCAATTTCAATATCATCCGCTCGCACATGCGCGCCGACCGCATCCCCTGGTCCGCCGCGCTGGGCACGGTGCTGATCTGTTTCTTCGTCAGCCCGCTGCTGGCCCAGATCCAATGGTTCGCCATCGGGGGCGAGCGGGGGCTGGCCGGATCGGCCTTCATCGTGTTCAACTGCGTCAAGGACATGGTCATCGGCGTGGTGGTGATCCTCTCCACGCGCACCATATACAGCAATTACAAACGCGAGCGCACCCTGGTCGACAACCAACGCCTGGTGGGCGAGAACATCCGCATGCGTTTCGAAGCGCTCAAGAACCAGCTCGACCCCCATTTCCTGTTCAACTCGATGAACACCCTGAGCGGCCTGATCGGCACCGACGACCAAAAAGCGCACGCCTACCTGGATAACCTCTCCTCGGTGTTCCGCTACACGCTTCAAAACAAGCACATCCTCACGCTGGGCGAAGAACTGGCCTTCGTGGAGGCGTACATGGCGCTGATGAAGATCCGCTACGGCGAAAACCTGACGGTGGATTACCACATCGACGAGCAGAGCTGCTCTTCCCTGGTGCTGCCCGTGAGCCTGCAACTGCTGGTGGAAAACGCCGTGAAGCACAACGTGATCAGCAACCGCGCACCGCTACAGATCGACATCCGCACCACCGACCGCGGCAGCATCGTGGTCAGCAACCGCTGTAACCCGAAAGCCGAGAAGAGCGCGGGCAGCGGGGTAGGGCTGGCCAACCTGGCCGACCGCTACCAGATCCTCTTCGGGCGCGCCATCTCGATCGCCGATAAGGGTGGCGTGTTCATGGTGGAGGTGCCCCTGATCGACGAAAGCGAAAAAAAGAAGATAACGATATGAAAGTGATCATCATCGAGGACGAAGTGGTCGCCAGCCAGACGCTGGCCCGCTACATCGGCGAGATCCGCACGGATTTCGACATCGTGGCCACGCTGCAGAGCGTCGAGGAGAGCGTCGAGTGGTTCGAAACGCACCCCGCGCCCGACCTGGCCTTCATGGACATCCACCTGGCCGACGGCTCATCGTTCGCCATCTTCGACCGGGTGAAGGTGGATTGCCCGGTGATCTTCACCACCGCCTACAACGAGTACGCGCTGGAGGCTTTCGAGGTGAGCGGCATCGACTACGTGCTCAAGCCCATCAACCGCGAACGCCTCTCGCAGGCCATCGCCAAATTCGACAATCTTACTGATAAAGGCGGCAACGACACGCAGATCGCCGCCCTGCTCGCCGCGCTCAATGAAAAGCAGGGCCGCCATAAGACCCACTTCCTGGTGCCCCACCGCGATAAGCTGGTGCCGTTGGCCGTGGAGCAGATCGCCTACTGCGTGGCCGAGATGAAAGTGGCCCGCGCGATCACCTACGAAGGCAAGGCCTACACGTTGGACCACTCCCTGGAGGAGCTGATGAAGCAGTTGGACGGCGAGCGTTTCTTCCGCGTCAACCGCCAGTATGTGGTGGCCCACCGGGCGATCGAGGACCTCTCGGTCTGGTTCGGCGGCAAACTGTCGGTCAACCTCTCGGTGCCCGTCCCCGAGCGCATCATCGTCAGCAAGCCCCGCGCGGCGGAGTTCAAGATGTGGTATACGCGCGATTACTGATTTTGTGCGATTAAGCATCCTTGTTTGGACACCGGAAACGGGTGTCTTTGTGAGCCAATTCCTCCATGCCCGTCATGTCGAGCGTTAGTCGAGACATCTCAAAAGTCTGTTTGAGATGTCTCGACTAACGCTCGACATGAC
>JAVBPS010000090.1:0-5860 GCA_031549495.1 Rikenellaceae bacterium | reverse complement strand
AGCCCATTCCTCTAAATATAAAAATACCCTCACACGGGCTGTTTGAGTTTTCCCTCCTGGCGCTCGACATGACGGCAACAGGTGTAAAATAGAGAAAAATAACTAATTCGGATAGATTATGAAATATTTCGGAGCGCACGTAAGCGCCTCGGGCGGTGTCGAAAACGCCCCCCTGAACGCGCAGGCCATCGGCGCCAGGGCCTTCGCCCTGTTCACCAAGAACCAGCGGCAATGGAGCGCCGCCCCCCTCACCGCCGCCTCGATCGCGGCATTCAAGGCCAACTGCGCCGAGTTGGGTTTCGCCCCGGGCCAGATCCTGCCGCACGACAGCTACCTGATCAACCTGGGCAACCCGGAGGCGGGCGCGCTGGCCCGTTCACGCGAGGCGTTCAACGACGAGATGCTGCGCTGCGAGCAACTGGGCCTCGACCGGCTCAACTTCCACCCCGGGGCGCATCTGGGCGCGATCTCCGAGGAGGAGTGCCTCGATAGGATCGCCGAATCGGTCAACATCGCCCTGCGCCGGACGAAGGGTGTGACGGCCGTGATCGAAAACACCGCAGGGCAGGGCTCGAACGTGGGATATAAATTCGAGCACCTGGCCCACATCATCTCGAAAGTGGAGGATCCTTCGCGCGTGGGCATCTGCATCGACACGTGCCACGCCCTGGCCGGGGGGTACGACCTGCTCACGAAGGAAGGATGCGATAAAACGTTCGCCGAACTGGACCGCATCGTCGGCATGCACTACCTGCGCGGAATGCACCTGAACGACAGTGTGAAAGGCGAGGGCAGCCACGTCGACCGCCACAGCAACCTGGGCCAGGGCATGCTGGGCATGACGGTGTTCGAATACATCGCCCGCGATGCGCGTTTCGACGATATCCCGCTGATCCTGGAGACCCCCGACGAGTCGCAATGGCCCGGGGAGATCGCCAAATTAAACGCTTTGGCCGGGCAATAGTGCCGCCCGGCACACGGAAAATATTTGTCATTCTGAACGCAGTGAAGAATCTCAGACAGCCATTTTGAGATTCTTCCCTGCGTTCAGAATGACAAAAAATACCGGTCTGACCCTTCCGGGAATATTCATGTTTGAGAAAAAACATTAACTTAGCATCCTAATTCTAAAACACACACGCATGGGAATCAAAGGCAGGCTCATCGTAATGAATTTCCTCCAGTATTTCGTCTGGGGGGCATGGCTGATCACGGTCGGGACGTATTGCTTCATGACCAAACAGTGGTCGCCGTCGGAATTCGGCGCCATTTTCGCCACCATGGGGATCGCCTCGCTCTTCATGCCCGCGCTGATGGGCATGGTCGCCGACCGCTGGGTGAACGCCGAGAAACTCTACGGCATCCTGCACCTTTGCTACGGCGCGACCCTGCTGTGGATCCCGACCATCAACGAGCCGGGAATGTTCTTCTGGGCGATGATGCTGGCGATGGTCTTCTACATGCCGACCATCGCGCTGGCCAACTCGGTCGCCTATACCACATTGAAAAACAAGGGGCTGGATGTGATCAAGGATTTCCCGCCCATCCGCGTGTTCGGCACGATCGGATTTATCGCGGCCATGTGGATCGTCAACCTGAGCGGCTTCAAGGCCTCCGAAGGGCAGTTCTACGTCGCGGCCTTCGCGGCCCTGGCGCTGGGCGTCTACTCCTTCACGCTGCCCAAATGTCCGCCGCTGGGGGCTACCGAGGAGCGCAAATCGCTCGTGCAGATCCTCGGGCTGGACGCCTTCACGCTGTTCAAGGATCACCGCATGGCGGTCTTCTTCATCTTCTCGCTCTTCCTGGGGGGCGCGTTGCAGTTGACCAATATGTACGGCGACGCTTTCCTGAGCGATTTCCACAACATCCCAAAATACGCCGATTCGTTCGTGGTCAAATATTCCACGATCATCATGTCCATCTCGCAGATCTCCGAGACGCTCTTTATTCTCGCCATCCCCTTCTTCCTGAAGCGGTTCGGGATCAAGAACGTGATGCTGATGAGCATGGTGGCGTGGGTGCTGCGCTTCGGGCTGTTCGGCTACGGCAACCCCACGGATGGGCTTTGGATGATCATCCTCTCGTGCATCGTCTACGGGATGGCGTTCGATTTCTTCAATATTTCCGGATCGCTCTTCGTGGAGACCACCGTGGATCCGAAGATGCGCTCCTCGGCCCAGGGCCTGTTCATGATGATGACCAACGGCGTGGGCGCGGTACTGGGCAGCTGGATCAGCGGCGTGGTGATCGAGAAATACTACACGCTCCCCGGCGGAGCCAAGGACTGGCACGGCATCTGGATCGCCTTCGCGATCTATGCGCTGATCGTGGCGATCCTGTTCGCCGTTTCGTTCAAGGACAAACCCAAGGTGGAAAAAGCCTGACCGATGTAGGGGCACTCCCTTGCGGGTGCCCTCTCTTTTTTCGTATCTTTGCCAAGATAACAACCACCCAATGGAATACCGCCTGAGCGACATAGCCCTCATCTGCGGAGGCCGTTTCGCGGGCCGCGACCACCTCTGCCGCGCAGCCCTCACGGACAGCCGCACGGCCTGGGCCGGGGCCGATCCCCTCTTTTTCGCCATCGCCGGGGTGAACCACGACGGCCATGCGCACATCGCCGAACTCTATGCCCGCGGCGTGAGGGCGTTCGTGATCGAGCGCGAGATCGAACTTACGGCTTACCCCGAGGCCGGTTTCGCCCGTGTGGACAGCTCCGTAGGGGCGTTGCAGCAACTCGCCGCCCACCACCGCAGCCTCTTCACGGGCCATGTGGTCGCCATTACCGGCAGCAACGGCAAAACCGTGGTCAAGGAGTGGATCGCGCAATTGGCCCCCGCCGGGGTGAAGCTCGTGCGCAGCCCGCGCAGCTACAATTCCCAGATCGGCGTGCCCCTTTCGGTGCTGATGATCGCCGGGGACGAGGATGTGGCGATCATCGAGGCGGGTATTTCGCGCCCGGGGGAGATGGTGCTGCTGGAACGCATCATCCGCCCCGACATCGGCATTGTCACCAACATCGGCGACGCCCACCAGGAGAATTTCGACAGCCCCGACCAGAAGCTCGCCGAGAAACTGATCCTCTTCCGCCACACCCCGCAGATCATCTACAACAGCGCCTACCCCGGGATCGGCGAGGCGTTGCATGCCGTCTTCCCCGAGGCGCGGCTGACCGATGCCGCACGCGAAAAAGCGGCCTACACGTTCTTCCGGGAGCACACTGCGCAGGAGAATGCCGCCGCCGCCCTGGCTCTGGGCGACGTGCTGGACTGGTCGCGCGCAGAAATGGAAGCGCGTTTGCCGCTGTTGCAACCCGTGGCCATGCGCCTCGAACTGCGCGAGGGGATCAACCGTTCGCAGATCATCGACGACTCGTACAATTCCGATATAAATTCGCTGGGGATCGCCCTGGACTACCTGAAAAGCGTGGCCGCCGGCCGCCCCATGACGCTGATCCTCTCGGATATCCTGCAAAGCGGCATGCCCGACGCGGAGCTTTACGCCCGTGTCGCTGAAATGGTTGCGAAAACCGGCATCGACCGCGTCGTCGGCATCGGTGAGCGGATTCGCCGCCACGGCGAAGGCTTCACCTGTGAGCACGAATTCTACCCCACCACGGAAGCCTTCCTCGCCGCCCTCGACCAGCGCAAACTGGCCGGGCACACGATCCTGGTGAAGGGTAACCGCTCCTCGCAATTCGAAAAGTTGACCCACGCGCTGGAACTGCACACCCACACCACCACGCTGGAAGTCGATCTGGACGCCATGATCCACAACCTGAGCCACCTGCGATCCGCCCTGCGTCCGAAAACCCGCGTGATGGCGATGATCAAGGCCTTCGGTTACGGGAACGGCGGTTACGAAGTGGCCGCCACGCTGCAACGCCAGGGGGTGGACTACCTGGCCGTGGCCTTCGCCGACGAGGGCGCCGTGCTGCGCGAGCGGGGGATCACCTGCCCGATCGTGGTGCTCAACGCCGACCAGGACAGTTTTTCCCTCATGATCACCAACGGGCTGGAACCCGAGATCTATAATTTCACCTCGCTGGCCGCCTTCCGTGAAGAACTCGCGCGGCACGGGGAACAGGGCTATCCCGTGCACATCAAATTCGACACGGGGATGCACCGTCTGGGATTCGAGGAAAAAGATATGGATCGTCTCTGCGATGTGCTCGGAGGCGACCGGCTGGTGCGTGTGGCCTCGGCGTTCTCGCACCTGGCCGTCTCGGACGAACCCGCACAGGATGAATTTACCCTCGGGCAACTCGCCTTATTTGAAAAACTGACCGCGCGTCTGGCCACAGCCCTGCCTTACCCTTTTTTACGCCATATTTCGAACAGCGCCGCCGCCGAACGTCTGCCTGCCGCGCAGTTCGACATGGTGCGTCTGGGCATCGGCCTGTACGGCATCAGCGCCGTGGAGGACCCCGCCCTGCGCTGCGTAAGCGCCCTGCGCACCCGCATCGTGCAGATCAAGCAGCTCGATCCCGGCCAGACCGTGGGCTACGGTCGCATGGGCAAGGTCACCAGCCCGATGCGCATCGCCACCGTCCCCGTGGGCTACGCCGACGGCCTGGACCGAAGCCTCTCGAACGGCGGCTGGTCGATGGATGTGGCAGGCCGCCGCGCCCCGATCGTAGGCCGCGTCTGCATGGACACCTGCATGATCGACGTCACGGGCCTCGACGCGGCGGAGGGCGACCCGGTGACCGTCTTCGGCCCCGCGCCCGGCAACCGCGCCGAGGACATGGCCCGCGCGATAGGCACCATCCCCTACGAAGTGATGACCGGCATCTCGGCCCGCGTCAAACGGATATACATCAAGGAATAGAGGTTGTTTTGAATTTCCTTTCCTTCGCGCTTTTCACCCCTCTCCGGCATTTTTTTTAGGCCGATTATCGTCACATATTCCCGATATGCTCCTCTAATCGGCGAAAAAAACTGCTCGAAGATGAGCAAAAATCGCTTCGATTGGAAAATCAAAACAACCTCTAAAATGCCCGGAATCCTCTACATGATCCCCTGTCCGATCGGGCAGACCGCCCCTTACGACGTGCTGCCCGCCGCCAACCGCGAGGTGGTCGCCTCGCTGGACTATTTCGTCGTCGAGAACCTGCGCTCGGCGCGCCGTTTCCTCTCCCGCGCCGGGGTGGGGCGGCCCATCGACGAGTTGCATTTCGAGGAGCTGAACGAGCATACCCCCGCGGCGGACATAGAAAGATTGGTCGCCCCCATCCTCGCCGGACGCAACGCAGGCATGATCAGCGAGGCGGGCGTGCCGGGCGTGGCCGACCCCGGGGCGGAACTGGCCGCCGTGTGCCACCGCCGCGGCATCCGCGTGGTGCCCTTAGTCGGCCCCTCGTCTATTTTATTAGCATTGATGGCCTCGGGCCAGAACGGCCAGTCGTTCGCCTTCAACGGCTACCTGCCGGTCAAAGGCCCCGAGCGCGCCAAAGCCATCCGCAACTTCGAACGCCGTGCCCAGACCGAAGGCCAGGCCCAACTCTTCATCGAAGCCCCCTACCGTAACGACAAGCTGCTGGCCGAGTTGCTCGCGGTCCTCTCCCCCGCCACGATGCTGACGGTGGCTGCCGACCTGTCGGACCCCACGGAAACCATCCGTACGGCCCCGGTCGCCGAGTGGAAGAAAGGCATGTTGCCGAAATTCGACAAACGTCCCGCGATCTTCATCCTCGGCCGGGCGAAATAATCCGATCCCGTAGGGGCATCCCTTGCGGGTGCCCTTCCTTTAAAATAAGGGCACCCGCGAGGGGTGCCCCTACAATCGAGCCAACGTGTACGTCATCCCGAGCGAGCGAAGCGACGAGGGATCTACCGCTTAAAATATAAGGTAGATCCCT
>JAVBPS010000097.1:0-18741 GCA_031549495.1 Rikenellaceae bacterium | reverse complement strand
ATGTCTCGACTAACGCTCGACATGACGAAAGACCGCATAGATACAACAAAAGCACCTGGGAGAGGGTGCTTTGCTATATGAATCATGCCTGAATCAGTAGCGGTACTTCCCCCGGTTCGGCGGCATTTGCAATGCCGTCGGTGAATACCCGCGAATTTAAATTCGCGAGATATAGCAAGCGGCATTGCAAATGCCGCTTAACACAACGGCCAGATACGACAAAAGCATCCTGGAAAGGGTGCTTTGCTATATGAATCATGCCTGGATCAGCAGCGGTACTTCTCCTCCCGCGCCGCCTCGATCTTCTCGCAGATGCGCCCGAAAGTCTCCTCGACCGTCCCCAACCCATCCACCGCGGCATATTTACATTGCTTCTGGTAGAACTTGGCGACGATAGCCGTCTGGCGGTTGTAGATGGCGATCCGGTTGCGGATGATCTCCACATCGGCGTCATCCGCCCGCCCGCTGTCCGCGGCGCGCAGCCGGATGCGCTCGATGAGTACCTCGTCCGGCACTTCGAGCGAGATCATGATGTCGATCTTCAGCCCATGGGCCTCCAGGATGCGGTCGAACTCCTCGGCCTGCGGCAACGTACGCGGAAATCCGTCGAAAATATTGCCCGCCCCGAGCCGGTGCTCCTCGATATGTTTGGTGATGATCTCGATGACCATGTGGTCGGGGGCCAATTCACCCCGCTCGATGAAATCCTTGACGCTCTTGCCCAATTCGGTCCCCTGCCGGATCTCCTCGCGGATCACGTCGCCGGTCGAGATGTGGTCGAGCCCGTATTTTTCCTTGATCAGTTTGGCTTGCGTGCCTTTGCCCGCCCCCGGGGGGCCGAACAGTACGATGTTCTTCATTGTCTTGCTCTGAGCAGGCAAAAGTACTCTTTTATTTTCGCCGAAACAAAACTTCGGCTACCTTTGTATACAAATTCCCATCCGATGGACCCCAAGAAAAAGACCGAAATATCTGCCATAGGCCGCTTTAGCCTCGCCGAAAAAATTCTCGCTTCCCACTCCGAAAATCCAGCGCCCGCCGACGATGCCGTGGTGATCCCTGCGATAGAGGGTGAGGGGCTGCTGTCCAACGTATTGCTGCTGGAAGGCGTGGATTTCGATTTGACCTATTTTCCACTCAAACACCTGGGATACAAAACAGTAGTGGCTGCGGTGAGCAGCGTGCTGGCGATGAACGGAACGCCCCGCCGCGTGATGGTTTCGCTCGGCGTGTCGGCACGCATGAGTGTGGAGATGATCGAGGAATATCATGCTGGCGTGCGGCAGGCCTGCGAGGATTATGCCCTCGTTTTCGCCGGGGGCGGGCTGAACACCTCACTGACGGGCTTTACCATCTCTGCAACCGTTTTCGGCGAGGCGAAACCCGAAAAACTCACCCGCCGCAGCGGTGCGCAGGTCAACGACCTGATCTGTATCACGGGCGACCTCGGGGCGGCCTACATGGGCCTGCGCCTGCTGGATCGCGAGAAACGCGTGCTCGCCGGCCACGACAACCCCCAGCCCCAATTCGCAGGCTACGAATACCTGCTGCGCCGCCAGCTCAAACCCCGCGCGCGCATCGACGTGACCGCGCATCTGGCCGAAACCGGCCTCGTACCCACCTCGATGGTGCTGTTGAAAGACGGCCTGGCCTCCGACCTGATCCACCTCTGCAAAGCCTCGGGCACGGGTGCGCGCATCTATCTGGACCGCATCCCGATCGCCTCGGAGACCTATAAACTGTGCGAAGAGATGCACACCGACCCCGTGGTCGCCGCCCTGAACGGCGGTGAGGACTACGAACTGCTGTTCACCGTCCCGCTCGCGTTGCAACAGAAAATTACCGACATCGGCGGCATCGACGTGATCGGTCACATCACCGCCCCCGAGGCCGGTGTGAAGCTCGTCACGCCCGACGGCGGCGAAATCAACATCACCGCACCCGGCTGGACGGCCCTGGTTTAATTATGGATTATGAATTATGAATTATGAATGCTTTTCCTTAATCCGGTTTGTCATTCAGAGCGAAGCGAAGAATCTTGGTCGGAATTGTTCTGCACACAGCCCGACCAAGATTCTTCACTTTGTTCAGAATGACAAAATATCTCTTCATTCATAATCCATAATTCATAATTCATAATTATCTTTGCTCTATGGCAAAGCAATACAACGACCGCTCGCAAAACAACCGCGAGGCATACGCATCCCTAACCGAAGCCGGAGCCAACATCCCTCCCCAGGCGGTGGAGTTGGAGGAGGCCGTCCTCGGGGCGTTGATGCTGGAAAAGGACAGCATCGTCGACGTGCAGGAATACGTAGAGCCGCAGGCGTTCTACAAAGAGGCGCACCAGATCATCTACAAGGCGATCCTCGACCTGTCGGCCGAGTTGGAACCGATCGACCTCTACACGGTGACCGACCGTCTCAAACGCACCAAGCAACTGACGAAGATCGGCGGCGCGGTCTTCCTGGCTCAACTCACGCAGAAGGTCGCCTCCGCCGCCCACGTCGAGTTCCACGCCAAGATCATCGCCCAGAAATACGTCCAGCGCGAACTGATCCGAGCCACCATGGATATCCAACGCCGCTCGTTCGACGAGGCGACCGACGTGACGGACCTGATCGACTTCGCCGAGGGCGAGATCTTCAAGGTCGCGGAAGGGCACGTGAAGCGCGACGTGCAACGCTCGAGCGACATCCTCACCAAGACGATGGCCATCATCGAAGAGGCCTCCAAACGCGAAGGCGGATTCAGCGGCGTACCCTCGGGTTTCACCCACCTGGACCGCCTCACGCTGGGCTGGCAACCCTCCGATCTGATCATCATCGCCGCCCGCCCCTCGATGGGCAAGACGGCTTTCGTGCTCTCCATGGCGCGCAACATGACCATCGACCACGAGAAACCGGTGGCCTTCTTCTCGTTGGAAATGAGCTCTACGCAACTTATGTTGCGCCTGGTGGTCTCCGAATCGGGCCTCGACTCGCGCGACATCCGCAACGGAAAACTCTCGCCCGACCAGTGGAAACACCTCGAAGCCTCGATCAGCCCGCTGCGCATGGCCCCGTTGTTCATCGACGACACCCCGGCCCTGTCGATCTTCGAATTCCGCTCCAAGGCGCGCCGCCTGAAGACGCAGTTCGACATCCAGTGCATCGTGATCGACTACCTGCAGCTGATGACCGGCAGCCAGGACACGCGCGGCAACCGCGAACAGGAGGTGGCCTTCATCTCGCGCTCGCTCAAGGCGATCGCCAAGGAGCTCAGCATCCCGATCCTCGCCCTGTCGCAGCTGAACCGCTCCGTGGAGTCGCGCGGGGGCAGCAAGCGCCCGCAGCTCTCCGACCTGCGCGAGTCGGGCGCCATCGAGCAGGACGCCGACCTGGTGGCCTTCATCCACCGCCCCGAGTACTACGGCCTCACGCAGGACGAGGACGGCCTGCCCACGCAGGGCATGGCCGAGATCATCGTCGCCAAGCACCGTAACGGAGCCGTGGATACCGTCAAACTGCGTTTCCGCAAGGAGCAGGCCCGCTTCCTGGACTACGATGCGGACGACCTGGGCGGTTACAGCTCGGTGGAAAGTTCGATGGGTACCGGCTCGGCGATGACCGGCGGCAGCGACTTCGACCTGCCCGCCCCCGCCCCGTTCGGCGGCAGTTTCAGCAATGACGAGGCGCCGTTCTAAATAATTCATAATTCATAATTCTAATACAGACCGCTATGATGAAAAGGATTTACCTATTGTCATATTTCCTGCTGCTCGCCCTGCTTGCCACGGGGCAAACCCGCAAGGAAACCTACATCCCGGACATCCCCGGCTATCAGACCCTCAAATGCGATTTCCACATGCATTCCGTCTTCTCGGACGGCGATGTATGGCCCACGGTGCGCGTGAACGAAGCGATCAAAGAGAAACTCGACGCGATCGCCATCACCGAGCACATCGAATACCGCCCCTACCATCGCAGCGGCGATATGGCCTCGGATCACAATCGCGCCTTCGTCATTGCAAGCGAACACGCCCGCAAACTCCCCGACAGCCTGATCGTGATCCACGGCTCGGAGATTACGCGCGACATGCCTCCGGGACACATCAACGCCATCTTCGTGCAGGATTCCAACCCGTTCGATACCCCGGACTGGCGCGACGCGCTCAAAGCCGCCAAAGCGCAGGGCGCGTTCATTTTCTGGAATCACCCGGCCTGGGAGAGACAAGCCTCCGACGGCATTCCCAAATGGTACGACGAGCACACGGAGCTTTATAACGGCGGGTACATCATGGGCCTCGAAATCTACGGAGCGGGCCTCTATTCCCCCCTGGCGCACAGCTGGGTCGTGGATAAAAACCTGGCGGTGTTCGGCAACACCGACGCGCACCGTCCCATGAACAACAACTTCCCCTCCCACCGCAACATGACCCTGGTATTCGCCACGGAGCGTAGCGAGAAAGGGATCCACGACGCGCTGTTGGACCGCCGCACGGTGGCCTACAACAAGGATAACAACCTCTGCGGCGACGAAAAATTCCTCAAGCCGCTGTTGGAGGCATCCCTGTCCGTCGAAAGCGTGGAGCACCGCGACCAGCAGATCCAGGCGACCGTTGTCAACGCCTCGTCGCTGACGTTCAAACTGCGCAGCCTGCCGAACGATTATGTCTCGTTGCCCGGGAAGATCACCATCGGCCCGTACGAGAGCGTGAAGGTCGACGTTACCGTAAAGCAAATGCTCAAACAGGGTGCGAAGGTCGATTTCGTTGTTGAAAACTTCCTCTCGCAGCCGGGCCAGGGGATGAGATATAGTTATGAATTATAATCTGTCTTTGTCATTCTGAACGCCAGTGAAGAATCTTGGTTGGACTGTGTTCAGAACGATTCTGACCAAGATCCTTCCCTGGCGTTCGGAATGACAAAGTTTAGTTAATATACTAACCCAACATGTTCGTAAAAGCGTTCGCCAGCACCATTGTTGGCATACGGGCCGTGACCGTGACCGTCGAGGTCAACATCACTTCCGGCCTGGGGATGTTCCTTGTCGGCCTGCCGGACAACGCCGTCAAGGAGAGCGGCGAGCGCATCCGGGCGGCCTTCGAGAACAGCGGTTTCCGCATGACGGGCCGCAAGACGACCGTCAACCTCGCCCCGGCCGACCTGCGCAAGGAGGGCTCGGGCTACGATCTGCCCATCGCGCTGGCGATCCTGGCCGCCTCGGGACAGATCTCCGCCGAACGTTTATCCGACTACATGATCCTGGGCGAACTGTCGCTCGACGGAAGCGTGAAACCCGTCAAGGGCGCCCTCCCCTCCGCCATACAAGCCGCCGCCGAGGGCTTTAAAGGGATCATCCTGCCCGCCGAGAACGCCCGTGAAGCCGCCGTAGCCGCGGGCATCGAGGTGCTGGCGGCCGATAACCTGCGCCAGGTGGCCGCCTTTCTGAACGACGAAGAACAGATCGCCCCCACGCTTCCCGAACCCGGCATCTTCGAAGAGACCGCGGGCCGGTACGACGAAGATTTCAGCGACGTACGGGGCCAGGAGCACGTGAAACGCGCTTTGGAGATCGCCGCCGCCGGAGGCCACAACGTGATCATGATCGGCGCCCCGGGCTCCGGCAAGACGATGCTCGCCCGCCGCATGCCTTCGATCATGCCTCCCATGAGCGTGGCCGAGGCACTGGAAACCACCAAAATACACTCCGTAGCCGGGAAACTCGGCGCCACGGGCGGCCTGATGACCCGCCGCCCCTTCCGCGCCCCGCACCACCTCGCTTCGCAGGTGGCGCTGGTCGGCGGAGGCACGAATCCCCAACCCGGCGAAATCTCTTTAAGCCACAACGGCATCCTGTATTTGGATGAATTCGCCGAATATTCCCGCTCTCTGTTAGAGGTATTGCGTCAACCGCTGGAAGATCGCAAGATCGTAGTCTCCCGAGCGAAATACAGCGTCGAATACCCGGCCAATTTCATCCTGATCGCCTCGATGAACCCCTGCCCGTGCGGCTACTACAACCATCCCACGAAGGAATGCACCTGTTCCCCGGGCGCGGTGCTGCGTTACATGGGCCGCATCTCGGGCCCGCTGATGGACCGCATCGACATGCACATCCAGGTGACCCCGGTGGCCTTTAGCGAGATGGCCGCCGCCCCGCCCTCGGAGCCGAGTACCTCGATCCGCGAACGCGTGGTGCGTGCCCGCGGGGTGCAGCAAAGCCGTTTCGAAGGCCTGGGCGTGCACACCAACGCCATGATGAACTCGAAAATGATCCGCGAGCATTGCGCCCTCTCGGCCGAAGGAGCCACCCTGTTGGAACGCGCCATGACCCGCTACGACCTCTCCGCCCGCGCCTACGACCGTATCCTGAAGGTCGCCCGCACGATCGCCGACCTGGAACCCTCGCCCCTGATCGAATCGAAACACATCGCCGAAGCGATCCACTACCGCAGCCTGGACAGGGCGAGTTGGGGGTTGTAGGAGAAATCTTACCGCTCTTCTGCGGCATAATCCGGAGGATGGCGAGCCCGTAGGGCACCCCTTGCGGGTGCCCTTTTTCGACACCCGCCCCCTCAAGGGCACCCGCAAGGGGTGCCCCTACAATCAGACCAACGTGCGCTCGTTCGGGATGACGCGCGCACGTTGGTCTGATTGTGCTCCTTCGTAAATGTTTAATGATCTTGTTTTTCCGTCAAATGCTTCCAGAACCGCCGCGGCAGGTTGCGCCTATGTAGCTTCGGATTGATCCGCTCCTTGATCGTCATCGCCTTGAAATAGCCCCGCCACATCCGCTGGAACAGCAATTCATCCCCATCCATCAGCGCCGGGTCGAGCTTCCCGTCCGGAAAATTCCCATCGTCGAGCAGCGTCACCTCCGTGACAGTTCTCATGTCATAATAATACCCGTACCGCCGCCCCAGGTCATAAATGATCCAGCACTGGTCGGCGAACCGGTCTTTAAAATGTTCCACGGTCATCGGCAGCGCATTATACCGGGGCGAGAGCGCCGCGAAATAAGTCCCGTCCCCCGCCTTCTGAAACCGCACGAACTGCATGATATAGAGCGCCTCATGCGCCACCTTGTCCGCCAACTGCTTGGCATCGAGCATATCCTTGTCCGCAAAATCCGAAGCCGCCCCCCGCGGCGAATCGAACACCCGCCGCATATAGCGCATCAGCAGCTCATCGCTGCCCTCCTCTTCCGACATCCAGACGTGCATAAGCATATTACGCACCCGCGACCGCAGTTTTTTTTCCAGTCCGGCCCACACCCGCGCCGCCCGCTCCCGATCCGTGCTCACATCGTAAACCCGCCCGGCGAACATGGGCAAAGGCTCCCCCGGCCCGACCAGCCGCTCGGGAAATTCCCGCCGGGCGTAGGCGTCGAACAGGGCCGTGAGCAACCCCTCGAACGTTTTATCGTAACGAAAGACGAGCATTTTTTGTCATTCTGAGTGAAACGATCCGACGTAGGAGTGAGCGGGGAGTCAAGCGTCTTTTTGCTTGAACTCACCCGAGCGATAAGGAGGAAAACAAACGAGTCTTTTTTCGTTTGTTAACAAAAGAATCTCAGACAGCTATTTTGAGATCCTTCGCTTCGCTCAGGATGACAAAAAGCCATGAAATACAATAGTGTCCCTTTTGTGTAAAAATCTTTTTTGTGTCCTTTGTGGTTAAACGGCAAATAAAGACAACTGCCCTTGAGCGACCTGCTTTCGATCCGGTTTTTTGGCCGTAAGCGCCTTGCGCACATTCTCGGGATTCATCTCATTGACCGTGAGCATCCCCAGCTCCCCGCAAGTGATGAAATACTGCGCCTTTTTCATCACCACCCCCATCTTGCGCAGCGTGGCCGAAGTGATGCGCGAATGCCTGCGCGTGGCGACGATCAGGTTGGCCGACTTGACCCCGATCCCCGGCACGCGCAGGATCATCGCCATATCCGCCCGGTTCAGATCGACCGGAAAGGCCTGCGGATGGCGCAACGCCCACCCCAACTTCGGGTCGATCTCCAGGTCGAGATCGGGATGCGCGTCGTCGACGATCTCGTCCGAGCGAAACCCATAAAACCGCATCAGCCAGTCCGCCTGGTAAAGCCGGTTCTCACGCACCAGCGGCGCCTGTTTCAACGCCGGTAGCCGCGTATCGTAAGCATTCACCGGCACATACCCCGAATAATAAACCCGTTTCATCGAAGGCCGCGTATAAAGCGCAGAAGCGAGCGTAAGGATCTGCTTGTCACTCTCCGGCGTCGCCCCGACGATCATCTGCGTGCTCTGCCCGGCGGGGGCGAACCGGGGCGCATGGCGCATATGCCGCCGCTCCTCGGCGCTTTGCAGCACCCCCTGCTGGATATAGGACATAGGTCCGTAAATACTCGCATGATCTTTTTCGGGCGCAAGCAGTTTCAGATTATCTTCGACCGCGATCTCCAGATTGACGCTCAAACGGTCGGCATACAGCCCCGCCTGGGCGACCAGCTCGCGGCTCGCGCCCGGAATGCTCTTCATGTGGATATAGCCGTTGAACTTGTAGACGGTCCGCAACTCCTTCACCACGCGCACCATGCGTTCCATCGTGTAATCCGGGTTCTGCAACACGCCCGACGAAAGGAAAAGCCCCTCGATATAGTTACGCCGGTAAAATTCCATCGTCAGCTCGACCAGCTCATCGACCGTAAGCGTAGCGCGCGGCCGGTCGTTCGAACGCCGGTTGACGCAGTAGGCGCAGTCATAGATGCACCAATTCGTAAGCATGATCTTGAGCAGCGACACGCACCGTCCGTCCTCCGTGAAGCTGTGGCAGATGCCCCAGCCGTTGGCGCTGCCCGTCATGCCGGGCTTGCTTTTTCGCGTGGTGCCGCTCGACGCGCAGGATACGTCGTATTTGGCGCTCTCGGCCAGGGTGGTCAGTTTTTGCAGGACAGCTTCGGTCATGGCTTTGGTCTTGTCTGACGGACAACCTGTGTTGGTGTCCAATCCAAGTCCAAATATAATACTTTTTTACATAAAAGTTAAATAATTAAATACTATTTTCAAATAATTGAACTTTCGTATTCTTGAGGATGGGAATAAAGAAACGCGCCTTTCGGAAAGGAAAGGCGCGCCATATACCAGACAGTACCGTGTTTACTCTCTTTCGTAATGAAATACTACATTGACTTTCTGGATAATCAGATCCTGGCCGAAGTCATTTTTTAAACTGGTTATGGCGGCTGCGTCCTCGGTTATTGCGGGCGCAAAGTCGAGGATCAGGGACATTGCCCTGGCGCTCAGGTCGACAGAGGCGACCTCGTTCCAGTACCCGGTGTGAACCACAGTGAGGATTCCGTTGAGATAGACGTATGTGAATGGAACGTTAGCGTAATTATAGCCGGTACCGTTGCTGTTGAATGTAATCCGCGGCATGGGATTCATAAGGGTAGGCAGGGTCTCGATGATGGCTGCGGAAGCCCCGGTTTTGTTTGTGACCACGTCAGACGACCACGTGGTGTATTTCCACGTGCCGATGATGGAAGGAGTCTCTTCTTTGTCTTTCTTGCACGAAATCAGGCCCAGGGTGAGAATTACGGCGCATACAAATAGGAAGATTTTTTTCATAGGCGTAGTTTTATCGGTTAGTATTCCAAAGATACGATAATTTCTAAATATCGCGCATCTATTTCACTCGTCCTTACTATTTTTCTCTCTTACTGACCGAAGTGGAACGTGATGGTCAGTTTTTGCAGGACGGCTACTGCCATCTGATCTCAATTCACAGCAACGATATAGCCGACTCAAAACAAAAACCGCACGTCCCGGAAGACGTGCGGTTTTGAACCGGAATAGCCCGGGTTATTGTTTTTGCATGGTTAAAATGGCTCTTGCACGGGTTATGGTGGCTGAAGAGCCGAAAAGATCATGAATATAATCCATAAACTCCTCTTCGGCGAGCATGCTCGGCAAAAAGTCTACGGTCATCGTCATCGTCTTGCCGTTTATGGAAGCAATTCCCGACATGTTCTCGTCCGGCGCGCCGGGATAGAAAATGCTTAAAACCCCGCCGGAATAGGTGTACGTGAATTCATCGTAGCCGTCCGTCCCGGTCCCGTTGTTGCGGAAAGTGACATAGCTGTTCCCGTCCGCCGAAAAATTCTCTCCCATTTCCGTTTTCAGCAATTGGGTAAGGGCGGGGACCGAGGTGACTATGTCCGGGGTAAAGGAGACATTCGTCCAGGTCCCGACGATGCTTTCGTCTTCATCTTTGTTGCACGAACTCAGGCCGAGGGCAAAGATCGCGGCGAATACAAACAGGAAAAGTTTTTTCATAGGAGTTGGGTTTAAGGGGTTATAGTGCTAAGATACAATGGCCTGATGAAACGTTGCATCGATCTTCATTTTTAGGGTTAACCCTGCTGTTTTTGCGTTTCCCTCTGACCATAATGGAATGTCACGGTCTGTTTCAGGTCCGGATGAAGCGACTTGGCCACCGGGCAGACGTCGGTATTATTTCCTTCGATATGTTACTACGATCTTAGACTGGTCGATCTGCCACGGCCAGGGACCGAATTCCTCTTCTTTGTCTGTGATTTGATCCAATGTATCGATGAAGACACGATTATATTGCAATATCAGGATATGGTTGTTGACCGAAATTTCGTATGACGTTTTTGTCATATTGAACCACTCCTGCTCAGTCATCAGGCCAGACCATTCCGGGCTCTGATAAGCAGCGAAATCTAATTTGTTGTCGTAGCGGCTGTAAAGCGCCCTGATCGGACCGGTGTAAATATAACCGTCTTCCGAAATACGCATGTCGCCCCCGATAGGCCAAGGGCTGAAATATTCATATGCCTCCGCTAAAGAGCGCAAATATTCAGTCATTGCCGGGTTAGGGGTGGATATTGACGCTTCGTTTGCGATATGGACCCATTCCCCGATCATGGAATCATGAGCGGGACCCTCTTCATCCTTCTTGCATGACGAAAGGCTGAAAGCCAGATACCCGATAAACGATAAAAGTAGCAATCTCCTCATAAGCTATGGCATTAGGGTTGACCGAAGTGGAACGTGATGGTCTGTTTCAGATCGGGATGCAGCGACTTGGCTACCGGGCAGACATTGGCCGCATGGCGCAGGACCTGCTTGGCCTTATCGTCGTAATCCATCGGGAACCAGACGTCGATCACGATCTCCGAGATACGGCGCGGCTCGGCGGCCATGATCTTGGTGATCTCCAGGCGCGTGCCTTCCAACTGCGTGCCCAGGCGGGCCGTGGCCTGCGCCATGATGGTCAGCATGCAACTACCGAGCGCCCCGGCCACCATGTCGGTGGGGGAGATCGCCTCGCCGCGGCCGTTGTTGTCGACGGGAGCGTCGGTGATCACTTTATTACCCGAGCGCACGTGGGTGATCTCCGTGCGTAGATTGCCTAAATATACGGTTTCGAGGGTTGCCATGGGTTTATTATTTTAGTAGAAACAAATGTACGAATTTTTTGTCATTCGGCAGCGAAGCGAAGAATCTTAGTCGGGACCACCTGAAAACAGTCCGACCAAGATTCTTCGCTTCGCTGCCGAATGACAAAATAATAGGCGGAGTTACTGCCCGGTGCCCCCGCCTGCGCCGCCACCGCTTCCGCCCGCCTTCACGTCGTCGTTCTGAATGCCCCGGCGCGCTTTCTTGACCTGCACCTGGGCTTTGCCGAAGTTGTAGCTGAGTCCCAGGCGGAAATTGCGCATCTGGTTTTTGAAGTCGGAGCGCTGGTAGAGCGACGGCGTGTCGTACTGCTGCCAGAAGTTCACATACCGGTTGAAGAGGTTGGTCGCAGAGAGGCTGAGGGTCAGTTTCTTCTTGAGCAATTTCTGGTTGATCCCGATGCTGTAATAGTAGTACCCCGCACCTTCGCCCTGGAGCATGATCCGCGGCGAGGACCAGAAGCCGTTCACGAACACCGAGGCATTCTTCCAGACCGAAGCCATCCCGTTGAAATTCAGGTCGCCCGCGAAACCGGAGTTTCCATTGCCCGCCTGGTCACTGATGTCCACGTACCGCCCGGCGCCGTTGACGCTCACCGAGAATTTACCCGACGCCGTCCGGTAGGATCCGTAGAGGTTGAGTCCGTAGAAGTTGCGTTTGCCCACGTTGGCGTAAGTGCTCTCGACCACCCCGTTTTCATGGACGAAGATCACCTGCTCGATCGAATTATCCGTGATCGAAACATTGGGGCCGATCGTGAAATTGACCTTCGGGCCGAAACGGCCGTAAGAGGCGTTGAAAGTATGCGATATTTCCGATTTCAGGTCGGGATTCCCGTGGCGGATGCTCATCGGGTTGGAGTCGTCGACGTAGGGGTTGAGGTACCAGATGCCCGGCCGCGAGAGGCGCTGGGTGTAGGAGAGCGAGTAACGTGCGCCCGGCTTCGGGGCGTAGGAGAGGTTTACATAAGGGATCGGGTTGAAGAGCGTGTTGGACATCGGGGTCCGGCTCACGGCGGTGGTGAACACCCCGTCGTTCCAGGTGGTCTCGCCCCTTATCCCGGCCTTGCCGGTAAACTTCTTGTATTTGAGCGCATAGGTTCCGTAAATCCCCAGGATATACTGGTCGTAGTCGAGGGCATTCTTGCGCGCCTGGTCGTAGACCCACGGCTGGGTGTCGTCCGGGCGGGAGTAGGTCATCGGGTCGTTGCCGTTCTGGCGCAGGATGAACTTCGCTCCCGCCTCGATGGAGTGCATTTTGGTGATGGGGTCCACATAATCGATCTGCAGGGTCTGCTCGCGCGACCAGGTGTCGTTGTCCGAGCGCCGGTCGGGCTCCGTGTAGTTGAGCAGGCGCTCAAGGGTGTTTTCGTAATGCGACCCTCCGGGCGAGTTGTCCAGTTTGTAGGAGAAGGTCAATGTCTTCTCGGGCTTGCGGAAGATGCGCTGGTAGTCGATATTGCCCGAAAGCCCCCCGTAATTCCCGCCGCCGGAGCCGACGCTGTTATACGCCATCACCGGGTTGAAGCCGGCGTCCGTTTGCAGCGTGCGGCCCGAGCTGTTGTAGTTGTATTCGCCGCCGTGGCCCCACAGGGCGAGGGTGACCAGGTTGAAGGTGTCGATCTCGTAGCTCGCCTCAAGGTTGTAATAGCCGTAGTTGTAGCTGTTCTTGTTTTTGCCCGAACTGCTCAGGTAGCGTGCGTCGTCGCTGAGCCGGTTTTCCGAGCTGCTTTCGAAGGAGGATTCGGGATGTTTACCCTTCATGTACCCCCCGTTGGCCGACAGGGTCAGCTTCCCGAACTGGGCGCTCAGGTAGCCGTTGCCGCCGTAGCCGCCATTGGAGTCGCCGCTCAGCCCTACGCTGCCGTTGTAACCCGAGAGCCGTTTGCGGTCGGTGACGATGTTGATGATCCCGCCGACCCCTTCCGCCTCGTACTTCGACGAGGGGCTGGTGATCACCTCGATATCTTTGACCGATGCGGCCGGCATCCCCCGGGCCACCTCCTTGAAATTCCGGTCCATCAGCGAGGAGCTCTTGCCGTTGATGAGCACCTTGAAGTTGGTCTGGCCCTGGACCCGTACATTGTCCTCGGCGTCGACCGTCACCAGGGGCACCTTGCGCAGGATGTCCAGCACCGAACTGGAAGGCGTTTCCGGATCGGCGTCGACGCTGTAAGCGATCTTGTCGGCCTCGTTGCGCACCAGCGGGCGCACGGTCGTCACGGTGATCCCGTCCAATTGCGTTCCCGGTTTGAGGGCGAAAGGTTCCAGATCGGTGCGGGGCGCGGCGAGGGTGACTTTGCGCTGCTGCGCGGCGTAACCCATCGCGGAGACGGTGGCCGTGAATTCCCCCTGTATTTTGGCCGTGTAGTCGAATTTGCCGTTTCCGTCGCAGGTCCAGGCGGCGACCGCCTTCTGCGTCGAGTCCGCGAGCGAGACGGTGGCGAAGCCGATCCCTTTGCCGGTTTCGGCGTCGGTCACGGAGCCCGTGATGCGGATTTTTTCCTGCGCGGCGGCAGGCAAAATAAAAAGCATAAGCAGCAGGGAGATGCTTATGCGGCAGCGGAAGGATTTGCAGGCCATTCAGTCGGGTCGTTTGCTTGATAACGTAAAAAGGGCCATTTTGTTGCACGGCCTGTACAAAGTTAGCAGAATATGTGAGTAAACCCGGATAATCAAGATATCCGAGTTGTTTTTTTGCGTTTTTGTCATTCTGAACGCAGTGAAGAATCTTGGTCGGACTGTGTTCAGGACAATTCCGACCAAGATTCTTCACTGCGTTCAGAATGACAAAAGAGAGCGGCGGAAAGTAAAGTTAACTTTTCGCCGCTCCTTATTTATAAAAAGAAATCACTGCTGGTCGATGATCGACTTGAACAGGTCGAGGTCGGTCGCGTTGTGGTTGAAGATATACTCCGCGGCGGCCTTGTTCTTGGCCGCGCCCAGTTTGCAGTACACCTCGGCCGACTGGCGGTAATCCTCGCATTTGCCGGCCTGCTGCATCAGCAGGTGGGTGATGATGATATGCGCGGCCATCTCCACCATGCGGCGGGCGTGCAGGTCGATCAACTCGTTGTCGTTGCTCAGCGTGACGGTCTCCACGGCGCGGGCGTACTCCTCGCGCATGAGCAGCAGCCGCTTGGCGATGTGCTCCATCCCGCGGGGCGTTTCCAGCAGCTCGTACTCCATGATTTTGGAAAGATAGGTCCCCGTAGTGACGTGGCGGATCGCCGCAACGACCTGCAACTGCGAGGTCCCCTCGTAAATATTCATGATGCGCGCGTCGCGCACGTAACGCTGGATCGGGTAGTCCTTCATGTAACCCGAACCGCCATGGATCTGCAGCGAGTCGTAAGCCACCTCATTGGCGTACTCCGAAGTCATCAGCTTCATCATCGGGGTGAAAGCGTCGGCCAGTTTCTGGTTGGCTTTCATCTCGGCGCGCTCCTCGGGTTCGAGTTTGCGCTCGGGCATGATGCTGAATTCGTACACTTTGTACATCTCCACGAAACGGGTCGTCTCATAGAGCAGCGCGCGCGAACCCTCCAATTTGGCCTTCATCGTGGCGAGCATTTCGTACACGGCCGGGAATTCGATGATCGGCTTGCCGAACTGCTGACGCTCGTGGGCGTACTTGAGGCCCTCGCGGTAGGAAGCCTCCTGCAACCCGGTCGACTGCGCGCCGATGCCCAGGCGGGCGGCGTTCATCAGCCCCATCACGTATTTGATCAGGCCCATCTTCCTATCGCCCACCAGCTCGGCGGGAGCGTTCGTGAAGACCAACTCGCACGTGGGCGAGCCCTTGATCCCCAGTTTATTCTCGATGCGGCGCACCTTGACGGCCATATGGGCGCGGTCGTAAACGAACATCGAAAGGCCGCGGGCGTCCTTGGTCCCCTCCTCGGAGCGGGCCAGCACGAGCGAAATATGCCCGTCGCCATTGGTGATGAAGCGCTTCACGCCATTCAGCAGCCAGGTCCCTTTTTTCTCATCCCAATGCGCTTTGAGCATCACGGCCTGCAGGTCCGATCCGGCATCCGGCTCGGTGAGGTCCATCGCGCAGGTCTCGCCGGCGCAAACGCGGGGCAGGTATTTGGCCTTGATCTCTTCGGAGGCGAACTCGTTGAGCGTCTCGGCGCAGTCCTGCAGCCCCCAGATGTTTTCGAATCCGGCGTCGGCGCGGGCCACCATCTCGTTGGCCGCCACGAAGCAGGCCAACGGGAAGTTCAGCCCGTTGTACTTGCGCGGCAGGCTGATGCCGAACAGCCCGGCTTTCGTGATCGCCTCGATGTTGCGGGCCGTCCCCGGGGCGTAGACCACATGGTCGTCGACCACCTTGGGTCCTTCGGTATCCACATCCTCGGCGTTGGGAGCGATCACCTCGCCGCAGATCTCGCCGCAGATCTCCAGCACGCGGCGGAAGTTGTCCATCGCGTCCTCGAAGTCGGCCGGGGCGTAATCGTAGTTGTCCTTCTCTGTGAACCCGCGCTCTTTGAGCTCCACGATCCGCTTCATCAGCGGGTGTTCCAGGTGGAATTGCAGGTCTTTGTTATCGGAAAAAAAGTTTGCCATATCGGTTTTAATTATTTTTAATGTAAGAGTTGAGTATCGTTTTCAATTCGACAGCCTGTTCCGGAGCTATTTGCGTGAGCGGAATAATCTGGGCGGCATTCTCGGCTACGTAAAGAAAAACATAGCCCGGTATTTCCACCCATTTTATGAATGCCGGCCATTTGATCTGCTCGTCCGCATTCTTTGTTTTGATCTCCACGGTCTCTTCCCCGAAGGTCATTTCCCTTTGGCCCAGGAAAATGGCGTTCCCGGGTTTGAGCAGATTCTTTTTCGTCCTTTTCAAATACCTCTTTTTATGCCACAGGGGCATGAGCAATCCCATCGCCAATCCGATTATCGCAGAAATGATAAAGAACATAGTATCCTCACAAGGATCGAGGCCCATCATGAGCGGGATTGCGATAAGCATGACCGGGTATATGAACCTTACGATCCACATCGCACGACGGGTCTGTTTGTGCGTTTCATAAAAATACTTATAAAACGCCGAAAGATCCCGTATGCCCAGGTCGAAAGCGATACTCATAACACGATTACTTGCTGTTCTGCTTGTAATACTTGATCATTTTCGGGATCACCTCCAGCAGGTCGCCCGTGATGGCGTAGTCGGCGATCTTGTTGATCGGCGCTTCGGGGTCGTTGTTGATCGAGATGACCATCGAGCTGCCATCCATCCCGGCCGTATGCTGGATCTGGCCCGAGATACCGCAGGCGATGTAGAGTTTCGGACGCACCGTGACCCCCGTCTGGCCCACCTGGCGGGCATGCTCGGCGAACCCGGCGTCCACCGCAGCGCGCGAAGCACCCACCTCGGCGCCCAGCACCTCGGCCAGCTCGTGCAGCAGCTTGAAGTTCTCCTTGCTGCCCACGCCGTAACCGCCCGAAACGATCACCGAAGCACCCTTGATGTTGATCTTGCGCTCCTCGATGTGGCGGTCGATGATCTTCACGACGAAGTCCGTGTCCTTCACATATTTCTTCCAGTCGATCTTATGGAGTTCCCCCGCGCCGGGCTTTTTAGCCTCTTCCTTGCGCATCACGCCCTCGCGGACGGTGGCCATCTGCGGGCGGCAGTCGGGATTGATGATCGTGGCGATGATGTTTCCGCCGAAGGCCGGACGGATCTGGTACAGAAGGTCTTTGTACTCCTTGCCGGTCTTGTTTTCCGTGTGGTCGCCGATCTCCAGGCTGGTGCAGTCGGCGGTCAGGCCGCTGTGCAGGGCCGACGAGACGCGCGGGCCCAGGTCGCGGCCCAGCGTGGTGGCGCCGAACAGGGCGATCTGCGGTTTCTGCTCTTCGAACACGCCGCACACGATGGCCGTGTGGGGCAGGGTGCGGTAGGGGGCCAGTTCCTTGTCATCGGCCACCCAGACCGCGTCGGCGCCGTAAGCGGCGCACTGTTTTTCGATCCCGTCGAGTTTATGACCGATGGCGATGGCTTCCAGTTTGCATCCCAGCGTGTTGGCCAGCTCGCGCCCTTTGGTGAGCAGTTCCAGGCTCACGTCGGCGATCGCGCCCTTCTCGGTGATCTCGCAATATACGAATATGCTGTTCATTTCAATCTCTCTTTTAAGGGTTTAACCGAGCGTGTGGCTGGCGATCAGTTCCGCCATCAGTTCGTTGATATCGGCGTCGGCGTTGGTCAGCTGTTTCGCCTCCTTGGCCTGGAAGACCACGTTCTCGATCTTCTTCACCTTGGTGGGCGAGCCCGAAAGGCCGAAATCCTCGTCGCGGCCGTCCACATCGGCGGCGCCCCATTCGATGATATTCAGGTAGGGCTTCAAGTCGCACATCCCGTTGTAGCAGTTGTCGGGCTGTTCGTTCAGTTCACCCGGCGTTTTGGCGTGCTTGTACGTCATCACGCGCTTGGCGTGCTGCGGGCGGCAGTCGGCGGCCGAACCGTTGACCGTGACCACGAGGGGCATCGGCGCGGAAACGATCTCGATACCATGCTCCAAACGGCGCTTGATGATAATCTCTTTATCTTTTAACTCTACGATCTCTTCGGCGTAGGTAACCTGCGGCAGGCCGAGTTTCTCGGCGACCTGCGGGCCCACCTGCGCGGTGTCGCCGTCGATGGCCTGGCGGCCGGCGAAGATGATATCGGGCTGTACTTTGAGCAGCGCGCGCGAAATGGCGTAGGAGGTAGCCAGCGTGTCGGCCCCCGCGAATTTACGGTCCGTCAGCAGGATGCCGCCGTCCGCGCCGCGGAACATCGCGTCGCGGATGATGTCGGCCGCGCGGGGCGGGCCCATCGTGACGATCTGCACGGTGCTGCCCGGGCAGAGGTCTTTGAGCACGAGCGCCTGTTCGAGCGCATTGAGGTCTTCAGGGTTGAATATCGCCGGCAGGGCCGCGCGATTCACTGTGCCGTCGGCTTTCATGGCGTCCTTACCCACGTTGCGGGTATCGGGCACCTGCTTGGCCAGCACAACAATTTTCAACGGTTTTTTCATTAGTGGAAAGTTGTTTTATATTAGGATTTTAAGTGTTTACGCAGTGGCTGTAATCCCGCAAAGATATGAAAAATCCCGGAAAGAAAAAGCGGGAAAGCTGTGAGTTGTCAATAAAGAATCGAAATCAAATGCCCGTTCGTGCCGCTGGTACTCCACCGCCTGATCTTGCAGGTCGTCTTTTGCCTATGGTGCTAACGGGCTATCGTCATCCCGAGGTAAGCGAAGCGGCGAGGGATCTTCCATTGGCCTATAAGGAAGATCCCTCGCCGCT
>JAVBPS010000033.1:0-23739 GCA_031549495.1 Rikenellaceae bacterium | reverse complement strand
AAGCGGCCGGATCATGGAGGTATGGACCGATCAGCCCGGGATGCAATTCTACAGCGGCAATTTCTTCAACGGCGGCACGACCGGCAAACACGGCCGGGCGCACCGTTGGCGGGAAGGGGTCGCCCTGGAAACGCAGAAATTTCCCGATTCCCCCAATCAACCCCAATTCCCGTCGACCCGCCTCGACCCGGGTGCGGTATACACCCACACGTGCGTCTATCGTTTCGATGCGAAATAGCTTGAATGTCGCCTGACGTTTGAACCGTTAATAGTTGAGCCACAGCTTAAAGGCTGAAACCTTCTCCTTGCTTATCGTGATCTTATCCTTGAACGTGGGCTTGACCAGCACCACCACTTTTTCGTTGAAGTAGGGCTCGATCCGCTTGATGGAGCTGATGGAGAGTAAAACCTGCCTGTTCGCCCGGAAAAACCGGTCGGGATCGAGTTGGTCGCAGAGTTTTTCCAGCGGCAGGTCGACCATGTGTTGCTCTGCGGAGTGCGTCACGGCGAAAGTGATCTTGTTCTCGGAATAAAAATAGGCGACCTCAGCCACTTCGAGGGTGTGGAATTTATCCGCACCTGCGATCAGGAAGCGCGTGCGGAACTGTTTTTCGCGGCGTTGCAGGCTCTCCAGCACCGTATTCATATACTGATCGAGCGGTACGGGGCGGTTGCCTTTCAATGACTCGTACTTGACGATGGCGTCCAGCAGGCGCTGCTCTTCGACCGGTTTAAGGATGTAATCGATGCTGTTCACGCCGAACGCGCGGATGGCATATTCGTCGTAAGCCGTGGTGAAGATGATCGTGGACGAGGGCCGGGCCCGCGACAGGAAATCGAACGAATTGCCGTCGGACAGATGTATATCCAGGAAAATAAGGTCGGGATGGGGGTTGGACGCGAACCATCTCACCGCCTCTTCGATGTTCCCGGGCAACACGGCGACATCCCACGCGGGGCGCAGGCGGGCCACCATCGAGTGCAGCAGGCGGGCGGCGGGCGCCTCGTCCTCTATGATCGCTACTTTGACGTTATTCATACAGCAGGGGGATTTTAACGGTGAATACGCCGCCCGAATCGTCGACCACGATGTCGCGGTCCATCATCAGCCGGCAGCGTTTCGACAGGTTTTCAAGGCCGATGCCGGACGATGGGGCGCCTTGCCGGGGATGGATCGGGTTGCTGACGACCAGCATGCCGTCATCTATGGCGATGCGGATCTCCATCGGATGCTGCCGGCCGATCGTGTTGTGTTTGACGATATTCTCCACCAGCAGTTGCAGGGTAAGCGGAGGTAACATGCTCTCCCTGTAATCCTCGGGGATGTCGGCCCGGGAGCTGATGTACCCGCCCAGGCGCACCTCGTGCAGGAAAAGATAGGCATCGGCAAACTCCAACTCCTCGCGCAGGGCGACCAACGGTTTATCCTGTTGTTGCAGCACATAACGGTACACATTCGAGAGTTTGGCGGTGAACTGCACGGCATTCCGCGGGTCGTACTCGATCTCGGCGATCAGGGTATTGAGTGTGTTGAACAAAAAATGGGGATTGAGTTGATTTTGCAACGCCGCGTATAGGGCCGCGTCGTTCTCGGCTTTCAGGCGGGCCGCCTCCTGCTGCGACTTCATGGCGCTCTGCATCGAGCGGTTTGCCAACAGCAAACCCAGGATGACCAACTCGGCCAGCCAGACCACGACGAGCAGGCGCAATCCCCCGTAAGGGAAGGTGAACGGATGCGCCGCCCCGGCCAGCAGCTTCGCCAGCACGATCAGCCCGTAGTTGAGCAGCAGCAACGCCAGGGCCACCGCGCCGTATATCAGGGCTATCTTCCAGCGCTGCCGGATGTAAAGGGGATATTGCCGGGTGATCCATTCGCCCGAACGGATCGTGGCGAACCCCAGGATATTAAAGGCGACGATGATGAACGCCAGCGCCCCGGCGGAAGAGAGCACCCCGCCGACCTCGGCCGACCGGTTGATGCCGTCGGCCAGCAGCAACAGGTAGGAGAACACGCCCAGGCCCGTAAACAGGACGATATAGGCGAGACTCGCTGACGATATGGGGCGTTTGCGGGACATTCGATGCAAATATAACGAATCAAAACATAGCTTCGTACCCGTTGGCCGCCCTTAACAGCTCGGAATAATAGATTTGGGCCGCGCCTTTGGCCTGGGCGTGGTTCACGTCGGCCGTTTGCCGGTAGGCCTGCGCCTCGATCAGTTCGAGGATCGAAATTTTCCCCTCGTCGTAGCGCTCCATCGCCCGCCGCTCGTTTTCGCGCGCCTTTTCGAGCGACGAGGCGGCCAGGTCGACGCGCTTTCGGGCCTGCATCAAGGCCGTGCGTGCGGTCTCTATTTCCAGCGCCACGCGGTCTTCCGTGGCGGCCAGATCGTCGGTCGCCATGCCTACGCGCTGCTCCGAGGCGCGTTTCTCGCTGCGGCGCTTACCCCATTCGAAGATGGGGACGGAGAGTTTCGCGTAAAGCGCGTAATTGGGATCGAGGTCCGAACGGAAATTATACCCGGGGGAAGAGTATGTGCCGTCGGCCCCGACATAGAGCTGCGGCTTGTATTTCGAATCCTCTATCGCCGAGGCGCTCTGCTGCAACCTGATCCGGTCCTGCGCCATCCGTAGTTCGGGACGGTCGGCGCCTGTGGCGAGCAGCACCGAATCGGACAGGGTTACGGCGGGCACGACGTGTTCCACCTCGGTCGCGGCGCCCAGATCCGTACCGATGAGCGAATTGAGCGCCATACGTCCCGTTTCAAACTCGCTTTGCACCTGCAACAGGCGGTATTCCGCTTCGTTGAGCTTGACCTCGGCCATCAGCAGGTCCTGCGGGTCGACCAGCCCGGCGTCCACCCTTTCGCGGATGGTGTTGGTAAGCGTGGCCATGCTGTTTCTGTATTGTTCGGCGATACCGGCCATCTCGGCGCGCACCACCGTGTTCCAATACTGAATGTCGGTCTGGAAGCAGACGGCCGAGCGGACCAGGTCGGCCTGGCCCACGGCCAGGGATTGCCGGTGCCCGGCCATACGGATCGTCTCCAGCACGCGTCCGCCTGTGTAGACGGGTTGCAGCAACGAAACGGCGGCGCCGTAGCGGGTATCCTGCCCCCGGAAGGTGGCGGGCGCGGAGGGCAGGTTCAGCGTCAGCTCCATCGGGTTGCCCGTGTATTCGAAGTTGGCCCCGGCCGAGAGTTTGGGCCCCCGGTCGGCGCGCGCCATGTTTTCCAACTCCATGCTGGCGGCGATGTTCTTCTCGGCCGCCTTCAGGTCGTGGTTATAATCCAAAGCCATGCCACGGTACTGTTCCAGCAGCGGGCTTTGCGCCCATCCGGCCTGCATGGCGAGGCTGGCGGCGAGGATCAACGCTATCCTTTTCATTTCTTTGCTTTTATGCGGTAAAATATGGCGTAGAGCGCCGGGGCGACGAGCAGCGTGAGCACGGTGGCGAACGTAAGCCCGAAGATGATCGTGGCGGCCATCCCCTTGAAAGCCACGTCGAACAGCAGCGGAACCATGGCGAAGATCGCGGCGGCGGCCATCAGCACGGGGCGCGTGCGGGCGACGGTCGCCTCGATCAGCGCCTCGTAGGCGGGCGTGCCCTCGCGGCGCTGCACCTTGATCTCGTCCATCAGCACGATCATGTTGCGGATCATCATGCCCAGCAGGCCCAACCACCCCGCGATCGGGAAGAAGCCGAAATCGAAGCCCGTGATCAGCAGCCCGCCCGCCACGCCGATCAGCGACAGGGGCAGCACGCAAAGGATGATGAGCGGCTCGCGGAAATTGCCGTACATCGCCACCAGGATCACGATCAGCATGATAAAGGCCAGCGGGAAGAATTTGGCCAGCGCCTGCACCCCCTCGCCCTGGTCTTTGTACTGGGAATCCCAGAAGAAGGAGTACCCCGCGGGAAGCTCCATCCGTTCGATCTCTCCCCGGATCTCGCCGTGCACTTCCGACATCGTGTGGCCCGGCTTCACGCCGCACATGGCCGCCATCGACAGTTGGCGGTTGTAGGTGCGCACCTGCGGGTATTCCCACACAGTCTCGATCCGCTCGGTCACCTGCGACAGGGGGGCCGACCGCTCGCCGTTCCACACCGGGAAGTCGCCCAGCGAGCCTGCGTCGGGCCGGTAATCCGCCCCGGATTTCAGTAACACGGGCACCTGCTTCTCGTTGTCGCGGTAGACGCCCACGGGCAAGCCGTCGTTGATCGACTTGACCGCCTCCATCATCTGCGCCTTCGTAATGCCCAGGGCGCCTGCCTTGAGCGGACTGTAGACCGGGCGGATGACCGGGGTCATGCTGCCCCATTCGTTGCGGGCGGCGGCCACTTTCGGGTTGGCCCGCATGATCTCGATGGCCGCGCCGCACAGCGAGTCCAAAACCGCCGCATCGGGCCCCAGGAAACGCGCCTCAATGACCGCTTCGGTCAGCGGGCTGAGCTCGAACTTATTGACCTTCAGGAACGGCTCGGGGAAACGGGCCTGCAACGAATCCTGCAACAGGGCGTGCAGGCGGATGGCCTCTTTCGACGAGCGGCATTTGACCAGCACCTGCGCGTAGTTCGCCTGCGGCCCGAAAGCCACGTTCGACAGGTAATAGCGCGGCGGGGTGCGCCCCACATAACTCGACACGTTTTCGGTCTGTTCATAGCCGCCGATATATTGCGCGATGGATGAAGCCAGGCTGTCGGTCGTCTCGATGCGCACGCCCTCGGGCATCCACATATCCACCGTGAAATAAGGCTTTTCCAGCGCCGGGACGAACACCTTGGGGATGAATTTGAAACTCCACGCCGCCGTCACGAGCAGGACGAGGGAGCAGGCCACCACGATGTATTTATGTCCGACCACAAAGCGCAGGCAGGCGCGGAACTTATCGTAGGCCGCCCCTGCGAACAGCTCCTGTTTCAGTTCTTTGCTGCGGGGGCGGCGTACGAACTCCTGGATGGCGAAAGGCGTCTGCGTGAGCGAGAACACCCAGCTGAACATCAGCGACACCGCCAGCACGAAGACCAGCGAGGAGAACAACTCCCCGGTAATGTGCGGCGAGAAATAGATCGGCAGAAAAGTGATGATCGAGATGACCGTGGCGGCCAGCAGCGGCAGGGCGGCCGTCCGGCAGGCGCGCAGGATGGCGACCCGTTTGCGCATCCCCTTTTGCAGGTTGACCAGCGTGAGGTCCATCACCACGATCGCGTTGTCGACCAGCATCCCCATGGCGATGATGATGGCCGCCAGCGACATGCGCTGCAGGGCGATGCCGCTCGAAAGCATCACGATCAGCGTGGCGAAAATGGAGAACACCAGGCTGCTGCCCACCAGCATCCCGTTCTTGAAGCCGATGAAGAACAGCAGGATAATGATGACCGTGATGACCGACGCGACCAGGTCGGTGATAAAGCCGCGGTTGGCGACGGCCGACTCGTTGCCCTGGTCATAGATGCATTCCAGGTTGAAATTGCCCGGCAGGTTTTCCGAAAACCATTCCGCACGGGCGGCGATGCGCCCGGCCATATCCACCACGTTGCCCGTGGGGACGGTCGATACGGCGATGCCGACGGCCGGTTGCCCGTCCACGCGCATCAGGTTGGCGGGGGGCGTCTTATAGCCCTCTTCCACGCTGGCGATATCCGAGAGGCGGAAGTTTTCGCCCGTGCGCGAGATGATCGAGAGGTTGCGGATATCGTCCAGCGAATAGAAGTTGCCGGTCGATTCGATGCGGATGCGGTTTTCGCCCGTTTCGATCCCGCCCGCGTCCGTCACCCGGTTCTGCCCCGCGATGGCCCGCGCGATATCGCCCGTGGTGATCCCGCAGCGCGACATCAGGGCGGGGTTTACCGTCACGTCGATGGTCGGGGTCTGCACCCCGTAAATCTCCACCCGGGCCACGTCCTTCACCCGCAGGAAATCGTTCTTGATCGCTTTGGCCTGCTCTTCCAGTTCGCGGTAGGTGTGTCCCTGGCCCGTAAGGCCGTAGAACACGCCCAGCACGTCGCCGAAGTCATCGTTGACCACCGACGGCCCGGCACCCTCGGGCAGCCGGGTCTGCACGTCGCCTACCTTGCGGCGCAACTTGTCCCAGAGCTGCTGCATCTGCTCGGCGCGGATCTCCTTTTTGACGTACACGGTGATCTTGGAGATCCCCGCGCGGTTCTCGGTCTTCAGGTAGTAGAGTTCGCTGAGCGACTGGATCGACTCTTCCAGCACGTCGGTCACCTGGGTCTGCACCTCCATCGGCGTAGCGCCCGGATAGGGCGTCACCACCAGCGCCTGCTTGATGGTGAAGGGGGCGTCCTCCAGCTTGGCCATTTTCAGGTAGGAAAACAGGCCGCCGGCCAACACCAGGGCCAACAGCAGCAGGGTTATCGCCTTATTTTGCAGGAAAAACTTGACCGCTTTCATTTCGCCATCGGTTTATTGATTCCCACCTGCATCCCGTCCGCGAGGAATCTCATTCCGCTGACGGCCACCAGTTCACCCTCTTCGATCCCTTCGCTGAGGGCCACCATCCCGCCGGGGCGGAAACCGTCCGTCGTGACTTCGCGCTGCGAAACATCTCCCGACTGTTTGTCCACCACCCAGACGTAATCGCCCTGCGAAGGGCGGTGGCACAGGGCCGTTTGAGGGATTACCGTCCCTTTGGGCTGACCTGGGTCGTAAAGGTTGAAGAACACCTTGCCCGACATGCCCGCCAGCAACTCGCCCTCCTTGTTCTCCACCACCGCGGTCATCAGGTAGGAAAGGTTGTTGACGGTGGGGCTTTTGGCTACTTCCACCACACGGGCGGCGAACGTTTTTTCGGGAATCATGTCGAACCGCACGCCCACATATTTGAGCTCGCGGGCGCGGAAAGCGATCTCCTGCGTCACGTAGACTTCAACTTTCAGCCGGTCGAGTTCCTCAAGCGTAACGACCGGCTGCGAGGCCCTTACATCCTGGTGCTTTTCGATGTAGACCTCGCCGATATATCCGTCGAACGGGGCGGTGAGCCGCGTGTCGGAGAGTTCGTTCGACGCGGTCTCGAAAGCGGTCCGGGCCGTCGTGTAGTCGGTTTTCGCCTTTTCGTAAACGCTTGCCGAGATGTTATTCATCCGGAAGAGCTTTTCCACACGCTCGTATTCGGCCTTCGTCTGCTGCATCACAGCCTCGGCGCGCTCTTTGCGGATCAGGAAGTCGCGCTGGTCGATTCCTGCGATCAACTCGCCCTTGCGGTAGCGGTTGCCTGCATAGACGTCGAAACGCTCCACCTGCCCGCCCACGCGGAACGAGAGTTGGGACGAATGGAAAGATTTGGCGATAAAGGGGAATTCCTTTGGCCGACAGGCGCTGTCCGCGCGTACCTGCGCGACGTTAACGGCCATTTTCTGCGTCCCCGCGCTGTTGCCTGCGTTGCAGGCTGCGAAAACGATGGCCGGACACAACAACAGGCATGATCTTAAGATTTTCATATTGCCGATACTTGAGTTTAGTGGTTTAAAATCAGTACCGGCGGCAGGATTCGAACCTGCAACCTATCCGTGTCAGGGACGGATCACTCTGCCCGTTGGAGCTACGCCGGTTTTACGGCAAACTTAAAGGGATGTTTCGGAGGTGTCCCGGAATTATTTTCCGAAACAGAGAAATGTACTTCCCATCCGGGGAAATGCGCAACCGGGACCGGAATGCGGATTTATGAGTTGGAATAAACGTTGGTTTTGTTTGGGCACCCGCGAGGGGTGCCCCTACGGGCTCGGCCGTTCTGTTTGAGATGTCTCGACTAACGCTCGACATGACGATCTTACCAGTGGTAGCCGCAGGCGGGGGGCGCGTAGGGACGAGCGGCGGCCAAAGCGCGGTGGCCCGGCGCCATTAAGCGGGAGGCTTGGGACCCGCCAGGGTTTTCGGGGGACAAAGGACGGAAACTGGAACTGTGGAAGCGAAGCGTGAGCAAAGGGCCTGTGCGGCGCGGATGGCCTTGCGCTCGTGGAATTTCCGGCCGACTTCCCTGAAAACCCGTAAGCGGGTAAGCCGGGAGCGCGGCGCCTTGACTTTTTTGCCTACTTTTTTGGTCAAGCAAAAAAGTACGGTCGCCCGTAGGCGATACCGGCCCTGTGCTCGTCGGCCAAAAAAGAACGTTTATTTCCTACTCTTAATCCGCATAATTATTGAGTTTTGCCGGCTTTTCCGACACCGTCGACATTTACCTCTATGGCCGGGGGTTCCTTGACAGGAAAACCTCCGGCGGGTCAACAAAAAGCCGAGCGTAAAACGCCCGGCTTTTCTTTTGAGGATTACCTCAAAAGAGTGGCTATTTTCCCCCTGCAACCGGTTTCACACTACACGTATAGCCAAGTTTTTCGATCGCCTGCTGCAACTTCTGCACGTCTGTTTTCGAAGTGTCGTAGGTGATCGTGACGGTCTTTTTATCGACGTCTATCTTCATGTCTTTGAACCCTTTTTCGAAGGGGATGTGTTTTTCGATCTTTGCCTTGCAGCTCTGGCAATGGATGCTCGTGTCGAACGTGACCACGGCGGTTTTCGCGTCTTTCTGAGTGCCTTGCGCCTGCACGGCGACGACTGCCGCCGCGATCAGCAGCAACGAGAGCATTATACCTTTCAGTGCTTTCATGTCAAAAAATTTAAATGTTTGTTATTAATAATACGTTCTTTTCCCCGGTTTCATTGCCCCGGGCCTAAAATTTCCCTATCCGCAGGCGGATTCCGACATAGATCTTGCGTCCCATAAGCGGCCCCCAGATCTGCGACGAATCGAACGACGGGCCCCAGGGATCGCTCCACCCGAGGATCGGATTCTTCTGGCGGTAGTCGAGGATATTCTCAACACCGGCATAAATATCGAACCGCCGCGTGTTTTTGGTCACTTGCGCGAAGAGCACCGGGAACGACGGGGAGTATTCGGCCGGGGCGCCGTAACCGGTCATGCTCGGCAGGCGCGTAGGCCCGTTCAACTGGGCCGTGACATCGAACACCCATTTTTTGAACGGGGTCGCGTAAGAGAGGTTCAGCAGCCCGCGGTAGCGCGACATAAGCGCCTTTTCGGCCTGCCAGCGCTGCGTGCCGTCGGATTCGGTGGTGTGCGTGCCGCTGTACCGGAACGCTGCGAAAACGTCGAATCCGCGGAATGCGGTAAACGAGAGGTCGGCCTGCAAGGCGTCGGCCCACGAGCGGCCCTGCAGGTTGTAGAAATAAACGTTGTGGCTGTCCCGTTCGAAATCGACCACCGCCTGGTTCTGGAACACGGTGTGGAAATAGTCCAGCGAGAGGGTCATTTTGCGCTCGCTCCAGATCGGAATGTAAAATGTGGCGTTACCACCCATGTTCCACGCCCGCTCGATATCGAGCCCGTCGATCCCCGCCACATCGAAACGGCGCGAGGAAGCCATAAGCCCGATGTTATCCGCGATAACGTTCGCCGAGCGGTACCCCTTACCCGCCGAGGCACGCAGTACGACCCACTCCGCAGGCGTATAACGCACATTGACGCGCGGGGTGGCCAGCCATCCGTAAGCGCTGTTCCAGTCGCCGCGCATCCCCAGAAGCACGGTCAGTTTTTCCTCATAATTATAAGTGTACTGCGCGAACGCCCCGGGAACCGCTTCCTGGCGGTCGATGTTCGTCGCCGGGGTCATATTGGCCGGCAGGCGGTCTTCGTAGACGGTGTTGTAATTGTCCAGCGAGAAACTCGCCCCCACCATATAACCGTGGTCGGGCGTGCCGATGTGGGAGGTGAACATCACGTTGGCGTATAGCGAATTCTGTATCCCGTCGAAACGTTTCAGGCCGAAACCCGAATTCTGCTCGTAGTGGCTGAAACTGGTGATGATGCCCAGGCTCTGCCCCTCTTTATGGCCTATCGAAAAACCCGTTTTATTTTCCAATGAGAAATTCCGATTAGCGATATTGGTCGTGTAGAGGTCGCCCGAGGTGGGATAATGTTGCCCGCCGTTGCGTTCGTCGTAGAGGAATTTAAAACCCAGGCGCGACTGCACGCCCTTCTCGTCGTTCACATAGAGCCAGCGGTTATAGGCGTTGACGAATTTCGTGCGGGGCATATCCATGAAGCTGTCCCCATTCCCGTCGTGCACCCCGTTCTCGATCGAGCCGTGAAGCATCAGCCCGCTCCACAGTTTCGGGGCGACCTGCGTGGCGGCCGTGACGTTCCCCTCCATGCGGTAGGCGTCGTCGCCGTAGAGGTTGATGAAAAGTTGCTCGGTATTGTCCGGCTTCTTGAATTCGAGGTTCATCTGCCCCGAGATGGATTCATAGCCGTTCACCACGGAAGACGCGCCTTTCGATATCTGGATCGACTCCAACCACGACCCGGGCGTGTAACTCCATCCGTAAGTCGAAGCCAGCCCGCGCATTACCGGAATATTCTCCGCCATCATCTGTGTGTAAGCGCCCGCAAGCCCGAGCAACTGCACCTGCTTGGCGCCCGAAACGGCATCCGTGAAGCCTACCGTGACCGTGGCGCTGTTCTCGAAACTCTCCGAAAGGTTGCAGCAGGCCATTTTCAGCAGGCCCGTCTTGGTGATCGTCTCGGTCTTCAGGGACGAGTTGCGGCCGATCTCCGTGCCCGACCGGTAGCCCGGCACGACCACCGTGGGGGTCACGCTCATCGTATCCGTCCCGGACGAAGGCGGCGGCTGAATATCCTGCGCGGACAGACTTCCGCCCACGCCGCAAACGGCCACGGCCAGCGCTATCCCATATATGGATTTACGAAACGTCATTTTTTCAAAATGAAACGATATAACCGATCGCATATTACAATATGATAGCATACAAAGCCTCCGAAGTTAAAATTATCATAATAATAGAGCCGATAAAATTATGAAAATTTATCCACTTACCGCCTGTGTTTGCAAAAAATATTTCCGGGCAGCTTATAAAAAAAGCACCAAACGACAAGAAATACAGGACGATTCACCCTGTATGACTTCGCGCCTTTTTAGAAGAGGAAAATTTTATAACTGCCCTTCGAGTTGGCGGGTGATATTCTCCACGCTCAACGCCTGGCGAAGGCCGCTCACATTGGCCGCCTGACGCATGTAATGCTCTCTTTCCGAAGGAAAATCGCGGATCAGATCCGCCAGTTTTGCATTCAGTTCGTCCGTATCGCGGAACAGATAGCCCAGATCTCCGTATTTTTCGAAGTAGGACGCGAAGAAATCATTTTGCAGGCAGAGGATCGGCATGCCGTAACGCACGGCGTCGAAGAAAGCGCCGCTCGCGCACAATTTATAATGGTCGTTGGTATAATAGAATAGGGCGTAGTCGCACCGGGCGGCGATCCCGTCGATCTGCTCGCGGGTGAGGTTGGTGCCGGGCTGCGGGTAGATCACCCCGTCATCCAGATAGGGGGCCATCTCGGGGTAGATCCCTCCGGCGATATAGAACCGCGTCGCGGGCGATACTTTCTCATGGATCAGCCAGGCCGACTGGAACAGGTGGTTCGACCCCTTATAGAAAGACCCCACGCCGAACTGCACGAAATCGACCGAATCGTGGGGCTCATGAGGGGGAATATCCGGATAGCGGTAGGGGTGGTCGATGGCGATGATCCGGCGGTTGCGCAGCGAAGGTAACTGTTCCAGCAGGTTGCGCCGGATCGACTCGCTGAGTACGATATAGCGTATTCTGCAACGGGCATGCAGCGCAAACTTTTGTAACCGCCCCAGCCGGTAATCCGGCTCGCCCTTCTTGCGGCGCAGGTGTTCCAGTTCGCCATGCGACACCGCGAGCACCCGCCTCCACGGGAACATCCACTTCATCAGCCGCAACAGCGTGCCCCCCAGGGGAAGCGCCGAGAGGAGAAGTACGTAACGCGCCCGGTATTTGGCCGCCAGACGCAACACCTGCCAGATCGCCAGCACACGCGAGAGCGTCCCGCCCTGCGGTAATTCAATCGTTCGTATATTCTTTGTCTCGCAGAGCTTCAGCAGGTTATCCAGATGGCTGCGCTCCCCCATCAGGCACACCTCTTCCTCGGGGAAAAGGTTGTGCATGATGTCGATCATGCAGGAGTTGACCATTTCGTGGACGTTACCGCGGTAATTGATCTCGGCGATTACTATCATTGAGGTATGGACTGATTGCGCCACAAATATAGTTAAATGCCATGATTTCCAACATGCAACGACCGGAAGAAGTCTAAAAAGCGCGGCAAAAAGGTAGTTTGCGGCAAATATTGGCTACCTTTGCACAAAATTTACAACGCAATGATCACCGCCGGAAGCTACCATACGCTCACCGTTTCGCGCATCTCCCCCCACGGCCTCTACCTGGCCGACGAAGAGGGGGCCGAGGTGTTGCTGCCCAACCGTTTTGTTTCGCTGGAAAACAAGGTCGGCGACCAGATGCGCGTCTTCGTCTACCACGACTCCGAGGAGCGTCCGGTGGCCACCACGCTCAAACCGCTGGCTGCCGTGGGACAGGTCGCCTACCTCGAAGTGGTCGACAAGACGATCCACGGCGCGTTCCTGCACTGGGGCGAGATCCCGAAGGATTTGTTCGTACCCAACCGCAACCAGCAGGGGCCGATGGAAGCGCACGCTCACTATGTGGTCTATTTATACAGCGACAACGTCACGGGGCGCGTGGTGGGCACGACGAAACTGAAAAGTTTTATCGATAACGAGAGCCTGACCGTACGTGAGGGCGATAAAGTGGACATTCTGGTGGCCTCGAACCTGGAGATCGGTTTCCGTTGCGTGGTCAACGACCGCCATTGGGGCATGATCTACCACAACCAGATCTTCCGCCCGGTGGCCGTAGGCGACCGCATGGAGGCCTACGTGCGCAAGATCACCCCCGACAACCGCATCGACCTGAACCTGCAGGCCGAAGGCTACGACGAGGTGCTCAAACAGACCGACCGCCTGATGGAACTGCTGGAACAGGCCGGGGGCGAGCTGCCCTTAGGCGACCGTACCGCTCCCGAAGAGGTTGCCGCACGCACAGGCATGAGTAAAAAGGTGTTCAAACGCGCCCTGGGCCATCTGCTGCGCCAGGGTTTGGTGGAATTCACCCCCGAGGGAGGTTTCCGGAAAAAGCAATGAAAAAGAAACTGCATACCGCCCAGCGCGTGTCCCAGCAGGACGCCTCGGACAACTACGTCTACCAGCGTTCGCGCCTGGCCTACTACCGCGCCGCGGGCGAAATTTCGGGCGACGTGCTGGAGATCGGCACGGGCAGCGGTTACGGCGTGTCGATTCTCTCGCCCCGCGCGGCCAGCTACATCACCATCGACAAGTACCAGCCCGATTTCGATTTCCATAACTACGCCAATGTGGAGTTCCACCAAATGTCGGTGCCCCCGCTGAAGAATATTTCTTCGTCGAGCGTCGATTACGTGATCTGCTTCCAGGTCATAGAGCATATCAAGGACGATTTCGCGCTGATCGCCGAGGTGCACCGCGTGCTGCGTACGGGTGGGAAATTCATCGTCACCACGCCGAATAAAAAAATGTCGCTCACGCGTAACCCGTGGCACGTGCGGGAATATACCGCCGACGAGTTCAAAAACCTGCTCGACAGCCGTTTCCATGAGGTGGTGGCCGACGGGGTTTTCGGCGACCGGAAGGTGATGGAATATTACGAGAAGAACCGCCGTTCGGTGCAGACCATCGCTCGCCTGGATATTTTCAATATGCAGCAATGGCTGCCGCGCTGGATACTCAAGTTCCCTTACGACGTGCTGAACCGCATGAATCGCCGCAAGTTACTGGTCACCAACCGTAATCTCACGTCATCCATCACGATGGAGGATTACCGCTTCGGCCCGGCGGACGACCATTGTTTCGATTTCTATTTTACTGCGACGAAGCAATAGCTTTGTCATTCAGAGCGAAGCGAAGAATCTTGGTCTGGCTGTTCTGAACAGTTCCAACCAAGATTCTTCGCTTCGCTCTGAATGACAAGCATTCCCGGAGTACCGGACGGCAACGACTATTCGTACTCGCCCGATTTGAGCATCGAAACCTCTTTCGGCGTGAGGAAACGCCAGGCACCCCTTTTGAGTCTCTGCTTGGTCAGCCCGGCGAAATAGACGCGGTCGAGTTTCATCACGTGGTACCCCACCGCCTCGAAAATGCGGCGTACGATGCGGTTGCGACCCGAATGGATCTCCAGGCCGATCTCCTTACGGTTGGGATTCACATAGTCGATGGCGTCGGGGGCGATGAAACCGTCCTCCAACTCAAAACCCTCGGCGATGCGCACCAGGTCGGCTTCCGAAAGAGGCTTGTCGAGCGACGCCTGGTAGACTTTTTTCTTGTTGTAGGACGGATGGGTGAGCTTGCGCGTCAAATCGCCGTCGTTGGTGATCAGCAGCACGCCCACGCTGTTCTTGTCCAGGCGGCCCACCGGGTAAACACGCTCCGTGCAGGCGTCTTTCAGCAGGTCCATCACCGTCTTGTCGGCATGCGGGTCCTCGATCGAGGTGACGTAGCCTTTCGGCTTGTTCATCACGATATAAACCTTCTTCTCGCCATGGATCACCTCGCCGTTCAGGCGGATCTCGTCGCCGGGCATCACTTTCGTGCCCAGCTCGGTAGCCACCGTACCGTTGATCGTCACCACACCGGCGGTGATCAGATCGTCCGCCTCGCGCCGCGAGCAGATGCCCGACATCGAAATGAAGCGGTTCAGGCGCATCGGCCCTTCGGCCTTCGGTGCGGCGAAACGGGGATAATTCTCTTTATCGTAGCGCGGGGCGGAATCGCGATAGGGTTTCTGTCCGGACGGACGGCGGTCCTTATCGTAAGGCGTACGGTTGAAATCGCGCTCCTGTCCCGGCCTTCCGGAACGATTGTCGTCGCGGCGGTTGAAATCGCGGTCGCCGCCGGTGCGCGGCTTGAATTCCCTGCGCGAATCGCCGTAAGGCTTGCGGTCGTCGTTGCGATTGAAGCCGCCGGGACGCGGCTTGTACTCACGGTTGAAATTTCCGTCCGAACCGGTACGGGGTTTATATTCGCGATTGGGATCTTTTTCAAATCCGGGACGCGGTTTATATTCCCGGTTGGAATCCCGTTCAAACCCGGTCCGCGGTTTGCTTTCGCGGTTGAAATCGCGATCCTGGCGGGGTTGATAGGGCTTGCGGTCGCCTTGCTCACGGGGTTTCCACTCCCCGCGGGGCTCTTTATTTACAGGTCGGTTTTCCCGGTCAAAATTGGGGTTGAACGAGCGGCGGGGCTGTTCCTGCGCCGGCTTCGGGGCGGTGTGGATATCCCTGCGGGGGAATTCTCCTTCCCCCTCGGGAAGCTGCGAGCGCGAGAGGCGCTCCACTTTCTGGACATTGACGTTGCGCGTGCGCGGACGCTTGTCCTTCACGAATTGGGTGTAGCCCGGGCGATCCGAATCTTCCCGATTGGAATCCGCCCCACTGCGCTCCGCGGGTTTTACCCCACCCTCGCGCTGATCGAATTTTGCCATTTTGAATCAAATATTACCCCACAAAGATAATTAAGAAAATCGGAGTCCACAATTTTTTGTTATTCTCGCGCTATTTTTATACTTTTGCAGGCAGTTTTGTTATTTTTCGTAAGTCATACAGCCCGAAATAGCTATGAAATATAATTTCGACAGGACCCCTTCCCGCAAAGGGAGCGACTGCGTCAAGTTCGACGCCTGCCCCGCCGTCTTCGGCCGCGGCGATGTGATCCCCCTGTGGATCGCCGATATGGATTTCGAGGTCGCCCCGTGCATCATCGAGGCCATGCGCCTTCGCCTGGAACATCCCGTCTTCGGTTACGGGCTGCGCAACGGCGGTTTTTACGGTGCGATCAACGGTTGGCTCCGGGAGCGCAACGGCTGGGAGGTGCAGCGCGAGTGGATCAGCTTCACGCCCGGCGTGGTGGCCGGTTTCACCTTCGCCATCCGCGCGCTGAGCGAGCCGGGCGAGGGGGTGGTCATCCAACCCCCGGTCTACCCTCCTTTCGCCGCCTCGATCAAAAGCAGCGGCCGCCGGGTGGTGACCAATCCCCTGCTCCGTACGGACGAAGGATGGCAGATCGACTTCGAGGACCTCGACCGCAAACTCTCCGACGCCCGCCTGCTGCTGCTCTGCAACCCGCACAACCCCACCGGACGCGTTTTCACGCGCGAAGAGTTGGAACGCATAGGGGAGTTGTGCCGCAAGCATAACGTCGTGGTCATTTCGGATGAGATACACAGCGATCTGATTCAAAAACCGTACCGCCATATCCATATCGCCTCGCTTTCCGACGATATGGCCGCACGTACCGTGACGCTCGTCGCTCCCAGCAAGACGTTCAACATCGCCGGGCTTTCCACCTCGGTGGCCATCGTGCAGGACGATTCGCTGCGCCGCCGGTTTAGAGGACAGCTGGAATCGGTGCATGTCGACCAGGGGAATATTTTCGGCACGGTGGCCCTTGAGGCGGCCTATACGAATGGCGCCGACTGGCTGGAAGAACTGATCGAATACGTGGGCGGGAATATGGATTACGTGATCGGCTTCCTGAAAGAGAACCTCCAGCAGATCAAAACATGGCGCAGCCAGTCGACCTATATGCTGTGGCTCGATATGAGCGGCCTGGGCATGTCACAGGCGGACCTGATGCATTTTCTGATCTTCCAGGCCGGGCTGGGGCTGAACGACGGAATGGAATTCGGTAAAGAAGGCACCGGGTTCGTACGGCTCAACGTGGGCACGTCGCGCGCGGTGCTGCAGCAGGCGATGCAGCAACTCAAAGAGGCCGTCGACGCATTATAATATACTTGTCCGGATAGGTAGGGGCACCCCTTGCGGGTGCCCTCTTTTTCGCAAAAACACAACGCGTTTTTTTGTCATGTCGAGCGTTAGTCGAGACATCTCAGACAGCCGGTTTAAGATATCTCGACTAACGCTCGACATGACAGGAAGCGGCCTGAAATAGAAAAGGGCACCCGCAAGGGGTGCCCCTACATGGCCGTCCGGGAATCCTAATACTGCTCCGACTCGTTCGGGAAATCCCCGCTCTTCACATCCGCCACATAATTCGTGACCGCATCGGTCATGATCGTATGCAGGTCGGCGTAACGGCGCAGGAAGCGCGGCGAGAACTCTTTGTTGATCCCCAGCATGTCGTGGATCACGAGCACCTGTCCGTCCACCCCGTTCCCGGCGCCAATGCCGATCAGCGGGATGCGCAGTTGCGAAGCCACTTCGGCGCCCAGTTCCGCGGGTATTTTTTCAAGCACGATCCCGAAACACCCCGCCTCTTGCAGCAGATGGGCGTCGCGGATCAGTTTGTCGGCTTCTTCTTTTTCTTTGGCACGCACGGAATAAGTGCCGTACTTATGGATCGACTGCGGCGTGAGGCCCAGGTGGCCCATCACGGGAATTCCCGCGCTCAGGATGCGCTGCACGGATTCGAGGATCTCCTCGCCCCCTTCCATCTTCACCGCGTCGGCTTCCGCCTCCTTCATGATGCGGATCGCCGAGGCGAGCGCCTGCATCGGGTTACCCTGATAGGTCCCGAAAGGCAGGTCGACCACCACCAGCGCGCGCTGCACGGCACGGGTGACGGACTGCGCGTGGTAGATCATATGGTCGAGCGTCATCGGCACGGTGGTCTTGTGCCCGGCCACCACGTTGGCGGCCGAGTCGCCCACCAGGATCACGTCGATCCCCGCGGCGTCCAGGATACGGGCCATCGAGTAATCGTATGCGGTGAGCATGGATATTTTTTCTCCGCGCTGCTTCATCTCCGTGAGGCGGAAAGTGGTTACCACTCTGACATTTCCGGTTGTTGACATGATGTGAAATTTAGTGTTTTTTCGTCGTTCCGGGAAGCCCAAAATCCTTCCCGGCCCAAAGGTATGGAATATTCACGGATATATCCTAATCCCGGCCGGCGCAAAAAATCACACGGCTCAAGGTGGTTTAAACCGGCAAAAAGCATACCTTTGCAACGTTATGACCTAACGCCGAGCCACCCATGAAACGATTTTATGTTTTTTTGTTATCCGCCCTGCTTGCCCTCTCGCTGACCTCATGCGCGAAGAAAGGTGAAAAAGAAGACCCCATGCAGCCAAACAGGATCACCTTCGACGGCACGACATTCACCGTTACGGCCGCCGGGTATTCGCATGCAGCCTCGCAAACCACATTTTGGCTCGATTTCGATCAGGGCAATCTGACCGTGACCCTTTCCGATAGCAGGATAGGCTCGCAGGTGACACTCTATCGTTACGGGAATTCCAGCATCTGGTGGAGCCTTTATTTCGTCGATTATCCGGCAACGATCTATTCAGGAAATGCCGACGGCATGGGTGACATCACTTCGGGCAGGGTCATATGCACCCGGAGTGCAGACAGCTATTACTCTCTGACGTTCGATGTCTTTTTGAAGGACGGGAAACGGTTGAAAGGAAACCATACCGGCTATTTTACCTCACCCGGAACAAATTGACCAGCGCTGTAGCGCCATCCTGCCGGATGGCGTTTATTTTAGATAGCAGGCAAAAAAATGCCAGAGCACCGCACCGCCGCTCACGGCCACGTTGAGCGAGTGCTTCGTCCCGGCCTGCGGAATTTCGACCGCCCCGTCGCATAGATCGACGACCGCCTGGTCGACGCCTGCGACCTCATTGCCGAAAACCAACGCGTACTTTGCATCCGCCACGGGATGGAAATCCTGTAACTGCACCGCCCCCGTGACCTGCTCGACGGCCAGCGCCGTGTATCCTTCCGTGCGCAACGCCTCCACGGCCTCGGCGGTCGAGGGATAATGCGACCACGGCACGGTCAATTCCGCCCCCAGCGCCGTTTTATGGATCTCCTTGCCCGGGGGACAGGCGGTAATGCCGCACAGCACGAGCCGCTCCACGGCAAACGCGTCGCACGTGCGGAAGAACGACCCCACGTTATTGGCGCTGCGCACGTTATCGAGCACCACCGCGACCGGAAGTTTCCGGGCGGCGGCAAAATCCTCGGGCGAGAGCCTTCCGAGCGAGGCGTTCGGTACCTTCTGCATAAATATTTTTGTCATTCTGAACGAAGTGAAGAATCCCAGAGAGCCATTTTGAGATTCTTCACTTTGTTCAGAATGACAAAATAGACACAACGGAGCAAATCCGATTATTTATGCGCAAAAGTAAGGATTATCCTTTTGATTTTTTACCTTTGCTACCTTAAGAAAAAACTAATCTCATTATTAACTAAAATTTTTTACAAACACATGGGTAATATACCTGGAATTTTCTGGTTGATCCCCGGTGCGTCCATTCTGGCGCTGGGCTTCGCCTACTACTTCTTCCGCATGATGAAGAAGGAGAGCGAGGGGACCGACCGCATGAAGGAGATCGCACAGCACGTGCGCGTGGGTGCGATGGCCTACCTGAAGCAGCAGTACAAGGTGGTGATCGTCGTCTTCATCGTCCTGGCGGCCTTCTTCGCCTTCCTGGCTTACGGGCTGGGCGTGCAGAACCCCTGGGTGCCTTTCGCATTCCTGACGGGTGGTTTCTTCTCCGGCCTGGCCGGCTATTTCGGCATGAAGACCGCTACCTACGCCTCGGCGCGTACGGCGCAGGCGGCCAGCGAGTCCCTGAACCGCGGCCTTAAGGTGGCTTTCCGCTCGGGCGCCGTGATGGGCCTGGTCGTAGTGGGCCTCGGCCTGCTGGACATTTCGGCCTGGTACCTGATCCTGGATACGTTCGTCGACGCCTCCGGCACGCAGAAGCTCGTCGTGATGACCACCACCATGCTGACCTTCGGGATGGGCGCCTCGACGCAGGCCCTCTTCGCCCGTGTGGGCGGCGGTATCTATACCAAAGCCGCTGACGTGGGCGCCGACCTGGTCGGTAAAGTCGAAGCCGGTATTCCCGAGGACGATCCGCGCAACCCCGCCACCATCGCCGACAACGTGGGCGATAACGTGGGCGACGTGGCCGGTATGGGCGCCGACCTGTATGAGAGCTATTGCGGCTCGATCCTGGCTACCGCAGCCCTGGGCGCGGCGGCCTACTCGACCTTCGACGGCGGCATGGAATTGCAGTTGAAGGCCGTTTTAGCCCCGATGCTCATCGCGGCCGTCGGCATCCTGCTCTCGATCATCGGTATCTTCCTGGTACGCACCAAAGAGGGCGCCACGATGAAGGGCCTGCTCCGCTCGCTCGGCACGGGGGTCAACTCCAGCGCCGTGCTGATCGCCGTCTCTACCTTCGTCATCCTCTGGGCGCTCGACATGCCCAACTGGCAGTGGGTTTCGTGGTCGGTAATCACGGGTCTTCTCGCCGGCGTGGTGATCGGCCAGTCGACCGAATACTACACCTCGCACTCCTATAAGCCTACGCAGCGCATCGCCGACGCAGCCTCCACGGGCCCGGCTACGGTCATCATCTCGGGCATCGGCCTGGGGATGATCTCGACCGCGATCCCGGTGATCACGATCGGTGTGGCGATCATCCTTTCCTACCTGTTCGCCATCCAGTTCGATGTGATGAATATGATGTCCGGCGACAACATCGGCATCGGCCTTTACGGCATCGGCATCGCCGCCGTGGGTATGCTTTCCACGCTGGGTATCACGCTCGCCACGGACGCTTACGGCCCCATCGCCGACAACGCCGGCGGTAACGCCGAGATGAGCGGCCTGCCGAAAGAGGTGCGCCAGCGCACGGACGCCCTGGACGCCCTGGGCAACACCACCGCCGCTACGGGCAAGGGCTTCGCTATCGGCTCTGCCGCACTCACGGCGCTGGCGCTGCTGGCGTCGTACATCGAGGAGATCAAGATTGGATTGCAGCACCTCGGAGAGGAGTTTATCACCCTTTCGAACGGCGCGCAGCAGAAGATCGCCGACGCCTCGATCCTTGACTTCATGGATTACTACCAGATCAACCTGATGAACCCCAAAGTCCTGGTGGGCGTGTTCATCGGCTCGATGATGGCCTTCCTGTTCTGCGGCCTTTCGATGAACGCCGTGGGCCGTGCCGCACAAAGCATGGTCGAGGAGGTTCGCCGCCAGTTCCGCGAGATCAAGGGCATCCTCGAAGGCAAAGCCACTCCGGATTACGCGCGTTGCGTGGAGATTTCGACCAAAGGCGCACAGCGTGAAATGCTCCTGCCGTCGCTGCTGGCGATCATCGCCCCCGTGGCCACCGGCCTGATCTTCGGTGTGTCGGGCGTGATGGGCCTGCTGGTGGGCGGCCTGGGTGCGGGCTTCGTGCTGGCCGTGTTCATGGCCAACTCGGGCGGCGCATGGGACAACGCGAAGAAATACATCGAGGAAGGCAATTGCGGCGGCAAAGGTTCCGATAACCACAAGGCTACCGTAGTGGGCGACACCGTGGGCGATCCGTTCAAGGATACGTCGGGCCCGTCGTTGAACATCCTGGTGAAACTGATGAGTATGGTCGCCATCGTGATGGCCGGTCTGACCGTGGCTTACAGCATTTTCTAAGCGATTGGTTTAAAACAAAAAGGCCGCTAACGTATTGGTTAGCGGCCTTTTTAATAAACGAAGCATCCGGATTCAAAGCATTCTTCTTTTGTCATTCTGAACGAAGTGAAGAATCTCAAAACGGCTGTCTGAGATTCTTCACTTCGTCCAGAATGACAAAAGAGCAATCTCAAAGATATTTTCGATAAACGTTACTAACAATCCAAACTTTTCAGACTTTATGTCCGGTTTAACAAAAAAGCGCAATTTCGGGATGGACCTGCTGCGCGTGGTGGCCTGCTACATGGTTATCCAGGTGCACACGGGTGAATTTTTTTACATCGGCCAGGGCGGCACGATACTGGCCGGGGACAACGCATTCTGGGTCAACCTCTACAATTCGCTTTTCCGGGCGGCGGTTCCCCTGTTCCTGATAATCACCGGATTCTTCATCCTGCCGGTGAAAGATGAGGCGGGGGATTTTTTTCGTAAACGTTTCAGCCGGGTGGTCATTCCTTTCGTGGTCTGGTGCGCGCTTTACGCCGTTTATCAATGGATCATGGGGGCGAGCGACGCCGCGGGCATAGTGCGCAACATCCTGCACATTCCGCTCAATTACGGAACCGTAGTGGGACACCTGTGGTACGTCTACATGCTGATCGGCATCTACCTTTTCGCCCCCGTCATATCGCCTTTCCTGCGGACGGCCAAAAGGAGCCTGGTTGAAATGTACCTGATCCTGTGGGCTGTGACGCTGCTGCTGCCCTACATCCACCTCGCATCCCCCGGAGTGTGGGGCGAATGTTTCTGGAACAACACCCCGATGCTTTACTATTTCTCCGGGATGCTGGGTTACGCCGTGCTCGGGGCCTATATAAAAATGTACTGGCACGAGAAACGCGCCTGGAATATCCCCACGGGGCTGCTCCTGATAGCCGTAGGCTATACGGTGACGTTCGCCGGATTCAGCCGCCGCCTCGCGACCGCCGCCACGATACCCGACCTCGAACTGACCTGGGGGTACGGGACGATCAATGTGGCGATGATGGCCCTGGGGATCGTACTGCTATTCAAAAACATTGGATGCGACAACGAAACGACGGCAAAAGTCATCACACAGATGTCGGGCTTGAGTTATGGGGTTTACCTGGCGCATATCATGGTGCTCAACGCCGGCTATGCGCTGCTTTCGCCCTTTTCGTCCAACGCCGCCGTGCTGATCCCCTCGCTCGCCCTGCTCACTTTCGCAGGGACGTACCTGATAGTGAAAATTTTATCGCTGCTTCCCGGCAAACGGTATATCGTGGGGTAAAAATCGTTACTTTTGCAAAAATCTCCGGTCTGATGAAGCTAAAATTTTACGTTCTTTGCGCGGCATTGCTGACGGCTGCGACCGTCCATGCGCAAGAATTCCTGTGGGATCTGAAACTCGACGCGCGTTTCGACAACCGCGAATACAAAAGCGAGATCAACTGGCCCCAGACCCTTTTCGGGTCGCGCCTCACGCCCCAGATCGGCATCGGCTGGAACAAATACAACTACATCAAGGTCGGTACCGACCTGATGGCCGACTTCGGCGCGCCGCCGTTCAACACCAATCCCGATTGGATCGCCTACTACGGCTATGAAACTTCGAAATTTTCCGCTTTTGCCGGGGTTTTTCCGCGCGATAAAATGATCGGGCGATACAACAGCGCGTTTTTCAGCGACTCGGTGCGCTTCTACGACACCAATCTGGAAGGGATGCTGCTGCAATACCGCAGCAAAAACGGTTGGGCGGAATTCGGCTGCGACTGGAGCAGCATGCTGGGCGAGGACCGGCGCGAGAAATTCATGCTTTTCGGATCGGGCGAATACCAGACGCGATTATTCGATTTCGGCGGCAACGCTTCGATGTACCACCATGCGGGGACGATCGAGGAGGACGGCGTGGTGGACAACATCTTGCTGAATCCTTACATCTCCTTCAAATTCCGCGAATTACTGCCCTTAGACGAGGGTTACCTGCGCGGGGGGTGGTTGCAAGCCTTCCAGAACGACCGCAAATACGTGGGCGAGTATGTCAAACCGGGCGGCGCGTTCATCGAAGCGCAGGTATCGAAATGGAACTTCGGCATCTACAACGCCCTATACCTGGGCGACGACCTGATGCCCTACTACGCGGAATATCCGGGCAACGACCTTTATTTCGGCGAGCCGTGGTTCCGCACCGAATTGGGCGTCTACAACCGCCTGGAATTTTACTGGAATCCGATCCACAAACACGACATGGATCTGTACGTGGCCTCGGTCCATCATTACGATGGGGCGAAATGGGGCTGGCAGCAGGTCGTTCA
>JAVBPS010000063.1:0-12225 GCA_031549495.1 Rikenellaceae bacterium | reverse complement strand
CGCACCAGGTGGAAATAGGCGAAGGCGCGCAGGAAATAGGCTTCGCCCATGTATTGCTTGCGCGTGTCGTCGTCCACGGCCGAGGCGGGCAGGCGGTTGATCACGAAGTTGGCGCGGTTGATGAGCGTGTAGAAGGCGGTGAAGGGGTCGCAGGCGGTATTGTACGACCAGTGGGTGGTGATGTTGCCTTCACCCGCGCCGGACATCACCCACGAAGGGGCGGCGGCGTGGTCATGGTCCATGTCGATGGTCTCCATGTATGCCTTTTTCATCAATTCCGTCTTCCAGAAGGTGTTGTACATGGCGGTGACGGCCAGCGCGGCCCCCTCGGGGCTGTCGATCATATCCTCGCTGATCGTATAGGGGTGCTCTTCCATGTCGCAGGCCCACAAGACGAGCGACAGAGCGAGCAGGTATATCAGGTACTTTTTCATAGTGGCTGACTGGTTATAAGGTTAAACTGATACCGAAAGTGAACTCGCGCGCCTGGGGATAACCGCCCGCGTCGACGCCGCGTTTGCTGGGATTACCCGAACCGAAGGCATTCACCTCGGGGTCGTAGCCGCTGTAATTGGTGATGGTGAACAGGTTGTTGCCCGAGAAGAACACGCGCATCGAAGCGATGCCTCGCAGGGGCTTGTTGAGCGTGTAACCCACCGACAGGTTACGCAGTTTGAAGTAGGATCCGCTCTCGATGTAACGGCGCGAGAAATAGAGGTCGCGGCTGGTGGTGGTGTAGATCTTGGGGTTGGTGCCGTTGTTGCCCGGGGCCCATGCGTTGGCCAGGATCTCATGGGGAATGTTGCGGGTCTGTCCCAGGTTATGGTTGCGCAGGGAGGGCATGTTGATGATGTCGTTGCCGTAGACGCCGTTGAAAAGCAGCGACATATCGAGGTTCTTCCACGAGAAGCTGGTGTTGATGCCGTAGATGAATTTCGGGTTTACGTTGCCGATGTAGGTCTGGTCGGCGTCTGTGATGACCCCGTCGCCGTCCCGGTCGAGTATCTTCACCTCGCCGATCCATTTCTGTTTGATGATCAGCTCCGTGGCCGCGACGTTGCTGGCCGTGGTGTAACCCGGGTAGGTTTTCTGGAACTGGGCGCTGTTGATCACCTCCTCGCGCGAGGACCATATACCTTCTTCGATGAAGCCGATCAACTGGCCGACGGGGCGTCCTTTTTCGATAACATAGGGGCGCAGGTCGTTCCACAGGTTATTGGGGTAGATCGGCGAGTTGTCGGGGCCGGTGCTGGTGACCTCGTTTTGGTTGAAGGCGAAGTTGCCGCCCACGTCCCATTTGAAGTCACGCGAACGGATGACATTCACGCTGGCCGTCACCTCGATACCACTATTACTCACGTTGCCTGCGTTGGCCTGTACGGTGCTCTTGCCGCTGCTGGGGGGAAGGTCGCGGCGCTGGATCAGGCTTTCGGTCTTTTTGTTGTAGTAATCCACCTCGATCGTCGCGCGGCCGAAAAGCCCCAGTTCGAGTCCCAGGTCGTGCTGGTAGGTGGTTTCCCACATCAGGTCGGGGTTGCCCGGATAGTTGGGGTCGGGGGCATAGCCCGGCTGGACGCCCGATCCGAAGGGATAGTTGCCGTCCATCATCATCATCAGCGATCCGTAGGAGGGAATGCCGCTGTTGCCGACGCCCCCGTAGCTGTAACGCAGTTTAAGGGTGCTAATGGCCTTGTTGCCTTTCAGGAACGCTTCGTTCGACGCGGTCCATGCCACACCTACGGAGGGGAAATAGGCGTATTTGTGGTTGTCGGCGAACTGGCTCGCCTCGTCGCGGCGGAAGGTCGCGGTGAGGAAGTAGCGGCTGTCGTAGTTGTAGGCCGCGCGGGAGATGATCGACAACCTCGTACCGTCGTACTTGGACGATTTCGGGGTCTGCGGATTGGTGCCGTCGGCCAGCAACCAACCGTTGTTGATGTCGGTGCCGAAGCCCTGAGTGACGACCTGCTTGGTGTAGCCATCGGTCTGCAACCAGAGGGTACCCAGCGTGGCGCTCACGTTGTGCTTTTTACAGAAGGTACGGTTGTACATCAGCAGGTTGTCCCACGAGTAGGTCTGGCTTTGCGTGTCGCCGGCCAACGACTTGCCGCTCACCGAACGCCCTTCGTACAGGTCGCGCGGGAAATAGCGGTTGATGGAGTTGATGGAGGCTTTGTAGGAGAATACCGTACGGAATATCAAACCCTTAACGAGCGTGGCATTCAGGTAGTTCGTCGTGTATATGTTGTAGTTGCGCTGTTTGTTCATAGCCGTCGTGTAGGCTATGGGGTTCGATACGAGTTGGTATTCGGCATAGCCCGGGTCGTCCTCGGCCATGTAGATGGGCGGAAAATAGAGCGCCGAACGGATCACGCCTTCGTCACCGTTGTTCTGATTCTGCGTGGCGGCCTTGATGATATCCGAATTGGCGACCGAGAAGTTGGTGGAAGTGCCTACTTTGAGCCACTTGCGGATGTTCTGGTTCAGCTTTACATTCGTATTCAGGCGGTCATAGCCCGAATTGATGACCGTACCCTGCTGATCGAGGTACGAAAGACCGACCGAATAGTCGCCCTGCGCCGAAGCGCCCGAATAGTTGATGCTGTAATTCTGCGAGATGGCATGGCGGAAGATCTGGTCCTGCCAATAGTAGGGGTCGTTGTTATACGCCTCGGGGCCTTTGACGTAGGCGCCCTGCGAGTTCACTCCGCCCAGGTAAGGCAAACCCAGCGGGCTGAAGCTGCCGCTGTTGATCATCTGCGTGTTGATGTACGATTGGTTGCGGTACTCGGCGTATTCCGCCCCGGTGAGCATCCGCAGTTTGTTAGATACCGCGCTGACGGTCATCGTGGCGTTGACCACCAGTTTGCCGCCTGTCTGGCGTCCGCTCTTGGTGGTGATCATCACCACGCCGTTCGAACCGTTAATACCGTATATGGCGATCGCCGAGGCGTCCTTGAGTACTTCGATCGACTCGACGTCGTTCGGATCGAGGAACGAAAGGGCGTTGCGACTGGCCACCTCGTTCTCGTCGAAGGTCATCGACTCCTCGTCGTTCGAGATGAAAACAGGTACCCCGTCGATCACGTAGAGCGGTTCGGTGCTCGACGAGAAGGAGTTGGTGCCGCGGATCTGCATGCTGATACCGCCGCCCGGGGCGCCGTCGTTCTTCACGACGTTGACACCGGCCAGACGTCCCTGCATGCCCTGTTCGAGGCTTACCGGACGGTTTTTCATGATATCTTCGCTGGTCACGGTCTGCGTACTGCCGGTCAGGTCGCTCTTCTTGACGAGCGAGTAGCCGACGACCACGACCTCGTCGATATCGGTGCTCGAGGTGCGCATGACCATGTTTACCTGGCTCGAATTACCCACTAAAACCGATTCGGGCATCATTCCCAGGAAGCTGAACAACAATACGTCGCCGCTCTTGGCGGCGATCGAGTACTCTCCCTTAGCGTTGGTGGTAGCACCTGTCGAAGAGCCTTTGACAACCACCGTAACGCCAGCCAGGGGCTGCTTTTCCTCCGCACTGGTGACCATCCCCGAAACGGTCTGTTGCTGGGCCCTGAGCCCCTGGCAGAACAGCGTTCCCATGGTCAGCATGAGTACGGCAATGCGTTTAAGTTTCATCATGTTAAGTTAAAGGTTAAGGTTGTATGCCGGACCGGGGTTCATAGCCGGCCGACGGCACGCACGGAATTATTCCGCGCTTCGAAGACAAAAGTAATGCACACAACGACCTTAAACAGATACTTTAATATCCGAATATAATACTATCATCCCGCCGCCCGACGCCGCATCCGTTTCAGGTTGCGCCGGGCCCGGGGGCTTAAATAAGCTTCTTGATCTTCCGGTAGTTTTCGCGGAACTCTTTGGGCGAACACCCCTTCCGCTTGCGGAATATGCGGTTGAAATTGGACAGGTTATTGAACCCGCATTCGAAACAGATCTCCGACACGGAGCGGGTCGAGTTGGTCAACAGGCGCGCCACATGCCCCAGCCGGATGTCTATAATGTAGTCCGATATGCTTTTACCCGTCCTCTGGCTGAAAAAGCGGCTGAACGCGACCGGGGTCATGCCGGCTATGTCGGCCAACTGCGCAAGCCGGATCTCGGCATGGTAGTTGCGATTGATAAAATCATAGACCTTCTGCACGCGGCGGCTGTCCGCGGGGTCGCTGACCCGGGCGAAAGAGCTGCTCGACAGCGTGCGGGCGCCGTCGCACAGCGAAAGCTCGTAAAGTATCGAAAAGAATTTGAGCACGGCATGGAACCCTTGTTCGGCGGCGAGCGTATCGAGCATCGAATAGACCTTCAGGATAGCCTCCATCGGGAAGGCAAGCCCCACGCGCGCTTTCTCAAGCATTTTACGGATCGAGTCGAATTGGTTTTTCTCAAGCAGGTTGCCGAAGAACAGATCGGAAGAGAACTGTATGGTGATCTCCCGCACGCTCGCCGAGCGGCAATTGTGCTGCTTCCATGCGTGGCACAAGTCGTCGCCGGCGATCAGCACCAGGTCGTAGTCGCCTATTTCTTCGGCCGAATCCCCCACCACGCGCTGCACGCCGGCGCCTTTCTCCACGAAGTTGAGCTCATATTCCGAGTGCGCGTGCAACGGATATGTGAACTCGGATTTATACCTCTCTATAATATAGAAGCAGTCTTTGCCCGAGAGAGGGGTTATTTCGTTGATGATGTCGTCGTTCCGTTTTGCCATAGGTCCGGATTGTGAAAGTCAGACAAATATATAATACTTTTTTTGCATTCCAAACCTATTCCTCTGGTTATACGGATAAAGCGGGAAATCATCGATCGATACTCCGCAAAACACGTCTTTTGGTATCCGCCCAAAACAAAAATCGCCGAGATGCCTTGAATCTCAGCGATTTTCTTGATATTGCCATGTTACCTGGCGGAGAGGGGGGGATTCGAACCCCCGGTACCAGTTACCCAGTACGACAGTTTAGCAAACTGTTGGTTTCAGCCACTCACCCACCTCTCCTGACCGAAGTTACCCGCCCTGGAAAAGCGGGTGTGCAAATGTAAGCCAATTTTAATTATTTACCAAACAGCCCGGCTCTATTTTTTAGCATAAAACCGCGGTAGCTATAAAACAAGATGCGGGATCCGCAGCCAAGGCCGGAATCCCGCATATAAAAAACACAACCCGTATCCTATTCTTCCTGCGTCGATTTCACGCAGAGTTTACCGTTGATCACCGCTTTTTTGGCGATAGACACCACGGACGCATGGATGTCGCCGTTGATGACGGCGTTCTTGCGGATGTTGAGCAGCTCGCCTACGCTGATATCGCCGTTCACCTTACCGTCGATGTCGGCGTTGCGGGCCTCGATACGGCCGGTCACCACGCCGCCTTCGTGCCTTACGGAGTCACGGGCGATGATGTTGCCGGTGATGGTGGCGCCGGAGATGTTGATCTGTTTGCCGGAGATGTCGCCGTTCACCTTGTTGGTTATGTCCACGTTGCCGCCGCAGGAGATGTTGCCGTTCACCACGCCGAAGATCTTCAGGTTCGAACCGCACTGGATCGAACCGTCGATGACGATGTCCTTCGTGATCACACCCTCGTACTGGGTAGGAGCGATATCTGCATAGATATCCTTAAAAAAGTTCTTGTTCTTGAGTTCCTTCATATCTTCACCATCCACAGCCACGGAAGCCGCATACGCCTCCCCCATCCGGCCATTCGAATTCGCATCGCCGCGACGGAGTTTCGAAGAGAGTTTGGATAACAAACGCTGATAATCGTACTTGATCATAAACTATGGTTTTATAAAATTTTACCGAATCAATAAATATTATTGGGGATGCTAAAGTAATATTTTATTCCTTACGAAGTAAGTATTTGCATGTCCCACGGGCGAAAAGGGACTTATTTTGTCAAAATGGGACACAAAAACTGTTCCATAAGCACATATCAGACAAACCCATACCGACTTAACGGACTTCGACCGGCATTAATTTCCCCATAAAGGCACAGGACTCGCTTACGATTTCCAACCGCATCAGCCACACCGTCTTACGAAATGATCGCACTGCAAAAGTAACAAAATAATTGACTGCGCGTTATCCCGTATAATTTATTAAATTTGCAAAACAGCACAACCGGATCATGAATAAAAAGACCGCACGCCTCTCCATAGCCGATTTCCTTCCCGGCGAAAGCATGGACTTCCGGCACGTGATCGCTACGCACGGCTCTTTTTTCCCGGCGAGCTTCACCTACAACCAGCCCAACATGCTGGATGGGGTGGCCTTCTGCCTCTGCATGGCGGGGGGCGCCCGGATCCGGATCAATTCGCGCGAATACGAGGTGGGGCCGGGGAGTGTGATCACCATCCTGCCGAATCATATCGTCGAGCCGCTGGGGCGCACGGATGACCTGGAATTGCGCATGCTGGTCTTTTCGCTCGATATGGTCGATGAGATCCGAGTGCAGATCGAGGCGGTCCGGTATATCGGGATGAATCCCTGCATCCAGGTCGGGCAGCAGGATGGGGAGGTATTGCTGAAAATGCATGAGCTGATCTACCAACTCTACCGCAATTCCCCCGTGCAGCACGGCAATGCCGTAGCGCGGGGAATGTTGGGCGTGCTCGTGCTCCAGCTGGAGGCGCTTTACGGTGCGGCGGCCCTGGCGGCCGACCAGCGTACTTTCTCGTCCCGGGCAGAGGAATTGACCGAGCAATTCCTTAAGCTGTTGGTCGGCGGTTACAAGGAGCATCGCGCGCCGGCGTATTATGCGGGCAAACTGTGTGTTACTCCTAAATATCTTTCCCAGAGCGTACGGCACGTGACCGGCGAAACGGTCTACGCCTGGATCAATAAGATCGTGATCGTGGGGGCGAAAAACCTGTTGCGTACCTCGGGACACAGCGTGTTGCAGGTCTCCGAGGAGCTCAATTTCCCGAACCCGTCGTTCTTCGGCCGCTTTTTCAAGCAGCATACGGGTGTCACTCCATTGGAGTATAAGAAAGGGGAGGGTTGAGCCGCGGGTCGTAATTGCGCACCCACCAGCGGTGCATGAGCGTCGCCGCACCCCAGTAGAAGGCCGCCTGTATCCATAGCATCACGTATTCGAACATCACGCTGCCGAGCGACGCCCCCATCGTGTTGATCTTCACGAAACCCTGCACGCCGGGCGTGGAGGGGATGAGGTATGCGACGGCTTTCAGCGTACCCGGCATGGCGTTCCAGGGCCACGACACGCCCGAGAGGAAGATGAAGATCACGCTGGTCGAGGCGAAGAGCAGCAAGCCGAATTCGCGCTGCGAACTGAGGTACGAGAGCGTCATGCAGAAAAAAGTGCACGAGAGCAGGAACGGGATAAGGAAGACGATGAGTGTGCCCGGATGACCGATCTGCGGCAGTCCGAACAGATAAGGCACCACGCGCAGCACCCACACCGAGATGACCAGGTAAAGCGTCGAATAGCAGAGCGCCTTGCCGAGCGTGACGGCCTGCAAGCCGCGACGCCGACCCGCCATACGCTCCGAGGGAAGCATGATCTGCCGCCGCTCGGCCCGCGTCCCGAACAAGGTCGCCATGCCCAGCAGCATGGTCTGTTGCAGGATCAGGATCAGCACGGCGGGGATGAAAAAGGCGGCGAATCCGTTGGGAATGTTGTACACGGACACCCATTCACCCTTTACGTATCGCATCGCCGTGGCGTCCTCGCCCGCGGAGTTATGGCCGGTTTCGGCTACACGGATATCGGCGCCCATCACGAGCGAGGCCTCGGTGGCGGAGAGCAGGATGGCCTTGTAATGCAGGATGCTGCTCATCTCGGCGAAGACCTCGACCTGGGTCTGTTCGCCACGGGCAATGTCCGCGGCGAACCCGGCCGGGATGTGGATGATCCCGTAAGCCTCGCGCCGGGCGACCAGGTCGCGCGCCCGGGCCATATCCTCGGCTGTGGCGATCACGCGCACGTCGGGCGAAAGGTCCGTCAGGCGGGCGAATTCGCGTCCCGCGGCGCTGTGCGAATCGTCGACCACCACCACGGGGACCTCGCGGACGACCTCTTTATTGTATATCGTCGTATAGAGCAACGGGTAGACGAGCGGGACGATCAAAAAGATCAGGATGGCGGCCGGGTCACGAAATACCATTCGCAACTCGCTCATCCACACACCATACAATTCTGCGATCCGTGATTTCATGGCCGGTAAGTATCGTTACGCAGGATATTGCCCACGCCGGGCATCGCCCCCAGTCCCACAGCCACAAAACCCATCAGCGCGGCGTAATGCATGGCAGAATAGCCCAGCGGCACGCCGGCCAGTGCCTGGTCGACATAATTGAGGAAGAAATGGCGCAGCGGGACGATCGAACTCCACGCCTGCATCGGTCCATACATCGCCGTGACGGGGAACGTGAAGCCGCTCAGCGGAATGGAAAGCATCCCGATCAGGCAGGCGATGCTGACCGAAAAACGGTAATTCCGGAACACGGCCAGCAGCGCCATCGCGAATCCCTGCGAGGCGAGGATCAGCAACAGGTAATTGAGCGCCATCGGCCAAAAGCCGTTGCGCAACGGGAAGGCGCAGATGCCGTACAGCAAGCCCATGAACATCAACCCGATGGACATAAACAATATCGTGTAAGGCAATAACTTACCCATCACGGCTGCGGGCGTCGACCCGCCGGCAAGTTCGATCAGTCCCGGGCCGTTGCCTGCCTTGACCTCCGACCCGAAGGCCGATACGGTGAACATCAACACGATCAGTTGCAGCACACCGGGCAGCAGCATGTTATTCAGGTAGATGGAGTAATTCAGCGAAGGGTTGCCGACCGGATGGCTCTCCACCACGATGGGCTGCGCGGCCTGCATTGCCTGCATTCCTGTTTCGCCGTGCGCGTCGCCGAGTTTGATCCCTACGGATGCGGCGGCCAGCACCGAGGCGGTCTTCAGGTCCTGGAACGTGAGGGATCCGTTGATCAGGAAGGCATTATTTGTATAATAACCGAGTTGCGGCTGGCGGCCGGTCGAGGCGTCGCGGGCGAAACCTTCGGGGATGGTCATAATGGCGTAGACCTCGCCCCGCTCCATAAGCCGTTGCGCCTCGCCGAAAGTGGCGCAGCGGTAGGCGATATCCGTCTTCGGGAAAGCGTCCAACTGGCGCACCAAGGCACGCGAGGTGGCCGAATTATCGTGATCGACCAGCGCCACGGGAATGCCCACCGGCAGGCCGCTGCGCATCATCGGCAGGAAGACCGCCGCAGCCAGCAACGGCACACAGACCGCCCCCCACAGCACCACTTTCGAGCGGGCCATGCGTTGCCATTCGCGGCGGAAGACCGCTATGAAACCTTTCTTTTCCACCTCTTTACGGTTTAATTATCTCTTTCGTCATGTCGAGCGATAACCGAGACATCTCAGACAGTCTGTTTTAGATGTCTCGACTATCGCTCGACATGACGGGAACGTTTGGAAATTTATTTGATAAGCAGCGACATCCCGGGGTAAATATCCTCGTCCCCGCTTACGAAACGCGCCTTGATCTGAAAGGTCTTGCGGTCGTAATCGCCGAGGGTCTTGGTCGCTTTCCAGACGGCGTAAGTGCCTGCGTCCTTGATCGAATAGATCTTCATGTCGAGGTCACGGTCGAGCGCCGGGACGTAGACCGTCACCGTTTCGCCCGCCTTGAAACGCAACAGTTTATCCTCGCGCACGTTGAACACGCCCCATTTGTCATCCAAATTGGAGATGTTCATCACCGGGGCGCCGCTGCCGACCAATTCGCCCACGCTCACGAAACGGTCGCTCACGCGGCCCGCCACGGGGGCGATCAGGTAGCTTTCGGCGATGTAGGAATCGACCTCGGCCACGGCGCTGCGGGCGCGGGCCAGCTGGGCACGGGCAGCCAGTTTGTCGGTCGATTCAGCCCCGTTGACGGCCATGTCGTATTGGGCGCGGGCGGCCTTTTCGCGCGCTTCGGAGGCACGGAAATTGGCCAATGCTTCGTCGCGTTTCTGGGCCGTGGAGACTCCTTTTTCGAATAGCCTCTCTACCCTCTCGTAAGAGGTGCGCGCGATGTCCAGCCCGGCCACGGCCTGCTGCCATAACTCGCGGGCGGCTTCGATCTGCTCCCGGCGCGCACCGTCCAACGCCTTGCGGTTCAGCGCTTCGGCGCCCGACTCGGCGGCCTCGGCCTGCGCGCGTTTCGCCTCGATGTCGGGGATGCTCAGGATGGCGAGCGTGTCGCCTGCACGGACGATGTCGCCCTCCTCGACCAATAGTTGCGCGATACGGCCCGGGACTTTGCTCGATATGCGTACCTCGGTCATCTCGGCCTCGCCCTGCACCGTGCGGTCCTCGCGGCCCAGGAAGAAGAAACCGTAGGCGGCCACGCCGAGGATCAGGGCGATGAAGGCGATGATGGGGATCAGCTTCGATCCCGCTTTGTTGCTTTCCATATGATTCGTTTTTAGATTTTTTAAAATTTTCCTTCATTTTTGTCATTCTGAACGAAGTGAAGAATCTTGGTCGGGCTGTGGGCAGAACAATTCTGACCAAGATTCTTCACTTCGTTCAGAATGACAAACCGGATGAAGCGGTAAGATCCTGCAAATTTTTCCCTAATGCCTTGTCCAGATAGAGGCGGCAGAGGCGCAGGTCGATCTGCGCGTCGATCTGCTCGGCATGCGCGGCCATCCAGGCCGTATGCGCCCCCAGCACATCCGAGGCGGGGATCACGCCCTCTTCGAAACCGGCGTTCGCGTAACGCAGGTTCTCGTCCGCACGCTCGGCGTTGCGGTGCGAGGCTTCCATTTTTTTGGCCGCCTCGGTGAGTTTGTAATCCGACTGCGTGATTTGCAGGCGCACTTTTTCTTCGGCTTCTTCCAGTTCGTACTGCGCCTTGCGGACTTGCGCTTTGGCGGCGTTGTGCTTGGCCGAGTTGGTGCCGAAATTCAGGGGCACCGAGAGGCCCACGCCGACGTTCCACATGCCGCCCATTTTGTTCTGCAGGCCGTCCGTCAGGCTGGGGCGGATCCAGTTGTAGCCCGTCGTGAGGCCCATTACGGGCAGGTATTCCGAGAAGGCGATGCGCGCCTGGCGGTCGGCGATCTTCGTCACGAGGGCCAGACTGCGGATCTCGGAGCGACTGCCGATGGCTTCGTCCATGTCGTAGGATTGCGGCTGGGGCGTAAAGGTTTCCTCGCCCCGGTCGGCGACTGCCACGGCGTCTGTGATCTCTATGCCGCAGATCTGGCAGAGAAGCATTTTCGAGAGGCTCAGTCCATTGGTCGCTTTGGTGAGGGCCAGTTCGGCCTCGTTCAGCTTCACGCCGACGGAGAGTTTGTCGGCTTTCGTAGCCATGCCCTCTTCCAGCAGGGCGTCCGTATCGTCGCAGAGTTTTTGCAGCAGGGCGACGTAGGAGGTAGCCAGTTCGCATTTGGACGTGAGCGAGACCACCTGCCAATAGGCCTCGTCGACCTCGGTAATCACCTCGGCCGTGCGGGTTTCCAGCATCGCGCCGGTCAGTTGGTGGGCGCATTTACGCAGGTCGTTGTAGGCGACGATCTTACCTCCGGCAAAGATCGGTTGCATGAGGTTCACCCCGGCGACCCAGTTGTTCGACAGGTCGACTGTAGCCGCGTCGTAGATCCCGGCCGTAAGTTCGGCAGGCAGGGGCAACACACCGCCTCCCAGCGCCGCGGGCAGCGGTATCCCGGAGGGAATAGCGCCCTGTCCGATCAGGTGCAGGTCGCGGTTGAAATGGATGTAGGCGGCACCGGCCGTCGCTTTCGGGAAGAAATTGAGCAGCGCCTCGCGCTTCTGGTAGTAGGCGGCGCGCTCCTGCTCGGAGGCGGCCTTGAGCGAACGGTTATTGTCCAGCGCCAGTTGACGGCAGCGCTCCAGCGTCAGCGGCTGCGCCGCGGCCTGCGAAACGGTGCCGATCAGCAGGGCCGACAGGACTATTTTTACACGGATATTCATATTGTGTTGTTTTCGTGGTACAAATATCCGGCGGCTTTTCCGCATCCGCATGTCCTTTCGTTAGGACAAAATGTCCTGATGTGCCGTTCATCCCGAGTTTTACGAATTTGAAAGAGATTTTTCCGGTCTATAAGGACGAAAAACGACGCATTTGTCATTCTGAGCGAAGCGAAGAATCTCAAAACGACTGTCTGAGATTCTTCGCTTCGCTCAGAATGATAAAATCGAATGGAATATAAGGAAGTTCCCTCACATACGTT
>JAVBPS010000082.1:0-27863 GCA_031549495.1 Rikenellaceae bacterium | reverse complement strand
CGGGCACAGGGCCTTTTTCGCCTACGGGCGACTTACTTTTTCCCTTTGTTACTCCCTGCGGTCGTGATTTTTCGTCGTCGTTCGGCATAATCCAAACAAAAAGACGTTTGGCTTCTGCGCTCTCTTCTAGAAAAATTGATGGAAAAAGTAAGCAAAAAGATCAAGGCGCCGCGCTCCCGGCTTACCCGCTGACGGGTTTTCGTGAGAGTCGGCCGGAAATTCCGCTGCGCACAAGGCCACATCGCACGCCTCCGCGCGAGCGCTCCGGCCTCCCGCTACAGTTTCCGGCCTTTGTCCCCCGAGAACCCTGGCGGGGCCCAACCGACGAACGCAGCGAGAGCAGAAGGCAAGCGTCTTTTTGCTTGGCTTATGCCGAGCAAGGAGGAGGAAGCCGAACGTCTCTTTGTTCGGCAACGAAAAGCCTCCCGCTTCATGGCGCCGGGCCACCGCGCTTTGGCCGCCGCTCATGCCAACGCACCCCGCCTTCGGCTACCGACGGCGCCGTAGGGGCACCCCTTGCGGGTGCCCTTCCTTATTGGGCACCCGCAAGGGGTGCCCCTACGTACGTCGAGCATCAAAAGCGGCAGGGATCGGTGAAATATGGCCCGCTATGCGCGCAGCCAAGACAGCACAGACCATTACTCGGGATTCATGACGATCCGGGTCATATTCCCGTCGGCCAGCACTTTGGCGGCCAGGGCTTTGATCTTCGCGGCGTCGATCGAGGCCAGGGTGCGGTCGTAGTCGGTGTTCATGTCCAGACCGTCGGTGTAGAACGTGTTCAGGTAACTGAGCCACAGGTTATTGATCTTCAGGTTGTCCTGGCGCTGCTTGACCATGTACTCGCGGACTTTTTCCACATCCTCGGCTTTGGGGCCCTCAGAGGCCACGAGGGCGATCTGCCCGACGATGATCTCCTGCAGCTCGGTTGCCATCGCGGGGTCGGTGTCGAAGGTGGTCATCAGGGTGTAACGCATCGCGGGGATCCGTTCTTGGCTCATGCCCACGCGAACGCCGTACGTGCCGCCCTTCTCCTCGCGGATCGACTCGGTGTAGCGGATGCTGAGGATTTGCTGGAGGAACGAGCAGGTGAGCGCCGTTTCGAGCGTGTAGGGCATCGGGCCCGAGAAGACGGTCATCACGGTGCTCTTGGGGGCTTTCATCGGCACGGCGAACGTGTCTTCGACCTTGCCCGCCACTTCGCGCACCTTGTCGTCGCGCCAGGTGAGTTTTTGTTTGGTCACCGGCAGCGAACCGAGGTATTTCTCGATCAGCGGTTTGGCCTGCGCCGGATCGAGGTTGCCCACGAAGGTGAAGGTGAAGTCGGCGGCGTTGGAATAGAGGCTCTTCCAGATGCGCTGCATATCTTCGAAATGGACCAGCCCCAGGCGCTCGGTACTGATCGACTGGCGGCGGATGTTATTGCCGTAAAGGGTCTCGAGCGTGCGCTTCTGCATCACGTATCCGGGATTCTGTCCGGCATTGGCCAGCGCCGAGACGTATTTGTCGATCATCACGTCGTAGTCCGTGCGGTCGAAGCGGGGCTGCGTGAAGTAGAGGTAGGTCAGTTGCAGCATCGTCTCCAGATCCTTCGGCGAGCCTTTGCCGCTCAACCCGTTCGAATATTGGCTCACATAGGGGGAAACTTCGGCCGCTTTACCCGTGAGTTGCTTCGAAAGCTGGATGGCGGAGAATTTCCCCACGCCGGACATGCCCACCAGCGTGGTCAGCATATCGCCCGAGGGGTAATCGGCATCCGAGAGCACCGACAGGCCGCCACGGGAGGAGGCGCGCATCAGCAACTCGTCGGCCTTGAAATCGGTCGGCTTGATCACCACGCGTACGCCGTTGGCCAACGTCCAGACCGTCGAGCCGAACTGCCCGGGGGCGGTTTTCGCCACGGCCGCGCCTTTCAGCGGGGCCTGTACGAGCGGTTCGATCACCGTGTCGTCCGTGTACTGCGCGACGTCGGATTTGCCCACGCGCTCCATGATCGCCAGCAAGTCCTGCTGCGAGGGGGTGGCGACCCCCGCTTTTTCGGGGCCGGTCACGGTGATCACGCGGTTTTGATCCGTGATCAGTTGGCTGGCCATCTGGTTGATCAGCAGCAGGTCGGCGCCGGCCAGGATCAGGCTGTCCATTTCCCAGTCGATGTCGGCGGGGGGCATGGGGGCGTTTTTGATGTAATTCCCCAGGCAGAGGTTGACGAAATAGCTGTTGCGGCGGTCGTTGCGGCCGTCGTACTGCTGGCGGGCCGAACGCATCATGTCGATGCGGGCGCGGTCCAGCTCCGTTTCGGTGAAGCCGAAGCGGCGGATTTTTTCCAGTTCGGTGCACAGGGCTTCGAAGGCGCCGGCGGCCTGACCTTCGCGGGCGTTGGCGCGCATGAACAGGGCGTCGCAGGTTTGCGTGAGGCTGCCGCTGCCGAAGCCGGCGGTGATAAAGGGGGCGTCGGGCAGAAGCGCGAGTTCCGACAGGCGCTCGGAGGCCATGCCGGCGATCAGCCGGAGCATCGTTTTAACCTGCGCGATGGGGGCCTTGTCGTTCAACTCGCGCGGGATGGGCTCGCGCTTGATGTAGAGCGCCACGGTGGTGTTCATCATCTCGGGGTCGGTCGCCACGGCTACCAGGGGGGCGGCGTTGTCCGGCACCGGGAACATGACCTTCGGCGCGGGGTTCTGCACGGCCGGGATGTCGGCCATCGTGCTGCGGATCTTCGCTTCCATCTGGTTCACGTCGAAATCGCCCACCACGATCAGCGCCTGCAGGTCGGTGCGGTACCATTTATGGTAGAAATCCGTCAATTGTTGGTAGCCGAAGTTGCGCAGGCCCGCTTCGTTGCCGATGATGTTGCGGTAGGCGTAGCGCGAATGGTTGTAGAGCGTGGGGGCTATCTCCTCGCGGGTGCGGAAACCGGCCGTGTTGCCCGTGCGCAACTCCTCGACGATCACCCCGCGCTCCTTGTCGATCTGCTCCGGCAGCAGCGAGATGAAATAACTCCAGTCATGCAGGATCAGCAGGCACGAGTCGACGATACCCTCGCGCAGCAGCGGCACGTTGGACATATTGTATACGGTCGTCTCCTGGCCGGTCCCGGCATTCAGGTTGGCGCCGAATTTCACGCCGATCTTCTCCAGGTAGTTGATCAGGTCCTTGCCCGGGAAATTTTTCGTGCCGTTGAAGGCCATGTGCTCCAGGAAGTGGGCCAGGCCGATCTGGGTGGTGTCCTCCTGGATGGCGCCCACGTTATGCAGGATGTAGAACTCGGCCTGCTTCTCGGGTTTTTCGTTGTGGCGGATGTAATAGGTCATGCCGTTGGGCAGGGTACCCACACGGATCTCGGGGTCGGCCGGGATGGCGGGCATCTTGGGCATCTGCTGGGCCGCGGCCTGCAACACCAGGCAAATCAATAGCCCGGAAAGGAATATCGCTCTTTTCATCGTTTTTTGAAAATAATTTCAACAAAGATACGCGATAAAGATAAATTTTCTGCGTGGTCGGGATAAAAAACCGGGAGGAATGATTTTTTATAAAATTTTATTAAATTTGTAGGTTGAGTGGACGGCACGCCCGGCAATGAAGGCCAATAACGTAGCGGAGAACTTACCCTGTTTTGTCATTCTGAACGCCAGCGAAGAATCTCAGACAGCCATTTTGAGATTCTTCACCGGCGTTCAGAATGACAAACGCAGAAAACGAACTGAAATAATCCTAACAAATAATACTAAAGACATGAAGAGAAACATTTTCGACCTCTCCCCCTCGCAACTGATGGAGATCGCCACCTCGCTGCAAGGCAAGATCAAGGAGGGCCTCGTCAAAGACGGACAGCAGATCCTGGCCATCCCCACCTACATCAACCCGATCACCAAAGTGGGGAACGAGAAGGTGCTCGTGCTCGACCTGGGCGGCACCAACTGCCGCGTGGCCGTGGTCGAATTCAAGAACGGGCAGCCTGCGATCCATCCCAAAAACGGTTGGAAAAAAGACCTGTCGGGGATCATGAAGCGTCCGGAGTGCACGCAGGAAGAGCTTTTCAAGGAGATCGCCGATCTGGTATCGACGCTCAACCTGACGGGCGTGGAGTCGATCGGCTACTGCTTCTCGTACCCCGCCGGATCGACCCTCGACGGCGACGCCACGCTGCTGCGCTGGACCAAGGGCGTGAACATCAAGGAGATGGTGGGCGAGCCCATCGGTAAAAACCTGATGGACTACCTGAACAAGGCGCTCGACGGCAAGACCACATTCAAAAAGATCAACGTGATCAACGACACCGTGGCCAGCCTCTTCGCCGGCCTGACGGATACCGCCGCCCAGGCCCACATCGGCCTGATCGTCGGCACGGGGACCAACATGGCGACCTTCTTCGACGCCAAGGACATCAAGAAACTCGACCCGGGTTACAAGCAGAAGGGCCTGGTGCCCATCAACCTGGAGTCGGGCAACTTCCACCCGCCCCACCTCTCGGTGATCGACGACAAGATCGACCGCTACTGCGACTCGCGCGGTGCGCAGCGTTTCGAAAAGGCGATCTCGGGGATGTATCTGGGACGCATCCTGGAATACCTCTTCTCGTGCGACGAGTTCGAGGAGAATTTCGACGCCGCACGCCTCACGCAGATTATGAGCTTCCCGGATATGTATAAGGAGGAGTACGTGACCGCCGCGCACCAGATCTACGAGCGCTCGGCCAAGTTGGTCGCCGCGTCGCTCGCCGGGCTGATCTTCGAGCTGGTAGCCTGCAACCCGAAGATCAAGACCATCCGGCTGGTGGCCGAAGGGAGTCTGTTCTGGAGCCGCGACCGCAAGGGACGCTTCACCAGCTACAAGGACCAGACGATGGAGTGCCTCGATTCGCTGCTCAAGGCCGCCCGCCTGGACGAGGTGAAGGTGCTGGTCGAGGAGCAGGAGAACGCCAACCTGATCGGGTCGGCCGTGGCAGGGCTTTCGTAAGTTTTCATTTCCAATACCGACGGCCGCTCTCTTACGGGAGCGGCCGTTTTTCTTGGAATATCCGTTCTCTTTCTGCGTGAGGGACGGGGAGTTTTGGGATCAGCCAGGAAAACAGGTTGGTGTAAATTCGGCACACATTATGGCTGTGTCTCATCTGTCCGGGCTTGTCATTCTGAACGCCAGTGAAGAATCTTGGTCGGGCTGTGTGCTGCAAACCATTCCGACCAAGATTCTTCACTGGCGTTCAGAATGACAAGCGCCGGGGAAAAGTACGGAAAAATTCCACCATACTACTTCCAGGACTGAGCCGTATTTTTAGCGGCGGCGCTACATCTTTCTTTTTCAATTACTTCATGACAAAATACGCCCCAAACAGCGCTCAGAGGCCATTTTTCGACTCAAAGACCCTTTGAAACGCGGTTTTTTTTGTTATATTTGTTGAAACCCAAACATTATAATTATGAAAAAATTATTGTCTTTACTCTTGGTTTCAGCGCTTTTCGGCTGTGGTGGCCCCGGCGCAGGCAGTTCGACCTCCTCGGATGGGAGCGGCACAGACGGATCGCAGAGCGCCGAGACCAAAGCCCCAAAAACGGAATGGGCCTATTCCGACAAAGTGAACGAAATGGACGACAGCAGAACCCGCCTCGCCAGGATCGAGGCAGAGGAGGAGCTGGAATTCAGCTTCCCCTACGGCGGCGGCACGAAGGTCTGGATCAACCTGCGCAAAACCAATTCCGGCACGGAGGCCTTCCTGACCATCACCAAGGACAAAGGCCAGTTCATGCCCAATACGATGGGCGACCGGACCATCCTGGTGCGCTTTGACGATAAACCCGCAGAGAAATATTCCTATACGGATCCTTCGGATTTCAGCTCCGAGACCATCTTTATCAGGAACACGAAGAAATTCATCGACAACCTGAAAGGCGCGCAAAAAACGATCGTTCAGTGCGAATTCTTCAACGAGGGGACGCAGACCATCAAGTTCGACACCGGGGGCCTCGAATGGGGCGAATAAAAGCTCAATGTAAAAATCAGGTGGGGCAAATCGTCATAGCTGCACTTCTCTTATCATACAATTCGATCTGTTTGTCATCCTGAACGAGGGGTGAAGGATCTCCAAACGGCTGTCTGAGATCCTTCACCCCTCGTTCAGGATGACAAAGACGAGATGGGTCAGGGGTGACGTGGTGCTAAAATGCGATTACCCCACCTGATTTTTACATTGAGCCTTTTTACAGATCAGTCTGAAAAACAGGTTGGTGCTGTAAGAAATGTTAAAATAAAGTTCTTTTTTGGCCGACGGTCGCAGGGCCATTTTCGCCTACGGGCGACCGTACTTTTTCCCTTGATGGAAAAAGTAGGCAAAAAGATCAAGGCGCCGCGCTCCCGGCTTACCCGCTTACGGGTTTTCGTGAGAGTCGGCCGGAAATTCCGCTGCGCACAGGGCCACATCGCACGCCTACGCTAACGCTCCGGCCACCCGCTACAGTTTCCTGCCTTTGTCCCCCGAAAACCCTGGCGGGGCCCAAGCCTCCCGCTAATGGCGCCGGGCCTACGCGCATTGGCCGCCGCTCGGATCCCTGCGCCCCCGCCTTCGGCTACCAGCGGTCTTCTCGCGTCATGTCGAGCGGCAAGTCGAGACATCTCAAACAGCACAGCCGAGACCGTAGGGGCACCCCTCGCGGGTGCCCTATCAAAAAGAATATTGATTTTAATACAGGATATCGCCAACCTGTTTTCCCGACTGATCCCTTTTTACATTGAGCCCGAATAAGCAATATGCTATCTGAAAAAAATCCGGCGGCGAGCATCATTGGATGCCCGCCGCCGGTCATTTTCTCACTACTCCGATTAACTCTGCTTAAGATCGCCGAGGATGCGCATCGCCACATCAAAAATCGCCGTATCGTCCAGGGTTACCACGCCTCCGTCGGGGCCCTTTTCAAAATGAACTCCGGTCAGGGCTCCATTCGTGAAATGGCTCCCGCCGAAGTAATTCCGTACTGTGTCTACGTCGATGCCCAATTCGTCAGCGATGCGCTGCGAGCTGCCGCTGGGTAATTTGTCTTTGATGCGGCGCAGCTCGTTAAATGTAATCACCATGATTGACAGGAAAGTTTTAAGTTTATGATTTAGCCCCCTTTACGGGGTCCGGTCTGTAATCTCGTATGAAAGGTAAGCATAAAAAAGATAACTTCAAAACTTTTCCGGACAAATCCTTTGGCACACGCCAAAATGTCAGTGCGCCCTGCCAATATAGGGCGGTTTTGTCACTTTAAATGCCCTGCAAACGGGTTGGCACAAAGATTGAACAAGGGTAAGTCAAACCGAAAACAAAACAAAAGACAATAATTATTATGGGAAAGATCATTGGCATCGACTTAGGCACCACGAACTCGTGCGTAGCCGTCATGGAGGGTAACGAACCTGTCGTTATCCCCAACAGCGAAGGGCACCGCACCACCCCTTCGATCGTCGCCTTCACGGACAACAACGAACGTAAAGTGGGCGAACCGGCCAAACGACAGGCCATCACCAACGCAAAACGCACCGTTTTCTCCATCAAACGCTTCATGGGCGAGACCTATGACAAGGTGGGCAAAGAGATCGGCCGTGTGCCGTACACCGTCGTGAAGGGCGACAACAACACCCCGCGCGTGGAGATCGACGGCCGTCAGTACACCCCGCAGGAGATCTCGGCGATGATCCTGCAGAAGATGAAAAAGACGGCCGAGGATTACCTCGGCACCTCGGTGGACGAGGCGGTCATCACCGTGCCGGCCTACTTTTCCGACTCACAGCGCCAGGCCACCAAGGAAGCCGGCGAGATCGCGGGCCTGAAGGTTCGCCGCATCATCAACGAGCCCACCGCGGCCGCACTGGCGTACGGGATGGACAAGAAGAACAAGGACATGAAGATCGCCGTCTATGACCTCGGCGGCGGTACATTCGATATTTCGATCCTCGAACTGGGGGACGGCGTGTTCGAAGTGAAATCCACGAACGGCGACACGCACCTGGGGGGCGACGACTTCGACCACGTGATCATCGACTGGATGGCCGAGGATTTCCTTAAAACACATAACATCGACCTGCGCCGCGACCCGATGGCCATGCAGCGCCTCAAGGAGGCCGCCGAGAAGGCCAAGATCGAGCTCTCCAGCTCGACCTCGACGGAGATCAACCTGCCCTATATCATGCCCGTGGACGGGATTCCGCAACACCTGGTGATGACGCTCACCCGCGCCAAGTTCGAACAGCTGGCCGACAAGCTGATCCAGGCCACCATCGAGCCGTGCAAAAAGTCGCTCAAGGACGCCGGTTTCACCGCGCAGCAGATCGACGAGGTGATCCTCGTGGGCGGTTCGACCCGTATCCCCGCCATCCAGAAGGTGGTCGAGGATTTCTTCGGCAAGACCCCCTCGAAGGGCGTTAACCCGGACGAAGTGGTCGCCGTAGGGGCTGCCATCCAGGGCGGTGTGCTCACCGGTGAGGTGAAAGACGTGCTGCTGCTCGACGTGACCCCGCTGTCGCTGGGTATCGAGACGCTGGGCGGCGTGTTCACCCGTCTGATCGACGCGAACACCACCATTCCCACGCGCAAGAGCGAGACCTTCTCGACCGCCGCCGACAGCCAGCCCTCCGTGGAGATCCACATCGTGCAGGGCGAGCGCCAGATGGCCCGCGACAACAAGACCATCGGCCGCTTCCACCTGGACGGCATTCCTTCCGCCCCGCGCGGCGTGCCCCAGATCGAGGTGACGTTCGACATCGACGCCAACGGCATCCTGAACGTCTCCGCGAAGGACAAAGGCACCGGCAAGGAGCAGAAGATCCGCATCGAGGCCTCCTCGGGCCTGACGGACGCCGAGATCCAGCGCATGCGCGACGAGGCGAAAGCCAACGAGGCCCAGGACAAGGAGGAGCGCGAGCGCATCGACAAGGTGAACGCCGCCGACAGCATGATCTTCTCGACCGAGAAGCAGCTCAAAGAGTACGGCGACAAGATCCCCGCGGACAAGAAGGCCGCGATCGAGTCGTCCCTCGCCCAGCTCAAGGACGCGCACAAAGCCGCCGACCTGGCCGGGATCGAGAGCGCCACGCAGGCCCTGAACGACGCCTGGCAGGCCGCCTCGCAGGACCTCTACGCCCAACAGGCGCAGGGCGCCCCGCAGCAGGAAGCGCCGGGTGCAAACGCTGGCGCAGAGCAGCAAAGCGGCGATAACGTGACCGACGTGGAATTCGAGGAGGTGAAATAATCGTTATAATTGACGCGAAAGGGCGGGGAAAGTTTTCCCCGCCCTTCTTTTTTGCTATCTTTATCGGAAATTTTTGAGAATATTGAATCCCGCTTCCCGCCGTCATGACGGCAGAGAAACAACCCTCCCGATGAAAAAAATCTGCACGCTAATCTCCCTGCTGTCAATACTATTTCTCCCCGCAGTTTGCGCCGCACAAGCGGACAGCACGGGGGTATCGCTCTCCGACCTGAAAGACCTGAAATTCACCATCCGCTTCGACGGGACGATCAAAGCCAAATACGAGGTCAGCGCCACGGACGGCATGATGCGCTTCAACGTGCGCAACTCGCGCCTCGGCCTGCGCGGCGAGATCGGCGATTACGTCGCCTACCGCATCCAGGTCGAATTGAGCAACGAGGGCGTTTTTTCGCCGCTCGACCTCTACGGGACCCTCAAGCCGTGGAAAGGTTTTTACCTCCATCTCGGGCAGACGCATGTGCCTTTCGACAACGATTATATCATCTCCCCCAACAAAACGCTCTTTGCCAACCGCGCCTTCGTGGGGAAGTTCTTCACTCCCGGTTCGCGGGACATAGGGGCTGTGGCGGGGTATAAATTCCGTGCGGGCATCCCCTGGGAGGCGCAGGCCGGGGTGTTCAACGGCGGCAAGATCAACAACCCGCAATGGACCGACCGCCCCTCGTACGCCGCGCGCCTGATCGCCGGTACGATGCAGGGTTGGCGCTCCAGCGTCAAGATCTACCGTTACCGCAGCCAGACGCTCGACCAGTTCTTCTGGGGTGCCGACCTGCGTTACGCCACCGACCGCCTGCGCATCGAAACGGAGGTCATGCACCGCCACTCCTACACGCTCGACCGCAATCTGCTCGGAGCCTACCTGGAAGGCGCGTACGCCTTCGATTTCAACGCATTGAAAATATTCCACTACCTGACTCCCGCCTTGCGGTGGGACGCGATGGGCTACCAAAAAGGCAACAACGTATTCGACGTGAACCGCCTGACCGCGGGCCTGAATTTCGGCCTCTCGAAAGTCCCCTATAAATCGACGATAAGGATCGACTACGAGCAATATTTCGTCCGCAAGGGAACCGACTTCATCGACTTCGAAGACCGCGACACGCACGTGGCCGACAACAAGTTCACCATCGAACTCATGCTGACCTTTTAGGTCGTCCTTTATCATTCAGAGCGAAGTCGAAGGGCCCCGGGATGACGTGCCCGTTGGCTCGATTGTAAAGCCCGTTCCGAGCAAACTCAATCATTGGATACGAAGTATCCACAAAAGTTTTTGGTGCCGCTTTTTATAAAAAGCGGCGAAACATCCGTTAAACCCTGAAGGTGAAAAAGAAAGGGTGAGTCAAAATTGACTCACCCTTTCTTTTTCACCTTCAGGGATTACCGGTCGGCGGCCATGGCGTTGTATTCGTCCAGGGAGCCGACGATGATATTCTCGTATTCGCGGACGCCCGTTCCGGCGGGGATCAGGTGGCCGCAGATCACGTTTTCCTTCAGTTTTTCCAGCGGGTCGGTCTTGCCCATGATGGCGGCTTCGTTGAGTACCTTGGTGGTCTCCTGGAACGAGGCGGCGGACATGAAGCTGCTGGTCTGCAGGGCGGCGCGGGTGATCCCCTGGAGCACCTGGTCGGAGGTGGCGGGGATGATGTCGCGCACCTGGATGATCTTCTGGTCCTTGCGCTTGAGCACGGAGTTCTCGTCGCGCAGCTTGCGCACGGAGATGATCATACCGGGCTGTACGTTGGGGGATTCGCCGGCGTCGGTGACGACCACTTTGTCGTAGAGTTCGTCGTTGACTTCCATGAATTCCCACTTGTCGACCACCTGCTCCTCGAGGAAACGGGTGTCGCCCGGATCTTCGATCTGCACCTTGTTCATCATCTGGCGGACGATCACCTCGAAGTGTTTGTCGTTGATCTTCACGCCCTGCATGCGGTATACCTCCTGGATCTCGTTGACGATGTACTCCTGTACCTTCGTCGGGCCCTGGATGGAGAGGATGTCGCCGGGGGTGATGGCGCCGTCCGAGAGGGGCATGCCTGCGCGCACGTAGTCGTTCTCCTGCACAAGGATCTGGCGCGACAGGGGGACCAGGTAGCGCTTCACGTCACCGGCCTTGGAGGTGATGACGATCTCGCGGTTACCGCGCTTGATCTTGCCGAACGATACCTCGCCGTCGATTTCCGACACGATGGCCGGGTTGGACGGGTTACGGGCCTCGAAGAGCTCGGTCACGCGGGGCAGACCCCCGGTGATGTCGCCCGCCTTACCGACGGCGCGCGGGATCTTGATCAGGATGTCGCCAGCTTTGATCTTGGCGTTCTCCTTCACGACGATGTGGGCGCCCACGGGGAGGTTGTATTGTTTCTGCTCGTCGCCGCTCTTATCGAGGATGCGGATGACGGGGTTCTTGGTCTTGTCGCGCGACTCGACGATCACCTTTTCACGCAGGCCGGTCTGCTCGTCGAACTCTTCGCGGAACGTACCGCCCTCGATGAGGTTCTCGAAGCCGATCTTCCCTTCGAATTCGGAGATGATAACAGCGTTGTAGGGGTCCCATTCGCAGACCAGGTCGCCTTTTTTCACCTGATCGCCGTCCTTCATGTAGAGGGTGGCGCCGTAGGGGAGGTTGTGCGTGTAGAGGGTGATCCCGGTGTTCTCGTCGATGATGCGCACCTCCGAAAGGCGGCTGATGACGATCCCGGCGGGGGTGCCGTCCGAGGTCTTGGTGTCGACCACGCGCAGGTCGTCGATCTCCAGTTTACCGTTGTAGCGGGCGGTGATGTTGTTGTCCACAGCCACCGACCCGGCCACACCGCCGACGTGGAACGTACGCAGGGTCAGCTGGGTACCCGGCTCACCGATGGACTGTGCGGCGATCACGCCGACCACTTCGCCCTTCTGCACCATGCGGCCCGTGGCCAGGTTGCGCCCGTAGCACTTGGCGCACACGCCGCGGCGCGATTCGCAGGTGAGCACCGAACGGATCTCGACCTGCTCGACGGGCGAACCCTCGATCACGGAAGCGATCTCCTCGGTAATCTCCTCGCCGCCCTGGCAGAGCAACTCGCCCGTCATCGGGTGGCGGATGTCCTGCACCGCGACGCGGCCCAGGATACGCTCGTAGAGGGTCTGCACCACGTCCTCGTTGCGCTTGACGGCCGTAGCCGAGAGGCCACGCAGCGTGCCGCAATCCTCCTCGTTGATGATCACGTCCTGTGCGACGTCCACCAGGCGGCGGGTCAGGTAACCGGCGTCGGCCGTCTTGAGGGCCGTGTCCGCCAGACCTTTACGCGCACCGTGCGTAGAGATGAAATACTCCAACACCGAGAGGCCCTCCTTGAAGTTCGAAAGGATCGGGTTCTCGATGACCTGGCCCCCCTCGCTGCCGGACTTCTGCGGCTTGGCCATCAGACCGCGCATACCGGAGAGCTGGCGGATCTGTTCTTTCGAACCGCGGGCCCCGGAGTCGAGCATCATGTACACGGGGTTGAAGCCGTCCAGGTCGGAGACCAGGTGGTCCAGCACCGTCTTGGTGAGCTTGGAGTTGATATTGGTCCAGATGTCGATGATCTGGTTGTAACGTTCGTTGTTGGTGATCAGACCGGCGTTGTAGGATTCCAACACCTCGTCCACGCGCTCGTAGCCTTCGTTCACCAGCGCCGTCTTTTCCTTGGGGATCAGCACGGCGTCCAGGTTGAACGACAACCCGCCGCGGAATGCCATCTGGTAGCCGAGGTTCTTGATGTCGTCCAGGAAGTTGGCCGCCTTGTCGGCGCCCGCCTTCTTCATCACCACGCCGATGATGTCACGCAGCGAGCGCTTCGTCAAAAGCTCGTTGATGTAACCCACCTCGACGGGCACCACCTGGTTGAACAGGATACGGCCGATGGTCGTCTCGACCAGTTCGCGCTTCGACTTGCCTGCGCCGTCCACCGTGTCCACCAGCACCTTCACCTTGGCGTGCAGCGCCGCGGCGCCCTCGTTGTAGGCGATGATCGCCTCCTCGGGGCCGTAGAACGTCAGGCCTTCGCCTTTCGCACCCGTGCGCGGTTTAGTAATATAGTACAGGCCGAGCACCATGTCCTGCGAAGGAACGGTGATCGGGGCGCCGTTAGCGGGGTTGAGGATGTTGTGCGAACCGAGCATCAGGATCTGCGCCTCCAGGATGGCGGCGTTGCCCAGGGGCAGGTGCACGGCCATCTGGTCGCCGTCGAAGTCGGCGTTGAACGCCGTACAGGAGAGCGGGTGCAGTTGGATCGCCTTGCCCTCGATCAGCTTGGGCTGGAAGGCCTGGATACCGAGGCGGTGCAGGGTCGGGGCGCGGTTGAGCAGCACCGGGTGCCCTTTGAGCACGTTCTCCAGGATATCCCAGACCACCGGGTCGTGGCGGTCGATGATCTTTTTGGCGCTTTTCACCGTCTTGACGATGCCGCGTTCGATCAGTTTGCGGATGATGAACGGTTTATAGAGTTCGGCCGCCATGTCTTTCGGCAGACCGCATTCGTGCATTTTCAGTTCGGGACCCACGACGATCACCGAACGGGCCGAGTAGTCGACGCGCTTACCGAGCAGGTTCTGGCGGAAGCGGCCCTGCTTACCCTTCAGGCTGTCGCTCAAAGACTTGAGCGGGCGATTGCTTTCCGTTTTAACCGCATTACTCTTGCGGGAGTTGTCGAACAGCGAATCGACGGCCTCCTGCAACATACGTTTTTCGTTACGCAGGATCACCTCGGGGGCCTTGATCTCGATCAGGCGTTTGAGGCGGTTGTTGCGGATGATCACGCGGCGGTAGAGGTCGTTCAAATCGGAAGTCGCAAAACGGCCGCCGTCCAGGGGCACCAGCGGGCGCAACTCGGGCGGGATCACCGGCACCACTTTGAGTACCATCCACTCCGGTTTGTTCACCTCGCGCGACTCGCGGAACGCCTCGATCACGTGCAGGCGCTTCAAAGCCTCGCTCTTGCGCTGCTGCGAAGTCTCGTTGTTGGCCTTGTGGCGCAGCGAGTAGGTCAGCGAGTCGAGGTCGGTCTTTTCCAGGAGCGTATAGATCGCTTCGGCGCCCATCATGGCGACGAATTTCTCCGGATCGGTGTTTTCGAGTTGCTGGTTGCCCTTGGGCAGCGCGGCGACCACGTCCAGGTACTCTTTCTCGGTCAGCAGATCCAGCTCCTGCACGCCGTTCGTGGCGGCTGCGCCGGGCTGGATGACCACGTAACGCTCATAGTAGACGATCGCTTCCAGCTTCTTCGAAGGGATACCCAGCAGGTAGCCGATCTTCGAGGGCAGCGAGCGGAAATACCAGATATGCACCACCGGAACGACCAGCGAGATGTGGCCCATGCGTTCGCGGCGCACCTTTTTCTCCGTGACCTCCACGCCGCAACGGTCGCAGACGATCCCCTTGTAGCGGATGCGCTTGTACTTCCCGCAGTGGCATTCGTAGTCCTTCACCGGGCCGAAGATGCGTTCGCAGAACAGACCGTCCCGCTCCGGTTTATAGGTGCGGTAGTTGATCGTTTCGGGCTTGAGCACCTCGCCGCTCGAATTCTCCAGGATCTCCTCCGGGGAGGCGAGCCCGATCGAGATCTTGTTGAAGCTCACGGCCGGTTTGTTGTCTTTCTTGAATGACATATGATCTTGTTTTTTCTTTCGTATTACTCTAACTTCACGCTGATGGCCAGGCCGCGCAGCTCGTGCAAAAGCACGTTGAGCGACTCCGGGATACCGGCATGCGGAAGGTTGTCCCCCTTCACGATGGCCTCGTACGCCTTGGCGCGACCCATCACGTCGTCGGACTTGATCGTCAGGATCTCCTGCAGGATGTTGGCGGCGCCGAACGCCTCGAGCGCCCAGACCTCCATCTCCCCGAAACGCTGGCCCCCGAACTGCGCCTTACCGCCCAGCGGCTGCTGGGTGATCAGCGAGTACGGGCCGATCGAACGGGCGTGCATCTTGTCGTCGATCATGTGGCCCAGTTTGAGCATGTAGATGATCCCCACAGTGGCGGGCTGGTCGAAACGCTCGCCCGTGCCCCCGTCGTAGAGGTACGTGCGGCCCGAGCGGGGGATCCCCGCCTTGCCGGCGTAGTCGTTGATCTGCTCCAGGGTGGCCCCGTCGAAGATCGGCGTGGCGAATTTCATGCCCAGCTCCTTGCCGGCCCAACCTAAGACGGTCTCGTAGATCTGCCCGAGGTTCATACGCGAAGGTACGCCCAGCGGGTTCAAAACGATATCCACGATCGACCCGTCCTCCAGGAAAGGCATGTCCTCGTCGCGTACGCAACGGGCCACGATACCCTTGTTCCCGTGGCGGCCGGCCATCTTGTCGCCCACTTTGAGCTTGCGCTTCTTGGCGATGTAGACCTTCGCGAGCTGGATGATACCGGCGGGAAGTTCGTCACCGTTGGTGATGTTGTACTTCTCGCGCTTGACCATCGCGTCGCACTCCTTATATTTGAGCACGTAGTTGTTGATCGCCTTATCGACCAGCGCGTCGATGTGGGCGTCGCCCGTCCACTTGTCGGTCGAAAGGTTCATATAGTCGATCTGCTCCAACATCTTCTGGCTGAACTTCGCGCCTTTGGCGTAAAGCTCGGCGCCGAAGTAGTCGCGGATGCCCTGCGTGGTCTTGTCCTTAAGGATCGTCCAGAGTTTCTCGATCAGGCGGTTCTTCAGGTCGGTCGTCTGCTTGATGAAGGCAGCGTCGAGCTTTTCGAGTTGGATCTTCTCGGTCTGCTTGCCCTTGCCGGTCTCCTTCTGCGCGCGGCTGAAGAGTTTTTTATCCACCACAACGCCATAGAGCGAGGGTTGCGCTTTCAGCGAGGCGTCTTTCACGTCGCCCGCCTTGTCGCCGAAGATGGCGCGCAGCAGTTTCTCCTCCGGCGAGGGGTCGCTCTCCCCTTTCGGGGTGATCTTACCGATCAGGATGTCGCCCGGCTTGACGTTCGCGCCGATGCGGATGATCCCGTTCTCGTCCAGGTCCTTGGTGGCCTCTTCGCTCACGTTGGGGATGTCGGAGGTCAGTTCCTCCACACCGCGTTTCGTGTCGCGCACCTCCATGATGTACTCGTCGACGTGCACCGAGGTGAAGATATCCTCGCGCATGATGCGCTCCGAGACCACGATGGCGTCCTCGAAGTTGTACCCTTTCCACGGCATGAACGCCACCTTCAGGTTGCGCCCGATGGCCAGCTCGCCGCCCTGCGTCGAGTAGCCGTCCGAGAGGATCTGCCCTTTGACCACCTTTTCGCCGCTCATTACGCGCGGAGTAAGGGTGATCGAGGTATTCTGGTTGGTCTTGCGGTAGCGGGGAAGTTCGTAGACGGTCACCTCCGAGTCGAAGCTGACCAGTTTCTCGTCCTCCGTGCGGTCGTAGCGGATCTCGATGCGGGTCGCGTCGGCGAATACCACCGTCCCGTCGCCTTCGGCGGCGATGTGGATGCGCGAGTCGGCCATCATGTCTTTTTCCAGGCCCGTCCCCACGACCGGCGCTTCGCACGTCACGAGGGGCACCGCCTGGCGCATCATGTTCGAGCCCATCAGCGCGCGGTTGGCGTCGTCGTGCTCCAGGAACGGGATCAGCGAGGCGGCGATCGAGGCGATCTGGTTCGGCGCCACGTCCATATAGTCCACCTCGGCGGCCGTCACCACGGGGAAATCGCTCTCCACGCGCGACTGGATACGCTCCGGCTCCAGGAAGTTGCCTTTATCATCGAGCGGCGCGTTGGCCTGGGCGATGGTCAGCAGCTCCTCCTCCTCGGCGCTCATGTAGACGATACCTTTATCGGTAAGATCCACACGACCGTCCGTTACTTTCCGATAAGGCGTCTCGATGAAGCCCATCTCGCTCACCTTGGCGTACACGCACATCGAGGAGATCAGACCGATGTTCGGGCCCTCGGGCGTTTCGATCGGGCAGAGGCGGCCGTAGTGGGTGTAGTGCACGTCGCGCACCTCGAAACCGGCGCGCTCGCGCGAAAGACCGCCGGGGCCGAGGGCCGACATGCGGCGCTTGTGGGTCATCTCGGCCAGCGGGTTGGTCTGGTCCATGAACTGCGAGAGCTGGTTGGTCCCGAAGAAGGAGTTGATCACGCTCGACAGCGTCTTGGCGTTGATCAGGTCCACCGGGGTGAACACCTCGTTGTCCCGCACGTTCATGCGCTCGCGGATGGTCCGTGCCATGCGCACGAAGCCGACCGAGAACTGGTTGGCCAACTGCTCGCCCACCGTGCGCACACGGCGGTTCGACAGGTGGTCGATGTCGTCCACGTCCGTCTTGGAGTTGATCAGCTGGATCAGGTATTTGATGATGGCGATCATGTCCTCTTTGGTGAGGATACGGATCGCCGGGTCGATGTCCAGGCCGAGTTTCTTGTTGATACGGAAACGGCCTACCTCGCCCAGGTCGTAGCGCTTGTCCGAGAAGAACAGCTTCTCGATCACGTCGCGGGCCGTGGCCTCATCGGGCGGCTCGGAGTTGCGCAGTTGCCTGTAAATATATACGACTGCCTCCTTTTCGGAGTTGCAGGGGTCTTTCTGTAAGGTATTGTAAACGATCGAGTAATCGACGCCGGCCTGGCTCTCCTTGTGCAACAGGATGCTCTTGGCGCCCGACTCGATGATCTCGTCGATGTGCTCCTTTTCGAGGATCGTTTCGCGGTCGATGATCACCTCGTTACGTTCGATGGAAACCACCTCGCCGGTGTCCTCGTCCACGAAGTCCTCGACCCACGTTTTCAGCACGCGCGCGGCCAGCTTGCGGCCCACGGCTTTCTGCAGGGTCGATTTGCTCACCTTCACCTCGTCCGCCAGGTCGAAGATCTCGAGGATCTGTTTGTCCGACTCGAAGCAAATGGCGCGCAGCAGCGTGGTGACGGGCAACTTCTTCTTGCGGTCGATGTAGGCGTACATCACGTTGTTGATGTCCGTGGCGAACTCGATCCACGACCCCTTGAAGGGGATGATGCGGGCCGAGTAGAGCTTCGTGCCGTTCGTGTGCAGGCTCTGGCCGAAGAATACCCCCGGCGAGCGGTGCAGCTGCGACACGATCACGCGCTCGGCGCCGTTGATGACGAACGTGCCGCGCGGGGTCATGTACGGGATGGTACCGAAATATACGTCCTGCACCACGGTGTCGAAGTCCTCGTGTTCGGAGTCGGTGCAGTAGAGTTTCAGCTTGGCCTTCAAAGGCACGCTGTACGTCAGGCCCCGCTCCAGGCACTCCTCGATCGAGTAGCGCGGCGGATCGACGTAATAATCGATGAATTCAAGGACGAAGTTGTTGCGCGTGTCCGTTATGGGGAAGTTTTCCATGAACACCTTGTAGAGCCCCTCGTTGCGGCGGTTCTCTGCGGTGGTGTCCAGTTGAAAAAAGTCGTGAAACGATTTCAGCTGGATCTCCAGGAAGTCGGGGTAGGGCATCCGGTTCTTGACCTGCGAAAAGCTGATTCTCTGATTTTTCTGGTTTGAGGACATCGTCTTTGCGATATGTATTTTATCGGAGGTGTTCGGAAAAAGCAGTCTGCCACATTATCAGACAGCAATGCCCCTCAATGATTCGGGGGCTTATTTTCCGTGTCCGGCCGGGGGCATCTCCGATACCTGCTCCCTGACCACGGGTATGTGAGAGTTCATTCAGTATCCTTCACTCTCGTTATTCGGGGCTCTTTTCGCCCCTGTTCAACTCGGTCCCTCGTCAAATAGGAGCCGCTATTCTCCTTCGGGCCCGAGTTGAACAGGAGCAAAAATAACTCCCGACTAACTTCGGTGAAGGATCCTGAACGAACTCTGAAACGAAAGAAAGGTATAGAGCTTACCGGGGTAAGCTCTACACCTGTTTGGACTGCAGTCTAAGCTATATTACTTAACTTCAACTTCAGCACCTGCTTCTTCGAGTTGAGCCTTGATGCTTTCGGCTTCTTCCTTCGAAACGCCTTCTTTAACAGCTTTCGGGGCACCGTCTACGAGGTCCTTAGCTTCTTTCAGGCCGAGGCTGGTGATCTCTTTAACGACTTTCACCACCTGCAGTTTGGCCATGCCGGCCGAGGTGAGGATCACGTCGAACGAGGTCTTTTCAGCAGCTGCGGGGGCGTCGCCACCGGCTGCGGGAGCTGCAACAGCAACAGCGGCTGCGGCGGGCTCGATGCCATACTCTTCCTTCAGGATTTTGGCCAGTTCGTTAACGTCCTTAACTGTCAGGTTTACCAACTCTTCAGCTAATTTTTTGATGTCTGCCATGATTACAGTGAATTATTAATTGTTTTTTGTTCGTTTTGTTTTTTTTCGGCGGGCACCTTACGCACCACGCTCTTCGAGGCTCTTCACGAGGCCTGCGATCTTCTGCCCGGCAGCACCCTGCAGGGCGGAAATGACATTTTTGGCGGGCGACTGGAGCAGGCCGATGATATCGCCGATCAGCTCCTCGCGGCTCTTGATGTTCACCAGATCCTCCAGGGAGGCTTCGCCGATGTAGATCGATTCCTGAACATAAGCGCCTTTCAGCAGCGGCTTGGGGTTCTTCTTACGGAACTCCTTGATCAGCTGCGCGGGGGCTTTGCTCGACTCGGTGAACATCACGGCGCTCGAGCCTTCCAGCACGGCGACCAGTTCGGCGTCGGCCTTCTCTACTTGCTCGAGGGCTTTGGTGAACAGCGTATTCTTAACCACCATCAGGTTGATCTTCTTCTCGAAGCACTGCTTGCGCAGGTTAGCGGTCTGCTCTGCGTTCAGGCCCGAGATGTCGGTCAGGTAGAAGTGGGGATAAGCGTTGAGCTTTTCGGCCAGCGTGTCGATAATGACTTTCTTTTCTTCCCTTGTCATGGTTAATTTGCTTTGGATTCAACCGATTTGGGGTCAATTTGCAAGCCGGGGCTCATCGTAGAGCTCAGGTAGATGCTCAGTACGTACGTACCTTTTGCGGCCGAGGGTTTGAGCTTGTTGATGGTGCTCATGAACTCCTTGGCGTTATCTACGATCTGCTCGGGGGAGAAGGATACTTTGCCTACTGCGGAGTGGACGATACCGAATTTGTCGACCTTGAAGTCGATCTTACCGGCCTTCACTTCCTGTACGGCTTTGCCGACCTCCATCGTCACGGTGCCCGTCTTGGGGTTGGGCATCAGGCCGCGCGGGCCCAGGATACGTCCCAGGGCACCCACTTTCGCCATAACGTTGGGGGTGGTGATGATTACGTCTACGTCGGTCCAACCGCCTTTGATCTTCTCGATGTAGTCGTCCAACCCTACGAAGTCCGCTCCGGCCTCAGTGGCCTCGGCTTCCTTGTCGGGGGTGCACAGCACCAATACACGTACCTCCTTGCCCGTACCGTGGGGAAGCGTCACCACGCCGCGTACCATCTGGTTCGCTTTGCGCGGGTCAACACCCAGGCGGACGTCGAGGTCTACCGATGCATCGAATTTCGTGAATGTAATCTCCTTTAGGAGAGCTGCCGCTTCGCTCAAACGGTAAACCTTGTTGGGTTCGACCTTCGCGAGCGCTGCCTTCATGTTCTTTGTCAGCTTGCCCATACTCTCTTATAATTTAGGAAATTCACCCACGACACTGATGCCCATGCTGCGCGCCGTTCCGGCGACCATGCGCATGGCAGGCTCCATTTCGAAACTGTTCATGTCAGGATTTTTGTCCTTGGCAATCTCCAGGATCTGGTCCCAGGTCACCTGGCCCACCTTCTTACGGTTCGGCTCGGGCGATCCGGACTGGATCTTGGCAGCTTCCTTGAGCTGTACGGCTACGGGCGGCTGTTTGACGATGAAGTCGAAGGACTTATCGCCGTAAACGGTAATGATGACCGGCAACACCTTCCCTGCCCTGTCCTGTGTGCGTGCATTGAACTGCTTGCAGAAGTCCATGATGTTCACGCCTTTCGAACCCAGTGCGGGCCCTACGGGGGGGGAAGGATTTGCGGCACCACCTTTGATCTGCAATTTGATAAATGCAGCAACCTCTTTTGCCATAATTTTCCTACTGTTAATTATTCTTTTTCAACTTGCATAAAGCTCAACTCCAAAGGAGTCTTGCGACCGAATATCTTCACGGACACCGTCAGTTTCTTGCGATCGTTGTCAACGGCCTCGATCGTACCACTCAACGTTGAGAATGGACCATCGGTAACTTTGACCGTTTCCCCGACGAAGAACGGGATCTCGTTTTGCTCCTCGCCCGCACTCATTTCATCGACCCGGCCGAGGATGCGAGCCACCTCCTGTGGACGGAGGGGAGTCGCCTGCATCATTTTGCCAGCCTCTTTCGAGTCTCCGAGGAAGCCGAGTACATTGGGCGTGTTGCGTAAGATAAGCGGGATTTCACCTACAAATGCGGCCTCGACCAATACATAGCCGGGGAATGAAACGCGCTCTTTGCTGATCTTCTTACCGTTGCGGATCTGGTAGATCTTCTCGGTAGGGATCAGCACCTGGGAGATGTAGTCTTCGAGGTGATGGTGGCGTATCTCTGCTTCGATATACTCCTTCACCTTTTTTTCCTTACCCCCGATCGCGCGGATGACATACCACTGTTTCTGCTCTTTCTCACTCATTTTGGAAGCGTTTGAGTGGGTTAGTAAAGCAGGGAGTAGATGCCCTTCATTATCCTTTCGAATGAGAAGTCCATGGCCAGGACCACAATGGCGAAGATCAGCGATGCTACCATCACGACGATCGCGCTCGATTGCAGTTCTTTCCACGTCGGCCAACTCACCTTCTGGACAAGTTCCGTGTAGGATTCCTTAACGTAATTTACAAACTTCATGATTATGCATATTCGGCCGCCCCGAAAGGCGGCCAGGTGGCAGGAGTGGAGAGATTCGAACTCCCATCAACGGTTTTGGAGACCGCTATTCTGCCCTTGAACTACACTCCTATGGTCCGGTCCAAAATATGGCGCAATTACTTCCTTCTCCCTCGGTGCCAAATGGTCACAGGCAGAAGCCTGCTCACATTTGTCCCCTTAGTCGGGCGTCGTACTTGCACCCTATTTTGAACCGGCTCGCGCTCCCGGCGGTTGCGACGTTTTTAAGAACGCCGCACTCCGCACGGTTTTGCGGTAATTATTAAGGTAGGCCGCGCGGAGCGTGACCGTCCCTTACTTCGCTGTGCGTAGTGTGCGTCGATTTTCTTGTTAACGAATGCAAAAAGACGCATTCGTTTTCCTCCTTGTCGCTCGGCATAGCCCAAACAAAAAGACGTTTGGCCTCTGCGCTCGCTGACTGCGTCGGTTGCCGATCGTGAGTCTTTTGAGCGCAGGCGTACTGGAAGTACGTCGAGCATCAAAAGGCGAGGGATCGGTGAAAAGCGGCGTGCAATACGCGCAGCCGTGCTAAGCGTTACTCAACGATCTTGGTGATCTGACCGGCACCCACCGTACGGCCGCCTTCGCGGATAGCGAAACGCAGACCGAGGTTGATGGCAACGGGGTAGATCAGCTCCACCGTGATGGTGGTGTTGTCGCCCGGCATAACCATGTCGACGCCTGCGGGCAGTTCGCACTCGCCGGTAACGTCCAGGGTACGCAGGTAGAACTGCGGGCGGTACTTGTTGTGGAACGGAGTGTGGCGGCCGCCTTCTTCCTTCTTCAGGATGTAGACTTCAGCCTCGAACTTCGTGTGCGGGGTGATCGAGCCGGGTTTGGCAACGACCATACCGCGCTTCACTTCCTTCTTGTCGATACCGCGCATCAGCAGACCGACGTTATCACCAGCCTCGCCCGAGTCGAGCAGCTTGCGGAACATTTCCACGCCGGTGCAGGTCGAGGTCATCGGCTTTTCGCCTTTCTCGCGCAGACCTACGATCTCAACGGGCTCACCGACCTTGATGACGCCGGTTTCGATACGGCCCGTCAGAACGGTACCGCGGCCGGTGATCGAGAATACGTCCTCGACGGGCATCAGGAAGGGTTTTTCGTTTTCGCGGGGAGGAATCGGAATATAGGTGTCGACAGCGTCCATGAGTTCCATGATCTTGTCTTCCCACTTCGGCTCGCCGTTCAGGCCGCCCAGAGCGGAACCGCGGATCACGGGGGCGTTGTCGCCGTCGAAGTTGTAGAAGCTCAGCAGTTCGCGAACCTCCATTTCGACCAGTTCCAGCATCTCCTCGTCGTCGACCATGTCCACCTTGTTCAGGAACACCACGATACGCGGAACGTTCACCTGGCGGGCAAGCAGGATGTGCTCACGGGTCTGGGGCATCGGACCGTCGGTAGCGGCAACCACGATGATCGCACCGTCCATCTGGGCGGCACCCGTAACCATGTTCTTCACGTAGTCGGCGTGGCCCGGGCAGTCAACGTGCGCGTAGTGGCGGTTGGCGGTCGAGTACTCTACGTGCGAGGTGTTGATCGTGATACCACGCTCTTTCTCCTCGGGGGCGTTGTCGATCGAGTCGAACGAACGCAGCTCGGAGAGGCCTTTCTTGGCCAGAACGGTGGTGATAGCGGCGGTAAGGGTGGTTTTACCGTGGTCTACGTGACCGATGGTACCGATGTTGACGTGCGGTTTGGACCTGTCAAATTTTTCTTTTGCCATAATCTGAAAGTTTTATTTAAGTGTTTTGTCTTGTAAATTTACGTTATGTGGTGTCGCTTCCTTCTTTCTTTTGGATTGGCTCGCTTTGCTCGCCCATCCCTGGGGGAGGTCCTTACAAGGACGCTTTGGCCGGAAAATCCCGGTCGCTTCGCTCCCGAAAGTTCGTCCCGCCCGGCTTATGCAAACACAAATACGTTTGCAACGCCGCCCGTGCCGAACTTTCGCCTGCTAACGCAGGCTTGGGATTTTCCTCCCGCGGCCTTGTGGGGGAAGATGGATTCGAACCACCGAAGACGTACGTCAGCAGATTTACAGTCTGCCCCATTTGGCCACTCTGGTATTCCCCCGTTACTTAAGAACTTTGCCCCTGTTGGCACGGAATTCGCTTCGCTCTTCCGCGTTGCACCCCCGGATTGGCTCGCTTTGCTCGCCCATCCCCGGGTGGGGTGGCTTTCAACATTTTTAAAAATAACGATCCGCTGCGCGGATTTACGATTCGAACCGCTTAAAATCGGCTCCAAACACAAAGACGTTTGATCCAATTTTAACCGCTCCGAATCGTACTTTGCCTTACGGCAAAGTCGTTGTTTTTCAAAATGTTGAGCCGATGGAGGGATTCGAACCCCCGACCAGCTGATTACAAATCAGCTGCTCTGGCCAACTGAGCTACATCGGCAGTTTACGCCATTTAAGGGGTGCAAAAATACGAATAAATAATTAATTCCCAAAAAAACACACCTCAAAAACACCTCAGCGGCCTAAAAAACTTCAAAGTACCTCCATCTCAAACCGCCTGCACACAAAATTTTTAGGCGATTTGGCCCCAAAACTACAACTCTTTTCCCACATAACCAAAAAAAAGATTCATCGGGGGCCCGAATTCGCTCCGGATTATACCCTGTCGGCCGGTATTGTCATTCTGAACGCCAGTGAAGAATCCTGGGTCGGACTGTGACGAAACAATTCCGACCAAGATTCTTCGCTTCGCTCTGAATGACAAAAAAGATTCACCGGGTGCCGGGCGGCACACGCGCGGCACCCGGCGGTCCTGCATCAGAACCCCAGGTTTAGGCCGAAGCGCAGGCTGCGCGTTTCGGGGTAGTTGCCCGGCGCGAACTCGGGCGAGTAGGAAAGCACGTCGGTGCAGGTGAACAGGTTGGTGGCCGTCGCGTAGATCCGCACGCGCTGCATCCCGGCTTTGCGCGTGAGCGCCGCGGGCAACGTGTAGCCCAGCGTGAGGGTGCGCAGGCGTACGTATGAGGCATCCTGTACCTGGCAGGAGGGGATGTCGTAATAAGCGTATCCCGGCCGGGGATATTCCGCCCCGGGATTGGAGGGTGTCCAGTAGTCGGTCTTCACCGCGCTGTACGCGGAACGCCTGTTCGAGGAGTAATAATTATTGATCCGGTCGTTGAGCAGGTAATTCCCGCATGCCCAATAGAGGTCGGCGAAAAGGTCGAAACCTCTCCATGCGAGGGTCGTGGAGAGCGAACCCGCGCATTTGGGGTCGCGCCTCATGTGCAGATATTCCCCGGAAAGGTCGATCCTCGGATGTCCGGGCAAAGCGAACTCCCGTTCAGAAGGATATGCGGGGGTTTTGAGCCATGGAAGAAACCCATCCGAAAAATCAAATTCATCCACCTGGTAGAGGCTGCCGGCCGGGACCACCCGGTAGGCGTTCACCGGTTTACCTATTTTATAGTACCCGGTGAGCTCCTCGTACGGCCCGCTGACGACCTCCGATATTTTATTGTCGTTGAACGCCACGGTACCGCGGACATCCCAACGCAGGTCGTTCTTGCGGATGATCCCGGCGCCGAGGGAGAACTCAGCCCCGCTGCCTTGGGCGCGGTTGCCGCAAGAGACGATCTGGACGGTGTTATATCCCGTGTAGCCCGATATCAGGATCCCCTCGCTGATGACAATGTCCGAAGTCCGGCTGTGGTAATAATCGGCCGTAAACGTGATCCTGTTTTGCAGGAACCCCGCATCGAGCCCCAGGTCGAAAGCACGGGTGATCTCGCGGGCCCCGTTCGTATCGCCGGTCTGCGAGCCGTAAAGGTACGGGCCGTACAGCAAATATCCGATCAGGTCCTGCGCTCCCTGACTCCACCCCGCCTGGCTGCCGGATTTACCCCACCCGAGGCGCAGTTTCAATTCGGAAACCGGACGGACGGACCGCATGAACCCCTCCCGGTCGATACGCCAGGCAGCCGAAACGGCCGGGAACGCCATACGGGCCTTGGACTCCGTTTCGACAGATCCCTGAAGCTGCCTGCCGTATAAAAATTCATTTTTATCCGGGGTGTTGTCCCAGCGGCAGGAGGCCCGCAGCAGGTAGCGGTCCCGGTAATCGTATGATACGCCGCTCGTCCATGAGTTGATGTTGTAGCCTGTTTCCACGGCGTCCCAGTTGGCATACCCGTAAGAACCGTCGGAAATGGAGCTCCCATCTCCCGTACTGCTGCGACCCGGCGGCATGACCAGTTTATCCCGCTGAAAAACATATCCGGCCGTCAGGTCCAACGAATGGCCTCCGCCCAGGCGCGGGGAATAAGCGGCGGATGCCTCCAGGTATTGGCTGTGCGTCGTGTGCTCGATATGGGTATGGATAGAGGAGGTACTTCGGTAAGAGGCCTCGAAATCACTGTCGTTCGCATAGCGCAAGCGGTGGTAGGAGCCCAGGAAACGGAAAGTCAGTCCCGGCAGCGGCTTCAACGCGACCGAACCGCCGACACGCGCCTGGTCGGCATTGTAGAGCCGGTCACTGTGCAAAGATCCGTACAGTGGCGTATAGGAATTTCCGTAATCGGCGTCAGACAATACCCCTTTATCCGGACCGAACACACCCAACGGCACAGCCGAAAGATAATTGTATACGCCGAGGTCCTCGCCCCGTTGGTCTTCGCCCGTATACCCCGTATTGAGATGCAAGGCGATCCACGGGCGGGGCGTGTAGTCCATGTTCAGCCGGGCGGAATAGCGCTTGTAGCCCGAATCCTCGCGCAGCACGCCGTCCTGGTCGTAATAACCCCCGCCGACGGAGTAGCGGAACTTTTCCCCGCCGCCCGACACATTGAGGTTGTAGTTCTGAACCACGGCCGACGGTTTGTAGACCTCGTCTTCCCAGTTGATCCAATTGCCGTTGCGGTAAAGTTTCGCCTGTCTCTCTCCTAAAACCAGTTCAGGCGTATAGGCGTTACCGCTGTAATCCGTCCGGTAATCATAATTCCGGGCGGCCTCAGACTCCCGATTGAGCAGGAAATAATCCTCCGCGTTACGAAAATCGAAGTTGCGCCAGAGTTTTTCCACCCCCACTTCGGCGTCCAGGGTCACCGTCACTCCCTGCGCACCGCGGCGGGTGGTCACCACGATCACGCCGTTGGCGCCTTTCACGCCCCAGAGCGCCTCGGAGGCGCCGTCCTTGAGCACGTCCACACGCTCCACGTCGGCCGGGTTCACCGAGTTGAACTCCCCGGTCGACACCGGCACGCCGTCCACCACGAACAGCGGTTGCTGCGATCCGCTGATCGAGCGCGGCCCGCGGATGGTGATCAGCGGCGCACTGCCCGGGCGGCCCGAAACGGCCGCCACCACCAGCCCCGCCACGCGTCCGCGCAGCATCTCACTGAGGTTGGCGGCGGGCGTGCGGCGCAGTTCGTCGCCCGTGACCGATACGACGGCAGCGGCGGAAAGGGATTTTTCGGAACAGGTTTCGGTGATCATGACATCATTCCCCTGCCCGGCGCGGGCGGGAATGACAATGGAAATCCCGATAAGAAGGAGTAATGTTTTTTTCATGGGCGCGGGTTAGTGCACACAAATATATAAAATTACGCAACAGATACAATAGCGTACTTAACATATAAATGCGAATTAAGAGTTGAAAATAACCGTTCCTTTTTGGCCGACGAGCACAGGGCCTGTATCGCCTGCGGGCGACCATACTTTTTCCCTTGATGGAAAAAGTAGGCAAAAAGATCAAGGCGCCGCGCTCCCGGCTTACCCGCTTACGGGTTTTCGGAGGAGTCGGCCGGAAATTCCACAAGCGCAAGGCCCCCGCGCCGCACAAGGCTCACCACACAC
>JAVBPS010000114.1:0-15620 GCA_031549495.1 Rikenellaceae bacterium | reverse complement strand
CAACATGAGCTACGAGGTGAAGGTGGCGTTCTTCAACGTCCTGCGCATCGACCAGGAGATCCTGGTGCTCAAGGCCAGCCACGCCACCGTGCAGCAGACCGTCGACCAGATCCGCACCTCGTTCGCCAACGGCCTGGCCTCCGAGTACGACCTGCTCACGGCCGAAGTGCAACTCTCGAACCTCGAGCCGACGATCCTCCAGGCCGAAAAAGGGCGGCTGGTCGCCGAGATGTATCTGAAGATGCTGATGGGGATGCCCCTGGAGCAGGGTGTTATCCTGGTGGGCGACCTGCACGAACTGGAAAAGACCTACACGGACAGCCGTTCGCTCTTCGACATCGACCTGACGAACAACACCGACCTGCGTTCGCTCGAGATCCAGCAGGACGTGATGGCCCAGCAGCTCAAGGTGCTGCGCACGCAGCGCATGCCGACCCTGGGCGCCAGCCTCTCGGCCAGCCTGAACGGCCACGACCCGATCGCCTTCGACATGGCAGCGATGAGCGGCGGGGCGACCGGATGGCAATCCGCCGACACCTATATCGGGCAGCCTTACGGCAAGTGGGACAGGAATCAGCAGGCCGTCAACGGCGGCTGGACGCTGCTCCCCCCCGCAGCCGACACACCGGTCAACAACGCCTTCAACTGGCAGAATCCCGTCTCTTTGAGTTTCGGCCTCTCGGTGCCCATCTTCTCGGGCTTCACCAAGACCAATCGTGAACGTCAGTTGAAAGTCGGCATCAAGCAGTTGGAATACCAGCGCGACTATGCTGAAAAGCAACTGGAAGTGGCCGCCAACTCCTCGGTGAGCAACATCTACACCGCCCGCGAACGCATGCTGGCCACCTCGAAGACCGTCCAGCAGGCGCGTAAGGCGTACGACATTTCCAACGTGCGCTACAAGGCAGGCGCGGGGACTATCCTGGAGCTCAACGCCGCCGAATTGCAGATGACCCAGTCGCAGCTCAACTTCTCGCAAGCGGTCTACGACCTGCTCACCGCCCAGGCCGAGTACGAAAAAATCACCGGAAACGAATAATAAAACAAAATATCGAAATGAAAAAACTGACTGTAATTCCCGGGGCGATCGCCCTCGCCGCGCTGATCATGACCGGTTGCGGCACCAAAGCGGGCAAACAAACGGCCGACGCCGACTCGCTCAAAAAAGTGGAGGTGAAGACCACCGTCACCGAACTGGAAAAAGTGAACCAGATCGCCGAATTCACCGGCAATATCGAAGCCAACGTGGTGAACAACATCGGGCCGAACAATCCCGTGCGCATCAACCGCATCCTGGTCGACGTGGGCGCCTACGTCTCCAAAGGGCAACTGCTGGTGGAGATGGATCCCACCAACTACATCCAGGCCAACGTGCAACTGGCCAACGTGCAGGAGGATTACAACCGCGTCAAATCGGTCTATGAGGCGGGCGGCGTGGCGCGCCAGCAGGTCGACCAACTGGAGACGCAGCTCAAGGTGCTGCGCGAACAGGTGGCCAACCTGAAGGAGAACATCGAACTGCGCAGCCCGATCTCGGGTGTGGTCACCGGCCGCTACTTCGACGCGGGCGACCTCTACTCGATGTCGCCCAACGCCTCGGGCGCGGCCGGCATCCTGACCGTGATGCAGATCAACCCGTTGAAGGTGACCGTGAACGTTTCGGAGCAATATTTCCCGTCGGTTAAACGCGGCATGGGCGTGGAGATCGCCGTCGACCTCTTCCCGGGCAAGACGTTCAACGGAAGCGTGTCGCTGGTCTACCCCGCGATCAACGCCGCCACGCGCACCTTCACCGTCGAGGTGACGATCCCCAACCCCAGCAACACGCTGCGTCCGGGCATGTACTGCCGCGCCACGCTGCGCCTGGGCGACAAACAGGGCATCATGCTCACCGACCTGGCCATCCAGAAGCAGGTGGGTACCGCCGAGCGTTACGTGTACGTCGTCAAGAACGGCGTGGCCGAGCGCCGCGTGATCACCATCGGCCGCCAGGTGGAGAACCGTTACGACGTGCTCTCGGGCCTGGAAGCGGGTGAAGAGGTGGTCACCTCGGGCATCTCGCGCCTGCAGGACGGCACTGAAGTGACAGTTGTGAAATAGTCCGGTAAGCATACCGGTAAAAAACGTAAGAAAACATGAGATTATACGAAACCGCGGTCCGAAAACCGGTCTCGACCATCCTGATCTTCATCGGCGTGGTCGTGATGGGGCTCTTCTCGCTGCGCAACCTGGCGGTGGACATGTACCCCGACATCGAGGCGCCCTACATCAGCGTGATCACGACCTACGCCGGGGCCAACGCCTCGGACATCGAAACCAACGTCACGCGCATCCTGGAGGATAACCTGAACACGGTGAACAACCTAAAAAAGGTCACCTCCAAATCCTACGACAACTACTCGATGATCACCCTCGAGTTCGAATGGGGCTCAGACCTGACCGAAGGGGCGAACGACGTGCGCGACGTGATCGGACGCACCCAGTCGCTGCTGCCGGACGAGGTGGACAGCCCGACGATCTTCAAGTTCTCCTCCTCGATGATGCCGGTGCTCGTGATGAGCGCCACGGCCGAGGAGAGCTACGCGGCCCTGAACAAGATCCTCGACGAGAAACTGGTCGACGTGCTCAACCGCGTCGACGGGGTGGGCGCCGTGAGTATCTCCGGGGTTCCCTACCGCGAGATCCAGATCAACGTCGACCCCCATAAACTGGAGGCCTACAACCTGACGGTCGAGCAGTTGGGCGGCATCATCGCCGCGGAGAACGTCAACGTCCCGGCCGGCTCGCTCGACGTGGGCAACCGCACCTACAGCATCAAGGCCGACCTGGAATTCCGCGACAGCCGCGAGCTGCAGAACATCGTGGTGGCCAGCTACCAGGGCCGCGACATCTTCCTGCGGGACGTGGCGGTGATCAAGGACACGCTCGAAAAGGCGACCAACGACGTGCGCGTCAACGGCAAGCGCGGCGTGAGCATCGTGGTCCAGAAGCAGTCGGGCGCCAACTCGGTGGAGATCTCCCAGACGGTGCTTAAAACCATCGAGCAGATCAAGCCCACCCTGCCGAAGGACGTGCACATCGAACTGATCTTCGACACCTCGGAATACATCGAGGATTCGATCAACTCGCTCACCGAGACGGTGCTCTTGGCGTTCGTCTTCGTGATCTTCGTGGTGTTGTTCTTCCTGGGGCGCTGGCGGGCGACGCTGATCATCTGCTTCACCATCCCCGTGTCACTCGTGGTGGCCTTCATATACCTATATATGACCGGCTCCACGCTCAACATCATCTCGCTCTCCTCGCTCTCGATCGCCATCGGCCTTGTGGTGGACGACGCGATCGTGGTGCTGGAGAACATCACCAAGCACCTCGAACGCGGCGCGTCGCCCCGTGAGGCGGCCATCTACGGCACCAACGAGGTGTGGCTGGCGGTGATCGCCACCACGCTTACGGTTATGGCAGTGTTCCTGCCCCTGACGATGCTCTCCGGCATGGCCGGTATCATGTTCAAGGAGCTGGGCTGGATCGTCACGCTGGTGATCTTCGTCTCGATGATGGCGGCCATCACGCTCACCCCGATGCTCTCGGCGCTGATGCTCAAAGGCAAAACGACGGGGCACACCTACAAAGGTCTGGGCATCGTCTTCAAGCCCATAGACCGTTTTCTGGACAACCTGGACAAATGGTACACCGGTTTCGTGCGCGGCGCGCTGCGCATACGGGCCTGGGTATTGGTCCTGGCCGTCGGTATCTTCGCGGCGAGTTGCTTCCTGCTGATGGTCGTGCCCTTCGACTTCTTCCCTAAATCGGACGACGGGATGATCTCGGCCACCGTAAAACTCGACCAGAACATCGGCGTGCACTACACCGCACGCATCGCACACCGCGTCGACAGCACCTTCCGGGCCAACTACCCGGAGATCCGCCTGATCTCGACCAACGCCGGCGCCGCCTCGGGTAAGGATACCTATTCGGCCATGACGCGCGAGTCCGGCAGCCAGATCATCACCTGGACCATGCGCCTTTCGGACCTGAAAGACCGCGAGCGCACGATCTTCGAGATCGGCGACCGGATGCGCGAGGACCTCGCCGCGATGCCCGAGATCAAGGAGTTCAACGTCACCCCCGGCCAGTCGCGCGGTATGGGCGGCAGCGGCTCGGACATCGAAGTGAAGGTGTTCGGATACGACATGACCCTGACGAACGACGTGGCCACCGAGATCATGGACAAACTGCGCGACTCGAAAAGCCTGCGCGACGTGCACCTCTCGCGCGACGAGATGCGCACCGAGTTCAACGTCAAGTTCGACCGCGACCGCCTGGCCTACCACGGCCTGAGCACCGCCACCGCCGCCAACTTCATGCGCAACCGCATCAACGGCCTCACGGCCACCAAGTTCCGCGAGGACGGCGACGAGTACGACATCATCGTGCGCTACGGCGAACAGTTCCGCACCTCGATCGAGGACGTGCAGAACATCCTGATCTACAACAGCCGCGGCCAGGCCGTCCGCCTGATGGAGGTGGCCGACATTTCGGAGGAGTACGCACCCCCCATGATCCAGCGCGAAAACCGCCAGAGGGTCGTCTCGGTGCTCGCCTCGCTGGGCGACAAGGTGGCCCTGAGTACCGCCGCCGAGGAGGTCGGGGCGACGCTCGCCGGGATGCACTTCCCGGAAGGGGTGTTCGTCGAGCTGGGCGGTACGATCGACGACCAACAGGAGTCGTTCGCCGATATCTTCACCCTGATGCTGCTGATCATCATGCTCGTGTACATCGTGATGGCCACGCAGTTCGAGTCGCTACGAATGCCCTTCATCATCATGATGACCGTGCCGTTCGCCTTCACCGGCGTCTTCCTGGCCCTCTGGATCACGGGCACCTCGCTCTCGCTGATCGCCTTCATCGGCGCGATCATGCTGGTGGGGATCGTGGTCAAGAACGGGATCGTGATGGTCGACTTCACCAACCTGCTGCGCGAGCGCGGCGAGTCGATCAACCAGGCGGTCGTCAATTCGGCCAAGTCGCGTCTGCGTCCCGTGCTGATGACCTCGCTGACCACCATCCTCGGTATGTTGCCGATGGCCCTGGGGCTCGGCGAAGGCTCGGAGATCTGGCAGCCCATGGGGATCGCCATCATCGGCGGCCTTACCGTGTCGCTGCTGCTCACGCTGGTCGTGATCCCGGTGCTCTACTCGCTCTTCGGGGGCAACCAGCTCAAGAAAGAACGCAAAAAACTGGCACAATCTAACGCCTGACGAAAATCATGAAAGCACTCTTTATATCCTTTAACCAGGCCCTCACGGAGCGTATCCACGAGACGCTCGACCGCCGCTCCATCCGCGGGTACACCAAATGGGAAAACACCCAGGGCCGCGGCACCTTCCAGGGCGAGCCCCACATGGGCAGCCATACCTGGCCCTCGATGAACTCCTCGATACTCGCTATCGTCGAGGACGACCGCATCGAGCCCACGCTCAAGGCGCTGCGCGATATCGACGCGCAGGCCGAACAGCAGGGGTTACGGGCGTTTGTCTGGAATATCGAAGATCAATTGTAACTGTTGATTTGAAATAAGGAATCCCACGCCGGTAAGGCGTGGGATTCCTTTTATTATTTGTTCTGTTTTGGCCGACGAGCACAGGGCCGGGATCGCCTACGGGCGACCGTACTTTTTTGCTTGACCAAAAAAGTAGGCAAAAAAGTCAAGGCGCCGCGCTCCCGGCTTACCCGCTTACGGGTTTTCGTGAGAGTCGGCCGGAAATTCCACGAGCGCAGGGCCACCCGCGCCGCACAGGGCTCACCACACACGCTGCGCTGCCACGGTTCCAGTTTCCGCCCTTTGTCCCCCGAAAACCCTGGCGGGTCCCAAGCCTCCCGCTTAATGGCGCCGGGCCGGTGCGCTTTGGCGTCCGCTCCGGGCCAACGCGCCCCCGCCTGCGGCTACCAGCGCGCTGTGCGCGTCATGTCGAGCGTTAGTCGAGACATCTCAAACAGAACGGCCGAATTCGTAGGGGCACCCCTTGTGGGTGCCCAATAATCACGTCATCCCGAACGCATGTGAGGGAACTACCTTATATAATAAGCGGTAGTTCCCTCACCTGCGTTCGGGATGACGGTTGATTTTACTTTTTCCGGCCGGCGAGGTATTTTTCCACTTCGCTTACCACCTGCGGCAGGTCGATGTTCACGCAGCGGCCATTTTCAGCAACGATCTCACCGTTTACTATGGTCGTCGCCACGTCCGAGGCTTTGGCGCAGTAGGCCAGGTTGGCGACCAGGTCGTGGCAGGGCTGCATGTGGGCGCGGCGGGTCTCCACCAGGATCACGTCGGCCAGCTTGCCCTCTTCCAGCGTGCCGATCTTATCGTCCAGGCCGATGGCTGCGGCACCTCCGACGGTCACCATGTGCAGCGCCTGGTAGGCGGGAAGCACCAACGGATCGCCCGTGGAGAGTTTTTGCAGGAAAGCGGCCGAGCGCATCTCCTCCCACATGTCCAGGTCGTTGTTCGAGCAGGCGCCGTCCGTGCCCAGGCCGACCGTCAGGCCCGCGTCCAGCATGCGCACCACGGGGGCGGTGCCGCTGGCCAGTTTCATGTTGCTTTGCGGGTTGTGCGATACCGCCACGCCGTTGTGGGCAAAGATGGCGATGTCGGAGTCGGTCACGTGGACTGAGTGCACGGCCAGCGTGGGGCGCGTGAAGCAGCCCAGGTCGCGCAGGTACTCGGCCGAGGTTTTGCCGTAACGTTCACGCATCGTCTGCACCTCGTCCAGCGTCTCCGAGACGTGGATGTTCATGCCGATGTCGTATGTCGCGGCCAGCTCGACCGCGCGGCGTATGGTGTCCGGCGAGCAGGTGTAGGGCGCGTGGGGGGAGACGCGGGCCGTGATGCGGCCGTGGGGAGTGTCCATCCAGCGGCTCATCAGGCGGTCGAGATCCAGCTCGAACACCGGCATATTGAAGTCGGTGAGCGTGGCACAGAGCACGGCGCGGATGCCGCTTTCGTCGACCGCCTCGGCCACCGTGGCCTGCATCCAGTACATGTCCATAAAGGTGGTCGTACCGCCCGCGAGCATCTCGGCGATGCCCAATTGGGCGCCGATCTTCACCGCGTGGGGCGTGAGGTCCGCCTCGAAGGGCCAGATGTATTCGTTCAGCCAGCGCATCAGCGGGATGTCGTCCGCGTAGCCGCGCATCAGGGTCATCGAGACGTGGTTGTGGGTATTCACCAGCCCGGGCATCGCCACCAGGCCGCGGCCGTCGATGCGACGCAGTCCGTCCCCGCATTCTTTTTCGAATTGATGCACGCGGCGCGTGTGCTGTTCGCCCTCGTCGCGGCGGCTGATCATGCTTATTTTATCGCCGGATATGCCCACTGAGCCTTCGAAAGGCTTGTCTTCGGGGCCGGTCATCGGCAGGACGGTACAGTTTTCTATCAGGATATTCATAATATCTTATTTAATTTTTGTCATTCTGAACGCCAGTGAAGAATCTTGGTCGGAATTGATCTGAACACAGTCCGACCAAGATTCTTCACTGGCGTTCAGAATGACAAGCAGTCCAAAAATTTTTCCGAAAATAATAACGGCAAACTGCGGGCCAATGCTACTTCCCCTTGACCACTTCGCCTTTGGCGACGATGATCTTGCGGTTCTGGGGGTCGTTCGAAAAGACCTGGATCGCCTTGTAGAAGACGCCGCCCTGCCGCTTGGGGTTGTACGTGACCACGATTTGCGAGGTCGCGCCGGGGGGGATCGGCTTTTTGTCGTATTTGGCCGTCGTGCAGCCGCAGGAGGTCTCCACGCCGGTGATCACCAGCGGGGCTTTGCCCGTGTTCGTGAGGGGATAGGTGTGCGAAACCTCGCCGCCTTTCTCACCGATGGTGCCGAAGTCGTGCTCCGTGTGCCCGAAAGTCATCTCGGCCGCGGGGGCCTGGGCCCGCAGCAGGGTCGCCCCGAAAAGGAGCGCCGCCAGTAGTATCGCAATTTTTTTCATTGGACTATTTCATTTTAAACACGTATGTGATCGTGCCTACCTGGTTATTTTCAATCTCCGCCTTGTTGAATCTCGATTTGAGGGCGGCCTGGCGGGCGGCCTCGATCAGTTGTCCATCGGTGAGGGTCGATCCTTTGGCGTTATGCCGGGCATTGATCACCTGCCCTTCGGGGTTCACCGTGATCTCGATGACCACTTTGCCCTCGCGGTCGCGGTTATAGGCCGGAAGGGGCAGCGCGCCGATCGAGCTACGGCCGGTGAGGTTGTAGGCCGTTCCCGAGGTGCCGGTCCCGGTGCCGTCATGGCTGCCTTCGGGCGATCCGGCCAGGTTGCCCTGGTTGCCCGCGCCGGTCGAGGTGCCTTCGGCAGGTGAGGTGCTGCCCGGCGTGCGGCCCGGGAAGAGCGAGCGGGGGTCGGCCTGCCGGGGTTGCTCGACGGGATCGGGCTGGGTGGTGGGGCGGGGCTTGTCGGGCTGGGGTACCTCCACATCGCCGTGGGGCGAGGTGACCAGCTGCGACGGGGCGGTCGACGGGCGCGCCTCGACGGGACGCTGCGCCTGGTCGTCCGACAGGCGCGTGTCCTCCAGCCCCCCGGCCGCCTCCGTGTTGCCGAAGTTGATCAGGATCCCCTCGTCGTAAGGCTTCGCCTCGACCGGCGGGAATTTGATCAGGATCATCAGCACCACCCACAGCGCCAGGTAGAGCAAGGCGGAAGCCAGCCCCCAGCGTTTCCCTTTCTTTTCATCTGATACGTAGTATTGCATACTTAATTCGGCGATGTCGCCAGTATCAACTTATAGTTATTGTCTCTTGCAATGTTCATCACCTTCACCAACTCCTCGACCGGCACGCTCCGATCGCAATGCAGCGAGATGGTCGGGTCCTGCCGTCCGGTGAGTTTCGCTTTCAGGGCCCCTTCCAGTTCGGGGAAGGCCACCGGCTCCAGTTCCACGTAGTAGCGCAGGTCGGCCGTGATGCTGACCGACGTGAGGGGCTTCTCGTCGAGCGGGTTAGCGCTCTTGGGTAGCCTGAGCTGCAGCGCATTGGGGTTGATCAGCGTGGTGGCCATGAACATGAACAGCAGCAGCAGGAACATCAGGTCCGTCATGGACGCCGCGCTGAAGCCGACGTCGACTTTCGATCCTCGTTTGATAGCCATGACGCTTACTTTTTATCGACCGGTTGGTTCAGGATATCCATGAACGCAATGGAGTTGGACTCCATCTGAAAGACGAGCTTCTCGATGCGCGCCACCAGGTAGTTGTAGCCGAAATAGGCCGGGATACCGACGGTCAGACCGCCCACGGTGGTGATCATGGCGGTGTACATACCGGCCGAGAGCAAGCCCATGTTGACCGTCCCGCCCGCGGCCGAGAGGTCCATGAAGGCCTGCACCATGCCGACCACCGTACCCAGAAAACCGATCATCGGCGCGCCCCCGGCGATCGTAGCCAGCAGCGGCAGGCCCGTTTCCAGCTTCGATACCTCGACGTTGGCCACGTTCTCGATCGCGTTCTGCACGTCGCCCATCGGGCGGCCGATGCGGCCGATCCCCTTTTCGATCATGCGGGCGATCGGGGTGTCGGTCGATTTGCACAGGTCGACCGCGGCGGCCATCTTCCCGTCGTAGATGTAGTCGCGGATGCGGTTCATGAAGTGCATGTCCATTTGCGACGCCTTGCGGATGGCCATGAAACGCTCCACGAAGATGTAGATCGAGAGCCCCGCCAGCAGCGCCAGCGGGATCATCAGCCAGCCGCCGGCGAGCACCAGATCGCCCAGGCCCATTACGGTGCCGTCCTGTATCGTCGCCATGGCGACCGAGTCAGCTTGAAGGAAAATTCCCATTTCTAATGCAGTTTTTTTAGTTATTATTTTTGGTTTTGTCTTTGCGTTTTTTCTTCGGTTCTTTCACCGGCTCGGCGGTGGAGGTCGTGTCGCTTTTTTTGCGGAAACGGGCGCGAATGTTGCGCGAGATGTCGCCCACGGTGTTGAAGTCCTCGTGGTAATAGATCCCCAGGCCGGTCTCCTGCATACCCTGGTTCTCGTCGTAGGTGTTGATCGTGCGGGAGAAGATCTTACCCTGGAAATTGCCCGTGCGGTCGATCAGGTAGCGCACGGCGAAGTCGCCGGTCAGTCCTCCGGAGCCCGCGGCGGCCGAGGGGTTGCTCTCCGTGTCGTAGTTGCCCTCCATATCCAGGAAGATGCGCTCGCCCCAGAGCGAGGTCGAAAAGTCGATGCCGAACTCCTGCGAGGTGGTCTCGTCGCCGGGGTTGTACTTCAAGCCGATATTGTATTTATCGCTGGAGATGGCGTTGTTGAACTGTCCTAAGAGCAGGTCGAGGGCCGCCGCGCCGCTGGCCATCGTGCCCATGCCGCCGCTGCCGCTGGCGTCCGAGTAGAACCGGCCGAAGGCGACCAGGTAGAGGAACTGGGTGCTCATCTGTTCGGGGGTGTTCAGCGAACTGGCCACCACGCTCTGCGTCTCGGGGGTGGCGTCCGTCACGTCGACCTGGAAGTTGATGTTGGGACGCGGCAGCAGGTGGTCCGTCAGGATGATCTTGCACTCGGTGTTTACGCGGGTGTTGTACAGCGGGCTGTCGGAGGTGACCAGCGGGTTCATCGAGGGTTGCAGCTTGTAGCCCGCCGTCACGTTCAGCATCGCGTCCACCGGATCGCCGGCCCATTTGATCGAGCTGCCGGGCAGGATCGTAAAGGTTTTGTTGACCAGACGTTCCAGATTGAGGTTGTAGCTGCCGTCCGTGAGCTCGTAGTCGCCGTACATGCGGAAATCGCCGTTGCGCGGGTCGACCGAGATGTTGAGCACCCCGTTGCCGCGCGCGCGGATCCCTTTGCCCATCGTGGGGTCGATCACCAGCGAGAAATCGGTATTCGGAAGCACCGTCAGGGCCATGTCGATCGCCAGGCCCGAGGCGTTGTCCGAGCGTTTCTTGCTGTTGCCCGCGGCGATGATCTGCTGCTTGCGCTTCTGGTACCACGTGCTGTCGGAAGTGACCTTGTTCGGGTTGACGAAGGTGATGAAATCCGCGTCGCCGATACCGCTTTTGCTGCTCAGCGACATCTGGAACGAGGAGTTGGCGGCCGTGGTGGCGGCGATGTTCATCGCCACGCCTTTCTTATCGCCCTTGATGGTCACCGCCCCCGTGGCGTAGACCTTCCCGTTGAACAGCTCGTTGTCGGCCGGGGTGGTCGAGAGGGCCAGCAGGTTGCGCGGCTTCACGCCCAGCGTGTACGTGTAGTTCGAAAAACCCTGCGCGAGCACGAACGAGGCGTCGAAGTCCGCGCTGCCGCCACCGGGGTCCGTGAGTTGCGTGGTGGGCAGGCGGAAGGTGTTGTCCTTCGCCGTGATCTGCGCGTCTTTGAGCGTGTAGGGCACGTTGGTGAAGGCCACCGTGGTGGTCAGCGCGGGTATTTTCACGGTGCCGTTGATCAGCGGCTCGCCCTCGCGGCTGGTGACGCGCAGGTCGAGGTCGGCGCGGCCCGTGGTGTTCTTGATCACGCCCGAAAGCACCGGGTCGATCAGCGAAAGGTCCACTCCGCGCATCTTCACGAAACCGAGGTACTGCTTATCCGTGGGGCGGTAGAAGAAGCGCACGAGCGTGTCGCCCGCCGCCCGGTTCGTGAGCGCCACGCGCGCCCGCTCGTTCTGGAAATCCCACCGAGCGTTGAAGAGCAGCGGCACCACCGGCACGTTGTTGACTTTCAGGCTGTCGAACCGGATGTCCGACGAGAGGATCCCCTTGCCCATCGCCGCAGCCATGTCGGCGTAGCCGTTCGTGAGGCCCGATATGGAATAGCCGCGCCGTTCGGAAAATTGCGTGAAGGGTTGCAGGTTGAAGTTCGACAGCCGCACGTGGATCGTGTCGCTGGGCAGGCGCGAGAGCACCCCCTGGGCGGTCAGTTCGCCGTTGCTCGATACAATGCGCAGCCTATCGACGCTCACGCGTGTGGTGTCGTAGACCACATCGCCCGACGAAAGGCGCCAGGTCTGGTCCTTGTTGGTGATGTAGGATTGGCCCAGGCGCATGCGGATCTGCTGTAGGCCCGAGGCCGTCTGGTCGAACTGCGCGGTGCTGTTGACGATGGCCGAGACGCGGTGCTCCTTGTCGTCGAAACGGGCGGCCAGGCTCACCCGGTCGTCCTTGCCGCCGCCGATCACCGAGAAATCGGGCATATAGAACCCCGAGGCGTAGAAATCGGTCGCCCGCACGAACAGCGAGAGCGAGTCGCCCTGGTTGCGTCCCGTGAGGCTGATGTTCGAGGTGAAGAAGCGGTTGTATTCGATGTAATCCGACTGCAGCGTGAGCGAGACGTTCTGCGAGACGGGGTTGAGCATGAACGACAGCTCGGTCCCCTGCGCCAGGATCAGTCCCGGCACGATGGCGCGCGAGAGGTTGTTCGCCTCCTTGACCTTCAGTTTGAGCAGGTAGTAGTCGCCCGGATTGGCGGCCGCCACGGTCCGCTGTTTGCGGCGGCTGCGGTCGGTGTTCAGCGTGGGGATATAGGTTTGGATCGCTTCGGTGAGGTATTGGCCGAGGTTGGCGTAACCCAGGCGGCTGCTGAACTGCACGTCGGCGAAGGAGGATTGCAGGGCGAGTAACTTGGTTGTGGCCGTGTTTACCCCCGTCAGGCGGATGCGGTCGGCGCGGATCGTGTCGTAGGGGCTCAGGTAGACCAGCGAGTCGATGTCCACGTGCCCGTTTACGTTATCGGCGGCGTTCCCCGTGGCTTTGGCCGTGATCACGCCCGAGAGGACGGAGAGCGAGTCGCGCTTATTGAGGTTGAGTTTGTGCAGGTCGGCGTTGCGAAGGCGCAGCAGGAAGTCGTAGCGGGGCAGCGAGTCGTTGAAGTCCAACTCGCCGTCGAAATCGAACGAGATGTTGGGGTCGTCGCAGGCGATGTCGCCCTGGAAATTGCGGTTTTCGAATTTGCCGCGCATGTCGATGCCGTGGTAGCTGTACCCGTTGAAATCCAGTCGGCTGACCGCCACGTCGGCATCGAGCGAGATGCTTTTGCCACCCATCGTGCCCTCGACCTGGCCGGCGACGCTCGCCCGGCCCAGCGATTTGCTGTCCAGCAGGGCGCCGATGTCGAAGGCCGCCACGTCGAGATGGCCGTCGAAGGCGGTCAGGCCGCCTGTTTGCGGAGTGAAGGCCACATCGACTTTCGCACCCCCGCGCGAGGTTTCCAGGTCGCCCTGCGCCTTGAAGCGGTCGAGCAATCCGGCAAAATGGCCCGAGAAGCTGATCTCGCCCAGGCGGGAGAGCATCTGCGCGGTATTGGCGGGAAGCTCCTTGCGGGTGATGTCGCGCATCAGCCAGAGGGCGTCGTCGGCCGAGGTGCGCAGTTGGCCGACCTCGAAATTAAAGTCCGTGCGCGGCACGTCGGGTAATCCTTTGATGGCGAATTTCAGCCCGTCGAGGCTCGTGTCGAGCGTGCGGAAGCGCCGGATCTCGCCGCGCATATCGGCGACCGTCCCTTCGATCGTGCCCGTGATCTCGTCGTAGACCGATTTCCAGTCGCGCAGGCCGGGGGCGAACCAGGCCACCGTGGCGTAACTCATCTTCGAAGCGTTCAGATCGGCCTCCATGCGTACGCTGTCGACGAAATAGCCGAACGATTTCCACGAATCGGAGATCAGGTTCAGGTAGTTCATGTCGACCCGCGAGTCGGGCGTGAGGATATGCAGCCGCTCGAAACGCAGCCCTTTGTTGGAGACCGAAAGGTGCGTAGCGCTCATGTCGTCCACCGAAAAACCGCTTTTGTCGCGGATCGAGATGTGGTTGGCGCGCATGGTGATCGAGTCGTTGATCACCGAGATTTCGTCCGCGTCGAGGTTCAGGCCCGTCACGTCCACATCCTGGAAATTGACGCCGTATTCGCGTTTGTCGGGTGTTATCTTGCGGTAGCGGTAGGCCAGGTCGGTGATCTTTATCGAAGCGGCGCGCAGTTCGAAGCCGCCGCCTTTTTTCTTGGGTTTATTGCTTTTGAGTTTCCAGAGGATCTCGCCCAAGGTGCTGGTGAGCGTGTCGGGATTGGACATCCGCACCTGGTGCATATAGAAGCGCGTGCCATCCAGTTCGATCGCGCCGAGCATCACCGGGCCGCCGGACAGGCCCAGGTCGCGGATGCCGGCCTGCAGGCGGCGGATGTAGGCGAGCGTGTCGCCGTGCAGGTCCTCCACGTAGACGCCCTCCAGTTCGGCGCGGCTGATCAGCTTCAGGCGAACGCGGTCGATCGACACCCGCGTGCCGAGTTTTTCGGAAAGGACCCTCGTCGCCTTGTGGACGATAAAGTTCTGTACCGAAGGCATTTCCAGCAGCAAAGTCACCGCCAACACCAGTCCCAGCCCCGTCAAAATGAGGGTGGTCAGCGTGGTAACCAATATTTTTATAACTTTGCTCATCGGTTTGCGCCCGGTATATCCTGCAAATTTAATAAATTTCCCATAGCGTGGGCCCTTTAGGGCCCAAATATTACAGCCAAAAATGGATATCAAAATCCTCGCCATAGAATCTTCCTGCGACGACACCTCGGCGGCGGTGCTGCAAGGTACCGTCCTGCTGTCGAACGTGATCGCCTCGCAGGCCGTGCACGTCAAGTACGGGGGGGTGATCCCGGAGCTCGCCTCGCGCGCCCACCAGCAGAATATCGTGCCCGTGGTGGACGATGCGCTGCGCACGGCCGGGGTTGCGCCCCACGAGTTGGACGCGATCGCTTTCACTCGCGGGCCGGGGCTGCTGGGGTCGCTGTTGGTGGGGGTTTCGTTCGCGAAGGGGCTGGCGATCGCCAACGATATTCCGCTGGTGGAAGTCAACCATTTACAGGGGCATGTGCTCTCCCATTTCATCGACCTGCCGGGGGAGCAGGTGCCGCATCCGGCCTTTCCGTTCCTCTGCCTGTTGGTGTCGGGGGGCCATTCGCAGATCATCCTGGTGCGCGACCACCTCGACATGCAGATCATCGGCACGACCATCGACGACGCGGCGGGCGAGGCGTTCGACAAGTGCGCCAAAGTGATGGGGCTGCCCTACCCCGGCGGCCCGGTGATCGACCGTCTGGCCGCCGAAGGCGAACAGAAACGGTTCGCGTTCGCCAAGCCGTCGGTGCAGGGGTATGACTACAGTTTCAGTGGATTGAAGACCTCGTTCCTCTATTTCCTGCGCGATCGTGTGGCAGAAAATCCCGATTTCATCGAGCAGAACAAGGCCGACCTGTGCGCCTCGTTGCAAAGCCGGATCGTGGAGATCCTGCTGGATAAATTAGTCCGCGCGGCCAAAGACCTCAAAATACGCGACATCGCCATCGCCGGCGGGGTGTCCGCCAATTCCGGCCTGCGCAACGCCGTGCTGCGCGAAGGGGAAAAACGCGGCTGGCGGACCTTCCTGCCCCCGTTGCGTTTCACGACCGACAACGCCGCTATGATCGGTGTGGCGGGGTACTACCGCTACCTGAAAGGGGAGTTCGCGGCGCTCGACACCGTTCCCGTCACAAGAATGTAGCTCTTTTTTGGGCTCAGTCCGGAAAGCGGGTTGGTGAAAACTATAAATGAAGCATTCCCGTCATGTGGAGGGGGTGGGGGGTCAAAACAAAAAATGAGTTTTT
>JAVBPS010000025.1:0-9843 GCA_031549495.1 Rikenellaceae bacterium | reverse complement strand
CAACCAAATACACGACCCCCCGCCCCACCCACCCCCCGTGGTAACTCCATAATATCAATACGCGCACGACCCCCCGCCGCTTCGCTCGCTCGGGATGACGCGCACACGTTGGTACTGTTGTTTCGATCCCGTAGGGACAACCCTTGCGGTTGCCCTTTCTGCGTTTTTGTCATTCTGAACGAAGTGAAGAATCTTGGTCGGAATTGTATGAAAACAGCCCGAACAAGATTCTTCGCTTCGTTCAGAATGACAAACGCGATTAAAGTAGCGCCATCAATTCGCGGTACTTCGGCAGCGGCCAAAGCCTGTCGTCGACGATCAACTCCAGCCGGTCGATATACTCCCGGATCTGCGCGATATAGGGCCGCACCTCCGCCTCGTACCCGGCCGCGCGTTCGGCAAGGCTCTCGACCGCATTCCATTTCTTACGCGCCTCGACCATCTCGTGCGCCTTCTCGCGGATGACCTTCACATATTCGACGATCTGCCGGATCGTCTTGACCTCCTCGCCCGCCAGCGAATCGAACTCGTCGGGAAAAACCTCCTTGATGCCGCGGACATTCTCGATCAGGATATTCTGGTAGGCGATCGCCGTGGGGATGATATGGTTGGCCGCCAGGTCGCCCAGTACGCGCGACTCGATCTGCGCCTTTTTAATAAAGGTCTCGTTCTTGATCTCGTAACGGGCGTGCAATTCGACCTCCGTCATGATGTTGAACCGCCGGAACAGCTCTATGCTCTCCTGGCGCAGGTACTCCTTGAACGCCAGGGGAACATTGTTCACCCCGCGCAGCCCGCGCCGCGCCGCTTCCGCGATCCACTCGGCGCTGTAGCCGTTACCCTCGAAGCGGATGCGCTTGGACTCGGTGATATACTTGCGCATCACCTGCAGGATCGCCTCATCTTTCTTGACTTCTTTCTCGATCAGCGCATCGACCTCCGTCTTGAAATCGGTCAGCGCCTGCGCCACGGCCGTGTTGATCACGATCAGCGGCAACGCGCAGTTGCTCGTCGACCCCACGGCGCGGAACTCGAACCGGTTGCCGGTGAAGGCGAACGGCGAGGTGCGGTTGCGGTCGGTATTGTCCAAAAGAATTTCCGGGATCTTGCCGATATCCAGTTTGATCCCCGTCTTCTCGTCCGGCGACATTTTTTTCTGCGTCACGCGCTCTTCGATCGAATCGAGGATGGCGTCCATCGTCGTGCCGGTGAACACCGAGAGGATCGACGGGGGCGCCTCGCTGCCGCCGAGGCGATGCGAGTTGGTCTCCGTGGCGATCGACGCCATGATCAGCGACCCGAAATCGGCCACCGCCCGCAACGTACAGACGAAGAACGTAAGGAACTGGATATTGGTCTTGGGCGTCTTGCCCGGCGCGAGCAGGTTGACCCCCGTGTTGGTCGCCAGCGACCAGTTGCAGTGCTTGCCCGACCCGTTCACACCCATGTAGGGCTTCTCGTGGAACAGTACGCGCAACTTATGCCGCGAGGCCGCCTTGCGCATCACGGTCATCAATAAGGTATTGTGGTCGACGGCGATATTGGCCTCCTCATACATGGGCGCGCATTCGAACTGACTGGGAGCCACTTCGTTATGCCGCGTTTTCAACGGAATCCCAAGCCGGTAGGACTGCTCCTCGAACTCCTTGCAGAAATTCATCACCCGCTCGGGGATCGCGCCCCAGTAGTGGTCATCCAACTGCTGGTCTTTGGCCGCGGTATGCCCCATCAGCGTGCGTCCGCACTGCGCCAGATCGGGACGCGCGCGGAACAGCGCCTCGTCCACCAGAAAATATTCCTGCTCCCAGCCGAGCGTCGGCACGACCTTGGTGATATCCTTATCGAAATATTGTCCCACCTCCACGGCCGCCTTGTCGAGCGCCGCAATGGATTTCAGCAATGGCGTCTTAAAGTCCAGCGCCTCACCGGTATAAGCCACGAAGATGCTCGGGATACAAAGCGTTTGGTCGATCAAAAAAGCGGGCGAAGAAGGATCCCACGCGCTATACCCGCGCGCTTCGAACGTGTTGCGCAACCCCCCGTTGGGGAACGACGAGGCGTCGGGTTCCTGCTGCACGAGCAATTCCCCGCGGAACGTCTCGAACGATCCGCCGCCCCAAACCGGCTCGAAAAACGCGTCGTGCTTCTCGGCCGTCGACTCATTGAGCGGCTGGAACCAGTGGGTGTAATGGGTCGCCCCGCGTTCCATGGCCCAGGTTTTCATGCCGTTAGCTACCTGGTCGGCGACCTTGCGGTCGATCCGCCGCCCTTCCTCAATGGCGTCGATCACGCTCTGGAACGCCTCGCGCGAGAGATATTGGCGCATCTGTTCGCGCCCGAAAACATCCGATCCGAAATAATCCGAAACTTTTTTTGTGGCCGGCTGCGTGGCGGCAGGTTCGCGCCGGGAGATCTCGTCGAGGGCGCGCAGGCGTAATGAGGTCATAATCTGAAAAATTCTGTTTTCGCTGCAAAAATATGTATTTTTATTGGAATTGCATGAAAAAAGAAGGGGCATTTTTGAAAAACAGACATATTTTTCCAAAATACCCCCTTTGAAAAACATCGATACGCGAAAAAATTGTAAAATAGAAAATGTTATTTCCGGAAGGCGCGATGAAAGAATGTGGTTGCGGACCTGAATTTTTTTGAACAAAAGGAATATCAGAACATTTATCGCACCTTTCAGATAAAAAATTATTACTATCTTGCATTAATTTTGCAGTACGATATTCAGATACGATCCAATATGAGCAACGTAACAGGAAAAATAGTGCAGGTGATCGGCCCGGTGGTCGACGTGCGTTTCGACCGGGCGACCCGTGCGGATGCCCCGCTTCCGAACATCCACGACGCTTTGAAAGTCGAGGACGGCGGCCTGGTGATGGAGGTGCAGCAGCACATCGGTGAGAACACCGTGCGCGCCATCGCCATGGACACGACCGACGGCCTGCGCCGCGGGTTGACCGTGGCGTCGATCGGTTCGCCGATCCGCGTACCGGGTGGCGACGAGGTGAAAGGGCGCCTGATGAACGTCGTCGGCCAGACCATCGACGGCATGCGCGACGTGAAGCGCCCGGAGGAGTACCCGATCCACCGCGAACCCCCTAAATTCGACGAGCTGAGCACCAAGCGCGAGATCCTGCTCACGGGCATCAAGGTGATCGACCTGCTGGCGCCCTATTCCAAAGGGGGCAAGATCGGCCTGTTCGGCGGCGCGGGTGTGGGCAAGACCGTGCTGATCATGGAGTTGATCAACAACATCGCCAAGAAACACCACGGCTTCTCGGTCTTCGCCGGGGTAGGGGAGCTCACCCGCGAGGGGAACGACCTGCTGCGCGAGATGATCGAGAGCGGTGTGATCCGCTACGGCAAGGAGTTTAAAAAGAGCATGGAAGAGGGCGATTGGGACCTCTCGAAGATAGATTACGACGAGGTGGCCAAATCGCAGGCCACGCTCGTGTTCGGCCAGATGAACGAGCCTCCCGGGGCGCGCCAGGTGGTGGCCCTCTCGGGGCTGACGATCGCCGAGTCGTTCCGCGACGGCGGCACGGACGGCGCACCGAAAGATATCCTTTTCTTTATAGACAACATTTTCCGTTTCACGCAGGCCGGTGCCGAGGTATCCGCCCTGCTGGGCCGCATGCCTTCGGCTGTGGGGTACCAGCCCACGCTGGCCTCGGAGATGGGGGCGATGCAGGAGCGCATCACCTCGACCCGCCACGGCTCGATCACCTCGGTGCAGGCGGTCTACGTTCCGGCGGACGACCTGACGGACCCCGCCCCGGCGACCACCTTCTCGCACCTGGACGCCACGACGGTGCTCAGCCGCAAGATCACCGAGCTGGGGATCTACCCGGCCGTGGACCCGCTGGAATCCTCGTCGCGCATCCTCGACCCGCTGGTGGTGGGACAAGATCACTATGATACGGCGCAGAAAGTGATCCAGATCCTGCAGCGCAACAAGGAGTTGCAGGACATCATTTCGATCCTCGGTATGGAAGAGCTCTCGGAATCCGACCGCCAGTTGGTGAACCGCGCCCGCCGCGTGCAGCGTTTCCTTTCGCAGCCTTTCACCGTGGCCGAGCAGTTCACGGGCGTGAAAGGGGTGACGGTCGACATCGCCGATATCATTTCGGGCTTCAAGCGGATCATGGCCGGTGAGGTGGATCACATCCCCGAGCAGGCGTTCATGAACGTGGGGACGCTGGAGGAAGCCATCCGCAAGGGCGAGGCGATCCTGGAACAAACCTGTAAAAAATAGAAGGCCGTGATATTGGAGGTGATCACATTGGCAGGCGTTGCCCTGACCCGCACGAAGGTGGACCGGATCACGGTCCCCGGCGGCTCGGGCAGTTTCACCCTGTTGCGCGGCCACGCCCCGATCATCTCGACCCTCAAGCCCGGCAAGGTGACCTACAGCATCGGCGGCCACGAAACCGGATTCGACGTCGAGGAAGGGATCATACATGTAAAGGATAACCTGGTTAAAATCATAGGGACATGCGCAAATCTTTCCTGAAGGTACAGATCAAGATCTACCTGATCCTGACGTTGTGCTACCTGGCGGTGGCCGTGTTGAGCGGCCTGCTGCTTTGGTGGCTCACGCCGCTCAACTATTATTCGGGGGCTTTCCCGTTGATCGACGTGTTCTATTTCCTCTGCGGGATCGCGATGAACTATTTCTTGAACCGCACCTATTACCGTAATCCGGACAAACTGCTCAACGTCTATATGTTCTTCCGTTTCGGGCAGTTCATCCTCACGCTCGTGTTCCTGGTGGTGGGCCTGATGGTGTTCAACTACCCGCGCCTGCCGTTCGTGATCGCCCTGCTGGCCAACTATTTCATATACACCGCATTGGAGGTATACATCTACTACCGTTACAATAAGAGAATTACGACCGGAAAATGGCGTTAAAACGTTACATACCGCTGTTGCTGCTCATCCTCGCGCCCTTTGCCGGACGCGCGCAGGAGGTGGACGTGAACAAGATCGTGATGGAGCACCTGGCGGACAGCTACGAGTGGCACATCTGCACGGTGGGCGAGCGCCACGTCTCGATCCCGCTGCCCGTGATCGCCTGGGGCAACGACGGGAAGTGGTACGTATTCTCCTCGTCGCACCTGCACCACGGGCTTCACTCCTATAAAGGTTTTTCGATCGCCCATGAGGGCGACCACGCCGGAAAGCTGGTCGACATGAACGGCAAGCGGCCGAAATTGGATATCTCGATCACCAAGAACGTGCTCGCGCTGCTGATCAACTGCACGATCCTGCTGCTGTTAGTGGTACCGCTGGCCCGCTGGTACAAGCGAGGGAACAAAGTCTCGCCCAAGGGTTTTCCGGGAATGATGGAGATCACGATCGAGTACATAAACGAAGAGCTGATCATCCCCTGCGTGGGACCGGAGCACCGGAAATACGCCCCGTTCCTGCTGACCGTCTTTTTCTTTATATTGGTCACCAACCTGATGGGGCTGATCCCGTTCTTTCCCGGCGGGGCGAACCTGACGGGCAATATCGCCGTGACGATGGTGCTGGCCCTGAGTACATTCCTTGTGGTCAACCTTTCGGGAACGAAGGAGTATTGGAAGGAAATTTTCTGGCCCGAGGTGCCCGCCTGGCTCAAAGTGCCCGCCCCGATCATGCCCGCCATCGAGCTCTTCGGCGTGTTCACAAAGCCTTTCGCGCTGATGGTCCGTCTTTTCGCCAACCTGTTCGCCGGCCACGTGGCGATCCTGGGGCTGGTCTGCCTGATCTTCATGACGGTGTCGATGGGCCCGGCGCTCAACGCGGGGATGACGGTGATCTCGGTGCTGTTCAGTATCTTCATGCTGGTGCTGGAGCTCTTGGTGGCCTTCATCCAGGCCTATGTATTTACCCTGCTTTCGGGCGTTTTCATCGGCATGGCCCGTGTCAAACACGAAACGAACAACCATTAAAACTTAAATAATTATGTTACTTGCATCACTTATTGCCCTTCAGGCAATGAACCTGGGAACTTTCGGCGCGACGATCGGCGCGGGACTTGTGGCGATAGGCGTAGGCCTGGGGATCGGTAAGATCGGCGCATCGTCGATGGACGCCATCGCCCGCCAGCCGGAAGCCACCAATAACATCCGGACCACGATGATCATCGCCGCCGCCCTTATCGAAGGCGTCGCGCTGTTCGCCGTTGTGATCTGCTTCCTGGTAGCCACCGCTTAGTCACTTTGCTATGTCATTGCTGATTCCCGATACGGGGTTATTGTTCTGGATGACGCTCTCGTTCGCCGTGGTGCTCGGGGTGCTGGGCTATTATGCCTTCCCGATGATCCTGCGGGCGATCGAGCAGCGGAGCACGGACATCGCCGCGGCCCTCGACTCGGCCAAACAGGCCGAGGCGAAGCTCGTGGGACTGGACGCCCAGGCCGCCGCGTTGATGGAGAAGGCCCAGGCCGACAAGGCCGCCCTGCTCAAGGAGGCCGCCGACCTGCGCGCCTCGATGCTGGAGAAGGCCGCCGCCGACGCCGAGAAGCTGGCTGCCGCCCGCATGGAGCGCGCCAAGGCCGAGGCCGAGGAGCTGCGCCGCCGCACGCTGGACGAGGCGATGGAGCAGATCGCGGGCCTGTCGGTGAAGATCGCCGAAAAGGTCGTGGGCGAGAAACTGGAAGGCGGCGAGCAGCAGAAGAAATTCATCGACCGCCTGCTGAAAGAAGAACAGGAAAATGTATAACGGCAACATACCCGTCCGCTATGCCAAAGCGCTGTTCGCCTATGCCTCGGGGCATGGGGCATTGGATCGTGCCTATGGCGACGCGGGGGTGCTGGGTGAGAATTTCCGGCGTTATCCGGCCCTGCGCAGGGTGCTGTCGAATCGCCTGCTGACCAACGAAAAGAAGACGGAGGTGGTGCTGGCCTGCTGCGGCGAAGAGCCGTCGGCCGAGTTCCGCAAATTCGTGGAGTTGGTCGTGGAGCAGAACCGCGAGGAGTTCCTGCCCGAAATGTGCCTGATCTTCCGCGAGCAGGTGCGCCGCTCGGAGAACCTGATGGACGCCGAGGTGACCACCGCCGCGCCGACGGACGACGAGACGCTCGCCCGTCTGACCGCCCGACTGGAAGCGCTTACCGGAGGCAAGGTGCGCCTGAAAATGAAGGTCGATCCCGCGCTGATCGGGGGCTTCGTCTTCCGTTGGGACACGTACCGCCTGGACGCCAGCGCGCGCGGAAGGCTGGATAAAATTAAGAAGAGTTTAACACAAAAGCTATGACGGATAATACAAGGGTGAGCGAAACCCCCGACATATTGTACAAGATGCTCGAAGAGCTCGATCCCGCCGCCACCTTGGAGGAGGTCGGGACGGTGATGCAGGTGAGCGACGGCGTGGTGCGCATCTACGGGCTGAACAACGCCCGCGCGGGTGAGCTCCTGGAGTTCGACAACGGCGAACGTGCCGTGGTGATGAACCTCGAGGAGGACAACGTGGGCGCGGTGCTGTTAGGCGCCACGGACACGGTGCGCGAGAACGATACGGTGCACCTGACGGGCCGCATCGCATCGCTCATGGTGGGCGAGGGGATGGTGGGCCGCGTGGTCAACACGCTGGGCGATCCGATCGACGGCCTGGGCGAGATCACGGGCGAGCGGATCGAGATGCCGCTGGAGCGTAAAGCCCCGGGCGTGATCTTCCGCCAGCCGGTGAGCCAGGCGATGCAGACCGGCATCAAGGCCATCGACGCGATGATCCCCATCGGCCGTGGCCAGCGCGAGCTGATCATCGGCGATAGGCAGACCGGCAAGACCGCCATCGCGATGGACACGATCATCAACCAGCGCCGCAACTTCGAGCAGGGCAACCCCGTTTACTGCATCTACGTGGCCATCGGGCAGAAAGCCTCGACGGTGGCCGCGATGGTCGAAACGCTGCGCCAGAAAGGGGCGATGGATTACACCACGTTCATCGTGGCGACCTCTTCGGACCCCGCGGCGATGCAATATTTCGCCCCCTTCGCCGGGGCCGCCCTGGGCGAGTATTTCCGCGACACGGGCCGCCACGCGCTGGTGGTCTACGATGACCTTTCGAAGCAGGCCGTGGCCTACCGCGAGGTGTCGCTGATCCTGCGCCGCCCCTCGGGCCGCGAGGCCTACCCGGGCGATATTTTCTACCTCCACTCGCGCCTGTTGGAGCGTGCGGCGAAGATCATCGAGCGCGACGATATCGCCGCCCGCATGAACGACCTGCCCGAGAGCCTGAAAGGAAAAGTGAAGGGTGGGGGCTCGCTGACCGCCCTGCCGATGGTGGAGACGCAGGCGGGCGACGTGTCGGCCTACATCCCCACCAACGTGATCTCGATCACGGACGGCCAGATCTTCCTCGATACCGACCTGTTCAACCAGGGCAACCGCCCCGCCATCAACGTCGGCATCTCGGTGTCGCGCGTGGGGGGTAACGCCCAGGTGCGCTCGATGCGTAAGGTCTCCGGGACGATGAAGATCGACCTGGCGCAGTACCGCGAACTGGAAGCCTTCACCCGCCTGGGCGGGGAGATGGACGCCGTGACCGCCGCCACGATCGACCGCGGCCGTAAGAACAGCCGCCTCTTGGTACAGCCGCAATACCAGCCGCTGGGCGTGGGCGAGCAGATCGCGATTCTGTATTGCGGCACCCGCGGCTTGCTGCGCGACGTGCCCCTGGAGAAGATCGACGAGTTCGAATCCGCCTTCCTGGACCGCCTGCGCCTCACGGCCCGCGAAACGGTCATCGACCCGCTCGACGCGGGCAAGATCGACGATAAGATCGAGGCGCAACTCTCGAAGATCGTCGCCGAGGTCTCCAAACAATTCATCCCCGCGAAGGACGCGAAATAAATACCCGGCATGGCGTCGTTAAAAGAGGTTAAAAACCGCATCAATTCCGTCCACACCACGCGCAAGATCACGCAGGCGCGCCAGATGGTCGCCTCCGCGCAGTTGCACCGCGCGCAGGCGGAATTGGCCGGTGTGCGCTCCTGCCTGGAGGCTTTGCAGACGGCCGTGGAGCAGGTCGCGAGCCATTTTCCGGAGGAATCGCCCTACTTCAAGGCCGATCCGGCGGGCCGCACGGCCGTGGTGGCGTTCTCCTCGGACAGCGGTATGTGCGGCGCGTTCAACGCCCGCATCATCCGCGAGATGATGCAGGCGGTGCCGGAACGTCCGCTGGTCTTCCCCGTGGGCCGCAAGATGCGCGACGCGCTGAAAAACGCCGGGGTGCCGGTGGAAAATGATTTCGACGCGCTGGATCACCATTCGACCCTGGAGGCCGTCTGCGCGATGGCCGCCGGACTGCTGAAAAGATTTTTAGAAGGCAGCCTGAGCCGTGTGGACATCCTGTATTACGAATTCAAGAGCGTGGCCTCGCAGCAGATCGTCCGCAAGACGCTGCTGCCCCTGCCCGCCGCGGACATCAAGGAGTACGACTACATCGTCGAACCCTCGGCCGAAGAACTTGCCGCCGTGCTGCTGCCGATGCTCGTGCGCACGCAATTCAGCGCCGCCGTGGCCTCGAACCGCGCCTCGGAACACGCCGCCCGCATGCTGGCCATGCAGCTGGCCACCGAGAACGCCAACGAACTGCTGGACGAGTTGCAACTGATGTACAACAAACTGCGCCAGCAGAACATCACCTCGGAATTGCTCGACATCATCGGCAGCTCCTTCGCGTAGCGACCACAACATCATCATACCAACGTGTGCGCGTCATCCCGAGCGAGCGTAGCGACGAGGGATCTTCCGCGTATATAAGGAAGATCCCTCGTCGCTACGCTCGCGCGGGCTGTCGTGCGCACGCAATTCAGCGCCGCCGTGGCCTCGAACCGCGCCTC
>JAVBPS010000051.1:0-68379 GCA_031549495.1 Rikenellaceae bacterium | reverse complement strand
GTCATGTCGAGCGCCTGTCGAGAAATCTAAAACAGCCTGTTTGAGATGTCTCGACTGGCGCTCGACATGACGAAACACGGATGGTGTTCATAACTTTAAATTTTTTAGGGCGGCGGGTCGTTGTAAAGTCTTCCGAGATGTCGTATTTTTGCAGGATACAGGACAAAAATCAAAAAACATATACTGAAATGAACAAAACCAAACGCGCTGCGGACAATATCCGGATACTCTCCGCGGCAATGGTCGAAAAAGCCAAATCAGGCCACCCTGGCGGCGCTATGGGCGGAGCGGATTTCGTGAATGTGCTCTACTCGGAATTCATACAGTACGATCCCGATAACACGGCTTACCCCTATCGCGACCGTTTTTTTCTCGATCCGGGCCACATGTCGCCGATGCTCTACTCGGTGCTTTGCCTGGCCGGGTTCTACTCGCCGGACGACCTGAAAGGCTTCCGTCAATGGGGCAGCGTCACGCCCGGCCACCCCGAAGTGGATCTCGCGCACGGCGTGGAGAACACCTCCGGCCCGCTCGGCCAGGGCCATGCGATGGCCGTTGGCGCGGCGATCGCCGAGCGCTTCCTTTGTTCGCAGTTCGGCGAGTGGATGGCCCACAAAACCTACGCTTTCATCTCGGACGGAGGCATCCAGGAAGAGGTTTCGCAGGGTGCGGGCCGTATCGCGGGGCACCTGGGGCTGTCGAACCTCATCATGTTCTACGACTCGAACAACATCCAGCTTTCGACCAAAGTCGAGGAGGTGACCAGCGAAGACGTGGCCGCGAAATACCGCGCCTGGGCTTGGAACGTGATCAGCATCAACGGTAACGACGCCGAGGCGATCCGCACGGCGCTGCGCACCGCCCATGCGGAGACCGGTCGCCCTACCCTCATTATCGGTACCACGGTTATGGGCTTAGGCGCGAAGGATAAGGAAGATCGCTGCTTTGAAAATAAGGTTTCCACCCACGGACAGCCCCTGACGGCTGCCGGCGGTGACATCGCACTGACGATTAAAAACCTCGGCGGCGATCCGGAAAATCCGTTCGCCATCTTCCCCGAGTCGGCAGAGTTGTACGCCGCCCGCCGCGAGGAGTTGCGCCGCAAGCAGGCTGCCCGTGCTGAGCAGGAGGCTGCCTGGCGCAATGCCAACCCTGCCCTGGCCGCCAAACTGGATGGTTTCCTGTCGGGCAAATTCCCTGAACTGGATTACGCCAAAGCGGGCATTACCCCCGGTATGGCTACGCGCAACGCCTCGGCCGCCGTGCTGGGTCTTTACGCGCAGAATATCGAAAACATGATCGTCGCCTCGGCCGACCTGAGCAACTCGGACAAGACCGACGGCTTCCTGAAACATACCAAAGCGATCTCGCGCGAAGATTATTCCGGCCGCTTCCTGCAGGCGGGCGTCTGCGAACTGACGATGGCCTGCATTTGCAACGGCCTGGCGCTGCACGGCGGCGTGATCCCGGCTTGCGGCACGTTCTTCGTCTTCTCGGATTACATGAAGCCCGCACTGCGCCTGGCCGCGCTGATGCGCCTGCATGTGGTTTACGTCTGGACGCACGACTCGTTCCGCGTGGGCGAGGACGGCCCGACGCACCAGCCTGTGGAACATGAGGCTCAACTGCGCCTGATGGAGCAACTGCATAACCATCACGGCGAACCCTCTGTGGTCGTGCTGCGCCCGGCCGACAGCCCCGAAACGGTCGCCGCATGGAATATGGCCCTGCGCAGCGAGCGTCCGGTCGCCCTGATCCTTTCACGCCAGAACATTAAAGACGTGCCCGCCGCCTCGGGCGACCGCACCACCGAAGCGTGGAAAGGCGCTGCCAAAGGCGCATATGTGGTGGTGGACGCCGCCGATGCGCAGGTGGTCATGGTGGCCAACGGCTCGGAGGTCTCGACCCTCGTGGCCGGCGCCGACCTGCTCGCCGCAGACGGGATTAGCGTGCGCATCGTGAGCGCCCCCTCGGAAGGGATCTTCCGCGCGCAACCCGCCGCATATCAGGCCGAAGTACTGCCCACTGGAAAACCCCGCTACGGCATGACCTCCGGCCTTCCCTCTACCCTGCGCGGTCTGGTCGGCGAGGGAGGGCGCATCCACGGTCTCGGTCATTTCGGTTATTCCGCCCCCTATACCGTCCTCGACGAGAAATTCGGTTTCACGGCCGAAACGGTTTATAAGGAGGTGAAGGAATTGCTGAAAGCATAACGCGATAGTTGTCATTCAGAGCGAAGCGAAGAATCTTGGTCGGAACTGTTTCTACACAGCAAGACCAAGATTCTTCGCTTCGCTCTGAATGACAAAACAGACGATCCCGGAAGGCCTGGCCTTCCGGGATCGTCTGTTTTGTATTCAAAAAACTATTTACCCAACAGGAAGCTATACCCCAACATCACGCGGCTTCCATAAGTCTTTGAATCGTCGTCCCCGGATTTATAAATCTTCGTCAGCCCGTAATTCAGCCCGTATTCCAGAGACAGCATCCCGCGCTGCCCGAGCGGATAGGACAGCCCGAGGCTTCCGGTCAACCCAAAGTTGCAGCGGTGGGCATCGTCGGCAATGTCCCGGACCGAGGTAAGCGGCGAAGAGCCCGCAACGGTGGTAATATCCTCCTTTTCCCCGTCAAGCAGACAGGCTATGAAGAATCCCGCCCCTACATTGAGGCGCAATTTTGAGTCCTCGATTATTTCCCAACCGAAATAGGCTTGCACGGGCAGGGAAAGGTAGTTTAACGAGGTCGTGCTTTTGAGGCTCGACTGTATGGTCATATCCTGCGGAAAATTCACCGGATCATAAAAATCCGTATCCATCTTCCCGCCCAGTCCGCAGTAATCCAGTCCGGTGCGCAGCGCGAAATTCTCCGAAAAATTGAAATCCACGAACAGCCCCCCACCGAAACTCGTCCGGGCATGGCGCACCTGGTTGACGGCGACCCCGTCCCCATAGGTGAGATTGGCGAAATTGGCTCCTGCGCGCACCCCGAGGGAAACCCCTTCCTGGGCCGAAGCATCATGTGTGCCCATCGCAAAGGTTGCAAGCAGAACAAAAGAGAATAACTTTTTCATAAGCGGAAAGTTGTGAGGGTTATTTGAATGCAAATATACGAACTTTCGTCATCACGCACAATAAAAAACTGCGGCCCCGAAGGGAGCCGCAGCTATTTCTAAACCACTCGGTTATTTAAAATTCTTTTTCCCGATCCAGCGGCTGTAACCTGCCGAGATCGAGCCTGCACCAATGCGGTTCTGGCCGTTCTTCTCGTTACGCTGCATTTTCAGGAAACCGTAGTTGCCACCGGCCTCGACGAAGATCGAATTGCGCAGCCAGGTGTATTCGGCACCGGCTGCGCCGATGAAACCGAAGTTCCAGCGGTAGAGATCCTTGGTGATACCCTGCGTACGATCCATGTTGCCCGGGGTGGCGGTGTTCATGCCGTTGAAAAGAAGGCCGACGCCTGCCGCGGCTTGCGGGTTCGTCAGGACGAGCTGATCCTTCTGCTGCTGCAAGCTGCCTTGATACGGAACCCCGGGAAGGTTGTTCCAGTAGGTCGGCATGGTCATGTTGACCCCGTTGTAATCGTAATAGAACGCGCTGGTACCGGTCTGCACCCGCTCAGCCGAGACGAGGTACGAGCCGAACAGACCTGCGCTTACATAGAAGCGCACGGGCGAACGCTTGCTGAGGTTCCAGCCGAATTTGGCCTGGACGGGCACCATGATATAGTTGAATTTGGCCGTGCTGTTGAAATCGGCATAGAGGTACTCATCCGGAACGAACGATTGCGTCAGGGCGATCATTTGTTCGTACTGGGAGCCCAACGCAGCCTTCATGTTGCTGAATACCTGGTCGGTGGGAACGGCCTGCAGGCCATTTTTCTCACCACCCTGCCCGCTGTATTCCACGCCCATCGTGAGCGAGAAAAGACGCGAGAACCGCACTTCGGCGAAGAGGCCGCCGTTAGCAGCCAGGCGGGACGAATAACCTTCGCTGAGCGGGGTCGTGTTGTCGTCACTGCCTTTGGTGATCTTCGGGATATTCAAACCTCCTTTTACGCCTATGGCTACGTCTTGAGCATGAATGCTACCTGCAACCAGCATGAGGGCGGCGGCCATCGTAAAAAAGTTTCTTCTCATAATCAATTTGTGTTAAGTTAAGTTTGTCAAAAGTAAATAAAACTTTTCGAAAAATCAGCCGATCGCCCTGCTTTTTTACGATTTAGGCATTTATTTTACGGATTTGAGTGTTTATTTGACCCGAATCAGGTTAATCCCGTCACGTAGAGGGAGAATGACGTTCTCCAGCCGACCGTCCGAGGCCGCCTTTTCGTTGAATTCCCGGATGGCTGCCGTATGCAAGTCGCCGGCGGGAATGTCCGGCGAGGCGACTTTTCCGTACCATAAAATATTGTCAGCCAGTATATAGCTTCCGCTGCGCACCAGCCCGTCCATCACCATGCGCAGGTAATCGGGATATTCGCGTTTGTCGCCGTCGATGAAGACCAGGTCGTAGACCTCGCCCAGCGCGGGGGCGATCTCCAGGGCAGACCCGATATGCAGGCGGATTTTCTCTCCGTGCGGGCTGCGGCCGAAGAATTCGCGTGCGATCGGTTCCAGTTCATCGTCCACCTCGATCGTGTCCAGCAGCGCCCCCTCCCCCAGCCCAGCGGCCATGCAGAGCGCCGAATAACCTGTAAATGTGCCGATTTCCAGCACGCGCGAGGGACGGATCATCCGCACGATCATCTCAAGGAATTTCCCCTGCACATGCCCGGAGAGCATCTGCGGGTGCACGGCGCGCAGGTTCGTCTGCCGCTCCAATTCTTCCAGCAGCGCGTCCTGCGGCGTCGAGAACGCCTCGATATAGCGATCCAGGTCACTCATCCGGGTTCATATAAAAAACGAGGTTCTCCCCACAGATCTCCATGTTGAAGCGGTATTTTGACAGGGCGCCGAGCACGGCCTGCGCGCAGCCCGGCTTGGCCCGGTCGTGCAACTCGACGATGAGTACCTTCACTTTCGGCAGCCAGGCTTCGTGATTTTCTGAAAAAACCTCTTTTTCAGAGCCTTCAATATCGATTTTCAGGATGTCTATCCCCTCGAAACCGAAATCCTCCATGATCCAGCCGACCGTCACGGCGCGGATGCTGTCCGGGGTTTCCTGCTCGCTTTCCATCACGCGGAAACCGTAGTTCGCCCCGTCCGGATTCTCGATCGTCAGATAGGCGCTCCGCGGCCAAAGTCCTGCTTTGACCGCCGTAACATCTTTATATGCAACGGTATTCTTTACGAGCAGCTCGTAATTCGATGTTTCCGGTTCGATGCAAACGATCTGCGCGTCGGGAAAGCGGTTCTTCCAATAGACGGTCGTCAGTCCTATATTCGCTCCGCAATCGACGATCGTCCGCGGGGTGAACGGCAGCGGAATATCGTACTCGCGCGCCAGCATCACCTGGTCGAAAACCGACGTGTCGCTCGTATTTTTCCGGATATGGATCGGGGCCGCATAACCCTTGGGTTGGAAACCGACCGCTTCGGTCCCGCTCCCGAACCGCGAACGCAGGACGAATCGTAGCGTACGGCCGTTGAACCCGAAGCGTTTGAAGTGGTAATAGGTATTGTGCACCCGGTACACCAGACCCTTTTTGCTGTTTTCGTAGAGGCTCATCGGTATAAGAGTGTGGAGGTTGCGGTAAAAATTTCGTTGGCGGCATCCATGACCTGCGCGGCGGTCACGGCGTCGATCTTTTTATAAATCTCTTCCAGGCTGTCCACATCGTCGTAGAGCAGGTAGCTCTTCCCCACCCCGAGCATGTAATTCTCGTTGCCCTCCATCGAGATCGACAGTTGTCCGGTGAACTGCTTCTTGGCCGTCGCAAGTTTGCGATCGGTCAGACGGGTGGTCTTGATGATGGATAACTGTTTTTCAATCAGCTCGATACACCTCGCTACCTGATCCTTTTCCGAGCTGAAATAAATGGAGGCCAACCCCGTGTCGCTGAAGGGCGTATAGTTCGCTTCTATGTTATAGGTAAGCCCGTTTTTTTCGCGTAGCGCGATGTTGAGCAGCGAGTTGGCCGCCGGACCGCCGAGAATATTGACCAGCAGCGAAAGCGCCACGCGGCGCGGGTCGAAAGCGTCCCAAGCGCGCACGCCGATCAGGCAGTGCGCCTGATGGGTATTCCTTTTGACGGTTTTTTCGAATTGCTCGCATGCCGGGGGCGCAATGCGGGTGAAAGCGCGCGGCGAAGGTGCGGCCTGTCCGAAATGTTTATCCACTGTGCGCCGGAACGCTTTCTGCGTAATGTCCCCGATGCATGAAAAGACCATCTGGTCGGTATTATAAGTCTGGTCAACGAATCCGCGTACCTGCTCGACCCCCATGCGCCGCACCGAAGTACGCGTACCTAAGATATTGTGTCCCAGTCCCGACCCTGCGAAGATCATGTCCTCGAACTCGTCCCAGATGCGTTCCTGGGGTGAGTCTTTGTAAGAATTGATCTCGTCGAGGATAACCGTTTTTTCCATCCCCATCTTCGCTGCCGGGAAGGCCGAATGAAAGACCACATCGGCGATCAGCTCGGCCGCCGCCCCGAAATCTTCCTTCAGGGTCGTCGCGTGGACGACTGTTTCCTCCTTGGTGGTAAAGGCGTTAAGCTCGCCGCCGAGGTTTTCCAGGCGGCAGTTGATGTGGTGGGCCTGGCGGTGCGCGGTGCCTTTGAACAGGGCGTGCTCGGTGAAGTGCGCCACCCCTTCCTGGCCGGCGGGCTCGTCGCGGCTGCCCGCGTTGATGGTCAGCGCGCAATGGACTACCCGGCCCGGTACCTGCTTGTGGATGCACCGGATGCCGTTGGATAGTGTGAAAGTATGGAATTCGCCGTTCATTATTTTTCTTTCCTTGTCATTCTGAACGAAGTGAAGAATCTTGGTCTGAATTGTTCCGGCACAACCCGACCAAGATTCTTCACTTCGTTCAGAATGACAAAACAGTCTTCATGTCAAAATTAATCATGTTTCGCTAAATATTGCCCCGTGTAACTCTCTTTGCATTTCGCCAGTCCGTCCACCGTTCCCTGGTAGACCAGTTGTCCGCCCTGGTCACCCCCTTCCGGGCCGAGGTCGATGACCCAGTCGGCGCATTTGATCACCTCCATGTTGTGTTCCACGATAATGACCGTATGTCCTCTGGTGATCAGTGCGTTGATCGATGTGAGCAGTTTGTTTATATCGTGCAGGTGTAGCCCTGTTGTCGGCTCGTCGAAGATGAACATAACGTGTCCCGAGGTGTTCTCACGCAGCAGGAACGAGGCCAACTTAACGCGCTGACTCTCTCCACCCGAGAGCGTCGAAGAAGACTGCCCCAGTTTCACATAGCCCAGCCCCACGTCCGCCAAGGTCTGCAATTTCTCCGCAATGCGTTTAGCTGTCGAGTCCTTTTGCTTGGAAAACAGCGCGATGGCATCCTCGATCGTCAGTTCCAGCACATCATAGATCGACATGCCCTGGTAGCGCACTTCCAGAATTTCATCCTTGAACCGCCGCCCGCCGCAGCACTCGCAGCGCAACTCGACGTCGGCCATGAATTGCATCTCGACTTTGATGAATCCTTCGCCCTGGCACTCCTCGCAACGCCCGCCCGCAATGTTGAACGAGAAGTGCGAAGGGGTATATCCATTGCTCTTCGCAAACGGCTGGTCTGCAAAAAGTTTGCGTATTTCATCGTACGCTTTGATATAAGTGACGGGATTCGACCGCGAAGAGCGACCGATGGGATTCTGGTCGATCATTTCCACGGCTTTCAGCATCCCCACGTCCCCCGTAAGTTTATCGAAATTTCCGGGTTTCAGCCCCGTTTCAAGGAGCATCCGGCGTAGCGCGGGATAGAGGATACCCTTTACGAGCGACGATTTACCGCTGCCGCTCACCCCCGTCACACAGGTCATGGCGCCCAACGGAATTTTCACGTCTATCCCCTTGAGATTGTGCTCGCGGGCCCCTTTGACTTCAATATAATTGCTCCATCCGCGTGGCGAATCGGGTCTGGGGATGCTGCGCCGTCCGGAAAGGTAATCGGCCGTGAGGCTGTCCGTGGCCTGCATCAACGAAGGCAGGTTGCCGCTAAAGACCACCTCGCCGCCGTTGTACCCCGCTCCGGGCCCCATGTCGATGATCTGGTCGGCTGCGCGGATGATCTCCTCCTCGTGCTCCACGACGATCACCGTGTTGCCCAGGTCGCGCAACTGCTTGAGCACGTGGATTAACTGCTGGGTGTCGCGCGGGTGCAGCCCGATGCTCGGCTCGTCCAGCACGTAGAGCGACCCCGTGAGGTTACTCCCCAGCGACGAGGAGAGGTTGATGCGCTGGCTTTCGCCGCCCGAGAGGGTCGATGAGAGTCGGTCGAGCGTCAGGTAGCCCAGCCCCACGTCGAGCATGTATTGCAGCCGCGTGCGGATCTCGGTCAGGATACGCCCTCCGGTCTTCGTGTCGTGGTCGTCCAGTTCGAGCGCATCGAAAAATGCTTTCAATTCCGCCGCAGGCATCGTCACCAACTCGGCGATATTCCGCCCGCCGACCTTCACGTAGAGCGCCTCGGGCCGCAGCCGCGCCCCGCCGCAATCCGGGCAGAGCGTTTTGCCCGTGTAGCGCGACAGCAGTACGCGGTATTGTATCTTGAAGCGCTCGCTCTCCAGGTAGCGGAAAAAGTCGTCCAAACCATGGAAATACTCGTTTCCGCGCCAAAGCAGCGCCTTTTCCTGCTTCGTAAGGCTGTGGTAAGGCGTATGGATCGGAAAATCGAATTTCGAAGAGCTATACACGAGCTCTTCCTTCCAGAGCTTCATCGTATCACCCTTCCAGCACGCGATGGCATCCTCGTAGATCGTCTTATTTTTGTCCGGCACCACAAGGTCCTCGTCGATGCCGATCACCTTGCCGTAACCCTCGCAGCGCGGGCACGCCCCGATGGGATTATTGAAGCTGAAAAGGTGCTCCGAGGGGTGCTCGAACCGGATCCCGTCCGCCTCGAAACGCGACGAAAAATCGCGTGAAGTGGGCCGTTCTTCCTCAGTAATGATCCTGCAAACCCCGTCGCCGTAATTAAATGCCGCAGCGATCGAATCGGCCAGCCGGTTCACGCTCTCCTGCTGGATGCCCGCCTTCATGCGGTCGACCACCACGGAGAAATCGGCCGGGTCGGCCGCAGGTGAAAGGATCGAGAGAAAATCCTCGATCAAAACCGTCTTGCCGCCTACATAAAGCCGCTGCACCCCCTCCTTGAGCAGGTCGCCGAGCTTTCCGGCAAAGGTCTCCCCCTCGCGCAACGCGACCGGCGAGGCGACGATAATGCGTGTTTCGGCAGGCATCGCCGTCACATAATCGACCACATCCTTCACGTAATAGGCGCGCACCTCCTGTCCCGTGACGGGCGAAAACGTATGCCCCACACGCGCGAAAAGCAGCTTCATGTAGTCATAGATCTCGGTCGAGGTCCCCACGGTCGAGCGCGGGTTGCGTGTGTTGACCTGCTGCTGGATGGCGATGGCGGGGGCGATGCCGGTGATGAAATCCACGTCCGGCTTATCGATCTTGCCCAGGAACTGGCGGGCATAGGCCGAGAGGCTCTCCACGTAACAACGCTGCCCTTCGGCAAAGATCGTGTCGAATGCAAGAGTCGACTTGCCCGAGCCGGAAAGGCCGGTCACCACGACCAGTTGGTTGTGAGGGATCTCGACCTCTATGTTTTTGAGGTTGTGTACCCTCGCACCTTTTATATGTATTTTCGGTGTTTCTTTTTTGCTCATTGATTGCCTTACCTTCCTTGCTCTGTATTTTGGTTACTATTTGTCATTCAGATCGAAGCGAAGAATCTTGGTCGGGCTGTGCTCAGAATGGTTTAGACCAAGATTCTTCGCTTCGCTCAGAATGACAAATATTCCCCGAGTGCCGGGCGGCACCGCTTCACCCATAATGACAAACAGGTTATTTTATCAGTTCCAGTTGACTCTGATAGGTGATCTTTTCGCAGTAACGACACCTGAGCGAAACCTGCTCGCCCTGAATTACCTCGAAGGCGGTCGTGACGGGTTCGTTGTTGGTGACGCATTTGGGATTGGCGCAGCGCACAAACCCTTCCACGCGGTCGGGAACCGTCACGGGGCGCTTCTCGATCACCTCGTAGTCCTTGATAATGTTGATGATAGCCATCGGAGCCACCAGCGCGATGCGGTTCAACTCCTCGGTCATGCAATAACGGTCGTTGATCTTGATTATTGCCTTTTTCCCCATCCGCTTGCTTTCCATGTTGGTGCCGAAGGTAATGCGGTTGGTCTCGCGGTCCAGGCGCAGGATGTTGATGATCTGAAACAGGCAGTCGGCGGGGATGTGGTCGATCACCGTCCCGTTCTCGATTGCCCTGACTTCCATTCGTTTGTCCGGTGTCATATCGCGTTATTTTTTGATCCCTAACAGGTAACTGATGATGGCCATGCGGGTGTAAACCCCGTTTTCGGTCTGGTTGAAATAATACGCCTTCGGGTTGCCGTCCACATCGGTGGCGATCTCGTTCACGCGCGGCAGCGGGTGCAGGATGCGCATGTTGGGCTTCGTGGCGGCGAGCATGGCGTTGGTGAGCACGTAGACGTTCTTCACGCGCTCGTACTCCATCGGGTCGGTGAAACGCTCCCGCTGCACGCGGGTCATGTAGACGATGTCGGCCTGGTTGATCGAGTCGTCTATTTTGCTCGTTTCCGTGTATTTAAGCCCTTTTTCCTTAAGGAAAAGTTTATATTCTTCCGGCATCTGCAACTCGGGCGGAGCGACGAACGTGAACTTAGTGTCGAAATGCGAGAGTGCCTGCAGCAGCGAGTGCACCGTGCGGCCGTATTTCAGGTCGCCGACCATCATGATGTTGATCCCGTCGAGGCTCGCCTGGGTCTTTTTGATCGAATAGAGGTCGAGCAGCGTCTGTGAAGGGTGCTGGTTGGCCCCGTCACCGGCGTTCACCACGGGAACCTTCGAAATTTCGCTCGCATAGCGCGGCGCCCCCTCGATCGAGTGGCGCATGATGATCATGTCGCTGTAATTCGAGATGGTCATGATCGTGTCGTGGAGCGATTCGCCCTTCGAAAGACTGGTGCTGTTGCCGTCCGAAAAACCGATCACCCTGCCGCCCAGGCGGTTGACGGCGCTTTCGAAGCTGAGCCGCGTGCGCGTCGAGGGTTCGAAAAAGAGCGAGGCCACTACCCTGCCGTGCAGCAAATCCTGGTAGGGCGTCTGCTCGAATTCGGCCGCGAGGTCCATGATCCGCAGGATTTCATCTTTGGTGAAATCGGTGATGGAGATCAGGTTTTTCTTTCCCATATTTTCCCTTTTTAGTTTTCCTCTTGTCATTCAGAGCGAAGCGAAGAATCTTGGTCGGGCTGTGTTCAGATCATTCAGACCAAGATTCTTCGCTTCGCTCTGAATGACAAACGCGCTCAATTTCTATTTTATTTTTCCTTCAGCGTCAGCCCCTCGCATTTGAGTAGCCGTCCCTGCAACTCTTCCGCCCTGCCGCGGCGGATCGAAATCCGCATATCGCACACATTATCAAAATTCTGCGACAGCACATCCGGCTGCATCTCCTTGACCACCCGCATCACGGCGTTCATTCCCGCATACGGAAACGCGATGTCGAACACCGCATCCACCGTCCGCTCCACCACCTCGCACTGCCCGATCACCTCGGCCGCCGCCTCTTTGTAAGCCGCGATCAATCCCGGCACCCCGAGTTTCGTCCCGCCGAAATAACGCACTACTACTATGAGTATATTCGTCAGTCCATGCGAAAGGATCTGTCCGAGGATCGGTTTTCCTGCTGTTCCGGAAGGTTCCCCGTCATCATTGGAGCGCGATGTCTCCGTAGCCCCCACTCCCAGGCGGCAAGCCCAGCAATGATGCGTAGCATCATAAAACTCCTTCCGCAGCGCGTCCAGGTGCGTTTTCACCTCCTCTTCACCGCTTACCGGCCAGGCGAACGCGATGAATTTACTGCTCCGCTCCCGGGTCGAGGTCCGGGCCGCCGCCGCAAGGGTATGGTAGCTGTCCGGTTCCACTTGTAGCTTATCGGTTTTGTAACCTTTCAGTCCCCCGGAACATGCGGCTGAACCGTATTTTTCCCGAGAACCATCCTTTCTCCTTGTCGGTCGAGAACCAGACGAACGACGCCTTGCCGACCACATGATCCTCGGGTACGAAGCCCCAGAAACGCGAGTCGGCCGAGTTATGGCGGTTGTCGCCCATCATGAAGTAATAGTTCATTCTGAACGTATAACTATCTGCCGGTTCGCCGTTTATGTAGATCGTCTGTTCGACGACGTCGAGCGTATCGCCTGCGATCGGGGCATCGGCCACCTGCAGGGCGTTTTCCTTGATCTCAAGTGTATTCCCCTCGTAAACCTCGATGATACGGCGGTAGAGCGGCAGGTTATCCGGCGTCAGCGCCACGGTCGTCCCGCGCGAGGGCACCCACAGCGGCCCGAAATGATCCACGTTCCAGGGATAACGCGCATCATTCGGGAAAATGTCTGCCGGAGCCCCTTCCCCGACATACTGCATCACCTGCTCTATGTTGTTCATCTTCGCGATGAGTTCCGCATTCGCTTTGGTCAGGGGCAGGATATAGCTTTTTTCTATCTGGTCGAAGGAGATGGATTCGTTCGATATGCCCATCTTCTCAAAAGCCTTTTTGCTGATGGGCGTGCCGTTCGTGCGCACAAAATAAATATATTGCATCGCCGGGATGGGGATCTGGGGCTGCCCGTTCACGAAGAGTTGTGAGCCTTCGATAAAGATCGTGTCGCCCGGGATGCCGACGCAGCGCTTTACGTAATTCTCACGCTTGTCCACCGGGCGGGCGACGATCGTGTATTGCCGCCATAGTTGCTCGCGTCCTTTTTTGGGGCCGTGCATCGCCTCGTACTGGCGCAGTTTATCATAGTAGGATGACTGCTGGTCCTCAAGCATGACCGTATCCCCAGCCGGGAAATTAAAGACCACCACGTCGTTGCGTTTCACATCACCCCACCCCGCAAGGCGGTGGTAAGGCCATTTGATGCACTCGCTGTACGATTTTTTTGTCGTCGAGAACGGCATCGTGTTGTGCACGAACGGGAACGAAACCGGCGTGTTGGGCATCTTGGGGCCGTAAGCCACCTTGCTCACACAGAGGTAGTCGCCCACCAGCAGGCTCTTTTCCATCGACGGCGTGGGGATCACGTACATCTCGAAGATAAAGATGCGTATGATCGTCGCGGCGACCGTGGCGAAGAGGATCGCCTCGACCCATTCCATCCAGAATTTGTAGGAATGGTTGCCCTTTTTGAGCTTTTTATGCTTGCTCCAGACGAGTTTGTTGAAGATCTTCGAAATATAGAAATCGTAGATCAGCAATTCGCCCAGCAGCAGCCAGGGATTGCCCGTCCAGACCACGAACCAGAGGATGTAGATGAGCGAGGCAATGGTGAATTTCACCCATTTATTGCGCCAGAACTCTTTGATTTTGCCCATTATGTGCGGTTATAATTTATCCAACAGATCATCCATCGTGTATACCCCCGTGCGCCCGGCGAGAAATTCCGCCGCGGCCACGGCACCCTGGGCGAGTCCGGTGCGCGATTTGGCGCAATGCGTCAGGGTGATGTAGTCGCAATCCGACTCATAAGTCACTACGTGCGTGCCCGGAACGACGCTGCGACGCACGGAAGTGATCTCCAGCTCTTCCGGCTCGGTAGTCGTATGGGCCACCCAGCGCGTTTTGCGGTCGAGGTTTTCGAGAATGCCCTCGGCCAGCGTGATCGCCGTGCCGCTCGGGGCGTCCTTCTTTTGGGTGTGGTGGGTCTCCTCGATCGTCACGTCATACTGTCCGAAGGGGGCCATCATGCGCGCGAGCGCCTGGTTGAGCCGGAAGGCGAGGTTGACCCCGATGCTGTAATTGGTCGCGTAAAAAAACGCCCCGTTCTTTTTGATGCAGAGCGCTTTCGCTTCCGTAAGCCGGTCGAACCAGGCCGTGGTGCCGCAAACGACCGGTACGCCCGCCTCGATGCAGCGGCAAACATTGCCGAAAGCCGCGTCCGGTGCCGAAAATTCGATGGCCACGTCGATCCCGCGCATTTTTTCCGCGCACAGGTCGCCCGCATTGTCCACATCCACGATCAGGCCGACCTGATGGCCGCGTGCGACGAGGATCTTCTCGATCTCGCGGCCCATCTTGCCGTACCCTATCAAAGCTACATTCATATCGCAACAGTAAATTCCCACAAAGATAGTAATTCCGCACCTTATAATAAAATATTTTTGGTGCCGTCCGGCACTCGGGGGATATTTTGCCGTTCTGAGCGAAGTGAAGAATCTTGGGCGGAATTGTTTCGGCGCAGCCCGGCCAAGATTCTTCGCTTCGCTCAGAATGACAAATATGAGGGGGGCGTTTTGTCCTCAATGCGAAATTGCCTATCTTTGCCCCACGTCAAACATTTTTATCCGGATGCGTTTTTTTCTCGAACTTTCATACCGCGGTACGGCCTACAACGGCTGGCAGCGGCAGGCAAACGCCCCTTCGGTGCAGCAAACGCTGGAAGAGGCGCTCTCGACGCTGTTGCGCGCTGCGATGGAGATTACGGGTGCAGGACGGACGGACACGGGGGTGCATGCGGCTTATTATGTGGCCCATTTCGATGCGGCGGGCGAGTTGCCTGCCGATTTTTGCTACCACCTGAACGCTCTGTTGCCGGGCGACGTCGCGGTGAAAGATGTGCGCCGGGTGCGCGACGACGCGCATGCCCGATTCGATGCCTTGCGGCGCGAATATCAGTATCATATCCTGCCGCATAAAGACCCTTTCCGCCGTGAAACGACCTGGCAATACTACGTCGATCTGGACATTGACCGCATGAACGAGGCGGCGGCGATGCTGGTCGGGCATGATGATTTTACGACTTTCAGCAAGCTGCATTCGAACAATAAAACGTCGATCTGCAAAGTCGGTAAGTCACTGTGGGAGAACCGTGACTTCGAAATCATATACACCGTTAGTTCAGATCGCTTCCTGCGCAATATGGTGCGCGCGTTGGTCGGCACGCTGGTCGATGTCGGCCGCGGAAAAATGACCCCGACACAATTCGGCGAGGCTCTGTATAGCTGCGACCGTTCGCGGGCGAGCGGCTCGGCCCCCGCGCAGGGGTTGTTCCTCACTGATGTGGAATATCCGGAAGATATTTTTCTGTAAAAAAGGCACCCTTCACGTGGGTGCCTTTTCACTTATCTTTAACGCAGACGGTAAAGTTGATCGCGCAGGCGCGGGGTGAATCCCGCTTCGCGGATGGCGGCCTGGATGCCTTCGGCATCGAAGCGGTTGCGGGCGCCGGCCGAAGAGACCACGTTTTCCTCGATCATGATCGAGCCCATGTCGTTGGCGCCTGAATGCAGGGCCACCTGGGCGGTGGCTTTGCCTACGGTGAGCCAGGAGGCCTGGATGTTGCGGATGTTGTGCAGCACGATGCGGCTCAGGGCGATCATTTTGATATATTCCAGCGGGGAGAACGCGCCCCCCACCCCTTCGCGGGCCAGCGCCGTGCCGTCGCTGCGGAAGATCCACGGGATGAAGGCCGTGAACCCCCAATTTCCCTCAGGGACCTCTGCCTGTAAGTCGCGGATCAATAAAAGGTGTTCGATGCGCTCGGCGATGGTCTCCACATGGCCGTACATCATCGTGGCCGAAGTCGGCAGGTTCATCCGGTGCGCCACGCGCATCACCTCGCACCACTCGGCGACCGACGGTTTGGCGGGCGAAATGATCCTGCGCACACGATCCGTAAGGATTTCCGCACCCGCGCCGGGCAACGAGTCCAACCCTGCAGCCACAAGCCTTTCCAGCGTATCGCCGACGCTCAATCCGCTGATCCGGGCGATATGCGCCACCTCGGGCGCGCCCAGGGCGTGCAGTTTCACCTGCGGGTAAGCGTTTTTCAATTCACGGAAAAGCCCTTCGTAAAAGTCGATGCCCAGCCCGGGATGCAGGCCGCCCTGCAAAAGCAGTTGGTCGCCGCCCAGCGCGAGCATGCCCTCGATCTTTTCGCGGTATTCCCCTATGGTCGTGATATAAGCCCGCTCAACCTCCGCCGGACGGCAATGGAAATTGCAGAAACGGCAGCCCGAGATGCAGACATTCGTAATATTCACATTGCGGTCGATCTGCCAGGTGACCACCGCCGGGTCGTCCACGCGCATGCGGCGCAACCCGTCGGCCAAAGCCGCAAGCTCGGCCACGGGGACATTCTCCCAAAGCCACAACGCCTCGGCGGCGGTGACGGGATCGCCCGCGATGATCTTTTTATGTAATGCGCTTCGCATAATCAAAAAAACCGCCGCATCGCGACGGTCTTTTTCTCTGTAAGAACACCCGTTAACCCGGGATGATAGCCTCTACGGGGCAGACGTCGGCGCAAGAGCCGCAGTCGGTGCAGAGCGACGGGTCGATCGAGTAAACGTTGCCCGGGGAGATCGCCTCTACGGGGCATTCGTCGATACAAGTACCGCAAGCGGTGCAGGTGTCTTCCTGAATTTTGTAAGCCATTTCTTTGTTTTTTTAGTTTTACACGCAATTTAGATTGCAAACTGCAAGCCGGAATTACGCACTGCAAATATATTACTCTTTTTATTTGCTACAAAATTTAAACGAAGATAATTCCCGGTTTGTTGTCCGTGGGAATAGATACCCTCCATGCAAGAGGCATTTTGTCATTCTTCGCTTCGCTCTGAATGACAATTATTTTATGATACCGGTACGCATATAGGGACGCAGCACCTCGGGAACGACGATCCCTTCCGGGGTCTGGTTGTTCTCGATCAGCGCGGCCAGGATGCGCGGCAGGGCGAGCGACGAACCGTTGAGCGTGTGGGCGAGTTGCACCTTGCGGTCGGCGTCGCGGTAACGCAGTTTGAGGCGGTTGGACTGGAACGATTCGAAGTTGGACACCGAAGAAACCTCCAACCAGCGCCCCTGGGCGGCCGACCAGACCTCGAAATCGTACGTAAGCGCCGAGGTGAAGCTCATATCGCCCCCGCACAGGCGCAGGATGCGGTACGGCAGGCCGAGCGAGGAGACGATCCGCTCCACATGGGCGACCATCTCGTCCAACGCTGCATAGGAACGGTCGGGCTGCTCGATGCGCACGATCTCCACCTTGTCGAACTGGTGCAGGCGGTTCAGGCCGCGCACGTCCTTGCCGTACGACCCGGCCTCACGGCGGAAGCAGGGGGTGTAGGCGGTCATCTTCACGGGCAGGTCGGCCTGCTCGACGATCACGTCGCGGTAAATATTCGTCACGGGCACCTCGGCCGTGGGGATGAGGTAGAAATTGTCGACCTGCGCGTGGTACATCTGCCCCTCCTTGTCGGGAAGCTGGCCCGTACCGAAGCCCGAAGCCTCGTTGACCATCAGCGGGGGCATCACCTCCAGGTAGCCTGCGGCGATATTGCAGTCCAGGAAGTAGGTGATCAGTGCGCGCTGGATGGCCGCTCCCGCGCCTTTATATACAGGAAAACCGGCTCCCGTGAGTTTCACGCCGAGTTCGAAGTCGATGATATCCATCTCCTTGACCAGATCCCAATGCGGTTTGGCGTTGGGGCCCAGGTCGGGGATCACGCCGCCCTGGCGCACCACCACGTTATCCTCGGCCGTGCGGCCCGCGGGCACGAGCGGCGAGGGAAAGTTGGGCAATTTGACGATTTCGGCGTTGAGTTCCTCAGCCGTCGCGCGTAGTTGTTCGTCCAACTCGCGCGAGGTCTCTTTGAGCGAGGCGGCGCGCTGCTTGGCGGCTTCGGCCTCGTCGCGGCGGCCCTGGCCGAAAAGCTGGCCCACCTGCTTGGCTATGGCGTTCTGTTCGGCTAAATTGCCGTCCAGTTGGGTCTGTATGGATTTGCGGCGGTCGTCCAGCTCTTCGATGCGGGCGATCACGGGGGCGGCGTCCACCCCTTTTACGGCCAGGCGCTCGATGGCGAGCGCCTTGTCGTCACGGATTTGTTTCAGGGTAAGCATGGGCTTGGAATCTTTAAGTCTTTTTCAGAGTGCAAATATAGGTTATTTTTCGCACCGTTGAATGATCGGGCTTTGCATTTTTCTGCAGGGGAATCACTACCTTTGTCTGCAATGCAACCCGGTATGGAATGAAAAAGATATACGCCTGCGTATTATTACCGCTGCTGTTGGCCGCCTGCTCCACCCGGGAAACGGCGCAACCCCTGCTGCTGAACGATCTGGAAAAACGAGGTCTCCACGGACCGGTACAGTCGATCGAACACGTCCTCTGTTATGCCGTCGCCGAAGCCGACGGGACGTTCAGCGTGGGCGACACAGTACCCCTGAAAACCAAAGAATGGGCAGGTATATTGGAGCAGAACGCATCGCTGCGATTCAATCCCGACGGTAACCTGACCCGGATACGCACACCGGAAGATTCGGTTATCCGCAGGCACATCTACCATTATGACGATTCAGGCAGGCTCTGCACCGTAACGGACATCCGTCGCGACGGTCTGGAGGACAGTACGGTTTATTTTTACGACCGGCGGGGAGAATTGCGCAAACAGAAGATCTATATGGCGTCCGCCCCGTTCAGAATCGGCATAACCGGCAAATACACCTACAGTAAACAGGATACGCTCGACGTGGTCACGATCAAGACTTCGTTGTTGCCTTTTATTCCCACCCATAGAGGGGTACGGGGATACAAAGATTCATACAATTATTTTTTCGAAAGCTACAGGGGGAAAGAACTTATGTACAGCGGTCAGATGTTTTACAACGACCGCGGCTGGAAAAGCAAAGAGATCTTAACGAAGAATAAATACACCGGCATACCATCCATCGACCTCCACTACGATTATATACAGATCGACGATCGGGGGAACTGGACCCGGCGCCTGACCTACTGCTATCAGCCGCACGACAGGGATGGCGACCCCCTGTATACGTACATTACCCTGCGGGAAATCACCTATTTCCCGGAGCAGGAAAGCGAATAACGCCTCCGTCCGCATATCCTTTATTAAAAACCGGGGACCAGGCGTTATGCCGTTCGCGTCTTTTTCGTACCTTTGTGCACTATTGCTTTAATCCGTATTTCCAGAACGTGAGGATGAGATCCATATTCGTTGCAGCCCTGCTCGTTGCCGTCGCGGTCGCCTGTGGCAACCGGGGACCGCAGACGGGCACGCAGGCTGCCCCTGCGGCCGGGCGCGTGGAGTTGATCAAGGCGCTCTCGCCCGCGGCCGGGGAGAAATTCCGTACGGGCGACCAGGTGATCATGGTCGTACTTCCGGCGGATAACCTTACGCCCGACAGCGTGGCCATCTACCTCGACGGGCGGCGCAGGATCGTGCAGGACAACGAAATGCTTTACAACATAACCTCATCATCCCGCGTGGGGCGCATCCCGTGGCATGCGGTGGCCTACCTGGACGGGGATTCCTCGGCGCGTTACTCCGAGATGGTCATCTACCCGAAAGATCCCCCGCGCCAATGGGGCTACCGGGTGAAGAACAGCTATCCCCACAGCGAAGAATCCTACACGCAGGGGTTGCTGTGGCACGACGGTTTCCTGTACGAGAGCACCGGGCTGAACGGCCAATCAGCCCTGCTGCGCGTGCGGCTGCAGGACGGCAAGGTGATGCAGCGGCGCGACCTGGACGAGAAATTTTTCGGCGAGGGGCTGGCCCTGGTGGGTGAGAAACTCTACCAGCTCACCTGGCAGAACAACACCGCCTTCATCTACGACCGCGGCAGTTTTGAACCCGTGGGGCAATTTTCCTACACGGGCGAGGGCTGGGGGCTGACCAGCGACGGGAAGTTGCTCTACATGAGCGACGGGACGGAAAAGATCCGCGTGATCGACCCCGCGACGCTCCAAACCGTGCGCACCCTGACGGCCTGCACGGACCGCATCGCGGTACAATATCTGAACGAACTGGAATGGATCGAAGGAGAGATCTGGGCCAACGTTTACACCTCGTCGAACGTGGTGCGCATCGACCCGGCCACGGGGCGCGTGAAAGGGATCATCGAACTCGGGGACATCCTGCAGGACGAGGATATCACCGCGGCGACGGACGTGATGAACGGTATCGCCTACGACCCGGCCGGCAAACGGATTTTCGTAACGGGCAAGAATTGGAATAAATTGTTTGAGATAGAATTAGTTGCAAAATAGGCGCAAAATTTGTTTTTTTGTATTCGCTTGCTCACAAGCCTGTTTGTCATTCTGAACGAAGTGAAGAATCTCAAAACGGCTGTCTGAGATTCTTCACTTCGCTGCCGAATGACAAGCAGGCATAATTTAAATATGAAACGTACACAACCCATTACGCATAATTCGACAAAATTATGATGAAATACTCCATAGCGAAAGAGTTGCAGAAACGGATATTGGTGCTCGACGGCGGGCTGGGCACCATGGTCCAGGGATATAACCTCACCGAGGCGGACTACCGCGGTGCGCGTTACGCCTCATGGGACCACCCTTTGATGGGCTGCAACGATTTGCTCGCCCTGACCGCGCCCGAAGTGATCGCGCGCATCCATGAGTCCTATTTGCAGGCGGGGGCGGATATCATTTCGACCGACACATTCAACGCCAACGCCATATCGCTTTCGGACTACGGCCTGGGGGCGCAAGCCTACGAGATCAGCCGTTCGGCCGCCGCCCTGGCGCGCCGCGTGGCTAACCGGGTTTCGCTGAGTAATCCGTCCAGGCCGCGTTTCGTGGCGGGCTCCATCGGGCCGACCAACAAATCGGCTTCGCTCTCGCCCGACGTGAACGATCCGGCCAAACGCAGCGTGACGTTCGAGGAACTGGTGGACGCCTACACCCCGCAGGTGCGCGGGCTGATCGACGGAGGGGTCGACCTTTTCCTGATCGAGACCATTTTCGACACGCTCAACGCCAAAGCGGCCATCCGGGCCATTGAGCTGGCGGATTCGAAACTGCCCGTGATGATCTCCGGGACGATCAGCGACAACAGCGGGCGCGTCCTCTCGGGGCAGACCGTCGAGGCGTTCTACACTTCGCTCGCGCATGCGCCGGAGTTGCTCTCCGTCGGGCTTAACTGCGCCTTCGGGGCTGAACAAATGCGGCCTTATTTGGAAAGGCTCGCCAATGTGGCGGAGTGCCACGTGTCGGCCCACCCCAACGCCGGATTGCCGGACGTGATGGGCAATTATGTGCAGGAGCCGCTGGGTATGTCGCTGCAGGTCGAGGAGTTCCTCAAAGCGGGACTGCTGAACATCGTGGGCGGCTGCTGCGGCACCACGCCCGCGCATATTGGCGCCATTGCACAATTCGTGAATAAATACCAACCCCGTCCACTGCCGCTGCCCAAGCATGTAACAGCGCTTAGCGGGCTGGAAAGGCTCGAAATAACCCCCGAGAAAAATTTCATCAATATCGGCGAGCGGACGAACGTGGCCGGAAGCGCCAAATTCGCCCGGCTGATCCGCGAAGGGCAATATGAGCAGGCCCTCGTCGTGGCCCGCGAGCAGGTGGAAGCCGGGGCGCAGGTGATCGACATCTGTATGGACGATGGGATGATCGACGCCGCGCAGGCGATGACCCATTTTTTGAACCTGGCCGGTTCGGATCCCGATATCGCCAAAGTACCCGTGATGATCGACTCGTCGAATTGGGAGGTGCTGGAGGCGGGCCTGCATTGCGCGCAGGGCAAGAGTGTGGTGAATTCCATCTCGCTCAAAGAAGGGCCCGAGGAGTTCCTGCGCCGCGCCACGCTGATCCACGGCTACGGGGCTTCGGCGGTGGTGATGCTCTTCGACGAGCGGGGGCAGGCGGATACTTACGAGCGTAAGATCGAGGTGGCGCGCCGCGCCTATGACCTGCTGACCGAAGCGGGATTCCCGGCCGAGGATATCATCTTCGACCCCAACGTGCTGGCCGTCGCCACGGGCATCGAGGAGCATGACGATTACGGCAAAGCCTTCATCGAGGCCACACGCTGGATCAAGCAGAACCTGCCCTACGCCAAAGTAAGCGGCGGGATCAGCAACCTTTCGTTCTCGTTCAGGGGCAATAACACCGTGCGCGAGGCGATGCACTCCGTGTTCCTCTACCACGCCATCGCGGCGGGGCTGGACATGGGGATCGTCAACCCGGGCATGCTGCAGATATACACCGACATCCCGGCCGACTTGTTGGAACTTTCAGAGGATGTGGTACTCAACCGCCGTGCGGATGCCGCCGAGCGCCTGACGGCCTATGCCACGCGTATCCAGGCCGAAAGCACGACGCAGGACAAAGCCGCGACCACGAAGGCCTGGCGCTCGGAGCCGCTCGAAAAGCGGATCGAGTACGCCATGCTCAAAGGGGTGGCCGACCACATCGCCGAGGATACGTTGGAAGCGTACGAAAAGCTCAAAAATCCCCTCGCGGTGATCGACACCATGCTGATGCCGGCGATGGAGCATGTGGGCGGTCTGTTTGCCGAAGGAAAGATGTTCCTGCCGCAGGTGGTCAAGAGCGCCCGGGTGATGAAATCGGCCGTCGGGGCGCTGCTGCCCTACATGGAGGCCGGAGCCTCGGAAGCGCCCAACGCCGGCAAGGTGCTGGTCGCCACGGTGAAAGGCGACGTGCACGACATCGGAAAGAACATCGTCTCGGTCGTGATGGCCTGCAACGGCTACCGCATCGAGGATATGGGTGTGATGGTCGAATCGGAAGCGATCGTCGAAAAGGCCGTCTCGTGGGGCGCCGATGTGGTCGGGCTGAGCGGGCTGATCACTCCCTCGCTGGAAGAGATGATCCGTGTGGTGGCGCTCATGGAGCGGCGCGGGCTGAGCATCCCGGTGATCATCGGGGGCGCGACGACCTCGGCGCTGCACACGGCCGTGAAGATCGCCCCGCACTACTCGGGCGCGGTGATCAACGTGCGCGACGCCTCGGACAACGTGAAGGTGCTCGCGCGCCTGATGGGGCCAGACAAGGAGACTTATATCAAAGAAGTCAAGGATAAACAGGAAAAACTGCGCACGGAATACCTGCGCAGCCAACAATCCACACAGTTGCGCCTGCTCTCCGAAGCACGCCGCAATGGATACGTGAAACAACCGCAGGGCGTAAGGATCCCCGCAGAGCTGGGCCGCGTCACATTCCATGACTATTCGATCCAGGAGGTCGTCCCTTATATCGACTGGCGCTTCTTCTTCCCGGCGTGGGGGATCAAGGGACATTACCCGCAACTGCTCGACTCGCCCGAAAAAGGGGAAGAGGCGCGCAAGCTCTTTGCCGACGCACAGCAGATGTTGCAACGCCTCTCGCAAGAAGGTTCGCTTCATCTGCATGCCGTGGCCGGGTTGTTCCAGGCCTCGTCCATCGAGGACGATATCGCCGTGTGGAACGACGCCCACCAGCGGACGCTGTTGCCCCAACTGCGCAATCAGGAGGAGGGACAGGGCCGAAACCTCTGCCTGGCGGACTACCTGCTGGCGCAGCAAATGGTGCCCGAGGGCGATTTTATCGGGTTGTTCGCCGTCACGGCGGGCGTCGGGCTGGACGCGATCACCGCTAAATATAAGGAGCAGGGGGATGAGTACTCAGCCATTATGTGTAAGCTATTGGCCGACCGCCTGACCGAGGCGCTGGCCGAGGTGGTGCATACCTACGTGCGCTGCAACCTTTGGGGCTATGAAAAACCGGGCGAGTTCACCCCGGCGCAGATCATTGCTGGCGAATACCGCGGGCTGCGGATGGCTTTCGGTTATCCGGCCTGCCCCGACCATTCGCTCAAACGCGAGGTCTTCTCACTGCTGGACGTGGATGAGAATATGCCGATGACGCTGACCGAGAACTGGATGATCTATCCGGGCGAATCGCTCTGCGGGATGATCTTCTCGGACCCGGCGGCGGAATATTTTTCCGTGGGACGTGTGGACGGGAAGCAACTGGCCGACTATGCACGCCGCCGCGGCATGAGCGAGGAAGAAGTACGCAAACTGATACCGCATAATCTTTAATACTGTTCTTTGTCATTCTGAACGAAGTGAAGAATCTTGGCCGGGCTGTGCCGAAACAATTCAGACCAAGATTCTTCACTTCGTTCAGAATGACAACAAAGCCTTATGTAACACTTTTCAAATGAAAGTCACCGAAATACTCTCCGCCGCCGAATCGGCCGGCAAAACCCGTTTCACCTTCGAACTGCTCCCGCCGCTGAAAGGCGAGGGCACCGACCGCACATTCGCCGCGATCGACCCGCTGATGGAGTTCGACCCGGCCTACATCAACGTCACTTACCACCGCGAGGAGGTGAAGTACGTCGAGCGCGAGGGGGGACTGCTGGAAAGGCGCGTGGTGCGCCGCCGTCCGGGTACGGTGGGGATTTCGGCCGCGATCACCCAGCGCTACGGGGTACCGGCGGTGCCGCACCTCATTTGCGGAGGGATGTCGCGTTACGATTTGGAAGATGCGCTAATCGACCTCGATTTCCTGGGGATCCGCAACGTGCTGGCGCTGCGCGGGGATAACCTGCGGGGCGAGAATTCGTTCCGGGCGCAGGCGGACGGGCACCTTCATGCTTCCGATTTAGTCGGGCAGATCGTGGCGATGAACCGCGGCGAATTCATCGACGGCGAGGCGCGCGAACTCCACCGTTGCGATTTCTGCGCCGGGGTGGCGGGCTATCCCGAGAAACACGCCGAGGCGCCCAACATGGCCGAGGACCTGCGGTGGCTGAAGGCCAAGGTCGAGGCCGGGGCGGGGTACATCGTCACGCAGATGAGTTTCGACAACCGCCGTATCTTCGCCTTCATCGACGCCTGCCGCGCCGAGGGGATCTCGGTGCCGATCATCCCGGGGATCAAGCCGCTCTCGACGCGCGAGCACCTCACGCTGCTGCCGCAGATCTTCCATGTCGACCTGCCCGAGGAACTGGTGAGCGAGGCGTTGAAGTGCAAGGATAACAAGGCCGTACGCGAGGTGGGCATCCGCTGGGCCATCGCCCAGGCGCGCGAACTGAAGGCCGCCGGGCTGCCCGCGATCCATTTCTATACGATGGGCAAGACGGATAATATGGTGGCTATTGCTCGGGAGGTATTCTGAATCACGTTATCCCGACAGAGCGAAGCGAGGAGGGATCTACCCTTTTCGTCATGCTATTCCATTGACAGAAAAATCACAACATTCTTTCGTCGTTAGGTTGATTGTCAGTCGAAAAAACTGATTGCCCCCATCGAGCACCCAGATTATCCCGCTCTTCCACCTGTTCTTCCACATGTCATCCTCTTCGCCATCTATAGAAAAAAAGTTCGATTCGTGAAGAAAATTGATCCAGACCATTTTCTCTCCCTTTCCGTTAGTCACGCAAATGTACTGCCGCCTGTACTTGGATAAGTCGATCACAAAACGTGCTTTATTGAACTTCGTTTCCGGATGTTCGGCACAAAGCTCTTCGTACCATTCTTCATGGGCCTTGTTGTATTCGCCGACACACATTATAACGATCGGCTCGATTTCGTTCAGATCATCGCTGGTCAAGTCTGCGGGAATGCAGTTCTCGAAAGGCCAGGTATCAGTCGTATCGTACGGTAGAATAGCGATTTTCGATATATCTATCTCAATACCTTCTTTTGCGCTTTGATTACGATTATGTGATCGGCAGCCAAACAGGCAGAGAATTAAAATACTAAAGGTAAGCCTTGTTTTCATCACATGCATTTATATAGCGTTTAATAACCAATAGATGCACAATGGTCGCTAAATTCCATAAATCAATGCCTCCATTCGATAAAGGCAAATTACAAAGCCCGGATCAAATTTTCACCAACTCATACTCCATTGTCCCGAGCCCGAGCATCTCGGCATGTTCCAGGCCGACTTTCCAATCGGTATTGGGGTGCACGTGGGTGAAAACATCCCGGTGCACCAGGCCGGGTTTCGCCTGGGGGTTGGCGCGGCTGCCGGGGATGGCGGGGGCGGCCGTGGCCAGGTCGGCGCACGCCTTGTCCAGCGCCACGGGGTCGAACGAGGCGGCCATGCCGATGTTGGGCACGATCGGCAGGTCGTTGTGGCCCCAGCAGTCGCACTCGGGCGAGACGTCCATGATGAAGCTGAGGTGGAAATGGGGTTTGTCGCGCAGCAGCGCCCAGGTGTACTCGGCGATCTTCTGGTTCATGATGCGCGAGGAGGCGTTCAGCACCGCTTGCGCGGCGTCGAAGCGGCAGACGGCCACGCACTGGCCGCAGCCCACGCAGCGGGCGTAGTCGATCACCGCGCGTTTGTCCGCGTCGAGCGTCACCGCGCCGTAGTTGCAATCCTTCACGCATTGGCGGCAGCCGGTGCATTTCTTCTGCACGATGATCGGCTTCGAGGTGGAGTGCAGGTCGAGCTTGCCGCCGCGGCTGGCGGCGCCCATGCCGATGTTTTTCAGCGCGCCGCCGAAACCGGCCTGCTCGTGCCCTTTGAAGTGGGTCATCGACACGATCACGTCGGCGTCGGCGATGGCCGAGCCGATCTTGGCCGTCTCGCAGATCGGCGAGTGGACGGGCAGTTCGCGGTACTCGGTGCCTTTCAGGCCGTCGGCGATGATGACCGGGGCGGAGATGCCCATCGGGTTGAAACCGTTCTCGAATGCGCTTTGCAGATGGTCGATGGCGTTGGCGCGGCGGCCCGAGTAGAGCGTGTTGGCATCGGTGAAAAAGACGCGCGCGCCGAGCGAACGCAGCACGGCCGTCATGCGATTGGCATAATTATGGCGTATGTAGGCCAGGTTGCCCGGTTCGCCGAAGTGGATCTTCACGGCGGTGAAACGGTCGCGGCAGTCGAGGGTCTCGATGCCCGCGGCACGCACCAGACGCTCCATTTTGTCGGGCAGGCTGGCGTGGTTGGTTATTTTGAAATCGGTGAAATAAACTTTCGAAGCCATAGGGTTGGGGTTTATTTTTGTCATTCTGAACGCAGTGAAGAATCTTGGTCGGGCTGTGGACAGAATCATTCGAAACAATTCAGACCAAGATTCTTCACTGCGTTCAGAATGACAAATCAATTTAATTTCAAAGTTACAAAATATTTACCATTTCCGCCCTGTCACCCGCAATCCGATTAAATTGCATACCTTTACACCCGAATAATTGAGAAAAAAGATGCCAAAGAAGAAGAAAATCAACAAGAAACAAGACGCCGCTAAAAAACAACGCCCCGGGAAACCGATGGAAACGGCCGCGCTGGTGGCCGACCTGTTCCGGTCGTTCCCGGAGAAAAAATATACGGTCCGCTCGCTGGCTTCGGCCCTGGGCGGCAGCCGCGACGCCAAAACGGAGGCGCGCGAGATCATGAATTCGCTTGCCGCACAAGGGCTGATCGAGGAGGTGATGGACGGCAAATACCGCCTGCGCCGTGAACATTCGGGGGTGCAGACCTATACCGGGGTCGTCGACATGCTCGCCTCGGGTTCGATGTTCGTCAAGGCCGAAGGGCTGGAATCGGACCTCTACGTCAGCCAGCGCCTCGGCCGCCGCGCCCTGCATGGGGACAAGGTGGAAGTGGCCATATTGCGCCGCGGCAAGAAGGGCGAACTGGAGGGCGAGATCGTGCAGGTCCTGGAGCGCAACCAGCGCAATTATGTGGGCCGCGTGGAGCTTTCGCGCGGATTCGCTTTCGTGAAGCCCGATTCGCGCAAGATGCCCGAGGATATTTTCATCGCCCCTCCCCTGCCCGCGGGGCTGAAAGACGGCCAGAAAGTGGTCGTGCATATCGAAGATTGGCCGCAGACGTCGAAAAATCCCGTCGGGCGCATCGTCGACGTGTTGGGCATGGCCGGGGATAACGACACCGAGATGCATGCCATCCTGGCCGAATTCAACCTGCCTTATAAATTCGAAAAAGAGGTCGAGCAGGCCGCCGAAGCCATATCGGGCGAGATCACGGCAAAGGATATCGCCGAGCGGCGCGACATGCGCGGCATCACGACCTTCACCATTGACCCGGCCGACGCGAAGGACTTCGATGACGCGCTCTCGATCCGCCGCCTGCCGGAAGGGACGTGGGAAGTGGGCGTGCATATCGCCGACGTGACGCATTACGTGCAGGAAGGGTCTGTGGTGAATAACGAGGGGCTCGACCGCGCGACAAGCGTCTACCTGGTCGACCGCACGGTGCCGATGCTGCCCGAGCGGCTTTCGAATTTCCTTTGCTCGCTGCGGCCGGAAGAGGAAAAGCTCTGTTTTTCTGCCATTTTCGAGATAGACGACGAGGCGAATGTAATCAAGCATTGGCTCGGGCGCACGGTGATCCGTTCGGACCGCAGGTTCGCCTACGAGGATGCGCAAAAAGTGATCGAAACGGGCGAGGGCGATATGAAAGAAGAAATTCTCGCACTTAACTCACTGGCGCAGAAGATGCGCGCGGCCCGTTTCCGCCACGGCTCGATCACCTTCGAGCGCGAAGAGGCGAAATTCATGCTGGACGAGCACGGCAAACCGCTGGGCGTCTATTTCAAAGAGCAGAAGCAGTCGAACCAACTGATCGAGGAATTCATGTTGCTCGCCAACCGCACCGTGGCCGAGTTCGTCGGCAAGAAGCGCGGCGAGGGGGCTAACGCCACCCGCACGTTCGTTTACCGCGTCCACGACAAACCCGACACGGACAAGCTCTCCCGCTTCAGCAGCTTCATCCTGCGCTTCGGCTACACGATGCGCATCGACCAGCCCAAGAAGATCGCCGGCGAGATGAACCGCCTGATGGGCCAGATCCACGGCAAGGCGGAAGAGAACGTGATCTCGACCCTCGCTATCCGCACGATGGCCAAGGCTTACTACTCGACCGACAACATCGGGCACTACGGCCTGGCGTTCGATTTCTACACCCACTTCACCTCGCCCATCCGCCGCTACCCGGATATGATGGTGCACCGCCTGCTGGCGCATTACCTCGCGGGTGGCAAATCGGCCGATAAATCGCAGTATGAAAACCTTTGCGAGCACTCCTCGGAAATGGAGGTGCGCGCGGCCGAGGCGGAACGCGCTTCCGTAAAGTACAAGATGGTGGAATTCATGCTCGATCGGCTGGGGCAGGAGTTCGACGGGACGATCTCGGGGATCACCGAGTGGGGCATCTACGTGGAACTCACCGATACCCATATCGAAGGGATGGTCGCGCTGCGCGATATGAACGACGATTTCTACACCTTCTACGAGGACGATTACGCCGTTGTGGGACGCCGCGGACGGACGTTCACCCTCGGCGACAAAGTGCGCATCAGCGTGCTGCGGGCCGACCTGCAACGCAAGCAGCTCGACTTCCACATGGTGGCCTCGTACGATTTCCGTACGGGCGAGGCCGTGCCCGTGGAGGCGACCCCCTACCCCGTTTACGAGGCGGCCAAGCCGCGCAAAGGCGGGAAAAAGCGCAGATAATCGGTTTTTTCCGCAAGTGGTGCCCCTACGAGACTGTCCTGCGTCCGTCATGTCGAGCGTTAGCCGAGACATCTCAGGCAGACGGTTTGAGATTTCTCGACTAACGCTCGGAATGACGAACGCGGCCCGGGGCAAGTTTTGATCGCTTTGTCATTCTGAACGCCAGTGAAGAATCTCGGTCGGGCTGTGTTCAGAGAATGAACTATTTCGACCAAGATTCTTCGCTTCGCTCTGAATGACAACACAAACAAGGAGGGGCGGCGCAATTTGCGTCGCCCCTCCTTGTTGTTCGGTATATTTTACAGGGTATACCCGTAATTCTGCTTGAGAGCCCCCTGGTGCAGCGATATTTCGCGGCTGGGGATCGGGCGGAAAATGTGGTAGGGCTGAATGCTCCTTGTCGGAACCGTGGGTTTATTGCCGATGCCGCCGCCGGTATTGGCGTAAGCGGCTGTGGCCGGAACGACTGTCGGCAGCACGCCCATGCGCACCAGGTCATACCAACGGTGCCCTTCGCCGATCAGCTCCAGCGTACGCTCGTTCAGGATAGCGCGGCGCAGGTGGCCGATGTCCGTGTCGTCCGTCCAGCCCTTGATCTCCGTATTGCCGCGCTTGAGGGTATTCGCGGCGGCGGGCGGATTGGTGTTGGGATAGGTCTTCAGGGCGATCTCCTCTTTCACGGTGGCTGTCGTGTATTCCTCCACATCGGCACGCTTGCGGACCACGTTGATGAAACGCAACGCCTCGTCCGTAATGCCCAGTCCGGCGATGTTGTCCAGCTCGGCCTGCGCCTCGGCGTAGACCAGGCAGATCTCCGAAGTGCGGATGATGGGGATATTGATCGGGGTGCGGTCCTGGTTGTAGGTAGGCGGCTCGTCGATGCGGAATTTGCCGATCTCGGATTGGTTGTAGATCTGGCCCACGGCCACATCGACACGACCTGTGGCCGGAACGCGATAGGTAGCCCATGTCCAGGAGAAACGCTTGTCCTGCGACTGCCAGACGGGGATTTTGTCCGTACCGGAGTTATAGAACGTGAACTGGCTCATCGAGACGATGCTGTTGCCGAAGATCACGTGCTGGCCGCCACCTTTCGCCGAGGCGCCGTTAGGCCCGAAGAGCGAGCCGAACCAGCCGCCCAACTCCACCGAAAGGCCCGAGGAGAGCACGCCTTCGAAAAGGATCTCCTTGGAGCTCTCGTTCGGGTAGAAGCAATCCGTAAATTCGGGCATCAGGTAGTTGGGGGCGAAGGAATCGAGCACAGTCCGGGCATCCGCACGAGCCTGCTCGTAATAAGCCTTGATCGTTTCCTGTTTGCTCTTGCCCTCCATCGTCCAATCGTAGGAGTTGATGCCGCCCAGTTTCACATCCGCGGGGATGGTGAGCAGGTTCATCGACGAGGCGATATGCAGGTTAACCTTGGCGCTCAGGGCGTAGGCGGAATTGCGTTTCGCACGGCCGAGCTGATCGCCGAACGGGGTCACCGGCAGGTTCGCCTTGGCGTAATCGAGCAGGAAGAAAATGCGCTCGTAAACCTCCTGGATCGTATTGCGGCCCACATTGATAAATTCGTCCTGCTGATCGGCGGCATGCGTCTTGACGGGAACGCCCCCGAAAATACGCACCAGGTTGAAATACCAGAGCGCCTGCAGGAAGCACGCCTCGGCGGCGATTTCAGGATAGCGCGGATTGGCGGCCAGGAAACTATCGGTCATGGCAAAAACGCGGTCGGTGATCTCCAGGGCGGCGTTCATCCCCGTGTAGTGGTTCAGCCAGATCTCCTGGCAGTAGAGGTTGGTGGTGACCAGCGTGCCGTACTGATCCAACTGCACCGCAGAACTCCAGTTGTCACCCTTGGTGGTAACGATGAAACATTCGTCCGTGCCAGCCTCGCCGATCACGGGTATCCCCACGCAGTAGTTCCCCTCCTTGACCTCGCCGCGGCCGGAAACGTAGTAATAGCATCCGGTCAGGGCGGTTTCGTAGTTGGCGAGATTCTGGTAATAATTTTCCTTTACGATCTTGGAATATACTTTGTTGTCGAGGAACGCGGGTTCGCAGGAAGAGAGGCCGTAGGCCACCGCAACCATCGTTACTATATAAATTATCTTTTTCATGGCGTCTTTATTAAACATTTTCAACGTCTGTCCGGTTTAGAAATCCATCACTACGCCGAACATCAGCGTGCGGGGCGTCGGATAGGAGAACTTGTCGAGCGCACCTTTCAGGGGGTCGTTCGACGCATACTCGGGATCGTACCAGGAGTAATTGGTCCAGGTATAGAGGTTGCGGCCCGACACATAAACACGCAGGGCTTTCATCCCGATCTTCGAACACAACTTGGACGAGAAGCGGTAGCTCAACTGAACTTCCTTGAGTTTGATATAGGAAGCGTCCTCGACCTGCACGTCGGTGGGGGCGGTACGGCCGTTGCTGTCGCCGTAATAGGCGTATTTACCCCAGGACTGGTCGATGGTCCACATATTGCGGTAGAAATCGGTCTCGACGTTGTAATCCCCGCGGCGGCGCAGAATGCCGTGGCTGGCGTTAAAAAGTTTGTTGCCGTAGGAATAGTTGAAGAACACCATCAACTCGAACGATTTGTACGAAAAGCGGTTGGTGAAACCGCCGTAGAATTTCGGTTCGGCGGAACCCATGTAGATCATCTGGCCGGGATCGGTCATCTTGACATAACCGGGGCCGACGTCCTCGCCGCGGTTGGGCGCGCCCGCCACGAGCGTGTAACCTTTGGTCCCGTACGCTTTATAGATGCTCTGCTGCTGCGCCGGATCCGAGATGAACTTCCCGTTGGCATCGTAGAACTGGGTGAAATCCGAAAATTTGTACAGTCCGTCGGTCTTGTAGGCGAAGATAGCCCCGATCGGCAGGCCCTCCTTAACCCAGAACACATTGGAGTAAGCCCCCTGCATGAGCGCCGTAGGCGTTACGGGGATGCCGTTCCCACCGCCGATGTTGACGACCTTGTTGCGGTTGATCGTAAAGTTCAGGTCGGTCGTCCAGCGGAAGTTCTTGTTCGAGATGTTCTCGGTGTTCAGCGTGATCTCCAAACCGCGGTTCTCGACCGTACCGATGTTGTTCATCTGTTTCTGGTACCCCGAAGAGCCGGGAAGCTGGCGGTTGACCAGCAGGTCGCGGGTATATTTGTAATAGACATCCGTGGTCAGGTTGATCCGGCTGTTAAACAGGCTCAGATCCACACCCGCATTGTACATATCGGTGATTTCCCAGGTCAGTTGGTCGTTGCCGATCTGGTCGGGCACCAGGCCGGAAGCCAGCGACGGGTTGCCGCCCGTCTGGTTCCAGCTGTAATAGACGCTGCGCATCATAGCCATGGCGCTGGCCGAGGGGATCGACTGGTTACCGGTCTGGCCGTAGCTGAGGCGCAACTTGAGTTGGTCGATCGTTTTGACCTGCTTCATAAAACGCTCCTCGTGTATCTTCCAGGCAAAGGCTCCCGAAGGGAAGTAGGCGAATTTTTGACCTACCGGGAAGCGGGAACTGCCGTCGGCGCGGAAAGTCGCCGTGATGGCGTAACGTTTGTCGAATTCGTAATTGACACGCGCGATATAGGACATCTGGGTCGTGATCTCATAGGTGTTGTCGACCGGGGTGAGGATACTCGCCGTCCAGATGCTTTCGGGGCCGAGGCTCTCGTCCTGGATGCCGGTGCCGGTAATGGAGAACGAATCGAGGTTCTTTTTCTCGAAGGTGATGCCCCCCATCACGTTCAGGCGATGCTTCTTGCAGAAGGTGTTGTCGTACGTGAGAATGTTGTCGTTGATCCATTTCAGGTTGCGCGAGCTGGCGTGGGTGATCCTACCCTTGTCCACGCGGCCCGGGCCCGAGTCCGACGGATAGTTGTTCTTGGTCTTCACGTCGGTGGTATAGCCGCTGAACGAGAGTTTCAGTTTCAGTTTGGGCCAGAGGCTGACCTCGGTCCAGGCGGAACCCTGCATACGGCGCAGGATGGTGTTCTGCGTGACCTTATTGATGTTGTTCATCGGGTTGTAGGTCGGGTTGGCCGGATCATCCACGTCCGGGTCCATCGCTTCGGAGTCTTCCGGCGTAACGTTGGGACGGTAGATGAGCATCTGGGTGAAGACGCCGCCGTTGGTCTGCGTGTCGGCCGAGATGATCCCGTTGTTCTCCACATTCGCGCCGTTCAGGCTCGCCCCGATGCGCATCCATTTGGTGAACTGGTTCTCCAGCTTCATGCTGTACGTGAAGCGGGTCATATCCGACTTCATCACGATCCCGTTCATATCGAGGTAACCGGCCGTGACCGCGTAGGTGGTCTTGCGGTTGGGGGCGCTGCCGCGCAGCGAAAGGTTGTAGTTCTGGGTCAGGGCGCCGTTCTGCATCACCTGATCCTGCCAGACGTTGTTGATGCCCGAGTAAGCTCTCGGGGTGCCGTCCTGGTTCCAGTATTTTTTCACGATGTCCGACGCGTCGGTCACGCCCGGTATGTACCCGTCGGGAAGCGGGTGGAGGATGCGCATGTAATCCTCATAATCATACCCGTTCAGCACGTCGATGCGTACCTGCGGGGTGTAATTAAAGGTCCAGTCGGCGGTAAAATTGAGGGTGTTGCTACCGTCCTTGGTACCCGACTTGGTCGTGATGATGATCACGCCGTTGGCGCCGCGCGAACCGTAGATCGCCGTGGCCGAGGCGTCTTTGAGCACCTCGATCGACTGGATGTCGTTGGGGTTGATCGCGGCCAGCGGGTCGAGGCCCTCGTCGCCGCGGCGGCCGGCGGCGATGATCTCCGAGTTGGCGTTGTCGATCATCATCCCGTCGATCACGTACAGCGGGTCCGTCCCGCCGCTCACGGAGCTCGCCCCGCGCACCTTCAGGCTGATGGCCGAACCGGGGGCGCCGCCGTTCTGGACGGCCGACACACCCGCCAGCTTACCTGTCAGGGCGCTGGTGAAGGAGGCCGTACCGCTCTCGGCGATCTCTTTGCCCTTCATGGTGGCCACGGCGCCCGTCAGGTCGCTGCGGGTGACCACGCCGTATCCGATGACCACCACGTCGTCCATCGTGTTGGCGTCGTCGAAGAGCGCCACGTCGATCACCTGCTTCGCTCCCACGGCGAGCGTCTTGGTCTCCTTGCCTACGAACGAGAACGAGAGTTGCGACTTGTCGTTCTCCACCGTGATCGAGTATTGCCCTTTCGCGTCGGTAACCGCACCCTTGCGGGTAGCCGGGTCGACGACCGAAACGCCCACCAGGGGCAATCCGTCGCCCGCATCGGTGACCGTTCCCGTGATCTTTAGCTGCTGCGCCATCGCCGCCGTCCCGATAAGGGCCAGGGCGGCTGTGAGCACCATTTTTTTAAGTAAGGTAAATTGTTTGGTCATATAGTTGATGATTTTAGGCGTTTGGGTCAATGCAATATTACGCATGATCCGGCATATAAATTTACACCCCCGTAACACATACGGCGACATACGTAACATTTTCGCAATGTAGTGGGCTACCGCACCGGAGCGAGCTCGTTTTGGGCCAGGAAAGCCCCCAATTCGGTGCGTAATTTGGCGATCCGGGAAGCGTAGGCGGGATCGGCCACAAGGTTACGGGTTTCGTAAGGATCCGTATCGAGGTCATACGCCTCGTCGTTGCCGCTGCGCGTGAGGATCAACTTCAGTCCGTCGCGCAGCACGGAACTGTAGCGGTCGTCGTAGCTGCGGTAGAAGAACAGCGGGCGGGCGGGAAGCTCTTTTTTACCTGACACGAGGCCGGTGAGCGAGAGGCCGTCGAGTTGTTTTTGCGCCTTGGGATTGATACCTGCCAGGTCGAGCAGCGTGGGAAACACGTCCATCGACGAGACGGGCGTTTGGATCTCCCGCGCGCCGGCATATCCGGGACAACGCATAAAGAAAGGTACGCGGGCGCCCCCTTCGAAAAGGGCCGTGGCGTTCAGCTTGCCGCCGCGCAGGGGCAGGTTGGGAAAATAGCCGCCCTGATCGGAAAGGAAGATCACCACGGTGTTGTCCGCGATGCCGCGCTCGTCGATGGCCCGCAGCACGCGGCCGAACGACTCGTCCATGCTTTCGATCATGGCCAGATAGTTGGCGAAGGCCTTGTCATAGCCCCGGGCGAGGTATTTGGCCGTCTTGTCGAGCTTGCCGATATGGGGCGAGTGGACGCCGTAGTGAGGGAAATAGAGCAGCAGGGGCTGCTTAGCGTAATCGTGCGAGCCGATCAGCTTCACCGCGTCGTCCGTCAGCCAGTCCGTCAGATATTTGCCGTCGCCCTGCGTGGGGCGGGTGAAATAGGGAGGAAAATAGCTCGCCGGGGAACCCAGGTCGGAGACGCCGTAGCAATGCAGGAAGCCCTGCTTGTCGGGATAGTAGGCCTCGGAGCCCAGGTGCCATTTGCCGATCGCGGCGGTATAATAGCCCGCATCGCGCAGCACCTCGGCGAAGGTCACCTCCGCCAGGGGCAGGTAGGCGCGGTTGGGCATGTGGCCGGGATCGGTGGCGCTCGCGGTGAACTGGCCGTCGGTGCCCACGGGGGTCTCTTTGGTGTCTATGTGGCGCGTAAAGCCGGCTTTCAGCGGATGACGGCCGGTGAGCAGCCCCACACGCGAGGGTGAGCTGGTCGGCGAAGGCACGTAAGCGCGGCTGAAATTGATCGATTCCGAGGCGAAACGGTCGATGTTCGGGGTATTGAAGGTCGAATTACGGAACCCTAAGTCATTATAGCCCAGGTCGTCCATAAAGACGATCACGAAATTTGGGCGGGTCTGGGCGGCGGCGGATGCGGCGGCCATCGCGGCGGGCAGGAGCAGCAGGGCGGCGGGATTCTTCATCGTTCTTGGTTATTTAAAGAGACCTTATTATTATGAAAATATTTGTCATTCAGAGCGAAGCGAAGAATCTTGGTCGGGCTGTGTTCAGAAAACAATTCAGACCAAGATTCTTCGCTTCGACCTGAATGACAAGTCAAGAAAGATTCATCATACAATATTAGTCAAAATCGGCCAAAGGATGCTGGCCTTCGTGTAACAGATCTAATGCACATTCGTAACAAAACGGCAACGGCGACCGCCGGAATCGCGTGGAGACAAGCATTTCGGACAATAGTGCAAGTTTTTCCGGCCTCCGCGGGATAGGTTACTATTCAACTTTTACCTATTTTTGTAAAACCCGAAAAACCCAGAAAAACCCAGATAGATGAAAAACATCGCCATTCCGGTAACCATCACCCTGGCTGGTTGCGCAGCCGCAGCAACAGCCGTCGCAGCGCCCCAACAGAAACAGCAGCGTCCCAACATCCTCTTCTGCATCGCCGACGACGCCTCGTACCACCATTTCAGCGCCAACGGCTGCCCGTGGGTATCGACCCCCGCCTTCGACCGCGTGGCCAAAGAGGGCGTCCTGTTCTCCAACTGTTACACGCCCAACGCCAAATCGGCCCCCTCGCGCGCATGCGTGCTCACGGGGCGCAACTCGTGGCAGCTCAAAGAGGCGGGCAACCACGTGACTAATTTCCCCGCCGAGTTCATGGGGATCTCCGAGGCGCTCAAAAAAGCGGGCTACGCCACCGCCTACACCGCCAAAGGCTGGGCGCCCGGCAATCCCGGCACGATAGACGGCAAACCGCGCGAGTTGACCGGCAAGCATTATAACGACAAAAAACTCACGCCCCCCACCAAAGGGATCAGCAACGTCGATTACACGGCCAACTTCGCGGCTTTCCTGGACGATGCGAAGGACACCCCGTGGTTCTTCTGGTTCGGCTGCCATGAACCCCACCGCGCCTATTCGCTGAATTCCGGGCAAAAGGTAGGGGGCAAAACGCTCGACATGGTCGACCATGTGCCGGCCTACTATCCCGACAACGATATCGTGCGGGGCGATCTGCTCGACTACGGCCTGGAGATCGAGTGGTACGACAAGCACCTGGGCCTGATGATGGCCGAGCTGGAACGCCGCGGTATGCTGGACAACACGCTGATCGTGGTTACCTCCGACAATGGGATGGCCTTCCCGCGCGGCAAGGCCAACGACTACGACTACTCGTGCCACATGCCCCTGGCGGTGATGTGGAAGAACGGCGTCGCCTCGCCGGGGCGCACCGAGCGCGGCTACGTCAGCTTCATCGACTACGCCCCCACGTTCCTCGACGTGGCCGGGGTGAAAGAGGCTACCTCGGGCATGCAGGCCCTCACGGGTAAATCGCTGGGCAGCATCCTGCGCAACAAACAAACCGCCAAGGAAAAAGAGGAGCGCAAGAGCATCCTGCTCGGCCGCGAGCGCGACGACTACGGCCGTCCCAATAATCAGGGCTACCCGATGCGCGCCATCATCCGCGACGGGCTGTTGCTGGTGCTCAACCTCAAACCCGAGCTCTACCCCGCCGGCGACCCGCTCACGGGTTACCTCGACATCGACGGCTCGCCCACCAAGACGCTGCTGCTGGACCTTTACCGCCGCGGCGAAGGGTTGCGTTACTGGGAGCTTTCGTTCGGCAAACGTCCCGCGGAGGAGCTATACGACCTATCCAAAGACGTGGATTGCATGGACAACCTGGCCGCGCGCCCCGAATACGCGCAGAAAAAAGAGGCGCTCAAGACCGAATTGCTCGCCCGCCTCAAAGCGCAGGGCGACCCGCGCATGTTCGGCGAGGGCGACGTGTTCGATAAATATCCCTTCGATAAAGCCGACAAGGAAGACTTCTACGAAAGGGTGAAGAGCGGCGAGATTAAAGAACCGTGGAAACAGACGAACTGGATCAATGCCACGGACTATGACATCTATCTCGAAAGATTGAAAGAAGGGAAAGTAAAATCGTACGACAGAACGACTTCGGCCGAATAACGTTTCTTGTCGGATAAAAAAGGGCGCCTGCGGTTTGCAGGCGCCCTTTCTTTATTCGGCCAAAAACCAGGGAACGGCCGTGGGGTCCGAGGAGAAGAAACGGACCAGCGCGGCACCGATCTTCTGCTGCCCGGCGGGCGAGGGGTGCGTACCGTCGGGGCCGTAATCCTCACGCTGGTAACTGATCCCGGCGGCATTGGGCTGCGTGCCGTTCGACCACAGGTAGGGGCCCCAGGTGAGCCACGGAACCTGCGCGCCGTCCTCCTTATAAGCGAGTTGGCGGTTGCCGCCGATCTGCTCGGCGATCAGCAGTTTGATCGCCCAGCCGGTATACCAGGCGAAAGGTTCGGGATTCAGGGGTCCCTGGGCATAGCAGGCGCAGGTGCGCGGCGAGAGGTAGACGATCTTCAGGTTGGGGAATTTGGTTTTAAGCAGTTGCATCACCTGTCCGTATTTCACTTTCAACGCGTTGGTGTATGCGACAAATGTGGTGTCCGTGGCGCGCGCCTCAGCCTCTTTGAACCAGACGAGTTGCACCTGCTCGGGCGTGATGCCCTGTGAGGCGAGGCGTTCTTCCATGACCTGTTGCCAGTATGGCGCATCGGGGGGAGAGATGCGGTTGATATCCTGTTTGCCGATGGCCCCGTCGATGAGCCTGACTTTCGGGTTGAGCCCCTGAAAGTCCTGCATCTGGCGCAGGAAACTGCGGGTCGCCTGTGTGGTATTGGACATGCCGACCGACATCCAGACGATCACGCCGTTCGAATCGGGTTTGCCTTGCTTGTTCAGCGGGGTGATCGAGCGGGCGATCGCCATGCCGTCCGAAAAATAAGGCTCGGGCGGGGTGTTCGTACCCCCGGGATAGAGGCCGCCCGGCTGCCCCTGATACGTTTGGCCGGGGGCGAAGCTGTCCAGGGCGGGCAGGACGTTGTTATAAGGATTGTTAGGGGCGGCGGCGTTGCCGGAGCGCGCGAGGGCCTGCTGTTGGTTGCGGCGCTCCTGTTGTTGCTGTTTCTGTTCAGGAGTGAGGCTTTGACGGGCGGGCTGCTGGGCATGGCCGGAAAACGACAAGGTCAGGATGAAAACAAGGAGCGGGAAAATGTTTTTCATGTCGGATTCGGATTAGGTTGGCGTACAAATATAGCGATTCGTCTGTGATTTCACCGATGGCCCGCTTTTTGAAGCAACGATATTCGGACATATTTTAAAAACCAGATAAAACTAAAGATCATGAAAGCAATTTACACCGCCGTCGCCACCTCCCAGGGAGGACGCGCCGGCCACGTCCGCTCCTCGGACGGCCTGTTGGATTTCGATGTACGTCCCCCGAAGGAGATGGGCGGTCCCGCGGGTTCCTATACCAATCCCGAGCAACTTTTCGCCGCGGGCTACTCAGCCTGCTTCGGCAGCGCGCTGATGCATGTGGCCCTGCAACGCAAACTGCGCATCGACCCGGCGGTGACGGCGCGTGTCACCATCGGGGCCAAGCCGGAAGGCGGGTATATGCTGGCCGTGGAGCTCGACGTGGAGATCAAAGGCGTCGACCATGCGACGGCCGAGCAACTGACGGCCGAGGCGCATCAGGTTTGCCCTTATTCCAATGCTACGCGTAATAATGTGGAGGTTACTTTGAAGGTGCAGTAATTCTGATAAATGTAAAAAACGGGCGGTCTTTTTGAGACCGCCCGTTTTTTATGCAGGATGATAATTTATTTCTTATAGATCGACTTGGCGATGCCCATTTCCAGGCCGCGCAGTTCAGCCAGCCCACGCAGGCGGCCGATGCACGAATAGCCGGGGTTGGTCTTCTTTTTCAGGTCGTCGACCATCTGGTGTCCGTGGTCGGGACGCATCGGCACGGAACGCTTTTCCCTCTGTTGTAATTCCAACAGGGCTTTCATCACGCCGTACATATCCACATCGCCTTCCAGGTGGTTGTCCTCATAGAAGTCGCCCTCCTCGTTGCGGCGTGTCGAGCGGAAATGCACGAAGCCTACCCGATCCGAAAACTCCTCCATCATCGCGGCCAGCTCGTTGTCCGAGCGCACGCCGAACGAGCCGGTGCACAGGCACAGGCCATTGCTCTTATTGGGGACGGCAGCGATCAGTTTGCGGAAATCTTCGGCCGTCGAGAGGATGCGCGGCAGCCCCAGAATCGGGTACGGGGGGTCGTCCGGGTGGATGACCATCTCCACGCCCACCTCGTCGGCCACGGGGCAGACCTCTTTCAGGAACCAGATCAAATTCGCGCGCAGTTTCTCGGCGTCGATGCCTTCGTAGCGGTCGAGGGCCTGCTGGAATTGCGCCACCGTGAAGCTCTCTTCCGAGCCGGGCAGGCCGGCGATCATGTTGCGCGTGAGGGTGTGCTTGTCCTCGTCGCTCATGGCGGCAAAACGCTTCCTCGCCTTTTCGATCTCGGCGGGGGTGTAATCTTTTTCCGCGCCGGGACGTTTGAGGATGAACAGGTCGAAGGCCACGAAAGCCGCTTTTTCGAAACGCAGGGCACGCGAGCGGTCAGGCAGTTCGTACGCCAGGTCGGTGCGCGTCCAGTCCAGGACGGGCATGAAGTTATACGTGACGATGTATACGCCGCATTTGGCCAGGTTGCGGATCGACTGTTTGTAATTGTCGATGTATTTCTGGAAATCGCCCGTCTGGGTCTTGATATGCTCGTGGACGGGGACGCTCTCCACGGTGCTCCATATCAGGCCAGCGTCTTCGACCTCCTTTTTGCGCTTGAGGATCTCCTCTACCGTCCACACTTCGCCGTTGGGGATGTGGTGCAGGGCGGTCACGACGTCCGTGGCGCCCGCCTGGCGGATGTCCCACAGGCTGACGGGGTCGCTGGGACCGTACCACCGCCAGGATTGTTTACATAGATACATAGTCTATTAGATTGAGAAGGCGTCGAAGCCGCCGTCGATTACAGTAAGGGTGCCGGATACGAATTTCGAGGCGTCGCTCGCCAGCCATTGCAGCGTGCCCAACAACTCCTCGGGTTCGCCGAAACGACCGTAGGGCGTGTGGGCCAGGATGACTCTCGAACGGTCGGTGAGCGAGCCGTCGGGGTTGGTGAGCAGCGTGCGGTTCTGCTCCGTGAGGAAGAACCCGGGGGCGATGGCGTTCACGCGCAGGCCCTGGCCGAATTTGAGGGCCAGTTCGCCACACATGTATTTCGTAAAGTTAACCACTGCGGCCTTCGCCACGCCGTAACCGGCCACGCGCGTGAGCGGGCGCAGGGCCGACTCGGATGCGATGTTGATGATCGAGCCCTCTTTCTGGGCCACCATCGCCTTGGCAAAGACCATCGTGGGGATCACCGTACCGAACAGGTTCAGGTCGACCACCTTGCGCACAGCCTCGACGTCCAGGTCGAAGATGTTCTTCTCGGGCGGGATCGTCGCCCCGGCCATGTTGCCGCCCGCACCGTTGATCAGCACGTCGATGCGACCGAAACGCTTCATAATCTCCTCGTAGTTACCCTCCAGCACCTCCTTGTTGAGCACGTCGGTGTAGAGGAACGCGGCCTTATTGCCTTTGGCGACCACCTCGGCGGCCAGTTTTTCGCCCGCTTCCGCATTGCGGTCGAGGATCACGACCTGCGCGCCCTCTTCGGCGAAATGGTGTACCATGCTGTTGCCCAGGATGCCCGCGGCACCCGTGATGACGACCACCTTGTCCTTTACTGAAAACAATTTTGACATAATGACATATTTAAGTTTTTGTTTATCAATTACCTGCAAATAAAACACAAAAAATCGTGCACGTGCACGTCCACAAATATACAGATAAAATCCGAGCGGCAAAAGGATGTATGCATTTTTAAACGCTCCGCCAGAATAAAGGCGCTATTAAGAACTGCGCAAATTATTCGTATATTTGTCCGCATAAAATAAATATTCCCGTGTGCCGGACGGCACCGGCACCGGCACCACTAACGCGATTATGGATAAGACATCTTCCCGCTACGCCGGCAGGGGCGTTTCCTTTGCCAAAGAGGACGTTCATGCGGCCATCAAAAACATCGACAAGGGGCTCTTCCCCCGCGCCTTCTGCAAGGTCGTCCCCGACATCCTGACCGGGGATGAGGAATGGGCCGTGGTGATGCATGCCGACGGGGCGGGGACGAAATCCTCGCTCGCCTACGCCTACTGGAAACAGACGGGCGATCTGTCCGTATGGCGCGGGATCGCCCAGGACGCGGTGGTGATGAACACGGACGACCTGCTTTGCGTGGGGGTGACGGACAACGTGCTGCTCTCTTCGACCATCGGGCGTAACAAGCGGCTCATTCCCGGCGAGGTGATCGCCGCCATCATCGAGGGGACGGAGGAGTTCCTGCAAACGATGCGCGAGGGAGGGTTCGGCATTTATTCCACGGGCGGCGAGACGGCCGACGTGGGCGACCTGGTGCGCACGATCATTGTGGACAGCACGGTCACCGCGCGTATCCACCGCAGCCAGGTGCTGGTCAACCACATCATGCCCGGATCGGTCATCATCGGACTGGCATCTTCAGGGAAAGCCACATACGAAACGGAATACAACGGCGGGATGGGCAGCAACGGGCTCACCTCGGCGCGCCACGACGTGTTCAACCATGCGCTCGCATCGCTCTTTCCGGAGACTTACGACACGGGGCTGCCGGACGATCTGGTCTACACGGGCGGCTGCAACCTGACGGATCCCGTAGTGGCGGACGGCTACACGACCACGATGGGCAAGCTCGTCCTTTCGCCCACGCGCACCTATGCGCCGGTGGTCACACAGGTGCTGCGCCATTGCCGCGGTGCGGTGCGCGGCATGGTGCATTGCAGTGGCGGGGCCCAGACCAAAGTGCTCCATTTCATGGACGAGGGGCATGTCATTAAGGATAACCTATTCGATGTGCCTCCCCTGTTCCGCATCATCCGCGAGCAGAGCGGCACCTCGATGCAGGAGATGTTCGCGGTCTTCAACATGGGGCACCGCATGGAGCTTTACGCGGACGAGGCGGCCGCAGACGAGATCATCGACATCTCGCGCAGCCTGGGCGTCGACGCCCGCATCGTGGGACGCGTAGAAGGCTCCCCCACCCCGCAGGTCACGATACGGCACGAAGGAGAGGAATATCATTACACGAAATAGAGAGACTGTATTTGTCATTCAGAGCGAAGCGAAGAATCTTGGTCGGAACTGTTTAGAAACAGCCTGACCAAGATTCTTCGCTTCGCTCTGAATGACAATATGGCTGGTTATCCATCCTTAACGAACCGGAATGAAACGCCCACACAAAAGCCGAGGGCATTGACCGAATTGCCTTTTACCGTATGGTCAACCCGCTGTCCGGTATAGCAATTCGAGAAATAAGAGGTAAAATCAATGCTCGCCGGATGGAATCTATATTCCGGTCCAAAGTGCACGCACAGTTTTCTGGTCAGGCGACAGGACACGAGCAGTCTCGCGGTAACAAACGGAATCACATTACCGGCACTCCCCAAATCGCCTCCCACAGAATAGAGAGCGCTGGAATCCTCCTCTTTGAAATAGTAACGATACTTTTTAGTAGGGATCGTCCGAATTCCGAAGCCTAAATAGGGAATCAAGTCGACTTCAGGCGAAACCGGATATTTTCCGAATAATCCGCCAATAGCTTCCAGCCCAAGAATGTTATCTATCCAATCATTCTGAAGACTTTCCTGGTCCATCATAAAATAACTTTCAGTATGGTCCGAGGCAGCCAAATCACGGGGATCGAACGCATTGTCGTCGCCTTTTTGGGGTGGGTGGTAAATCAACAAACCACAATTGAGAAAAAAACCGAAATGACGCCACGGACGTATATTCAGACCCATCCTCGGAAACTCAGCCGCAGTGGTAGACGGCATGCGGTCATTTAGGTATTGCGCATCAAACCAGGAATTAAGACCGAAAGATTGCGCAACCTGGAAATCGGCCCAGAAACGGCGCTCCTGCGGATAGCGTTGCGCCTGCGCCGCAGCGCAAGCTGCAATCAGCGACACAAGTATGATTGCCTTTTTCATCGGGTCAATAGCGCGTTATGGGATCCGTATCGCTGCCCAGTACCACACCGTCCGTACACCGGTACTATTAACGTTCTGTGCCTGAATAGCGGTAAGCGTCGCCTTGGGTTCAGGATCGTCTTTTCCCGTGAGAGCAAAGAACGCCACGACCAAACTGAACTTATACAGATATTGCATGGCCTCCGTGTGTTATGACGTCGATTACCGGAACGAAACGCCCACGCTCAGACCGAGCATATTCATCCGGTTGCCCTTTTTGTAATAGGAGCCATAGACGTTGCCGTTGAACGTGTTGGTGTAGTCGGCGTAGAAGTCGGCGCGGTCGAAGATCCAGGTGTATTCGAAACCGAAAAGCAGATTCGTGTTGCGATTCAGACGGTAGGCGAAATTCAGGCGGCCGGTCAGGTAGCCCAGCGCCGTGCCGTCCGAATAGGAGTCGTCGTTGAGCCACATGTAATCGGCCCGGTACATCATGTTCGTATTCTCCTCTTTGATCACGCAACTGTACCGGGGTGTGGCCATCGTTAGAAAACCGACGCCGACGTAAGGTTTTATATCGAATTTGCCTTGCGTGGGAAAGTGTCCGAAAAACCCCCAGGTCATCTTGAAATGGGCGCTGGCCTCCGAGGAGATCGTGTTATCGTACTCTTCCTTCAGGAAATAGCGTCCGCCGCGGGCCGGCCCCGGGAAAGAGGCAAGATTGAAGTCGGAAGCGGGCGAAGCGGGCATGAAACCCACACCCATATCGGTGAAGATGCCGAGATAGCGCGGAAAGCGCACATTGAAAACGGCGCGGAATTCCGTAAGGCTCGTGCGCGGCAGGCGGTCGCTCACAAAACCGGCCTCGCTCCACTGGTTGATGCCGACCTGTTCGGCAAGTTGGAAGTCGAACCATACGACCCTGTGGCGACGGGGGGCGTCCTGGGCTTGCGATGCGGCGGCAAAGGCCGCGAGGGCTATAACGAGAGTCAATATCTTTTTCATGGCTTAATAGAGGCTGATGAGGGGTGTGGTGAATTCGAAGACCTGATTCGACGGGCCGGTGTAGACCACGCGGAAGGAGTGCTGGCCCGGGTCCGGCGCCTTGAGTAATGCGAAACCTTCGTCGACGCCCGTGGGGAGGTATTTTACCCGCTCGAAATATTGCGAGATATTACTGCCCGCGGGATTCTGGGCGTTGAAGGCGCCCACGCTGAAGATCTGTTTGGAAAAACCGGACGAGAGGGTGTAACAGTTCATCTTCCAGTCGCGGGGAAGGCCTTCCCCGACGGTCTGGCCGCCCCCGGGATTCGCGTCGTCCGTCACCCATTTGATCCCGATCATGAAGGCTTCTTTGTGCACGGACTCCGAGGTGACGAAAGGGTGCTGCCCCTCGTTGTTCACATTCACCGCCTCGATATCCGACAAAAGGACGGGAATGACGGGAAGGTCGGTCATGTATTCGTCCGCCTTGCTGCAGCCTATTACGCCCAGCAGGGCGGTTGCCGCGATAAGTTTGAGGTAGTTTTTCATCATACGTTTTGTTGGGAGGATTTATATCATAGATACATTTGTGCACAAAACGTTGCATGGATAGCAAAAAAAGCCCGGCTCTCGGGCCGGGCTGTGCGGGAAGTGTCCGTAATGAATTAATAGGTTGTTTTGATTTTCCAATCGAAGCGATTTTTGCTCATCTTCGATTGGAAATTCAAAACAACCTCTAAAACTTATATCCTAAGCAAAGGCTATAAGCCAGGTTCTTGTCATCGCCCAGGCCCACTTTCGTGAAGCCGTATTCGATCTCGGGACCCAGGACGAATTTACCGAAGATGAAGTCCAGGCCGACGTTCAGGCCGAAATCGGCCGCTTTCAGGCCACGGCCCCAGTCGGGCGAGTTCAGGCGCAGGCCGACATACGGGCCCGCGTTGACGGCCAGCGCGAAACTCTGCGTAATATCGAAGCGGTACGAGGCCAGCACGGGGACTTCCAGGTACGAGAGGTTGAACGCTTTGTCGTTCGAGGTGGCGAAGGAGTCATCCTTCGAACTGCCTTTCATCGTGTAAAATAGGCCGGGGCGCAGCGAGAACTGCTGTCCCAGGTCGAATTCGACGCCCACACCGGCTTTCATGCCGAGTTTCATTTTGGTATCGGTTTCGGTGAATTTGCTCACCACGGCGCCCAGGCGGGCATCCCATTTGATCTGTGCGAAGGTTGCACTTACGGCCATCACGGCCAACAGGGTCAATACGATCTTTTTCATAATGTAATTTATTTGGTTGGTTTTAATTAATTTTGCTCTGCAAAGGTACGGACCCTCGCGCGGGGCGGCAATACTGATTAATCAGTACCCGCCACGGCGCGCTTATAATGACACACTATGCTTACTCTACATTACCAGACAGATATTCCGGAAGCCGGATGCGACGAGGCCGGGCGGGGCCGGTGTTCGCGGCGGCGGTGATCCTGCCTGCAGGGTTTTCGCATCCGCTGCTCAACGATTCGAAACAGATGACCGAGCGGGCGCGCAATACGCTGCGCGGGGTGATCGAACGCGAGGCGGTGGCCTGGAAAGTCGCCATGCTCGGGCCTGCTCATATAGATAAGGTGAATATCCTGAACGCCTCGTTCGAGGCGATGTCGATCGCCGCGGGGGAGCTCGACCCGCAGCCGGGGCTGCTACTCATCGACGGAAATCGCTTCCGCACGCGGCTGGCGATCCCCTATAAATGTTTCGTCGGCGGGGATGCGATCTACGCGAGCATCGCGGCGGCTTCGGTGCTTGCCAAAACCTACCGGGACGAGTATATGGAGGGACTCGACGCGCTCCATCCGGGATACGGATGGCGGCAGAACAAGGGGTATCCCACGCGCGGGCACCGCCGGGCGATTCGGGAATTAGGGATCACCGACCATCACCGGCGCAGTTTCGGGGGGTTGGGCGAACAGGAGTTATTCTGAAAAAAATTCCGGGCCATATAATTTTCGCCTATGTCTTGCTTCATCAACGACATACCTGTGCTTTTATCCGAAATACACGTTATTTAGTGCGGTTCTTCTGAATATTATTTCCTCATCCGCCGGGATAATTCCCGCGGTTAATTGTCTTAAATATATCTGACATACAATAGAGAGTGCACAACTAATATTTAATTATGAAAAAAATTAGCGTTTCTATTTTTGCCGTATTGGTAATGTGCGGTTGCGTGAAGCGGGAAAACGCATTGCCCGCAGAAGCATCCCATAACGATTTCTCCCTCTCGGATAAGATCAACGTGAATGTATCGTTGCCGGCAGGCACCCGATGCCTGTTGTTCGACGAGTATCCCTACAGCGAGGAAGGCGATATGGTCGGCGAGCCCGTCATGGTCGCCTACGCGCCTTTCAACAAAAAGATCACCATACCCAAGTATGTGGATAAGCTCTATCTGTACGCGAACGGTGAGTTGCGCGAGTTCGGCAACGGCGACATCTCGCTCGGTTCCCTGCAGGCCTCGGCTGCGGTTAAAAGCGCCGGCAGCCGCTCGGGCGAGGAAGAAATTCCGGGCAGCTACACGACGATCTCACTGACCGATGCCTTCGTGACGGCCATATACGATTTCTATCCCGAGGCGGTGGAGAACCTGACCGCCGAGCAGCGCAGGATATGCACCGATCTGGTGGCCCCCGAAGGTGACATTCTCGACTCCAATGGCAACCCCACCGGCAAGCAGTGGGAGAAAACCAAGGTATGGATCACTTACGTGGGCAACGGCGGTTGCGGTTTCGCAGGCGATCTTTCCTATTACACCTACAAGGTAGACGCAAGCAAGAACCCCATCACGCCTTTCAGCGAATTAACCCCGGTGGAGATCTTCAAGCGCGCCTTACCCGCCAATGCGAAAGGGAAAAGGGTATACCTGGGCGAATTCGAGCCGGGAACCCGTATCGGATTCATTTTCACTGGCAATACCGCTCCGCGTTACAGCACCCCGGCATACAACAAGGCCGCGTATCCGACCAACAATTACGCCGGTATAGCCAGCGGGGTGATCCGCCTGTGGGAATACGACGGCAAGGAGTACGCCACCCTGGGAATGGAAAACAGGCTGTACAAGGAGTCCGGCTGGGACGGCGACTACAACGACTTCATCTGCCTGCTCGAGGCCGAGCCGCTGCAGGTCGAAAACACCGTAGATCCGCCCGCAAAAGACCCCGAAACCATCCAATGGCAGGGTTACTGGCTCTTCGAGGACAACTATCCCAATCAGGGCGACTACGATTTCAACGACCTGGTGGTCAAATACCACATCTCCGAGCAGCCATACGAAACCGTGATCGACCTGCAGTTCGTGGCCCGCGGGGCCTCGCGCCATAACTCGTTCGGGGTGAACGGCTCCATCTATTTCGAAAACCTGAGCGGCTACGAGAACGTCTGGGCCCATCAGGACAAGGTCGAGCCGCGCGTCGAGCAGATCCGTGTGCCCAAGGCCGCGAAGTACGTTCCCTGCATCAACAACGGCATTTCGACTTACGACCTGTACACGTATTACAACAACAACGAGGACTTCCCGCTGATCCTCGAGATCCCCGTAACCGGAACCCACCAGTTCAAATGGTGCCTCGAAACGGTACGCATCGACCACGCATACGCGCGCTATAAGGATTGGGTGAACAGCCGTTGCACGACCGATTACGACTGGTACCTCGACATCCCGGCGGCGGGTACGACCTGGAATAAATAAGCCGTATTATTACAAAATCACACCCCGAAAGCCTCCCGCTTTTGGGGTGTTCTTATTTCATTTTCTATCTTTGCAAAAATTTTACGACCATGCAACTTTTCTACGCTCCGCATATTACCCTGCCGCTCTACACGCTCCCGGCGGAAGAGTCGGCGCATGCCGTGCGCGTGCTGCGCCTGGCGGCAGGCGACGTGATGCACCTGACGGATGGACGGGGGACGGTTTACCTGGCGCGCATCGTCGCGGCCGACCCGAAAGCGTGCGTGGTCGAGGTTACGCTCACCATGCCCAATTATGAGCCGAAGCCCTATTCGCTCACAGTGGCCGTGGCGCCTACGAAGAGTCCCGACCGTTTCGAATGGTTCCTCGAAAAGGCGACCGAGGTGGGTATCGACCGCATCATCCCGATGGATTGCCGACATTCGGAACGCCATACGATCAAGCAGGAGCGGTCGGAAAAGATCATTACCGAGGCGGCGAAACAGTCTTTGAAGGCTTACCATCCGGTGTTGGAGGAGATGACGACTTTCGCGGAGGTGATAAAAAAACCTTTCGCAGGAGTGAAGTTGATCGCGCATTGCGCGCAGAACGCTTCGCGCGCCTGGATTGGCGATTGCCTGACGGAGAGCACGCCCGCGCTGGTGCTCATCGGGCCCGAGGGCGATTTCTCGCCGGAGGAGGTCGCCCAGGCGGTCGAGGCGGGTTTCCGCGAGGTGACGTTCGGGCCGCAGCGGCTGCGCACGGAGACGGCGGCGCTGGCCGCGGTGTTTGCCATGCATAACTTTTCTCACGCATGGGTTTCGAAGAAAAAATAGGTTTCCGCCGCCTGTGCGAGCAGGTCGAGGCGTTTTGCACCACTCCCGCCGGGCGCGAGAAACTCGCCGGCGAAGGATTTTCCACGTCGACAAAGGAGATCGAACGACGGTTGGCGCTGTGCGACGAGTTGCGCTCGATCATCCTGATGCAACGCGGGTTTCCCACAGGTGATTACGCCGATATAACCTCGCCGGTGCAGAAGGCGGCGGTCGAGGGGGCGTTCCTGGATGAAGGGGAATTGGTGCTGCTGCGCGCGGGATTGGATATTTCGGGGCGCATAGTCGATTTCCTGGAACATTTGCCGGAAAACGAGGCGCCTTTTCTGAAAAAATCGGCGCAGGGCGTGGAGATATTTACGCATGTCATTAGCCGAATAGATGCTATTATCGACCGTTTCGGGCAGGTGCGCGACAATGCCTCGCCCGAGTTGGCCACCCTGCGCCGCTCGATCCGCGAGAGCGAGGGGCAGGCCGAGAAGCGCCTGCGGGCGGTACTGGCCAAGGCGCAGGCCGACGGATTAGTCGATGCGGACGCCTCGCTGTCGGTGCGCGAGGGACGCACGGTGATCCCTGTCCCGGCGGGCAACAAGCGCAAGGTCAACGGATTCGTGCATGACGAATCGGGCACGGGGCGCACGGTCTATATCGAGCCCATCGAGGTGGTCGAGATCAACAACCGGCTGCGCGAGTTGGAATATGCCGAGCGGCGGGAGGTGGTGCGCATCCTGACGGAGTTCACCGCTTCGCTAGTGCCCGAGTTGGAGGGGATCGCCCGGGCGGGGGATTTTCTCACCACAATGGATATGGTGCGCGCAAAGGCTGTTTTCGCGATCGAGAATCATTGCGCGCGGCCGATTATTTCGGACGAAGGGACGCTCTGCCTGCGACAGGCGCGCCATCCGCTGCTGGCGCAGACGCTCGCCCGCGAAGGAAAGCAGATCGTGCCGCTGGATTTGCGGCTCACGCGTGAGAAGCGGATTTTGGTTATTTCAGGGCCGAACGCGGGGGGTAAATCGGTCTGCCTGAAGACCGTGGGACTGCTGCAATGGATGGTCCAGTGCGGGTTCCCTGTGCCGGTTCTGGAAAATTCGGAGTTTCCGATCTTCCGGTCGCTGTTTATCGACATCGGGGATGACCAGTCGATCGACAACGACCTGAGTACCTACTCATCGCACCTTTTCAATATGAAAAATATGCTCGCTTCGGCGGGCAAAGATTCGTTGATCCTGATCGACGAATTCGGGACGGGCACCGAGCCCGTGATCGGCGGGGCGATCGCCGAGTCGATCCTCGAACGGCTGGAAGAGTGCGGTTGCATGGGGGTGATCACCACCCACTACGCCAACCTGAAATATTACGCGGCCAACGCTGCAGGGGTGGTCAACGGGGCGATGCGTTTCGACGTGGCCAATATCCAGCCCCTGTTCAGCCTGGAGATGGGCACGCCGGGCAGCTCGTTCGCCGTGGAGATCGCGCGCAAGATCGGGCTGCCGGAGCAGATCATCGCCCGGGCCGCCGAGAAAGCCGGCAGCGACCAGATGAAGGTCGAGACGCTGCTGCGCCAGGCCGCCCGCGACAAGCATTACTGGGAGCAGAAACGCGACCGCATCCGCGTGGCCGAGAAGCGCGTGGAGGAGCTGGAACAGAAATACGAGGCCGAGTTAGGCCGCATCCGTCAGGAACGCACACGCATCATAAAAGGCGCCAAACAGGAAGCCGAGCAACTCACTACCGAAGCCAACCGCCGCATCGAAAACACGATCCGCGAGATCCGCGAGAGCCAGGCCGACAAGGAGCGCACGCGCCTCGTCCGGCGCGGGTTGGAAGATTTCCGCACGGAGCTCGCCGAGGAGGACAACACCGCCGACACACGGGCCATCGACGAGCAGATGGAGCGCCTCAAAGAGCGGCAGAAACGGCGTGCCGAGCGCAAAGGCGCGCCCAAACCGGCCGCAGCGGCACCCGCCGAGCCGGAAAAACCGGTGATCGGTGTGGGCAGCAAGGTGCGCATCAACGATCAGCAGACCGTCGGTGAAGTGCTCTCCGTGAAGGGGAAAAAAGCGGAGGTCGGCTTCGGGCAGATCCGCACGACCGTACCGCTGGAACGGCTGGTATGGATCTCGAATACGGAATTCAAGCAACGCACGCGCCCCACGCAGGCCACCATCCGGCTGAGCGCCGAGGTGTCGCAGCGGCGCCTGAATTTCAAGCAGAACATCGACCTGCGCGGTATGCGGGCGGCCGAGGCCCTGGAACGTGTGCAGGAGTTCATGGACGATGCGATCATGGTGGGCGTCTCGGAGGTGCGTATCCTGCACGGCAAGGGCACCGGGGCGCTCAAAGAGGAGATCCGGCGCTACCTGCGCACGCTGCCCGACGTGGAAAGCGCCGCGGACGAGCATGTCGACCTGGGCGGGGCGGGGATCACGGTAGTCAAGCTCAAAAACGAATAATTAATCGAGCGTACATAGTACAAAATCGGGTGATCCCGCCGTCTATAGAGTGTGTTTTCATACAAAAACCCACTCACATTAAACGGAAATATATGAAAAAAGTCCTTGCCACGCTCATCTTCACGGCCGCCGTCCTAACCCTTTCCGCCGCCCCGGCCACGCCGAAATACAAGGATCCCGCCCGTAAAACGGACGAAAGGGTCGAGGACCTGCTGGGCCGCATGACCTTGCAGGAAAAACTCGGCCAGCTCTCGCAAACGTTGCTCGCATCACCCGCCGATGCGATGGCGGGCGTGAAGGACGGTTCGACCGGATCGTTCTGCTGCGTGAAGTCCCATCTGCCATCGGTAGCCGACCGCAATGCGCTGCAACGCGCGGCGGTGGAGCAGTCGCGTCTGGGGATTCCGCTCTACTTCGGCTTCGACGTGATCCACGGTTTCAAAACCCTCTTCCCCACCCCGCTCGGGATGGCCGCCTCGTGGGATCCCGGGCTGGTCAAACAGGCCGCTGTGGCCGCCGCCGCCGAGGGGGCCTCGTGGGGCATGGATATCGCGTTCAGCCCGATGGTCGACGTGTCGCGCGACGCACGCTGGGGACGCATCTCGGAGTGCTTCGGCGAGGACGTGCTGATGAACCGCCGCTTCGGGCGCGCCTGCGTCGAAGGGTATCAGGGCACGGACTTGAAAAACAAACTGTCGATGGGCTCGTGCGTCAAGCATTTCGTAGGATACGGCGCAGCCTTAGGCGGGCGTGACTACCAGTTCACGGAGCTTTCCGAACGCGCGCTGCGGGAAACTTACCTGCCTTCGTTCCATGAGTGCATCGAGGCGGGCGCCGTTTCCGTAATGTCGGCATTCAACGATATTTCAGGGTCGCCCGCTTCCGCCAACCCGTTCACGCTCACCAAGGTGCTGCGCGGCGAGTGGGGTTTCCGAGGCTTCGTGCTCAGCGACTGGGATGCGGTCTATGAGCTGGAAATGCACGGTATCGCGGGCGACGACGCCCAGGCGGCCGTAGCGGCCCTCTCAGCCGGTGTGGACATCGAGATGAAGACCAAGACCTACATTTCGACCCTCGAAAAATCGCTCGCGGAGAAAAAAATCGACATAAAGACCATTGACGAGGCCGTGCGCCGCGTGCTGCGGGTGAAATTCGACCTCGGGCTGTTCGACGATCCCTATACGGACGAGTCGCTGCAAAAGACGCAGATCAAAACAGACGAGAAGAAGGCGCTCAGCCGCAAAGCCGCGGGCGAATGCATGGTGCTGCTCAAAAACAACGGCGTACTGCCGCTCAAAGGTAAGGAACGGAACATCGCCGTGATCGGCAACTGGGCCAACTGCCTCGATATTTTCGGCTGGTGGACGGGTGCGGTCGACGAGCGTGACGGGGTGACCGTCATGCAGGGCATCGCCGCCGCCGCACCCAAAGGCACACAGGTGATCAACGGTTCGATGGGCCGGATGATGAAACCCGAGGTGGCCGTGGTGTGCGTGGGCGAGAGCGGCAGCATGTTCGGCGAGGATCACAACCGCTCGGACATCACCCTGCCCTGGGGCCAGGCCGAGATGATCCGCCAGATCAAGGAACGCGGCAGCAAGGTCGTCGCGGTGGTGTTCAACGGACGTCCGCTGGCGTTGGAAGAAATTATGCCCTATGTAGATGCGCTGGTGATCGCCTGGCATCCGGGCAGTGAGTCGGGCAACGCGCTCGCGGACGTGCTCTATGGTAAGGTCAATCCTTCGGGTAAACTGCCGGTGACCTTTCCGCGCAGCACGGGCCAGGTCCCCCTGTTCTATTGCGACCGTCCCAGCGGACGGCCCGACAAGGACACCTACATAGACATGGATGCGAAACCCCTGTTCCCCTTCGGGTTCGGGTTGAGCTACACGACGTTCGACTATTCGGACCTCACCGTCGCGGGCAATGTGGATGCAAAAAGCGAGGCGACCGTTTCGGTGACCGTGACCAACACGGGCAAGGCGGCGGGCAAAGAAGTCGTACAACTTTATATTCACGATAAAGTAGCCTCGGTGACCCAACCGGACAAGAAACTGATCGATTTTACGAAGATCGAACTCGCCCCGGGCGCATCACAGGTCGTTACGTTCAAGGTGACCGCCAGGCAACTTGAAATCCTTGGACGTGACCTGAAACCCGTCCTCGAACCGGGCGAATTCGACGTCTGGGCAGGAGGGAGCAGCGAAAGCGGATTACATGCCCTGCTGACGGCAAAATAATTTTCCACGCAGGCAAAGGAGAAAACCATAAGACGATTCCTATTAATTCATAGGAGGCATCGTCTCTGGGCAGCGCCACCGCCGTGCATATCTCTTTCCGGGTCGCTTTCGTCCCGGGCCTGAAAAGATTATCGCACCGGGAACCAAATTATTTTCCGGAATGTTTTGCGCGTTACAAAAAAATAGTTACTTTTGCACCACTTTCAGAGTCGCCGAAAGATCGTTCTTAACTGAATATACATATAGCAGGCCCATTTTGGACGCCAATCCGGGTACTGTTCAAAGGTTTTATCAAATCGTTCATTGCCCAGATGGCGGAATTGGTAGACGCGCTCGTTTCAGGGGCGAGTATTGGTAACAATGTGCAGGTTCGACTCCTGTTCTGGGCACGCCCAAAAACGCTTAATACGTTGACGAACAACGATTAGGCGTTTTTGTTTTTCTCTCCGCGACCGCACCACGACCGCAAGTCTGGGCTCAATGCAAAAAAGGCTCCTTGTCGTTCGGCCGTCGTCCAAACAAAGAGACGGTTGTCCTATGCTCTCCCTGGCTGCGTCGGTTCGCTTCGCTCTGGATGGCAAAGACTATGCTTTCCTTTTCGGGTTTTTCGGGAACCATCCTTTGCGCACCCTTTCCCGCTGATGGAACACCTCGCCGATGCTCCACAGCGACGAAAAGGCCACTACTCCCGCAATGATTTGTATGAAAAGCCCGTGCAGCAGTATCGAGGCGATGCCGGCGGCGATCCCGAGAAAGAAGAATGCCCACCAGATGCGCACCCCGAAATAATATTCCCCTTTCGTGACCAGCGGGTGGAACACGCCGATCATCAGGAAGGTCACGATGCCCACGGCCAGTCCCGTGAGGTTGTGCGCGGCTAAAAATTCGATCATTTCACCAGGTTTAAACGGATCGTGGCCCCGATTTGCACGGGATTGCCCTGTTGGGCGAAGGTATTGCCGTTCGTGCCGCGGATGCAGAAGAGTTTATAGGTGGTGTCGGTCATGTTGCGTCCCCACAACACCAGCGACACGTTGTTTTTGCGGAGTGTGACGCTCCCGTCCAGCAGGCTGTAATAGTCTTGCGAGATGTCGTTGGCATCGGTGAAAAACACCTTGCCGATCCCCTGGTAACGCAATCCCACACTGATATCGTCGATCCAGGCGCGGTGCAGCGGGAAACGCTGCTCTACCCCGGCCGAAACGGTCTGACGCGGCGCAAAGGGCACGAATTTGCCCGAATAATCCACTTCTGTCAACTCATCGCCGACCATTGTGCGGTCCGTGTATTCGAGGAATGTGGCATGGGTATAACCGTAACTCACATCGGCCAGAAAACCGCCGAAACGGCCCGTTACGGCGACCTCGCCGCCATAGCTGCGCGAGTGGCCCGCATTGCGCATTTCGCGCCCCAGGCCGCTCTCGACCATCTGGGCCAGTTGCCGGTCGCGGGTGTCGATCAGGAACAGCGCGGCGTCGATGCGCAATTTTCCGGCGAGTGCGTCGACGTGGGTGCCGACTTCGTAGTTCCAGCTATGTTCGGGTTTGTAGGCGACCTGGCCTTTTTGTACTTTTAATGGATTGGTTTGCTGCGAGCTTTCCTGGAATTTGGCGCTCACCAGGTCGGAAAAGAGTTGGAGGTTGTGCCCTCCGGCCGTATAACCTTTGGCAACGGATGCGTAGAGGGTGTAGCCGCGCCCGGCGGGAGCGTAACGGATGGCCGCCTTAGGCAGGAATTCGTAGTAATCGCTGCTCATCTCGCCATCGTAGCGCACCGCCCTTTCCTGCCACACGGTGCTACCGCCCATCATAGGCGGCAAAACCACTTTCGCGTAAGCCCCCGCACCCGAAAGATACTCCATCGAAACCTTTTCGTAATCGAACCGCAGGCCCGCCACAAGCGATAGCCCGGGCGTAAAGAGGTCATTGACCGTGGATTGGTGGTAGAGCGCCACGCCATGCGAGGGAGTGGCGAAGTCCGACTGCGCCAGCAATGACGGGAGCTTCGTACTGCTGCCGTCGCCGTCGACCAGCGTCACGGACGGCATGCGCGGATTGGCCGCCTGTTTTGCGTCGAGCGCGCTCTGGATCATCGCCACGCCCAGGCTCTTGAAGGTTACGGGCGCCTGGGTATAAAGCCGCTTCTGGAAAGCCATCGCGCCGCAGAGCCATTGGTAGCGGTGGCGGGATTGCGACTTGATGACGACCTCCTGTGTGAAGGCATGCTGGGTCTGCAACTGCTGCATCATGAAATAATCCCCCGGGCGGAAATCCTGGTCCAGATGCATGTCGTCGTTCAGATATTGGTATGACGCCGCGCCCGAGAGCACGAAACCGTGCCCGTTGTGCTGGAAATAGAGGCTGTTCACGAGCCATGTGCGGTCGTAGCCCGACTTGTCGTTGTAGTTTATATCACCTACCGTACCATCCTGTAAAAGAAGGCCGTACGGATACCCGTATTGCACGCTTCGCTCCCCGCTCAGCGAGTAGTTCAGCAGCCAGCGGTCGTTGATCTGCCAGTCGAAACGCGCGCGCGCGGACCCGCTCCGCACTTCGTCCGCGTTCGATCCGTCGTAAATATTCTTGAAAAAACCGTCTGTGCCGTAATAGTTTCCGCCTACGGAAAGACCTGTTCTTTCGCTTGTCCTGACGTAATATATTACGTTGGTTTTTATCGTATTGCCGCTTCCGTATGAAAGCATCGCTTTAGCTCCCTGTTGCGAGAGCGACGAGGGGGTGTAGACGTTGATGATCCCTCCCATCGCGTTGCGTCCGTATAGCGTGCCCTGCGGCCCGCGGAGCACTTCGATCTGGGCGATATCGTAAAAGTCGAAATCGTACATGCCCTTGTCCATGAGCGGGATATTATCCAGATACATCCCCACGGCGGGGTCGTTCATCCGCGAGCCTATGCCGCGGATGTAAATAGCCGAGGAGAGTTTCGATCCGTAGCTCGGCATATAGAAATTCGGGACGATAGCCGAGAGCGTGTGCGGCGAATCGATCCCGTTGCGCTCGATCGAGGCGTTGGTCTGCAGCGACACCGAGGCGGCGGTCGCGAGGATCGGTTCGGTGGATTTGTAGGAATAAACGGCGACCGTGTCGATCTCTATGATTTTGGCCGGATTGATTTTTTGGGCGGAGCATACGGCGGCCGACAGGAGCGCGGGCAGGAAGAGCGTATATTTTTTCATGGCGCAAAGTTAGCCTATAATCCCGCGTCCTGAATCCCTAATTATAGTGATTTTGCGTACGGGATAGCTGGCGTAATGCCTGTTTGTCATGCTGAATGAAGTGAGGAATCTCAAATTGGTTGTCTGAGATTCCTCACTTCATTCAGCATGACAAACAGGCGGAATGATTCAACATGTTTTATAATCCTTTACAAGGGAAATTCCGATAGTACCCCTATCTTTTGCGCGAAATCCGCGTCGTGCGAAATGAGCACTACGCTGCCCCGGTAGCCGCCGATGGCGCGGGTGAGGATCTCCAGGCTCGAAATATCGAGGTTGTTCGTCGGCTCGTCCAGGATGAACAGGTCCGGCGTGTGGTTCGACAGCATCAGGCAGCAGAGGAAAAGTCGCATGCGTTCCCCGCCGCTGAGCGTACGGCACGGTTTATCCCAGGTTTCGGCGGGAAATAATGCCCGGTGCAGTCTCGTTTTGACCTCGTGTTCCGCCAGGTTCTCGCGGTTGTATTGCATGGCGAGTTCCAGCACCGTCGCCCCGGTGTTGAGCGCCGAATATTCCTGGTCCATATACACATAGCTGAAATCGCTGCGTCGGACCCTCCCCGAGGAAGGTTGCAGCGCGCCCGTGAGGATGCGCACGAGCGTGGTCTTGCCGCTGCCGTTGTCGCCCGTGATGCGCAGGCGGTCGCCGCTGTAAATATCGAGGTCGAGGGGGTGCTCCCAGAGCGGGTCTTGGCCGGGATAAGCGTGGTTCACGCCGCGCAACGACACGAGCAGTTTACCCTCGTGCAGCGCAGCATCGTCGAAGTCGATCTTCAGGGCGGCGGCCATGTCGCGCCGGCTGCGCAATTCGGTCAATCTCCCGCGTCCCTCTTCGATGATCCGGTCGTGGTCGCCTTTAAGCCGCGCACCGGTGTTCTCACCGCGGTTCATCGCCCCTTTGCGCAGGATACGCGGAAGCTGGTCCTTGTGCCGCTCGCCCCGAGCGTTGCGCCGCTCCTGCCGCTCCTTGACCTGCTGCGCTTTGAGGCGTTCCAGGCGCAGGCTCTTTTCCTGCTCGCCGATGCTCTCTTCCAGGGCGGCGGTTTCCAGTTCTTTCTGCGCTTTGTAAAAGGAATAGTTGCCCCCGTAGAGCCGCAGGCCTTTCGGGGAGAGCTCGTAGGTGGTGTCGAGGCGATCCAGTAGTGTAATGTCGTGGCTGACGATCAGCAGCGTGGCTTTGGTGCGGGTGATGTAGTCGTAAAGCAGGCGGCGCGCCGTGGTGTCGAGGTGGTTCGTAGGCTCGTCCATGAGCACCACCCCGGGGTCGTGCACTGCGATCCCGGCCAGCAGGACCTTCGTTTTTTCCCCGCCGCTGAGCATGTCCATCGGCGAATCGGGATTGATGCCCGGCAGCATCCATCGTTCCAAAGCGGCCTCGGTGCGCGCCTCGATCTCCCAGTCATCGGCCAGGGTGTCGTAATCGGCCTGCGAGGTGCTTCCGGCAGTGATGGCTTGCAAGGCCGCGATCTTGTCGGCCACGCCCATCGCCTGTGCCACGCTCATGCCGTGGCAGCCGACCTGCTGGGGGATGTAGAAAGCCTTTGACGATGCGGATATTTCCCCGGCAAAGGGTGCAAGTTCCCCGGCGATAACGCGCAACAGGGTGGATTTACCCGTGCCGTTGTCACCAATGATACTTGCTTTCGCCCCGTCTGCCAGGGCGAAGCTGATGTTTTCAAAAAGGGGATTGTGATTGTCGTAACTGAAAACCAGTCCGTTGATAATGATACTCATGACGATACAATTAACAGCCGCTTTCCGGGGGAAAGCATGATTAAACCGAAAGGATATTTTGCGTCCTGCGCTGCGCCGGTTTAATTCGACCGGGCTATTAATTGTTCATTCTCATCGGAGTAGATTTAAATCCGGTACAAAAATACAAAAAAATTCCAAATTGCCATATTGTCATTCTGAACGAAGTGAAGAATCTTGGTCGGAAGCGTACTGTACACAGCCCGACCAAGATTCTTCACTTCGTTCAGAATGACAAATGCGGCAGAGCGGGTTATCGCCTGCCTTTGGTTTCTTTGCGTTCCCGGCGGGATACTTTTGACGGGGCTTTTGAGGACTTGCCTTTCCCGTTTTTATCTGCCCAGGCAGAGGCGGATTTCTTTTTAGACGGGAAACTCATGGGCGCATCCTTGAAAAACCAATCATGCTCTTCCTTGGGATGTTTGCGAACCGGAGCGTCATCGCTTTTCGGAGCGGTCCGGGCCGATGCGGAAAAATCATCGGCTTTTGATGCGGTTTTGCGCGGGGCTGGCGTGTATTCGGCGTCGCCGTCATATTTTTTCCGGGGCGCCGCTTTCTTTTCTTTACTATATGGCTTGGATTTCCGTTCGCCGCCGCCCGCGTTTTTGTCCTGGGCGATCTCGGCGATGGTGCGGCTCTTGGAGAGCATATTGAGCGCCTTGACGACCTTGTTGGCCTGCTCGAAAGGCACGGTAGCAAAAGAAAAATCCTCGGACACCTTGATGTCGTCGATGTTATGGTCCGACAGCCCGCACTCGCGTTTGAGCAGCTTGACCAGTTTGCGCGGATCATACCCGTCGCGCATGCCGACGGCGATGAAGATGCGCGCCTTGCCCTTGCGGTCGACGTTGATCGAGCGGATCTCGGGGTAGTTGCTCTCGCTCAGCTCGTCCTTGAACGCCAGGCGCAGCAGCGCGCTCAGGGCCACCTCGGGCGGATAGCTTTCCAGCAGTTCCATCGCCATGGCCTGACATTCGGTATAGTTCTCACTCTCCACGATCGTGTAGAGCTCCTCCTTGATCCGGTTGCGCTTGGTGGCGATCACGTCGGCCGGGGTAGGCAGTTGTTCTAACTTAATGTCCGCTTTGATGTTGCGTTTCAGGAAGCCGAACTGCCGCATTTCCGAGGGGGAAATGAACGTGATGGCCGTCCCCTGGTTGCCTGCGCGGCCCGTGCGGCCGATGCGGTGGACGTAGCTGTCGCTGTCCTGCGGCAGGGAGTAGTTGATCACGTGCGTGAGGTTGTTCACGTCGATCCCGCGCGCGGCCACATCGGTGGCGATCAGGATGTTGGTGTGCTTTTTCTTGAATTTGCCGAGGATCTTGTCGCGCTGCCCCTGCGAAATATCGCCGTGCAGCCCTTCGGCCGCGTAGCCCCGCTCGATCAGTTTGTTGACGATCTCGTCCGTACCCACCTTCGTGCGCGAAAAGACGATGCCGTAAAACTCCGGTTCCACGTCGATGATGCGGGTCAGGGCGTCGAATTTATCGCCCTCGCGCACCTCGAAATAGATCTGGTTCGTCAGGTCGGTGGTAATATGCTTCGTCTCGACCTTCAGCAGATCCGGGTCGGACATATAATTCTTCGCCAGCGAGGCGATCCGTTCGGGCATCGTGGCCGAGAAAAGCAGCACGCGCTTGGGCGAGGTCATTTCGGCCATGATCGCCTCGATATCCTCGATAAAACCCATGTTGAGCATCTCGTCCGCCTCGTCCAACACCAGGTAGGAGATCTCGGAGAGGTTGAGCGTGCGGCGCCGGATATGGTCCAGCATGCGTCCCGGCGTGCCGACGACGATGTCGATCCCCTTTTTCAGGCGGCGCAATTGCTCCTCGATCGAGGCGCCGCCGTAGATGGGCGCGATGGAGAGCTGGTTGGTGTTAAAAGATTGCAACTCCTGCGTCACCTGCAACGCCAACTCGCGCGTCGGCACGAGCACGATGGCCTGCGGGATCGCCTTATGCGTGGTCAGCAGTTGAATGATGGGCAGGCCGAAAGCGGCGGTCTTGCCCGTCCCGGTCTGGGCCTGGGCGATGATGTCCTTGTCGGTATTCAGCAGGTGCGGGATGGTCAGGCTCTGGATGGCCGAGGGGGTTTCGAAACCTTTTTTCGAGATGGCCGTCAGTATATCTTCGGATAATCCTAAAGCCTTAAATTCTTCCAATTGATTCATCAATGTATTTTCTGAGCCGCAAAGGTAGTTTAAAATTCGGTTCGATGGTTTTTTATAAGGACGAATAAAAAAAATCCCCTGTCGGTCAGGCGTATGGCGGCAGTCTGGGGCGTTGAATGAAAATTCCTTGAAATTCTATTATTAAAATAAAATAATAATTCATATCTTGGGGCTGATTTTTTTCTGCTACGATGGATTATTCTAAAAAACAACTAACCGCCCTGATCATTTTACGCCTCGCGATAGGCTGGCATTTCGCTTACGAAGGCCTGGTGAAGATCTTCAATCCGACCTGGGGCTCGGCCGTCTACCTGAGGGATTCCCAAGGATGGTTCTCGGACATGTTCAACACATTGGCAGGCAATGCGTCGCTGGTGGGTGTCGTCGACCTGGTCAACGAGTGGGGACTTCTGCTCATCGGGCTCGGCCTGATCTGCGGGGCGTTCGTGAAGATCGCCTCGATTTCGGGCATCTTGCTGCTTGCGCTCTATTACCTCTCCCATCCCGCTTTTCCCGGCGCGGACTATACCATGCAGATGGAGGGGGCCTACCTTTGGATCGATAAGAATATCATCGAGGCGTTGGCGTTGGTGGTGGTGATCTATCTGCCCACCTCGCATATCATAGGGCTTGACCGCCTGCTGAAAAAATACTTCCCCAAGATCGTATAGCCATGTCCGAGAAAAATAAAACGAACAAAAACGAGGATACCCCGAAATCCCCCGGACGCAGGGACGCCATCAAGACCCTGCTGACGCTTCCGCTGGTCGGGGCGCTCGGATACGGCATCTGGGATAAAGTCTACCGCGAGAGCGAAAAACGCGACCGGAGGAATATCTTTAAATTCGAAAACCGCCCTCCCCTGCCCCCTTCGATGCAGGGCGAGCAGCTCCGGATCGGAGTGATCGGCTTCGGTATCCGCGGCAAACAGCTTGTGAAAGCGCTCGGGTTCGCCGAACCCGCGTGGATCGACCAGATGATCGAGGCGAACCTTGCGAACAAAAACGACACCCGCTACCAGCAATTTATGGAGCAGGACGACCTGAATGTGGTCGTCAACGGCGTTTGCGATATTTTCGACGTGTACGGCGAAGCGGCCGTCGTGGCGGGCTCGAACATACACCGCGAGGGAACCGGCGGTAAATTCGGCGCGGCCCCAAAACGTTATCTCCATTACAAAGATCTATTGGCGGCCGACGATATCGACGCGGTGATCATCTCCACCCCCGACCACTGGCACGCCCAGATGGCGATCGAGGCCATGGAGGCGGGCAAGCACGTCTACCTCGAAAAACCGATGTCCTGGACCGTGCCGGAAACCTACCGTGTCCGGGAAGCCGTCCGCCGGAGCGGGCTGGTCTTCCAGCTCGGCCACCAGGGCCGTCAGACCGACAGCTATATCCGCGCCAAGGAGATCATCGACCGCAATTTGCTCGGGAAAGTCAACCTGATCGAAGTCTGCACCAACCGCAATAAACCGAACGGCGCCTGGGTCTACCCCATCATCGAGGGCTCTTCGCCCCAGACCATCGACTGGAAGCAATTCGAAGGGCCCGCCCAAAGCGTCCGGGAATATGAGGACTATATGCGGGGCAGCCAGTTGGAGCGTTATATGGGGCCGGACGCGCGCGATCGTTTTTCGCTCGAACGCTTCTTCCGCTGGCGCTGCTGGTGGGATTACAGCACGGGCCTGAGCGGCGACCTGCTGACCCACGAGTACGACGCGATCAACCAGATCATGGGCGTGGGCATCCCTTCGAGCGTCACCTCGTCCGGCGGGGTCTATGTGTACAAGGATGGACGGACCGTGCCGGACGTATTGCAGACCGCCTTGGAATTCAAAGACCTCGACCTGACGATGCTGTACAGCGCGACCCAGGGCAACAGCCGTCCGCGCGGCAAGGTGATCATGGGCCGCGACGCCAGCCTGGAAGTCGCCAGCACGCTCCTGATGACTGTAGACGCCGAATCGGAACAGTATAAGGATAAAATAGCCGACGGGACGATCCCCACCGACGAACCGTTCTACATTTACGTCCCGGGCTCGAACAAGGTCGACGGGGTTACCTCGGCCACCGAGCTCTATTTCGCGCAGCGGGGCCTGCTCTACACCTACGTCGGCGGCAAACGCTACGACACGACTCACCTGCATATCCGCGAGTGGCTCTTCTGCATCCGCAACAACCAGACCCCGAGCTGTGACATCAATGCAGCATTCGAAGAGGCCATGGCGGCCCATATGGGCACGAGGGCCTTCCTTGAAGGCCGCCGCATGTACTGGGACAAAGAAAGGGAAGAGATCGTGAGGGGCGAGAAAGGATAGTGGTTCAGTAGTAAAAACAAAATAATCAACGTCATCCCTCGTCGCTGCGCTCGCTCGGGATGACGTTGATTATTTTGATCGGACAATGGAATATAAAACCAATCCAATTCCCTGACAAAGCCCAATGAGCTGTTTTTGCCCATTTTTTCGTCATGTCGCGCGTTAGGCGAGACAGCTCACGCAAACAGGCTGAGATGTCTCGACTAACGCTCGACATGACGAAGACATAGGGTGATCCGTAGGGGCATCCCCTTGCGGGTGCCCTGTTTTTATCCGAATAACCAATGCCGCAATTTACCTGTGGAATTCCCGGGTAATATCCCGAAGTTCGCCGGACTCGATTTTATATAATCTCTGATTGGTCGCGGGAGCTTTCAGGCCGCCGAGGCTTTCGATGTAAGGACCGAGTTTGACGTAATCGAAACGACCGGGGTCGAATCCCGCGGGCAGGGCCCGCCGTCCCGAATACCAGCCCGTTTTCAGCCTGCCGTCCGTAGTTTTCCGGATCTGTCCCGCCAGCCGGGACACCTGTCCGGGATCGCCGTCCCCGCCCATGAAACAGACGCAGGTCACCGACGTGCCGTAGCGGTCGAGCAACCCGCCGAGCAACGCTTCGTCCAATGTTTCGCCTGTCTCTTCCTGTAAATGCGGGCTATGGCAGCCGGGACAGCCATTGGGACACCCGGAGAGGTTGAGCGCAAGGGTCACCTCCCCGGGAATCTCCTGGAAAACGATGTCATAACTGGCCAGGCGTAGCATAGTGGCGGGTGGCCGCCTCCTTCTGACGAGCCTGGGAAAAATTGCTCACGCGTTTCATGTAGCCGATGATGCGGGTCAGGTAATCGAGGTTTTCGCCGTTGCATTTCGGGCACGCTTTCAGGTTGCGCTTGTCGATATGCCCGCAGTCGTTGCAAACCATGTTGGGAATATTGAACGTAAAGTAGTTGCACCCTTCCTGCGTGGCGACCTTCAGCAGGTGGGCGTACTGCTCTTTACTCAAATGTTCGTCCAGGTTCATGTGCAGCGCCGAGCCGCCGGTCAGGTGCTCGATATAGCGGCGGCCATGCATGCGGAATTTGTCCACCACGTTGGTCCGCTCGTCCTCCACGACATAGAAATAGCTGTTGTAGCAGTCGCGCGGCACTTTGTATCCGGCCTCGCGGTCCCACTTGGCATGCTTCACGCCCACATTCTCGGCCGGGATCATCTCGCAGTTGAACATCACATTCTTTGTGCGGTATTTTTTATTATACCGCTCTATGGTGCTGAGGATCTCCTGCGTGAATTTTTCGTAATCCGGATTGTCCGTGATCGGGATGCCGAGGAATTCCGCCGCCTCGACCAGCCCGTTCACCCCGATGGTGAGGTACTGGCGGCCCATATTGATATAACCGGCGTCGAACAGGGGCAGCATCCCCTTGTCGTGCATGTATTTGAGATTCTCGTTGTAGGCGTTCTGCACCTTGTGAACCAGATCCACGACTTCCTCCAGGAAGAATTGATAGTGCATCCCCTTGCGGGCAGCATACTGGATGCAGCGGTTCAGGTTGATCGTCAGCACGCTCTTCGACCCCGTGGAGACCCCTCCCGCGCCCAGCGTGTAGCTGAACCCGTTGTCGGTGATCTCGTTACGCAGGCGGCAGCAACTGCTCAGCGAGTCGGCATTGTCGCTCAGGTAGGTGAAGAACGAGTGCCCCTCGGCGTACATTTCGGCCGCGAAATCCCCCCACTCTTTGTCCTTGGGTTGCCCGTCGGCCGTTAAAAGCGCCATCGTCTCGACCGGGAAGGTGAGGATCGTGCGGGTGCGCTCGGCGTTGAACCACTTCATAAAGCGTTTTTGCAGCCAGCTGAGCGACTCCCAATCGGGTTTCGACCCGTCGGGAAAGAGGAAATTCTCGAACAGGCTTTCGAAATAGAAGCGGTCGTAATAAGAGATGTTCCAGAACACGGCCTGGAAATTCCGTGCGCCGGTGGGCTGGTTGATCGTGTAGACGATCTGTTCGAAGCAATCCGTGATCACCTTGTCCAGCGTGCGTTGCTTTTTCGACAGGTCGACCACCTTGCCCGCTTCCTTGTAATATTCCTGTCCGTATTCCAGCCCGATGAAATAGTTCATGTACATCAGGAATTCAGGCGTGGCGCAAGCTCCGGAGAGCATGCTCGATACCATGAACACCATATTCGTAAACCCGCCGCAGAACGATTTGAGGTTGGTCGGGGCTTTGGAATTGCCGCCTATGGAGAGCGTGCCGCCGATCAACCACGGGTACATGGTGATGCTGGCGCAATAGTTTGCGAGCGAAGTTTCGTCGTTTTTGTAGATGAAGTGGTTGTTGAGCAGGTCGATGTATTTGTCCGCCAGCTCCTTGCCGTACATCTCCTTGATGCGGTCGGTGAGCATGCGGCGGTTCAGCCGGATGAAATTCGACTTGGGGATCTCGCCGATGAGCGTGGCCATGTTCTTGTTCTCGACGTTGGCGTTGGCGTCGTACTTGGAACCCGTGGCGGCGTTCTGCGCGTCGCAATATTCCATCAGGAAATTGAGCTTGTCGCGCACCTCGCGGTCCTCGGTATGCTTCTGCCGGTAAAGCATGTAGGCCTTGGCCACGTTGTAATAACGTTCGGCCATCAGGGCGATCTCGACCTGATTCTGGATATCCTCGACGGTCGTTTCACTCTTGATGCTCACCCGGCTGAGGATGTTGGTGATCACGTCCTGCGTGGCGAAACTGCCCACCGAGAGGAAGGCCTTGGCGATGGCACTTTGGATTTTCTCGATGGAGAAAGGCTCGCGCTTTCCGTCGCGTTTGATGATAAATGTTTCCATATCGTTGTTCTACGGTAGTTTCATGTTCGGCCGTGGCCGGGAATCGCAACGAATGGAGGCAAGGAAGTTTTTACGGAATCATGTAAAAATCACTTCTGCCGCTCTTCACCCGAAAGCCCGGATAGTATTTCTGATACGGCAGGTCTTCTGACTCATTCCGGGCGGTGCGCCTTCCCGGCCTCAGGGGCCAGTGGCAAAGGATGCACGCCTTGCGTTGGAACTCACAGCTACGGGGATAGCCCCTGATTTCCACAGGGTTCCCTTTTAATCCCATGCGGCCTTCTTGCGATGGCCGGGAACCGTATCGGCGAACAAATGTATCCAATCTTTTTGCAGACAGGCCGCTTTGACCGGATAAGTTATCAACAACTTATCCCTACTGCGGCGGATTAACGTCGATGAGCTCGATCACAAACACCACCGGCTCATTCGGCCCGATCTTACCACTCGCCCCTTGTTCGCCGTAAGCAAGCTCGGAAGGAATATACAGTTTTATCTTACCGCCCTTGCCTATAAGTTTAAGACCTTCCGACCAACCTTTTATGACTTGGCTGAGCTTGAATTGCGGGGCGTCGCCGCGTTCTATCGACGAATCGAAAATCTCGCCGTTCTTCAAAAATCCTTCATAATCCACCCGGACCACATCTTCGTCGCTGACCGGTTTTATGTTGCTGCCGGGCGTAATGATCTGATACAGCAAGCCGCTCGGCGTTTTCCTTACCTTGCCACTTTGCTCAACGCTTGCCAGGAATTCAACCTCCTGCCGCTTTGCCATAGCCGGTTTACGAAGCAAGAAGAATTCCCGAAGAAAACTGTTGGACACCTCTGTGGTCAAGGCGGGTCTGCCTGCGCGGGTGTCGTTTATCGCCGCCCCGATCACATCGATATTCAACGGCAGGTTCAGGCTTTTGACATACTCGCCGATATCCAATCCAACGCAATAAGCCACCGTGCCGGGCTCGGCACGCCTGCCCTCCCCGAAGTGTCCTTTAAGCAGGGCGAGAGCATCCTCTTTGGCTATACTTGGTTTGCCGTCCCGGATATCCTTTATGCCGTCGATGATCCGGGCGGTGCTGAGCACCCCCAGGGTATCGAGGTTTTTGACATACTCGCCCAGGTCCAACCCCAGGCAATAAGCTACGGAATCGATCTCGGTTCCGGGTAAGCCGTTGCTTATGGGTACGCCCACAGCCTCTTCGGAAAACAGACCGTCGCTTTCTTTGACGCAATCCTGCCCCTGGGCAAAACTCCAAACGAACAGCGATAAAAACAGAGAGGTGAAGATTTTCATGGTTTTTGGTGTTTTATGGGTTAGCCTTGGGTTGGGGCTTGCAGTCACGGGATAGTCGTTAATTCCGCAGGGTCTCCCCTGCGGTCAGAATGTATCGGTGAACAAATTTATCCAATCTTTTTGCAGGTCGGCCGGCTCGCCCGGATAAGTTATCAACAACTTACCGCTAAAGCGGCAAAAACCGGTGCGGGCCCTTGGCACCGGGCATAGGCGATATTCCTGCGATATGACCAACGTGCGCGCGTCATCCCGAGTGAG
>JAVBPS010000034.1:0-8931 GCA_031549495.1 Rikenellaceae bacterium | reverse complement strand
CTATAACAAACCTAACTCCCATCGTCCTCGCCCGGCCCGGCCCGCGGCGCCTCCTCCCCCCGCCTGTCTCCCCCTCCGCCCCGCGCCCTCCCGGCCCCGCCCCCCCCCCGCCCGGGATGACGTGATGCACGTTGGCTCTATTGTGGATCAGTCCGAGTTTGTCATTCGGCAGCGAAGTGAAGAATCTTGGTCTGGCTGTGTGCAGCAATCCATTCCGGCCAAGATTCTTCACTTCGTTCAGAATGACAAACACCAGGGAAAAGTACGGGGAAATTCCACCAACCTATTTTTCAGACTGAGCCTCTATTGCGGAGAAACTCTCGCGTGTTTTTTCAACTCTTCCGCATCGGCGGCAGCCGGTCCTTGTATCTCCAGATCAGCGGGAAGAGGGCGAAGGCCTCGTAGTAGCGGCGCCAGAATTTCTTCGGGTTGTCCATGATCCGGAAGAGCCAGCCGAGCGTGTATTTGTCGGCCCAGACGGGGATGTCGGCCTGTCCGCCGGTCAGGAAGGCTATCGCCGCACCGACGCAGTAGATCGCCGGGCGAAACGTGAGGTTCTCGCGCAGCCACCAGCCCAGGCACTCCTGCGTGCCGCCCCCGAGGCCCATCATCACCTCGTCGGGACGCACCTGCTCGAGGATCTTCACCAGTTCGGGGTCTTCGTAAGGGCCCTTGCCGTAGAACGGGGCGAGGTAGAAATGACGCTCGTCGACTTCGCGGCCCAGGGTGCGCAGCCAGGCTTGCGTCCGTTGCTTTTCCTCCTCGGAAGGCATCACCCAGAAGACGGTCGTGCCGGGACGTGCGGGGCGCGAGGCCCATTCGCGCATAAAGGCCAGGCCCGAGTTCTTGGGCAGCCGCTCGCCCGTGCGCAGGCGCCAGACGACCAGCATGAAACCCGAATCGGTGATGGCCGTGTCGGCCGTCAAAAGGGCCGTGCGGTAGACGGGCACGCGGACGAAATCCTGCCCCAGGCCGGGACCCGCGGGCACGACCATCAGGCCGCCCTGCTGCACGCGGTCGACGACCTGTCGGATGTTGCCTATGTAAAAATCGATCCCGACGATGCGCCTGGTCTGTTCCATACTATTTCGTATACCAGGTATAAATGCGGTCGATACCCTCTTCCAGCTCCACTTTGTGGCGCCAGCCGAGCGCGTTCAGGCGTGAAGGGTCGGTCAGTTTGCGCATCGTGCCGTCGGGCTTCGACGCATCGAAGCGGATCTGCCCGGTGAAGCCCACGCGGCGGGCGATCAGCCCGGCCAGGTCACGGATCGTGATCTCGATGCCGGTGCCGATGTTGATGTGGCAATTGCGTTTTTCCGTTTTCCCGGCCGAAAGGTCGTTCCAGTCGACATTTTCCATCACGAAAAGGCAGGCGTCGGCCATGTCTTCGCTCCAAAGGAATTCGCGGTACGGCGTGCCTGTGCCCCATACTTCGACCGAGGCGGTGGCTGCGGCCTCGTCGTAATGGATGCCGAAGCGGGAGAGGGTGGCCAGTGCGGCCGTTCTATCGCTGCCGTCCGCACCCGCCACGGGACGGGCGGCCAGGTCGCGGCGCACGGCCGTCCAATCGCCCTGCATCAGCGCGTGGGCGAGGTGGATTTTACGCACCAAAGCGGGCAAAACGTGCGAACGTTCCAGGTCGAAATTGTCGTTCGGGCCGTAGAGGTTGGTCGGCATCACGGAGATGAAGTTGGTGCCGTACTGGATGTTATAGCTCTCGGAGAGTTTGATCCCGGCGATCTTCGCCACGGCATAGGGCTCGTTCGTATATTCCAGCGGAGCGGAGAGCAGCTCCTCCTCGCGGATGGGTTGCACGGCGTCGCGCGGGTAGATGCAGGTGCTGCCCAGGAAGAGCAGTTTTTTCACGCCGTGCAGGTAGCTGCAGTGGATCACGTTGCTCTCGATCATCAGGTTTTCGTAGATGAAATCGGCGCGGTAGGTGTTATTCGCCACGATCCCGCCCACCTTGGCCGCGGCCAGGAAGACGTAGTCGGGTTTTTCGGCGGCGAAGAAATCGGCCACGGCACGCTGATCCTTCAGGTCTAATTCCTTATGCGAGCGCAGCAGCAGGTTGTCATACCCCGCTGCCCGCAGGCTTTTCACGATCGCCGAGCCGACCAGGCCGTTGTGTCCGGCGACGTATATTTTTCCTTGTTTATCCATTCGGATGTGCTATGAGGTTGTCATTCTGAGCGAAGCGAAGAATCTTGGTCGGAATTGGCCTGAACACAGTCCGACCAAGATTCTTCACTGCGTTCAGAATGACAAAAAACGATTATTCAAAGTATTCAAATACCGAAAAACCGCCTTCTTTCAGATAAGAATCGCGTTTAAAGAGTTTAATATCGCTCGTCATCATATCTTCCACCAGCCCTTGCAGGTCATAGCGGGGGGTCCAGCCCAGTTTCTCGCGCCCTTTCGACGAGTCGCCGATCAGCAGTTCGACCTCCGTGGGACGGAAATACTGCGGGTCCACGAGCACCACCGTGTCGTCCGCGGTGCCGATGCGGGCCAGGATCGCGGGCAGGTATTTTTCACCCACGCGCTCCTTGAAGAGCCCCTCGTCCACCGAGGCGATATAACCGCGCTCCTCGGCCCCTTCGCCTTCGAAACGCACCTCGACGCCCTCGTAGGCGAAGGCCATCTGGATAAAGCGGCGGATGGTGGTCGTCACGCCCGTGGAGACCACGTAATCGTCCGGGGTGTCCTGCTGCAGGATCAGCCACATCGCCTCGACGTAGTCTTTGGCGTGGCCCCAGTCGCGCTGCGAGGAGAGGTTACCCATGTAGATGCGATCCTGCAGGCCCAGCGCGATGCGCGAGGCGGCGCGGGTCACCTTGCGGGTGACGAACGTCTCGCCGCGGATGGGCGACTCGTGGTTGAACAGGATGCCGTTGCTGCAGTGCATGTTGTACGCCTCGCGGTAGTTGACCACGATCCAGTAGGCGTAGAGTTTGGCCACGGCGTAGGGGCTGCGCGGGTAGAACGGCGTGCGCTCGGTCTGGGGCACCTCCTGCACCAGCCCGTAGAGTTCCGAGGTGGCCGCCTGGTAGATGCGGCATTTGTCCGCCAGCCCCAGCAGGCGCACGGCCTCCAGGATACGCAGCGTGCCGATCCCGTCGGCGTCGGCCGTGTATTCCGGGGTGTCGAAGCTCACCTTCACGTGGGACATCGCGCCCAGGTTGTAGATCTCGTCGGGCTGCACCTCCTGGATGATGCGCGTGAGGTTCATGCTGTCGGTCAGGTCGCCGTAGTGGAGCACGAAACGCTTGTCGCCCTCGTGCAGGTCCTTGTACAGGTGGTCGATACGGTCGGTGTTGAAGAGCGAGGTGCGCCTCTTGATGCCGTGGACCGTGTATCCTTTTTTCAACAGGAATTCGGAAAGGTAGGCGCCGTCCTGTCCGGTGACGCCGGTGATAAGAGCTTTTTTTGACATGGTTACCGCCGTTTGGGGGTTTGTGTTCGCAAATATAAGTATATATTAATGAAACTGATACGGGCCCGGGAATTTTATTTCCCGGCCGGGGGGTTACATCCGTATCGCCGACTCCTTGGGATAGAGGTTGTTCACGCGAAGGCCGATGCGCTTGGCCCAGCCCAGCGGCAGGGCGTCGAAGCAGGCCAGGTTGTTGCCCTCGGTGAAAAGCGAGGCGTCCACATCCCGGCGGCGCAGGTAGGCCAGCGCCTGATCCCGGTCGAGCACGGCGCGCGGGGCGGCATCGGCCGAAAGGCCCGAAAAGAGGGCCAGGGCGTGTTCGGGCTTGAGCACGCCGTGGAACAGGCGGCCCATGCCCACGCCCGAGTAAACCACAGCCAACCGTTCGGAGAGTTGTTTGATAAAGGGGTATTGCGCGGCGTAGAAACCGAAAAAGTCCTCGCCGATGCGCACGAAACGCATGAATTCGGGTTGATCCGTCCAGCGGGAAAGTTCCTGCGCCTCTTTTTTCGACGCTTCGAGGATCGCGATGCCGCGGGGCGGAGGGAGTTTTTCGCGCGCTTTACCTTCGGGTTTGCGCAGGGCGGCGGCGAAAAAGCCCTCCGAACGGGCCTGGCCGGGGTAGAAACGGAAAACGGTGGCGGTGCGGTCGGCGGCCGTGACCTCGCTGCGCACGATGCCCCAGGCGGGGTCGGTGGCGACCTCGACGCCCTGGCAGTCGAATTCTTCCATCATCCAGGCGACGTTCTCCTCGTTTTCGGCGCGGTTGAAGGTGCAGGTCGAGTAGAGCAGCACGCCGCCGGGGCGCAGGGCGTCCCACGCGTCCGAGAGGATGCGGCGCTGGCGGGCGGCGCAGAGCAGTATGTTGGCCGGGCTCCACTCCGAGCGGGCGCGGTCGTTCTTGCGCATCATTCCCTCGCCCGAGCAGGGGGCGTCGACCACCACCGCGTCGAACGCGTGGCGTATGGCCCCGAACGCGGCCGGGTCGTTATGGGTGACCAGCACATTGCCCAGACCCCATTTCACGGCGTTTTCGATCAGCGGGGCCACACGTTGGCGGATCGCCTCGTTGGCTACCACGACCCCTTCCAGACCCACCAGGGTCGAGAGCAGCGTGGTTTTACCGCCCGGCGAGGCGCAAAGGTCCAGCACACGCAATCCCTCGCATCCGTCCTGGCCGAAAGCCGCGCGCATCAGGTGCTCGATGAACATCGAACCGGCCTCCTGGACGTAGTAGGCGCCCCCGTGGAACGCCGGATCGAGCGTGAACGAGGGGCGCTCGTCGAGGTAAAAACCGTACCGGCACCAGGGGACCTGGTCGCCCTCGGGTTTTTCGGCGATCTTATAGGGGTTGAAGCGGACGGAAACCTCCGGCGCGGTGTCCAGCGCGGCGGCCAACCCCCGCGGGTCGCACCCGGGCAGGCCGTCGAGCGAACGGAGGAAATCGGCGGGAAGTTCCATATTTTTTAAATTGTGTGTTTTGTCATTCTGAACGCAGTGAAGAATCTTGGTCGGGCTGTGCCGGAACAATTCCGACCAAGATTCTTCACTGCGTTCAGAATGACAAGCATAGATGAATTATTAAGCTACAAAGCGAGCCGTTGCTGTTTCTCTTCGTTGGTCTTGAACTCGTCCAGGCGGGCGAAGAGCGGTTTGAGCAGAGCGGGGTTGGCGATGAAATCGCCGTCGTCGATGTTCACCGTCACCACCTCGCCGCGGTAGATGTTCTCGATCCAGAAGTTATACTTGCGGTTCAGCCTTTCCAGGTAGTCGTCCATGATGCCGGCTTCGTAGGCGCGGCCGCGCTTTTTGATCTGCGCGATCAGACGCGGGACGCTGGCCTTCAGGTAGACCATGATGTCGGGCTGGGGGATGATGCCGTGCACGAGGTTGAAGATGCCCATGTAGGTGTCGAAATCGCGCGAGGACATCAGCCCCATGTCGTGGACGTTCGAGGCGAAGATGTAGGCGTCCTCGTAGACCGTGCGGTCCTGCACCAGGTCCGTTTCGAAGCGCAGGCGGTCCGAGGCCTCTTCGATGCGCTTGCCCAGGAAGTACATCTGCAGGTTGAAGGCCCAGCGGCCCATATCGTCGTAGAAATCGGCGAGGTAGGGGTTGTCCGTGTCCTCGTAGTAGGCCTTGGCCTCGTAGCGCGCGGCGATGATCTCCGTCAGGGAGGTCTTGCCGCTGCCGATGTTGCCTGCGATGGCGATGTACATGGTTATGCAAATTTTAATGCGTGCAAGTTAATACAATAATCCGGAATACCGATTCCGACAAGGCGCGTCTGTCCGGTTCCGTAGGGGCACCCCTTGCGGGTGCCCGAATTGGCAGGGCACCCGCAAGGGGTGCCCCTACGGGCGCGGCCTATGCCGGATGCAGCAGGGCCAACAGCTCGTCGGCGTAGGTGCGGTCGTTATACAGCCGCGGAACTTTATTTTGTCCGCCGCTGCGGCCGCGCTCTTTCATCCAGCGGGCGAAGGTGCCCGTGGGGACTTCCGTGACGAGAGGCTCCAATAACGTAGTATCCTTGAAGCGTTTGGCCTCGTAATCCGAGTTGACGGCCTGCAACCCTTTGTCCAGCGCGACGGTGAAGGCTCCCAGGGAATCGGGGCGGCGGGCGAACTCCACCACCCACTGGTGGCGGCCCTTGGTGCGCTCCTCCATGTAGACCGGGGCGACCGTGTACTCGGCTATTTCGGCGCCCGTCGCGTCGCATGCGGCGCGCATGGCCGATTCGGCGTTGTCCACGATCACCTCTTCGCCGAACGTGTTGATATAGTGGCGCGTGCGTCCCGTGATGCGGATGCGGTAGGGCGAAGTGGAAGTGAATTCCACCGTGTCGCCGATCATGTAGCGCCACAGGCCGTTGCTCGTGGTGATGATCATAGCGTAGTTGACCCCGGTGCGCACACCCTCCAACGGGATGGCCTTCGACGTGTCGGACAGGTCGGCCATCGGCAGGAATTCGTAGTAGGTGTGGTAGTCGAGCATCAGCAGCATGTCGTCCCGCGCGGGATCGTCCGCAATCGAAAAGAAGCCTTCCGAGGCGTTGTAAGTCTCCATGTACTTCATGTCGGGCGAGGGGATCAGCCGGTGGTAGAGCTCGCGGTAGGGGCGGAAATCCATCCCGCCGTGGATGAACAGCTCCATGTTGGGCCACACCTCCAGCAGGTTCGCCGCGCCGGTATATTCCAGCACGCGGTTCATCATCACCAGATTCCACGAGGGCACCCCGGCGAACGAGGTGACGTCCTCGCCGACGGTCTCCTCGCAGATCGCGCGCACCTTGCGTTCGAAATCGGGGATCAGGGCGGTCTCCTTCGACGGCACGCGGCGCATGTTGAGCAGCGCGGGGGTGTTCTCGATCAGGATCGCCGACAGGTCGCCCGTCATCGCGTGCTCGCCCTCGCGCTCCACGCGCTTGCTGCCGCCCAGGGTGAGGGTCTTGCCGGAAAAGACGTTCGATTCGGGGTAGAGCGAGGTGAAGATGGCCGTCACGTCCCTCGGGCCCTGCATGTGGGTGTCGTTCAGGCCATCGTCCGTGACGGGGATGTATTTGCTTTTGGCGTCCGTGGTGCCCGAGCTTTTGGCGAACCAGCGCGTCAGCCCCGGCCAGAGGATGTCCGCTTCGCCGCGGCGCGCACGGTCGATCAGCGGGCTGAGCTCCTCGTACGAGCGCACGGGGACCAGGCGGCGGAACGTGTCCGCGTCCAGGTTCGCTTTCAGGCCGTGCTGGCGGCCGAATTCGGTCTGCGCGCCCTGTTCCAGCAGGTAATGCAGTTGCTCGGCCTGCACCTGGGCGGGATATTCACGGAAACGGTCGATCTCCCGGCGGCGGGGCGCCAGGACGAAATTCACTATGCTGGTCAGTATGGCCATTTTTTGAATTATGAATTATGGATTATGAATTATGAATTATGGCGTCCGGCAGGCATTCATAATTCATAATCCATAATTCATAATTAATTAAAGAATTTCCCGATCTTCGGGATGGCGTCCGGCTGGGCGAAGACCACCACGCGGTCGTAGGCGTTGATCTCCGTGTCGCCCGTGGCGATGAAGACGCGCTCGCCGCGCACGATGCCGCCGATCATCGCGTGCTCCGGGAAATCCAGGTCGCGCACGCGCTGCTTGGTGACGGGCGAGTTGGGCTTGGCGATGAATTCGAGCACCTCGGCGTCGCTGCCCGTGAGGCACTTGATCGCCTGCACGTCGGTCGACATCGTGAAACGGAAGATGTTGCTGGCGGTGATCAGTTTTTTGTTAACGATCGTGTCGATGCCAATGCTTTCCGCGAGATTAATATACGAAAGGTTCTCGACCTCGGCGATCACCTTTTTCACGCCCATTTTTTTGGCGACCATCGCCGCCAGGATGTTCGTTTCCGAGCGGCCCGTGACGGCCACGAAGGCGTCCATATTGTTCAGGCCCTCTTCCAGCATGGCGTCGATGTTGCGGCCGTCCTCGCTGATGATCAGGGTTTTGTCGAGGGTCTCGGCCAGTTTGTAGGCCTTTTCGGGGTTGTATTCGATCAGCTTTACGTCCACCTCGTCCTGCAGTTCGGTGGCGATGCGCACCCCGATGCGGCTGCCGCCGAGGATCATCAGCGTCTTGATGTCGATGTTCGTGTGGCCCGAATATTCCATGACCGTCTTCACGCTCTCGCGGTTGGTGATCACGTAGATCATGTCGCCCTCCTTGAAGGTGTCGCTGCCGCGCGGGATGATCGTCTCGCCGTCGCGCGTGATCGCCACCGTGCGGTAGGGCAGGTTATGGCGGTCGGTGGTGGCTTCCAGCAGCGTCTTGTCGATCAGCGTCGAGGCGGCGTCCAGACGGAACACCACCAGGGCCAGCTTTCCGCCCGAAAAATCGACGTATTCGCTGGTGGAGGTGTGCCCCAGCAGGTTGATCACCTCCTGGGCGGCGATCTTTTCGGGGTAGAACAGGTAGTCGATGCCCATGTTGATGAACATCTCCTTGTTGTTCGGTTCCAGGTATTCGTTGTTGTCGATGCGGGCGATGGTCTTGCGCGCGCCGAGCTGCTTGGCCAGGATGGCCGAGAGCGTGTTGATGTTCTCCTCGTGGGCCACGGCGATGAAGAGGTCGGCCTTGCGCACGGAGGCTTTTTTGAGGGTGGCGAAGGTGGTGCAGTCGCCCTCGATGGTGATCACGTCGGCCATGCCGCCCACCTCTTCCAGCCGCTTGGGCTCGGAATCTATCACGGTTATGTCGTGCGAGTTTCCGCTAAGCATCTTAGCCAGGTGGCTGCCCACCTCGCCCGCACCCGCAATCACGATCTTCATAAGTCGGGAAAATTTAATCTATGCAAATTTACAACTTTACCCGGGGATTGCAATTTTTTTGCCAGGTTATAACGCGATCAACGATCTTGCCCGTCATGTCGAGCGGCCCTCGCGAGAGCAGCCAACCGCGGGTGGTGGTTGGGGGGAGGGGGGGCGGCAAGGAGGCAGGGAAAAACGCGGTGGGGG
>JAVBPS010000106.1:0-12621 GCA_031549495.1 Rikenellaceae bacterium | reverse complement strand
AAAAAGAAGGCAAAAAGATCAAGGCGCCGCGCTCCCGGCTTACCCGCTTACGGGTTTTCGGGGCAGTCGTGCGGAAATTCCATTGCGCACAGGCCACATCGCACGCCTCCGCTCTGCTCCGGCCTCCCATTCCAGTTTCCGCCCTTTGTCCCCCGAAAACCCTGGCGGGGCCCAAGCCTCCCGCTTCATGGCGCCAGGCCATCCCGCTTTGGCGTCCGCTCAGGGCCAGTGCGCAATCCAACGCGCTTTTGGCCGCCCGCTCATTCCACCGCGCCCCGCCTTCGGCTACCACCGTTTTCTGCGCGTCATGTCGAGCGTTAGTCGAGACATCTCAAACAGAACGGCCGAGCCCGTAGGGGCACCCCTCGCGGGTGCCCAAATAAAACCAACGTTTATTATTATTTGCTTCCAAACGCCTTGAAATGATTTTACTTTGTAACCCCGATCGTCGTTTCTGATAATTTGTTCGTAATATTCCTGCCGCCGGATACGGCTATCCCCCGAAAAAAGAGTAGCTTTGCAAAAAATCTGAAAAAATGGGTTACGAAAGCTTTGCCGACAGGCACATCGGGATCATCCCGGAGCAGGAGCGCCAGATGTTGGAGACCATAGGCGCGGGTTCGCTCGAAGAACTTATCTCGCAGGTCGTTCCGGCCGACATCCGGCTGCCGCAACCGCTCGCGCTGCCCGCGGGGATGGCCGAGCATGAATTTGCGGCGCATGTAGGCGCGCTGGCTGGGAAGAACCGGACGTTGCGTTCGTTCATCGGCATGGGCTACTATCCCACCTCGACCCCCGCGGCGATCCTGCGCAATGTGTTCGAAAACCCGGCTTGGTATACCTCCTATACCCCTTACCAGGCGGAAATCTCGCAGGGCCGTCTGGAAGCGCTGCTCAATTTCCAGAGCATGGTGATCTCGCTCACCGGCCTGCCGGTGGCGAACTGCTCGCTGCTGGACGAGGGCACGGCGGCTGCCGAGGCGATGCTGATGATGTACTCGCTGCGTTCGCGCGAGGCCGTAGCGCAAGGTCGCAACACGCTTTTTGTCGATGAAAATATCTTCCCGCAGACGTTGGACGTGCTGATGACGCGCGCCGAGCCTTACGGGATCGAGATCGTGAGCGACGACGCGTCCGGCTATACCTTTACCGGCGCGGAATTTGGCGCGATCGTGCAATACCCGGGTGCGGACGGCGCACTCCCGGACTTCGAAGATTTCGCCGCCGCGGCCCATAGCGCCGGGGCGCTGGTGACGGTCGCCGCCGACCCGATGGCGCTGGCGATCCTGCGCTCGCCGGGCGAGTGGGGCGCCGATATCGCCGTCGGATCCACGCAGCGCATGGGGATCCCGATGGGCTTCGGAGGCCCCTCGGCGGGTTATATGGCCACGCGCGAGGATTTCAAGCGCTCGATGCCGGGCCGCATCATCGGCGTGTCGGTCGACCGCCTTGGCAACAAGGCGCTGCGCATGGCGCTGCAGACCCGCGAACAGCATATCAAACGCGAAAAGGCGACCTCCAACATCCGCACCTCGCAGGCGTTGATGGCCTCGATGGCCGGTTTCTTCGCCGTCTACCACGGCGCAGAAGGACTGCGCCGCATCGCTACCCATATCTACGCCCACGCTGCTGCCGCCGCTACGGCCTTGCAGGCGTTGGGCTATAAAACCACCCAGCCGACCTTCTTCGGCACGGTCGAAGTGGAAGCCGACGCGGCCAAAGTGCGCGCCGCGGCCCTCGCCCGCGGGGTGAATTTCTTCTATCCCGACTCCTCGCGCGTGCGGATGAGCTTCGATGAGGTGACCACGGCCGAAGAGCTGCTCACCGTAGCCGCCATCTTCGCCGAAGCGGCGGGTAAAAAGGCCCCCAAAGCGGTCAAGGTTAACGAAGAGGCCCTATCCCCCTCGGCTTTCCTGCGCACCTCGCCTATTTTGAGTGAAGGCGTGTTCCGCAAATACCGCAACGAGACCGACCTGATGCGCTACGTCAAAAAACTGGAACGCCGCGACATCTCGCTGGTCCACAGTATGATCCCGCTCGGCTCGTGTACCATGAAACTCAACTCGGCCGCCTCGATGATGCCCCTGAGCCTGGCCGGGTTCGGCAATATGCACCCCTTCGCCCCGGCCGATCAGGCGGAAGGCTACCTGGAAATGATCGCCGACCTGGAAAAAGACCTCGCGACGATCACCGGACTGGCCGCCACCTCGCTGCAGCCCAACTCGGGCGCGGCGGGCGAGTACGCGGGTCTGATGGTGATCCGCGCCTACCACATGAGCCGCGGCCAGAGCTACCGCAACGTGGCCCTGATCCCCGCCTCGGCCCACGGCACCAACCCCGCCTCGGCCGCCATGGCCGGGATGCGGATCGTCCAGGTGGCGTGCGACCAGAAGGGCAACATCGACGTGGAAGACCTGCGCGCCAAAGCCCAGGAGCACGCGGGCGAGCTGAGCTGCCTGATGGTGACCTACCCCTCGACGCATGGCGTGTTCGAGAGCCGCATCCGCGAGATCGTCGACATCACGCACGACGCGGGCGGCCAGGTCTACATGGACGGCGCGAACATGAACGCACAGGTGGGCCTGACGAACCCCGGCTTCATCGGCGCCGACGTCTGCCACCTGAACCTGCATAAGACTTTCGGCATGCCCCACGGGGGCGGCGGCCCGGGCGTGGGCCCGATCTGCGTGGCTGCGCACCTCGCGCAGTTCCTGCCCTCGCACCCGGTCGTGGAGACCGGCGGCGTAGAGGGGATCACCGCCGTGGCCGCCTCGCCCTGGGGGAGCGCGATGCTGCTGCCGATCACTTACGGATATATCAAGATGTTGGGTGAGAGAGGATTGCGCCGATCGACCGAGATCGCGATCCTGAACGCCAACTATATGTCCTCGGCTTTGGCACCCACCTTCCGCACCTTCTACTCGGGCGAGACGGGCCGCGTGGGCCACGAGATGATCCTCGACCTGCAGGATTTCCGCTCGCGCTACGGCGTGGAGTGCGGCGACGTGGCACGGCGATTGATGGATTACGGATTCCACGCCCCCACGCTCTCCTTCCCGGTGCACGACACGCTGATGGTCGAGCCCACCGAAAGCGAGCCGAAGGAGGAGATGGACCGTTTCATCGCGGCGCTGTGCGCCATCCGCGCGGAGTGCGAGGCGATCGCCGCCAGCGCGGACGAGCAGGTGAAGGCGGGCGACAACCTGCTGAAAAACGCCCCCCACACGGCTGTGGAGGTCGCCTCGGACGATTGGAAGCACCCCTACACACGAAACCAGGCCGCTTTCCCGTTAGATTGGGTGGCCGCCAACAAGTTCTTCCCGTACGTGACGAAGATCGACGGGGGGTATGGCGACCGCAACCTGATCTGCACCTGCGCCGGATTTGAGGAGTAAATTTTTGCAGTTGTCATTCTGAACGCAGTGAAGAATCTTGGTCGGGCAGTGACGGAACAATTCCGACCAAGATTCTTCACTGCGTTCAGAATGACAAAAGCGCGTTATCAATAGAAAACAAACACATTAAAAAAATAAACCATGAAAATCGCAGAAAACAAATTCGTTTCGTTAAGTTACACGCTCACCGTCGACGGCAACCAGGTCGAAAGCGTCACCGCCGAGGCTCCCCTGGAGTTCGTCGTAGGCGCAGGCTTCCTGCTCCCCGCATTCGAAAAGAACCTCGAAGGACATAAGAAAGGCGACAAATTCTCCTTCACGCTCGCCGCGGCCGACGGCTACGGCGAACTGATCCCCGAGGCTGTCGTCGAGCTGCCGAAGAACGTATTCATGATCAACGGCGCCATCGAGGACGGCCTGCTGGAGATCGGCAACCAACTGCCCATGAGCGACAACCAGGGCAACCGCATGATCGGTACCGTAGCCGCCGTGACGGACGACACGGTGAAGATGGACTTCAACCACCCGATGGCCGGCAAGACCCTGAACTTCGACATCGAAGTGGTCGGCGTGCGCGACGCCACCCCCGAAGACCTGATGCAGGGCCAGATGGCCGGCGGCGGTTGTGGCTGCGGCTGTGGCGAGGAAGATTGCAACAGCGACTGCGACAGCAAGGAAGGCGGTTGCGGTTGCGGCTGCTAAGCCCCAGCTTGTCTTCAGGCGATATTGTCATTCAGAGCGAAGCGAAGAATCTTGGTCGGAAGTGTTTGCTGAACACAGTTCCGACCAAGATTCTTCGCTTCGCTCTGAATGACAGATATTTCCCGTGTGCCGGGCGGCACCGCTTCGCTCTGAATGACAAATATTTCCCGGGTGCTGGGCGGCACCGCTTCGTTCTGAATGACAAAAATGTCAAACGAACAAAAAAACCGCTTTGATGGGTTGATCTTTGTTTTTCCATTTTTAATCCCTATATTTGAAATCTATGCTCCGGTCTATCGCTAAGCGGTTTGCGGTGATGTGCGCCGTCCTTTGTGTCGCCTGTGGCGGTGCGCGGCCATCCGCGGAGCAGATCGCCGAGGGGTTGCAGCAGGGCGATGTGGTGCTCCGGCTGGGCCGCGGGACCAAGTCGCAGGCCGTGTTGCAGGCCGATGCCGGGGGCGAGTACAGCCACGCGGGCCTGGTCGTGAGGACCGACTCGGGGCTGATGGTGGTGCACGCCGTGCCGGGCGAGGCGGGAGCGGATGGGGTAGACCGCGTGAAGATGGAGCGCCTGGAAGCGTTTTACGCCCACGCCCGCGCAAAAAAAGGCCTTGTGCTCCGTTTGCAGGACACCACGGGGACGGAGCGGGCGGCGTGCTACTGCCGGGAAAGGTGCCTGGCAGGAATGGAATTCGACCACGATTACAATTTGGAAGACACCACGACGATCTACTGCACCGAACTGATCTGGCGCGCCTACCTGCTCTCGGGCGTCGATGTCACGGATGGGCAACGCAAGCAGATCGTGAACGTCCCGATCTATTCGGGAACCTATATTTTCCCGTCCCACTTCATAAAAAGCGGACGGTACGCGCAGATCAAGACCCTTAACTCATTATAAACCATTCCAAAACCTTATGATTATGAAAAAATTGACTTTCCTTGCAGCGATCGTTTCCCTGTTGGTTCTCGTTTCGTGCGGCGGTGGCGGCATCGGCGGCAACACCCCGGCCAGCCTGACCAAAGAGATGAACGACATGATGAAAAAAGGCGACTACGAAAAAGCCATGCATTTCTGGTTCGACAACAGCGCCACCGACAAACTGCCGTCCCAGATGGCCGCCGCCGATAAAAAGGAACTCGACGATATGCTCAAGGCATTCGGCGACAAAGCTAAGGAACAGTATGACAAAAAAGGCGGCATCGCCAGCATCGAAGTCACCAAAGAGGAGATCGACGACGAGGCCGGAACCGCCAAGGTAACCAGCCAGATCACCCTCGGCGACGGTTCGAGCGACGACAGCACCTCGAACTTCGTCAAGGTCGACGGCAAATGGAAATTCGACAATAGCGTCGGCAAGTAGGGAGACGTTCTGTGCTTCTGATACGCGAGTAAATTTCTTGCGGGTAGCGCGCTATTTTCGGGGGTGCCGACGCTATCTTCCGCTGCGCTGGCACATTCCCCCCTGCCCCCCTTTGAAAAAGGGGGGTGCGCCAGGCCAACGCGCTGTTTGCCCGGGCGATTTTTGACTGAATGTAGGGGCACCCTTTACGGGTGCCCTTCTTTTTGGGGTAAAACCTGGGATTTTTCCGTTATCTTTGCAAACTATGACGATGACGATCCCCAAACGCAACCTGATCGGTGCGGTGCTGGCCCTGATCCTGTTGGGTGCGCTGCTCGGCCGCGAATATCCCATGACCGGGCTGGTCACGGTGGCGGTGGCGATGGGGGGGTACGTCTTGTTTAACCTGCGCAGGGTTTATCGCGGTATAAAGGGGTGGGGTACGGCTGATTGGAACGTGCGCGGGGGGGTGCTCATCGTGCTGGCCGTTTGCATCTGGCTGGTCGAATTGCTGCTGACAGGCAAACCGACTTATTTCCCCGTGCTGCTCCTGCTCGGCGCGGACCTTTTGATCAAATGAGGAAAATTGCGATATTTTTGGCCCTGGCGGCCATGCTGGCGGGATGCCGCGGCGGAGGGTGGAGCCCCGAAGGGCTGGAAATTTCCTATATGCCCCGTTTCGCCACGGGATTCGAGATCTACCGCTATGGGGAACACAGCTCCGTGCTGAAAATAGAGAACCCGTGGCAGGGCGCGCGCGGAGTGGATAATTACGTGTTCATCTCGCGCAAAGGCGAGGCCGCGCCGCGCGGATTCGACGGCGTGACACTCACCGCACCGCTACGGCGCGTGGGATGCATGTCCTCGTCGCACATCGCCTTCCTGGACGCGATCGGCCGTACTGACGTGGTAACGGCCGTGTCGGGATTGCGCTACATCACCAATCCGACGATTCAGGAGCGCGCCGGGGCGGGCGAGGTGAAAGACGTGGGCTACGAGGGCAACATCAACTGCGAATTGCTGGCGATGCTGCGCCCCGGTGCGGTGTTCATGTACAGCGTGGCGGGCGAACGGCTGCCGGTGATGGACAAGATGGCCGAGTTGGGCATACCCGTGGTGATGATCGGCGATTACCTGGAGGCCGACCCGCTGGGCAAGGCGGAATGGATCGTGGCTTTCGGTGAGATCTTCAACCGCCGCGAATGGGCCGAGAGGGCGTTCGGCGAGGTAAGCGCGCTTTACACCCTGTACCGCGATGTTGTGCGTGACGTGGAGGAGCGTCCCTCGGTGATGCTCAATGCCCCGTGGCGGGAGACCTGGTTCGTGCCGGGCGACCGCAGCTACATGGTGCGCCTGTTGCAGGACGCCGGGGCGCGCTACGTCTGCGAGGGCTACGACACCGAACAGAGCCGCGCGATCAACGGCGAAACCGCCTACATCTACGCCTCACAGGCCGATTACTGGCTCAACCCCAACGAAGCCTCGACCCTGTCCGAACTGCTGCAGGCCAACCCGAAATTCGCCGACATCCCACCCGTGCTCAACGGCCATGTCTACAACAACCGCCGCCGTTCGACCGAGGCCGGGGGCAGCGACTTCTGGGAATCGGGCGCCGTACGGCCGGACCGGGTGCTGCAAGACCTGATCGGCATCTTCCACCCGGACAAGGCTCCGGGACATGAGTTGTTCTATTACGAGAGATTGGAATAGTAAAGCATTTGAGATAGGGAGTGCCCCTCGAGTTGTCCGTCTGTGCTTCGCCATGTCGAGCGTTAGCCGAGACATCTCAGACAGGCTCTTTGAGATGTCTCGACTGACGCTCGGCATGACGTGCAAGAGCAACGGTTGCCGAAAAGGAGTGACCAAACAAAAATATATTAAATTGACCCGACGCACCCTATATTTCCTGATCCTGGCCCTGGCGGCCGTAGTCCTGCTGCTGGTCGACGTGGCGGTGGGCACGGCTTCCGTGTCGCTGGGTGAGGTATGGCGCGCGCTCACGGGTACGGGCGACGATCCGCTGCTCGCCTCGATCATCCTGCGTTTCCGCGTACCCAAAGCGTTGGTGGCGTTACTGGCCGGGGCGGCATTGTCCGCAAGCGGTTTGCAAATGCAGACGCTCTTCCGCAACCCGCTCGCAGGACCGTTCGTGCTGGGGATCAGTTCGGGGGCAAGTCTCGGCGTGGCGCTTTTCCTAATGGGCATCCCGCTATTGGGCATGGGCGCCGTCTCCGACGCCCTGCGCAACATCGGCATGGCCGGCGCGGCATGGGTCGGCGCGGCGCTGGTGCTGACGGCCGTGATGGCCGTCTCGGCGCGTATCAAGGACATTATGGCCGTGCTGATCCTGGGCATGATGTTCGGCAGCACGGCCTCGGCGCTGGTCGAGATCATGCAGTATTTCAGTCCCGAGGGCAACGTCAAATCGTTTGTCGTCTGGACGATGGGCAACCTGGGCGGAGTTTCGCAAGGGCAACTGTGGATCATGGTCCCGGTGGTCGCCGCCGGACTCCTGCTGGCCATATATTTGATCAAACCGCTGAATATATTATTGTTAGGCGAAAATTACGCCCGCACAATGGGGCTCAACGTACGCCGCATGCGCCTGCTGCTTTTCGCGAGCACGACGCTGCTGGCGGGGACTGTGACCGCCTTCTGCGGCCCGATCGGCTTCGTGGGCCTGGCCGTGCCGCACCTGGCGCGGATGCTCTTCATGCAGGCCGATCACCGCGTGCTGGTGCCCGCCTCGATCCTGATGGGATCGGTGGTGATGCTCGGCTGCGACATCCTCTCGCAACTCCCCGGCAGCGACATGACCCTGCCGATCAACACCGTCACCGCGCTGATGGGTATCCCGGTCGTGGTGATCGTCATTCTCCGTAACCGTCGCGTATTCTGATGGACCAGCAAAGGATCAATATCATCGAGTTGTGCGGTGTGGCATTGGGCTACGGCGAGAGGCTGCTGTTCGAGGACACCGACCTGGGCTTCGGCTGGGGCGAGTTCACCGCCCTGGTGGGGCGCAACGGCACCGGCAAGAGCACCCTGCTGCGCACGATCGCCGGCCTGCAAAAACCGCTGCGCGGACAGATCGTGGTCGATGGCCGCCCGCTCCCGGAGTTGGAGCCTCGCCGCATCGCCTCGCTGATCAGCTTCGTTTCGACGGACGAGGTGCGGGTGACCAACCTGCGCGTGGCGGACGTGGTGGGCCTGGGACGCGCGCCCTACACGAACTGGATCGGCCGCCTGTCGGACGATGACCGCGCCCACGTGGAGCGGGCCCTGGGGTTGGTCGGCATGTCGGCCTTCGCCACCAAAAGCATGGACACGCTGAGCGACGGCGAGCGGCAACGGGTGATGATCGCCCGCGCGCTGGCGCAGGACACGCCGATCATCCTGCTGGACGAACCGACGGCGTTCCTCGATCTGCCGAACAAATACGAGATCTGCCTGCTGCTGCGCGAACTGGCCCACAAGCAGGGCAAGAGCATCATTTTCTCGACCCACGATCTGGGTATAGCGCTCGAATTGTGCGACACGCTGGCGATGATCTGCGACGGCCGTTTCTGCTACGGCACGGCAGCCCAACTGGTGGAGCGCAACGAGATACAACAGCTGTTCACAGGCACTTCGCTGCGCTTCGACGAACGGGACATGACCGTGCGGCTGGCGAAGAAGGAGTAAAAAAGGAAAATTGCTGAAATTTTCGTGGAAAAATTTGCAGGTGCAAAGTTTTTATATACCTTTGCACCTCAGAAATGACCAGACGGCCCATTCGTCTATCGGTTAGGACGCAAGATTTTCATTCTTGAAAGAGGAGTTCGATTCTCCTATGGGCTACGAATAAGGCATAAAGATACAGATAATGGCAAACCACAAATCGTCCAAAAAACGGATCCGCCAGACGGATGTGAAAAGGACCCACAACAAGTACTACCACAAGACCGCACGCAACGCCGTGAAGGCCCTGCGCAACACTTCGGACAAGACGGCCGCCGAGGCCCTGTTGCCCAAAGTGACCGCCATGCTCGACAAGCTGGCCAAGCACAACATCATCCACAAGAACAAAGCGGGCAACCTGAAGAGCAGTCTCCAGGTGGCAGTGAACGCCCTCTAAATAGTTTTTGGAAATTCAGGGAGCCGCTTTCATCATGAAAGCGGCTCTTTTTGTATGCTTGTTACTCAAAGCGGAATATCTATCCAAACCAATTTTTCAAACTGAGCCTTTTTTCACCAACCTACTTTTTACATTGCCCCATTTTTTTATATCTTTACCCGGACTTTATACTACTCCCTTATGATCAGGCATTTCTTTGTTGCGGTTTTGACTTGCTGTATCCTGTGCGGATGTCAGGATGGCGATGAGCCGGCCACTGTCGACGTTACCAGATTGTCTTTCACTGACCAAATCGTTATAGGTAAGCCGGTTGCCCGGGGAGATTCGGTCATATTGACGTGGTCTAAACTCGATCACGCGAAATTCTCCCGGTATCTGATCATCCGGAAGGAGTTCGACAATGCCTTTTTCAATCCGGGAGAAGATTACGCCGCCGCCGGAATAAAGGTGATATCCACGATCCCGAACGCGGCCATAACGCAATATGTCGACAAGCAGGCGCCGCCGCACCCTTATCTCGCCTACCAGATCGTCGGCTGTGTCGCCAGTGGCGATAACGCCCATCCTTTCGACTATATCTATAGCGGCGCCGCAGCTTATGAGAGGCCCGATATCAATGTCGTCAATACCTACCACCTGCTCGATGTCATTCCTGATCTTTCCAGGCAATGGCTCTACATGATTCAAAAAGACCCGGGCCGGATCCAGATCGTCAATTACCGGACGCTGGCGGAGGTAAACAAACTGGAATCCGATGTTAAGATCGGTTATTGCGCTCTCGGTAAATACAATGGAGCCGATGAGCTGTATGTGCCCCGGAGTGACGGATGGATATATATTTATGACCCGGTGACTCTGGCGGTCAGGGACAAGATCAATGTTACCTACCCTTCTTTCTGTGTGGTGAGCAACGGCGACAAGCTTTTTGTCTCCACGAACCAATGGATGAACGATCCGTTGCGGGTTTACGACAGGGCTACCAAACAGCTGATAACCAGGACAGGGGATTTCAAAGAAACCCGTATGAGGCTCGTCCCGGGTACGAATACGGATATTTTAGAGGTGACGACAAACACAATGCCTGTCGACCAGCATTATTACAGGTTCAACTCCGCCGGGGGGATCATATCCCATAACGCGGATCGATATCATGCCGATTATCCCCTGCATCACGATGCGTTCCGGTTCTTTCCCGATGGACAGAAGTATATAACCGGACGGGACGGGACGATCTACAATATAGATATGACCTATGCCGGGCGGCTCCAGGGCGTGAGTCATGAGTTTTCAAGTTATGAGTTCAGCCAGGACGGGTCGGTCGTATACTGCGGTTGCGCCTCCGATAAAGCGATCCGTTCGTTCTCAACGTCAACGAACAGTGCGATCAAAAGCTACAGGACGATCGGCTACCCGAGAAGACTATTCCGGGAAGGGAATAGTCTGATCTGTGTCAGTTTCGCGGAAAGCACCGACTATTTCTATTACGAGTACAACTCCTATCCTTCCCGGGTGATGGTTGAGAAAATAGCCTTGTAAAATTCTGCCGGCATCGCTTCGTTCCGCAGTGACAGGATACCCTCCGCGTGCCTGGTCGGATTTTTTAGTCTGTGTATTTTATCACAAAACACGCTCTGGATGCTCCAGAACGCACAAAACGTCAGAAGGCGCGATTTTTTTTCGTATCTTTGCGGACCGGAGGCGAACCGTGCCGCCACAATGCCTTAGCCCGTTTTTAACCCGACCATCCTATGCCTCACATATCCCATAAAGGGCAGCAATTGCCCCCTTCGCCGATCCGCAAACTGGTGCCATACGCTGAAGAGGCCAAGCGCCGCGGCACGCGCGTGCTGCACCTGAACATCGGCCAGCCCGATATCGAAACGCCCCAGCCGGCGATCGACGCGGTGCATAACATCGGCGACCGCATTTTCGAATATTCCCACTCGGCGGGCAACGAGAGCTACCGCCGCGCCCTGCAGGGCTACTACCACGGTGTGGGAATCGAAGTGGAGGTCGACGAGATCCTCGCCACGTTCGGCGCCTCGGAGGCGATCTTCATGGCGATGAGCGTCTGCATGGAGCCCGGCGAGGAGATCCTCATCCCCGAGCCGTTCTACGCCAATTACATCACTTTCGCTATGGAAACGGGCGCCGTGGTGCGTCCCATCCCCTCGCGCATCGAGGACGATTTCGCCCTGCCGCCCATCGAGGAGTTCGAGCGGATGATCACCCCGCGCACCCGCGCGATCATGATCTGCAACCCGAACAACCCCACCGGATACCTCTACAGCAAGGAAGAGCTGGAACAGCTGCGCGACATCGTGCAGCGCCACGACCTGTTCCTCTTCTCGGACGAGGTCTACCGCGAATTCTGCTACGACGGCGCGGTGCACCATTCATGCATGAATCTGACGGGGATCGAGCAGAACGTGGTGATGGTCGACTCGCTTTCGAAGCGGTACAGCATGTGCGGCGTGCGCCTCGGCGCGCTGGTCACGCACAACAAACAGATCATCGACGCGGCGATGAAGATCGCCCAGGCGCGCCTCTCGCCCCCCTTGCTGGCGCAGGTGGCCGGGGAAGCGGCTTTGCTGCACACCCCGGACGAATATTTCGAGCAGGTCAACAAGGAATACACCCGCCGCCGAGACTGCATCGTCTCCCAGCTCAATAAGATCGAAGGGGTCTACTCCCCCGTGCCCCACGGCGCGTTCTACACCACGGTGCGCCTGCCGGTGGACGACGCCGACCGCTTCGCGCAATGGATGTTGCAGGAGTTTTCGTATAAGGGTTGCACGGTGATGGTGGCCCCCGCCTCGGGGTTCTACGCCTCGCCCGCGCTGGGCCGCAACCAGGTGCGCATCGCCTACGTGCTTAAATGCGAGGACCTGCTGCTGGCCGCCGAATGCCTGCGCGAGGCGCTGAAAGTATACCCGGGCAGGAAGATCTGACAATAGTACCGTCGTGGGGGGGGGGGGGGGGGGCGCGGGGGGGCGCGGGCGGGGGGCAGCGGAGTGAGAAGAGTGTGGGGAGACGAATCCCGGAGGCGAAGGGCAGGGGGGAG
>JAVBPS010000005.1:0-42019 GCA_031549495.1 Rikenellaceae bacterium | reverse complement strand
AAATTGCCGTCGATTTTCTGGGGATCGATCTTAACCATTTGATTGCTTAATTTCTGGGTGGCGGGGGTGAGGGCCCGGGCGGGCTGGGCTATGGCCAGGGTCAGGCAGGCGGTGAGGATTGTGAAGGTTTTCATTGCGATGGATTTAAAGATTTAACCACAAAGGACACAAAGAAAAGATTACACAAAGGACACAAAAAAGAATATAAGGAAGTTCCCTCGCGTTCGCTCGGGATGACGTTGAATATGATTCCGACCTCTGTAGGGGCACCCCTCGCGGGTGGTCTTTCTTTGATTTGGGCACCCGCAAGGGGTGCCCCTACGGATCCGGATAATCCTCCTATGCCATTATTAGCGCTTCGCGCTAATGACACTCTTTATATTTTCAATGAGCATCGTCACGGCCACCGAGTTGAAGCCACCTTCGGGGATGATCACGTCGGCGTAGCGCTTCGAGGGCTCGACGAATTCGTCGTGCATCGGTTTGACCGTCGTCACGTACTGCTCGACGACCGACTCCATCGTGCGGCCGCGCTCCTGCACGTCCCTCAGCAGGCGGCGCGAGAGGCGCAGGTCGGCGTCCGTATCGACGAAGACCTTCATCTCCATCAACTCGCGCAACTCGCGGTTTTCGAAGATCAGGATGCCGTCGATGATCAGCACTTTGGACGGCATCACCTCGACCGTTTCCTCGAGGCGGTTGTGCTCCACGAAGGAGTAGACCGGGCGGCGGATGGCCACGCCGCTCTTGAGGGCCTTGATGTGCTCGACCATCATGGGGGTGTCGAACGACTGCGGATGGTCGTAGTTGAGCTTGCTGCGCTCCTCGTAGGTGAGGTCCTTGTATCCCTTGTAGTAATAGTCGTGGCAGAGGGTGACCACGTCGTCGCCCTCGAAAGCCTCCTGCAGCTTGCGCACCAGGGTGCTCTTGCCCGATCCGGTGCCGCCGGCGACACCTATGACGGTCATTTCGTGCATGGCGTTATTTGGTGTTTTCGAACATTCCGCGATACTGCTGGCGCGCGATCTCCCACATCTGTTTCAGATCCAGGCCGCTCTTTTTCACCCAGGCGTTCACCTCGCCGACGTTCTGTTCCAGGGCGTCGTAGTAGATCTCCGGGATCCCGTTCGCGGCCACCTCGGCGCGCGAGACGACGACCTTCAACTGGTTGTCCACGACCTGCACGGCGTCGAAGGCCAGCTTGCCGACCTTCACTTTGAGCTCCTTCATCTGCGGGGTCAGCAGGCTGTCGGGCTGGCTGAGCGCCGCCACGGCGTCACGGATCTGTTGCCGCTTATCGGTTTGGGCGTTGGCCTGTACCGACAAGGAAAACAGCAGTATAAATGACACGATTATTCTGTACATATTATTATTTTTTAGTTTTACTCCCCGCTTGTCATTCTGAGCGCAGCGAAGAATCTTGGTCGGAATCGTTCTGTAGCACAGTCCGACCAAGATTCTTCGCTGCGCTCAGAATGACAAAATACTCACCGTGTGCCGGGCGGCACTTAGGCGTCTATGTTGGCGTATTTGGCGTGTTTCTCAATGAACTCGCGGCGGGGGGGCACCTCGTCGCCCATCAGCATCGAGAAGATGCGGTCGGCTTCGGCAGCCGATTCGATGGTGATCTGGCGCAGGATGCGCGATTCGGGGTTCATCGTGGTGTCCCACAACTGCTCGGCGTTCATCTCGCCCAGACCCTTGTAGCGCTGGATGTGCAGGCCCTTGCCGCCGAATTCGTCGATGGCGCGCTCGCGCTCGTCCTCGTTCCAGCAGTAACGCTCCTGCTTGCCCTTGCGCACCAGGTACAACGGCGGGGTGGCGATGTAGATGTTGCCGTTCTGGATCAGCGAGTTCATGTAGCGGAAGAAGAACGTCAGCATCAGCGTGGCGATGTGGCTGCCGTCGACGTCGGCGTCGGTCATGATGATGATCTTGCCGTAGCGCAGCTTGGCCACGTTGAGCGCCTTGCTGTCCTCCTCTGTGCCGATCGACACGCCCAGGGCGGTGAAGATGTTCTTGATCTCCTCGTTCTCGTAGATCTTGTGCTCCATCGCCTTCTCCACGTTCAGGATCTTACCGCGCAGCGGCATGATGGCCTGGAAGTTACGGTCGCGGCCCTGTTTGGCCGTCCCGCCTGCAGAGTCCCCCTCGACGAAGAAGATCTCCGTGATGTCGCGGTCACGCGAGGAACAGTCGGCCAGCTTGCCCGGCAGGCCCGAGCCCGAGAGCACGGTCTTGCGCTGCACCATCTCGCGGGCGTTGCGCGCGGCGTGGCGGGCGGTGGCGGCCAGGATCACCTTCTGCACGATGGCGCGGGCGTCCTTGGGATTTTCTTCCAAATAGTTGGTCAAAGCCTGGGAGATCGCCTGGTCGACGGCCCCGGCCACCTCGCTGTTGCCCAGCTTGGTCTTGGTCTGGCCTTCGAACTGCGGCTCCTGGACTTTCACCGAGATGATCGCCGTGAGACCCTCGCGGAAGTCGTCGCCGATGATCTCGAACTTCAGCTTCTGCGTGGCGCCGGAATCCTCGGCGTATTTTTTCAGCGTGCGTGTGATGGCGCGGCGGAAACCGGCCAGGTGCGTACCGCCCTCTATGGTGTTGATATTATTGACGTACGAGTGGACGTTCTCCGAAAAACTGGTGTTGTAGCGCATGGCCACCTCGACGGGCACGCCCTCTTTTTCGGTGTCCAGGTAGATGATGTCGTCCGTCAGCGCCTCGCGGTTGGCGTCCAGGAAGAGGACGAACTCCTTCAGGCCCTCCTCGGAGAAATACTCCTCGTGCTGCGGGGTCCCGTCGTCGTTCTTCACGCGCAGATCGGTCAACTTCAGGCGCACGCCCTTGTTCAGGTAGGCCAGCTCACGCAGGCGCGAGGAGAGGATCTCGAAGCTGTATTCCGAGACGATGAAGATCGTCGGGTCGGGGTGGAACGTGATGGTCGTCCCCGTTTTATCCGTGTCGCCGACCACTTCCAACTCGGTCGTCGGGGCGCCCTTGCTGTAACGCTGGCAATAATGCTTGCCGCCTTTGTGCACCTCGGCCACCAGCAGGTCGGAAAGGGCGTTCACGCAGGATACGCCGACGCCGTGCAGACCGCCCGACACCTTGTAGCTGTCCTTGTCGAACTTACCCCCGGCGTGCAGCACCGTGAGCACCACCTCCAGGGCCGATTTGTTCTCCTTCTCGTGCCAGTCCACGGGGATACCGCGGCCATCGTCCGTGACGGTGATCGAGTTATCGGGATTGATGTATACGTCGATCAGCGAGCAATGGCCCGCCAACGCCTCGTCGATCGAGTTGTCGACCACCTCGTACACAAGGTGGTGCAAACCTTTCACGCCGATGTCGCCGATGTACATCGCTGGACGCTTGCGCACCGCTTCCAAACCTTCGAGGACCTGTATGCTCGATGCGGAGTATTCGCCGTTGTTACCGTTCTGGGTGATCTGATCTTTTTCCAAAATATTTATAATTATCTAATTACCAAATTTTTCTTTTTGTCATTCTGAACGAAGTGAAGAATCTTGGTCAGAATGGTTTTCGGCACAGTCCGACCAAGATTCTTCACTGCGTTCAGAATGACAAACCCGGACGGCAAACGAAAACAGAATGCCCCGGCGTAATTTTCCATGCAAATATACCTGCTTTTTGTCTAAATTCCAAGGATGGAATGGATGTTTATCTCCTCCGTTTTCCCATTGGCGAAACGGATCGTGCGGCCCGGGTAGAGCTGGATATTGCTGATGTTGTGGGTCGACATGACGATCGAGCAGCCCGTGTGGACGATATCTTTGAACAGCAACATGATGCCCTCGGCCGCCGCGGGGTCGAGATTGCCCGTGGGCTCGTCGGCCAGGATCACCTGCGGGCGGTTGATCAGCGCGCGGGCGATGGCCAGGCGTTGCTGCTCGCCGCCCGAAAGCTCGAACGGCATCTTGTATTCCTTGTTCACCAGACCCACCAGGCCCAGCACCTCCTCGATGCGGCGGCGTTTCTCGCCCTCGTCCTTCCAGCCCGTGGCGCTCATCACGTAATGCAGGTTATGGAAGACGTTGCGGTCCGTAAGCAGCTGGTAGTCCTGGAACACCACGCCGATCTTGCGGCGCAGGTAAGGCACGTCCTTACGGCGCAGGCGGCGCAGGTCGTAACCCACGATCTCGCCGCGGCCCTCGTACAGGGGGATCTCGGCGTAGAGCGTCTTGAGCAGCGTGCTTTTGCCGCTGCCCACCTTGCCGATCAGGTAGACCATCTCGCCGGGACGCACCTCCAGGTCGACGCCCGAGAGCACCAACTCGTCGTCGCGCCGTTTTTTCGGATGCCCTCCCCCGCTGAAGCCGCGCGTGTGGTAGATCGACACGCCGTGCAGGTCGATCACCTTGCGGTCGGCGACACGATCGAAGGAGTCCATGAATCCTTTGATGCCTTTTTTTATTTTTTTGCCCGTTTCGGCGGCTTTCCCTTTCAGTTGCCCGACCGTCGCACCGGCCGCGGCAGCTGCGGCCACGAAGGCTTCTTCCGTTTTGGCCGCGGCGCCCGCGAGGGCTTCGTCGGCTTTATCCGCGGCACGGTCGAGGGCTTCCAGCGCCTGGTCGGCCACATCCATCGCCTTGTCGGCCGCTTCGCCCAACAAATCGCCGGCCTTATGGGCGGCATCCGTGACGAAATCTTTGGCTTCGGCGGCCTTGTCGTGGACCGTTTCCGTTACTTCCGCTGCGAAATCCTCTGCTTTTTCGACCAGCTCGTCCTTTTTTTCTTCGGCTTCGGCGATTTTGTCATGGACTTTTTCGGCCACTTCCTGCACGAAATCCTCAGCCTTCTCGACCAGCTCGTCCTTTTTTTCTTCGGCTTCGGCGGCCTTTTCCCGGACCTTTTCAGCTACCTCCGCGGCGAAATCCCCGGCGCGCTCCGCGGCATCGGCGAGATCTTCCTTTATCTCGCGCGCCGCTTCGGCAGCCTGTTCGCCCAACTCTTCGGCACGCTCGCGAACCTGTCCGAAGATCGCTTCGGTGCGCTCGCCCACGTTGTCAATCAGTTTTTCGCGTTTCTCTTTATCGTCGGATCGGTTTTCCATATTGCCGCTGCAAAGGTTTTAATCCTTCAAAGATACGAATTTTCCAAAAATAAAAGCTACCTTCGTGGCGTTATTATACAGCTCTTCCTGGGGATGACCGGTTTTGACAGCAAGCCGAAATTCGTAGGTAAGCACGCCGGGCGTTGTGCGGAGGTGCCCGTAAAAGTGAACGCTCAAAATTAGTTGGCAACAACAATTACGCACTCGCTGCCTAATTTTACCAAGTAAAATGGCTTAATCCGACGGGCCCAAGGTGGTCGAACGGACGAGTATCCGGGAAGAGGCGTCCCGCTCCTTGACGCCGAATCGTTTGTCCGGGTATCATCAATGAGGAGATAGCCGTGGCGGCGTGTCCGGGTCGCCGCGGTGAGATGAACGGACTGGGGCGTGTGCTCGGCTGCTTGCTGCCAGGTGCGCGCAGAAGGATCAAACGCAAGCTAAGCGTGTAGAAAGCCATCGGGTTCCTTGTTTGGACGAGGGTTCGACTCCCTCCATCTCCACTCACTTACAAGAAGTTAGAAGAAAAACCCTGCAATTCACGGAATTGCGGGGATTTCTTTTTTCAGCCTATGGCATTCTGCGGCACATTTCGGTAGTGTGTCACTTGGAGAAATCGTTGGACTTGATTTTCAGTCCGGCTAAGTCCAATGAATTGCCGTATATTGCACTGTATTTCAGTTTTTTACACTTGCAAAAGTCGTGAATTTTACGTATCTTTGTATTATCGTGATCTGATTATAAATCAATAAATTATATGATCCATGTTTTATTCTATGTTAAGCGGAAAAAACCGCTTAAAGATGGTTCTGTGCCCATATTCGTCAGAGTGACCGTAAAAGGCACACACAGCGAATGTTCGATGCACAGCAGTATCGCCCCCTCGCAATGGTTTACAACCAAAGGCAGAGCGAAGGGCAATACTTTATTAAACAAGCAGTTAAACACCTATTTAGACCAGCAGGAATTTCGTTTACGGGAAATCGAGCAGGAACTGGGCAAGGAGGGTAAGCAGATTTCGGCAAAGTCCATAATCGCCCGTTACAAGGGGGAGGACACCGAGGATTTTTCATTGCTGACGATGTACCGGGAACACAACGAGAAACTCCGCCAGTTGGTTGGTAATACGGTGGCTCTCAACACCTACAAGCGGCACGAAACCTCCCTGAAACTATTCCAGGAGTTCCTCTCGGCCAAATACGGGCTTAAAGACATCCAGCTAAAGCAGGTCACCGTTACTGTGATGGAGGACTACCGGCATTATCTGCTGGTTACCCGGAAGAACAACAACAGTGTCCGCCAATAAAGAACAGCCTGCGATCCGGTCGCATTTTATTTCCGGCCGAGGTCGGCGAGAAGTTGCGCCCATGCCGCGTTGCGCAGCTCATCGAACGTTTCGGCGGGGTCGTCCGTGATATTTTCCTTTTCCAGCACCGAGGCTGCCGATAACTCGCCTAACTTTTTGGGCTGGTCGCACATCCGCGTGAAAAGCCTGAACCAGGGGATGGCTTTCTGCGTGCTCCTGGGTAGCCCGCGCGCGCCGTTGTAATAAAAAAGCCCTATTTCATAATAGACCTCGGGGATATCCGTGTCGGCCTTCAGTGCATTCATCCGCCACTCCAACGGCTTGGCCGGGTCCTTGCCGTAATAATAGATCGACGCAGCCAGGCACATCGCGCCTGTGTTACCCATCTCTGCCGCTTTCAATGCCAATTCCAGGGCCTCTTTCTCATTTTTGTTGCCCAATAAGCCGCGATGCTTGAGTGTATAGTAAGCCCAATAGTATAGGCCGTCCGAACTGCCCTTCTCAATCGCTTCGGCGTACAGGTCCCTCGCCTCGCCGCCGCTTTTGGTGAACGTCCAACTTGTTGCGCTGTATTTTATATGGCCCAGGTTGGCGATGGCGTCGGCATTGCCCAGCGCCGCAGCCTTTTCAAACCACGGCTGCGCCTTTTCGGGGTCGTTCTTCCTATAAAATCTAAATTCGTCCTCACCTTTGTAATAGAGCTTGCCGATGGCGAGCATCGCCTGTGCGTCGCCCCGGTCGGCCAGGATGGTGTACCATTTCTCCGCCTCCGGGTAATCGAACAGCCGGGTGCGGTAAAAATCGGCCACCCGGCGGATGTCCTCGGCCTCGTCGCTTTGGGCGGCCTGCAGGTAGTATGCCAGTGCTTTGGCGTAATCGGATTTAACCCCGTAGCCGAAGCGGTACATATCGCCCAATTTCCCGGCGGCGGAGAGGTTGCCCTCACCCAGGAGGATTTCCAATATCCCGATGGCATCATCATAGGCAGCCTGGTCGATGCCCGCAGCGCCCATATTGGTAATGGCCCGTATCGCCCGGGCCTGCCGGTTTAGCCGGTCCGCCTGCCCATCGGCGATGGCACTGCCGGCGTATTGGTCGATGAACGACCGGACTGCATTGGCATCGTTGGGGTCGACCTTCGCCCAGGCCGCCTGCGCCTGCCGCTCCTTTTCCACCCTCTCGCTGATCGCATACACCTCGCGGAATTTCTCCAGCACCACACCGTCCTTGTTTTTCTCGGCATAGTCGAGATATTTTTTCACTTCCGCCTGCAAGCTGGCGAAGATCGCGCTTTGCGGGGCGGCGTAATCGCACAGGTGGTCGAGGGTCATGATCTTTAGGTGGGCGATGCGGGGGGCATAACTCCCCAACAGATTTTCGGTGGCGTTGATATGCAACAGGGCGGCCTCGTACCGCTCCTGCGAATAGGCCTCTTCGGCTTTCTCCAACTCCAGGCGCGCCTTTAGGTCGCTCTGTCCGTATGCCGCGACGACGGCGATGCAATACAAAATTGCGATAAAGATTTTTCTCATCATTTCCCGTTTTTATTTCGCATCCGCCTTTTGCTTCCATTCGGCGGCTTTGGCTTTGTCCTTTTTAACGCCGTTGCCTTCCTCGTACATTTTTGCAAGCCAGCCCATAGAGGCCTTGCTTCCTTTTCCTGCCGCTTTCGTGAACCAGTCGAGCGCGGCGGCGTAGTCCTTCGCAACGCCCTGTCCGTTGTAGTACAATGATCCTATACCGTTCATCGCAGATGCGTTCTCTTTCTCAGCCGCGGCCATGTACCACTCCATAGCTTTGGCGTAATCTTTCGTTGCATTTTGGTACACATAACCGACGTTGTACATAGCCGCTACGTTCCCCTTTTCGGCCGATACCAGATAACATTTTATGGCTTGGGAATTATCCTGCGCCACCCCTCTTCCCGCGAAATACATATGCCCCAAAACGTTCATCGCGTTGAAACTTCCGTTATCCGCCGCCTTACCGAGCCATTCCAGGGCCGAGGCATAGTCCTGCTTTACATAATAGCAATACCCGAGACCGTACATCGCTGTCCGGGATCCCTTCTCCACCGCCGAGCGAAAGCACTCCATGGCCTTGTCCGCATCCGCCGGTACTCCCTGCCCGTTCATGTGGAGCCAACCCATAGGGATATACGCACTCGGCACGCCCATACCGGAGGATCGCAAATACCATTTCATCGCTTCGGCGTAATCCTTTTCCACGCCGTATCCGTAATCGTATAAATAGCCTATGCTGCCGATCGCGATCCCGTTCCCCTTGTCGGTGGCTTTGCGATACCACTCCATTGCCGCCGCGTAATCTTTTTGTTCATAGGCTTTTTGGCCCTCCGCGCACTCAGGCATTTTTCTCCATTCGGCACACCGGAGCGCGGCCGCAACCTTCTCTTCGAGGGCGTAAACCTCCTTGAACTTCTCCATCACCACGCCCTCCGGATACTTTTCGCAGTGTTTCATGTAAGCCGTTACGCACTTCGACAGTTCATCGAGCCGGGGATCGGCGTCCGCAGCGTAATAGTCGCACAGGTTGTCGAGGGTTATGATCTTCAAGTGGGCGATGCGGGGCGCGTAACTCCCCAGCAGCTTTTCGGTGGCGTCGATATGGGTTAGGGCGGCCTCGTACCGCTCCTGCGAGTAGGCTTCCTCGGCTTTTTCGAACTCCATCCGCGCCTTTAGGTCGTTCTGGGCGCGGGAGGCTGTATGGGCGAAGCACAATATTAAAATCAGCGCAACAATCTTTATCGTCTTCATATCGCGTCGGGGTTATTTATTCCAAAAATCATCGTCCGCAGTAGAACTGGCGGGTTTCGGCGCGGGTTTGGCTGCGGGGGCGGATTTGGTTTGTTGCCCTGACTTAGCCGAAGAGCCCGTTTCCCAGAAATCGTCCGAAGAGCCGGATGCAGATGAGGCGGCGGTCGACGACCCTGCGACGGAACTCTTACGCCCCTGGTAGAAAATCTGTTCCACGCTCACTTCCGAGACTTTCGCCAGATCAAGGAACTGTGAATGCCATGCCCGCCCCAGCTCTTCGCTGTCATACATGCCCGTAAGCACCAGTTCGCCCTGTCCGCCGGCTGCAAGGAGCTCTTTTTTAACGGTGTTGGTGAAGGGCCACGAACCGTCCGAGTATTTCGACACGGGGAAGAGATTGGTAACAAAAATTTTCGGACGGGCGGCCTCGACGATACCCGGCACGACCCTGTAAGCGAAATAGTAGTAGGTGTTGTTGCCGGTTTTGTGCGACGAAAGGGGGATGCCGGTGTCGGTGAATTCGTTGAGCATCAACCTGCGCATATCGCGTATCGCGGCGATGCGCATGGCTTCGATCTCGGCTTCGAGGCGGCGTTGCTCAGCTTCGGCTGCTTTTTTCGCCTCTTCGGCCTCCTTGCGGGCGCGGCTCTCCTGCGAACTTCCCAGCATAGAGCCCAGGACGGCGACTCCCACACCGGCCCCTATCCCCGCGCCCATACTGCCCGTCGAGCCGGCCACCGTCCCGGCCACCTGCCCGGCGGATTGGGCGATGGCCATATTCTTCTGGTGGTCGGTGGCATACGAGCCCGAAACCACACCGGCCATTGAAGAGGCCGCCTGATTTATATTTGTCTGGATCACCGCCTGCTGCTTTTGCATCGCTTCAAGGCGCTGCCGGGTCTGCTGCACTTGCTGGGCTTTTTCGGCATCTATTCGCGCCTGACTTGCGGCCTGCTGACGGGCGCTGTAACCCGACATATAGGCGTTTCGTTGCTGCTCGTTGTCGAAGTAGAGGGTCTCGCCGGTATTTGGATTGGTTACCGTGTAGGTCTTCCCGCTGCTGTCATAGACGGGAGATGACGAGCCCGAAGCTCCCGGAGAGGGGCGGGTGGTGGCCTGCGAACCGGCGGAAGATGAAGCCGACCCCCTCGGTGCGGCATCGAGGGCGGAAGAGCCCCCGGTGCTCGTCGTGGATGGTTTACCGGAAGAGGAGGGTGTGGCGGCGGAGTTTTTCTGCCTTATATCCGCCTCGACCACCCGGCTGTCCACCCCGCCCAGGCAATTCCTTATTCCCACAGCGCGTATTTTACCGAGAGCGACCACATAGGCGCCGTTATGGTCTTCCGACGATTTTTTATACGCGTCGCCCGCATCGGCGGCGTTATACGGTGTGATCTCGGGCAGGTTAATGCCCAGATCGGAAAGCGGCACTTTGGGAGTGCCGGGAACGCCGAACTCACGCTTTACCCATACCGTGCGGCCGTTATCATAGCGTATTCCCACCTCGCACTCACCGCGCAGGAATGTGTTGTCGGTCTTGATGCTCGGTATGTCTGCGCTGGTGTAGGTTTTGCCCTCATAAAGGTAACTTATGGGGCCGGGAGAAAGTTTGATGTCGACGGCCACAGACCTGTGAGCGCCCGGAGCCGCATCGGTGCCGAACGAAACGGTCACGGTACCTTTGAAAGAAGCCCCCCTGTCACCCATTCCGGGCTTGAAATCACCCGTCAATGTGCTCGACTGGCCAAACAGTTGCACACAAGAGAGAAGCAGTAGAAATATTGATGCCGGTTTTCGCATCATCGCCGCCATCCGGGCGCCGCTATGCAGGAAGAATCTCTTTTTCATAGTCATAGGCTTAAAAAAAGGGATATGTACAAAAATAGAAAAAAATCACAAATTACGCACTACGGTATTTGCCTTTTTAATAATATGACTATTTTTGCAAGTGATATGAAATGCTGAGCAGCAGACCGCAAAACGGAGGGTGCAAATTCGCTAACATATCTGGAAACGGAATTTAAGTATATTGGCCATAAGGCGATTAGGGGAAGGCACGAAATCCCCCATCTCCACTCATTATCAGGTAATTAAAAGAAAATCCCTGCAATTCATGACAGTTGCGGGGATTTCTTTTTGCATCCTACGACATCCTGCGGCTCAATGTAAAACGGATCAATGTAAAAAAGTAGGTGGAGTTAAGAGTAATTTTGCATTCACCCCATAGATTTTCGTTTTTGTCATTCTGAGCGAAGCGAAGAATCTTGGTCGGAACTGTTCAGCACACAGCCCGACCAAGATCCTTCACTGCGTTCAGGATGACAAAACAAATATTATGTGAAATCGGGTTATTCCGTCTATTCGCCCCCACCTGATTTTTACATTGGTCACGGATCAGCCGAGCAGCATCTCCGCTTTTTGGATGGTTTCGAGCAATTTGTCCTCGAGGTTTTTATGCGCGGCCTCCGTGAGACGCATGTCGGGAAGATAGCACCCGATCGAGGCGATTACCTCTCCGTTCCTGAAGACGGGAGCCGCGACGCAGGCGAAGTGATGGTTGATCACCGTGAAACACTCTTTGGCCCTGATCTGCGAGAGGCGGTTCAGCAGATCTTCCCTCGTCTTAACCTCGGGCCAATCCTTACCCGGCATGCCGGCCAGCTTGACAAAATTATTGAGTTTCTCCGAACTGTACTGGGCGATGATGACCTTTCCCGTCGTGGCCTGCCAGGCCTTCATCTCGTATATGATATTCGCCTCTATCGCATGGTTGGCCTTTACGCTGTAGAGGTTGATCCGTTTGTCGTTCTTTATGACCGACAACATGACGTTTTCGTTGACCTCTTTGCACAGGGAGTCGATAAGGGGTTTGAGCAGCGTCCCGATCCGGTCGGAGTCGTTGTTCACCCCTACGATGGCGTACAGTTTCTCGCCCAGAAGATAGCCTTTGCGGTAGCTCATCTGTTCGATGAAACCGAGCTCTTTGAGCGTCTTGAGGATATTTGCGCAGGTAGCCCTGTTTAAATGCAGCGTATCCGCTATCTCCGACAAAGGAACTTCCCGTTTTCTGTTCTTCGAAAGATAAACCAGTATCTCCTCAACTCTCGCTATGACCTGTATCATGTGCCGGTACTGAATTAATGTGCAAAGTTAGTTTTATATTTTAGAATTCCCTTAAATTTTGCAAGCTCAAAAATGAACGCGGCTGCAAAAGAAAGCCAAATTTGCAGCCGCGTCGATATCACCCGGTAAAAGAGTCGCGTCCTACTCTTCGAGCGTTTTGGAATAGACGACCGTTATGTCGAATATTCTCAATGAGCTACCGGTGGTCATCTGCATCGTATAGGACTTCCCTTCGATGGTGTTGATGATTTGGGTATCCAATGTCGCCGTCGTGGGGATCGTTATGGTCTCGGTGACGGGTGTGGTCAAACTGGGCGATGCGAGCAACGGGGACGAAAAATATTTCCCGACCGGGCTCTTGCTTTCCTCCTGCAGCCTGAATCGTTTGGCCGTCGTATTGCCGTGGCTCATGGATACGGACTTCAGGTATCTTCCGGGGATTCCGGGAAGTTTGATCCAGCCATCATTCGCCGCGCCGAAAAGCAATACCTTGTGGTCGAGCCCCGAGGCCTGGAAGTGCTGGTAGGTCGCGTTGCTTGCCCCCTTGCATATCGTGAAGGTGAAATCCTTGGTGGCCGGGGCGTTGTCGAGCGTGTAGTTGTAGGTGTAGGTATACTCCTCGCCATTCGCACCCTGGGCGGCGGTAGCCACGAACGTGCCCAAAGGATTCACGCCCGCTTCGTTATCGAACGCGAGCCGGATCGTGATCACGTCGGGCAGCGTATCGTCCAGCGTCCCCTCGAACGCCTCGGAATTGCTGCGGGGAACGGTAATGCCATCCGTCGCGCCGAGCGTACGGACAAGGGTGCTTCCGTCGCTGTAACGGACCGTGATGCGCAGGCCCTCGGCGTAGAACTGGGGCAACACGGCCACATAGTAAGCGCCCGTCTTCAGGCATCCGTCGGGGGTGGACGCATCCGATCCCTCGACGGGGGTGATCGTGACGCTGGAGGAGTGCGGCTTGCCGGGCGTCGGACTCCAGAACGCCGGCTCGCCGCTCACGATTTTCGCATAATCCACGTCGACGTAACCGGCCATGATCTCCCCGCCTATCGCCTCTACGGTTATGGACGCGGCCGTCGGATCGCTCATGGCGACCTTGATAAGGCCCGAAATATTCTTCATCGAGCCGATTTTGTATGCCGTCGAATTGCCGGTTATCTTACCCACGGAGACGATCGCATTGTCCGCGTAGGCGTTCATGGCTTTAACCGGCTGCTGTCCATCCAGCATGACGCTCATAACGCCGTCCGCAGTACACGCGATCCCCTCTTGCGGGGCTTTGGAATAGGCCGCGTACCTGGGCGTCTTACCTTTACCGCCCCATGCGTACGAGTAGAATATCGCCCGGGTCGTGACGTCCGTGGTGCCGAGTTCATACCCTACGTTGTCCTGGTCGAAGACCATGAGCTTATCCATCCTGGCCCAATTCACTTCAATGTTATCGCTCATCGTCCTCATCGGCTCGGAAAAGACGGTGATACGAACGAAGTTCGGATTGTCCCATACCGTGCCCTGATCCACATTCTTATTGCAGGAAGCTGAAAACAAGGCGACTAACGAAAAGATTATTAATGATCTGGTTTTCATGATTTCAGAAATTTTGGGAGGTTTATGTATAACTCAATTAGCCACGCGCTCACGGTCTCTCTTATAGTAAACCCTGGCGACCACGAACATCAGTATACCGCAGACTACCCAGACGATGGCCAGTATAGGGAATGCCGACCTGAGGGAGCCCATACTCTGTTTGATGCCGCCGAGGACCAGAGGCGCGAAGGAGCCGATCGCAAAACCCGTCATCCCCATCACGCTCGCGCAGGAGGCGTGAAGCCTCTTGGGCGTAACGTCGTAGAGCACCGAGTAGGTATTCGCATCGAAGAAGGCACGGAAGAGACCCCATCCAGCAAAGCATATATAGACGATCGCAAGGGGCGAATCCCCGCCCATGAAGCTCAGGAATACCGCTCCGCACATCAGCCCGAGGGCTTGCAGGTACATGCGGTATTTGCTCTCTTTGAGCGCGAGCCTGTCGGAGAGCGATCCGGCGAGCAACACGCCGATGAAGGCGGCCACATAGGTCCAGAACATCGAATTGAAGCCCGCTTCGGCCTGGGTCTGTCCGAACTCCTCCTGAAGGTAGGCCGGCACCCAGGTCATGAATCCCGTGATCACGAAGATCAGGCCGCTGAAGCCGATGGTCATCGCCAGGGCGGTGGGCGTGGTGAATACCGTCTTGAAACCATCCAGGAAGCCGGGTTTCGATTCCGCGGCCGACTCCTCGGCGGGAGGGTCGACAGGCTTGTTCTCAAGCCGGACGATCATCAGGATGCACCACAGCACCCCCACCCCGCCGAAGATGAAGAACGAATATTGCCATCCCAATTTATCGGCGATCAGACCGGCCAGCCAACCGGCCAGGATGACCCCGACGTAATAGGCCGTCTGGTGTATCGACATCGCCCGGGCCCGGGTGGTGGTATGGTACTGGGCGAGTATCGAATAGTTGGAGGGTCCGAAGAGGGCCTCGCCCCCGCCCGTGGCGATAGAGCGCAACAGGATCAGCATCATGAAACTGCCGGCGCACCCCGTGAACATGGTGGCCACGCTGAAGAACATCACGCTGAACGTAACGACTGTTTTGCGCGAGAAGCGATCGCCCATCCATCCCCCGATCGGCACAACGATCGCAAAGACGAGGTTGAAGATGGTGGCGATCAAGCCGACGGATGTGTCGGTCAGGTTCAGTGTATCGCGGATCGCAGGCAAAACGGTGTTGAACACCTGGCGGTCTCCCTGGTTGAGCAGGTAGGCCATCCACAGCAGGACCAATACCTCCCACTTGTACATTTTCCCTGCAGTATACTTTCTCATAGCGATCAATGGTATCTTTTCATGGTCTTGCCCTCGCGGACGAACCACGACTGGTCAAGGGTAAGAATGTCCTGGGAGGTGATGAATGCCGGCGAGTCGTACACGGGGACGGTGTATGTCGTCCGACCGTTGGAATTCCCGGTCTGCGACCCGTCGATCTTGTATACGTTACCCGTAAGCAGGTCGACCCAAACGGGATTCTGAATCGGTTTTCCCTTTACCGACACCGTCGCCTGCCGGGTGACGTTCTCGTTGGAGGGCATGGCGGAAGCGTCCCAGAAAACGACGACCGGGGTATCGGTCCGGCGATCCTTCCAGTCGTAGACCACACCGTTCTCCACCCCTTGCAGCGTCGAGTTCGTGGCATCGGGCGAGAGGCACTCCAGGGCGTCGTTAAAGACCGACACGGCGTTCTGAATCGCGTAATAGGCCGTCTTTACCTTCAGCACGCGGAAGCCGTCGGCCTGCCCGGTGGTCTTCAGAAGGCCGTAGCGGAGCAATCCGTAATGTTGCTTGACGGCCCTGTATTCCAGGTCGCAGAGGTGGAACACCTCGGTGTCGTTGCCGTGGCCCAGGTCGCCGAGCGAGCGGCGCAGGTCATACTTGGCCTGGGTCAGCTCCGTCCAGAAGACATTCGAAAGGGCGCCGTTGCGGCACCACTCGCTTTGGGTGCCGCCCTCCCCCTGCATGAGTTTTATATTCGGGGTGTAGAGGGCCATAATCCGGCGGCTCTGCTCGACCTCTTCGTACCCCTGGTCGGGATTGTGTTTGTAGTGATGGTAGGCGATGGTGTTGAACAGGTGGGCCTTTCCGAGTTTTTTAAGCTCGATGACAAAGGGCTCGATCCACTCCGGGTCGGCCTCCGTGAGGGCGAATGCCGCGATTTTGGCATCGGGGATGACGCCGCGCAGGATCTCGGCCGTGCGGATGGCGAAGGCCGTCGCCTGCCCGATGGTATTGCCCGAGCTCTTGCCGTTGGGCTCGTTCCAGATGCACCAGTCGATCACCACACCTTTGTAGTGTTCGGCGATCGCCCTGACCCAGTTATCCCAGGCGGCGAGGCCCTCTTCCGAAGAGGGGAAACCGGCGTTGAGCTGACGCCCGCCGCCGCCCGGATAAGCCGGGTTGCCGTAGCTGAGCTCCATCCACACGTCGACGCCCATCTTCTTGGCGTCCAGCACACACTGGTCGAGCCATGCGAAGTCGTACATCCCCGGGTCCTTTTCGCAGCGGGCCCATCCCGCCTGCTGGCGGATGCGCGCTATGCCCAGCGGCGCCACATAGCCGCGGACGGCGCGCCAATCGGCATGTTCGCGGTCCATGCCGCCGCAGTCGAGCGTCCAGCGCGACGAGGAGATTTCCGATACGGATTTGGGCCTCAGGGTACCCATGATCTCCATATCGATCCGGATATCGGTCTGTACCCGGGTAGGACTGTCGTCGATCACCACGCCCGGGGGGTAGATCGCGGCAGCCAGCAAAGTTGCTAATAAAAGATTCATTTTATAACGGAATTAAGTAGTTTCAATAGGTTTTCTGATACATGCACAGCCGTCCGCCGTCGACCACATGGTTGGTCCCCGTGATGAACGAGGCGTTCGGGCTGCACATGAACAGGATCACATCCACAAGCTCGTCGAGCTCGGCGGCGCGGCCCAGCAGCGTAGGCATACCGGACATCGCCGCACGGGAGAGTACCGGGCCGGGCGTTACGCAGAGCGCCCTCACGCCGTGAGGCGCCCCCGCCACGGCGAGGCCCTTGACGAAATTGAACAGGCCCGATTTCGCGGCGCCGTACATCGCGCCCACGCCGTCGCCCTCGAATCCGGTCACCGAGCCGAGGATGACGATCACCCCGGACTTTTTGGCGACCATCCCGGGCATCAGCGCCCTCGCAAAATAGACGGGCCCCCGGAGGTTCACGTCGATGCCCCAGTCGATCACCTCTACCGGCTGCTCGTAAAAGGGGACCATGCTGTTCAGGCAGCGGGCCTCGTATCCCCCGGCGCACGCCACAAGAATGTCGGCCCCGCCCCGTTTTCCGGCCTCGGCGGCGACCGCCATCGCGTAGCCGAAGTCGCGCACGTCGCCCTTCATGGGGATGGCGGCCTCTCCGACGGCTTCGGCCGCGGCTTTGAGCGCCTCTTCGTCGATGTCGCACAGGATGACCTTCGCGCCGAGCCGGGCAAACTCTTTCGAGGCGTGAAGCCCCATTCCGCTTGCGGCGCCCGTCACCACGACCAGCTTTCCGCCAAATTCGATCTCTTTCATTATCGGTAGTATTTCTTTACGAATTTCATCATGTCGTCATAGCATCGGTCGAGCTCGGCCTTCTGCATCCCGGTAAGCTCGATGTCGCTGAGCACCCACTTCGACTTGTTTTCCCGGGTGTACGTCCCGCCGGCGGCGTCGGGCTCCGTGGCGTAGGTTCTGGAGAGCATGTTGCCGAACAGTCCCAGGCGCACGAAATAGTAGAGCGAATAGCCGCGAAGGCTGTCGTAGGGAAGGAAGCGCTGGTCTATCAGAAGGCGGTAAAGCGCGTAAGCCTCCGTCAGACGACCCTTCTTATCGCCCTCCTTCATCGACTGCCAGACCATCGAGACGATCGGGGCATAGGCGACCCGCTCCGAGATCAGGCCGGCCGTGCCGATCTGGCGCCGCTGGTAAAGCCATTGCCATCCGCCCCAGGCCGAGAAGACGGTCTTGATCGCATCGCGGGCGGCGATCTCGTCCTGCTGCCGGGCGTTGGCCTCCAGTTTGTTGGACTCCTCCTTGATCCACCCGTAGATGCCGGGGTACTTGCGGGCAAGCCCTACGAGCAGGTCGACGCTCGGGGTCGGGCAGGCATCGTTTACGTAGGTCTGGATAATGACGGGACGCTTGGCCACCCCGGCGAGCGCGTCGAAGTAGGCCAGTTGCTCGGCCTCGGTGGCTCCATAGTAGGGGGGACGCGCCGCAAGGACGATATCGACGCCCGATTCGGCCGCAAGCCTCTCGGCCTCACGGGCGAAGAGGAGCATCTGGCCGAGGTCGTCTCCGCTGACGCCGAGCGCGAGGACGGTCTTCACCGGATTATTCCGCCACGCTTCGACCAAAGAGGCCATGCCGTCCAGCCGCTCCTGCGTCGTCAGCAGGTCTATCGCGTCATTGGACTGGGGCCATATCACCCCCGGGGTATCCCACCGGGCGGCGAAGCGCGCCTGTTTCACCAAACCCGCGTAGTCGACCGACCCGTCGCCGTGGTAGGGAGTCGACAGGATCAGGAAGGGCCCCTCGATGGTCGCGGCCAGCAGCGGCGACGAAGCGACGAGAAGGCAGAGGACGATGATTATCTTTCTCATAACCGTTATCTCCAATATACCTGCGCGGGATTCTGTCCGAAGTTCGGATCGGACTTATTCAGATCCAGGTGGGTGTTATAGATCAGTTCATCGTAGGGATAGCCGCAGATCAGTCCCTTGCGCACGAGGGTCCAATCCTCGTCATACCGGAAATCGCTGCCGTAAAAGAGCGTGCGATAGCCCCGGTAAGCGACTCCGCCCGTGGTGAAATCCTCCTGCTCGGCCAGGTAGAGGAATAGGTTCTTGGGCTTGGAGATGTTCTCGACGAGCCATTTCGCGCCCATGCGGTGGGTGTCGAAATACTCATGGTGCTCGAAAGGCATCTCATAGCACCTCTCCCAGAAGATGCCGTCGATGAGCTCCTGCTTCGAGGCGAACTTCGAAGTCGTCCATGCCAGGGGTTCGGTGGCCGGTTCCCCGTCGACGGAGTTGCGGGCGCGGTCGAGGATCTCGTTCACATAGTCGACGGCCCTGGATCCGTAGGTGTCCGAAGCGGAGGCGCAGAGATTCGCGCAAGCCTCGGCGGCGATCAGGTAGACCTCCGCCAGGCGCATCACGTAGAGGTCGGCGTTGCCGACGCTGTTGTTGTAGGTCGGATCGTAATACTTCTTGTAGTACGGCAATCCATAGTGCTTCATCATGGTCTCGTTTCCGGGGTAAATACGGTTGTCCGTAGGATAGCAGTTGTAGGGAGTATTGTTTTGTCCCCGGAATGAGGTGTGGGCCAGGTTAACGTTTAACCGGGGATCGGGGCAGCTGACGTAGACGTCCTTATTGCTGGTTCCCACACCCTTCTGGCCGCCGTAATCTTCGCACCACTTCTGGAAGAACCAGCGGTCGGGGCGGCAACGGCCGAAATTATCGACGTTCTCGGTTCCCATATAGCGGTTCGGCAGCGCCCACATCGTCAGTCCGCTACCCGCGTCGCCCGCCTCCGGGGAGCGGGGCATGACCCAGATGCGCTCTTTGAGTTGCCAATCCCCGGGCTCGGTCCACCGGAAAAGCTGCCGGTAGTCGGGGCAGAGTTCGAACGGGCCGTGGTCGATCACATCTTCCGCATCGGCCAGGGCCTTCTGAAAAGCGTCTTCGGCATCGGCGATTCCGATCTGCGAAAAGTCGGGGGTGCGATTGACCCAGAAGTTGTCGTCCGGGTGGGCGAGAAGGGTCCCGATCGTCAGATAGACCAGGGAACGGCAGGCCACGGCCGCATAGTCGCAGACCCTGCCGGAAGCGTTGCCCCCCGCCACCTGGACCATCCGGTCGTAGCTGCGCATCCGGGCCGCCGCGGCATTGAGGTCCTGGACGATCTGGCAATACACGACCCAGAAATTCTCCCTGGGGCCATCGACTTCCTTAAATGACGTAGGCGCCTGGGTGTGGAGCGTGACGTCGCCGTAGAGGCGTACCAGATAGAAGTAGGCCATCGCCCTTAGGAAATAGACCTCGCCTTCGATCTCCGTTTTATAGGCGTCGTCCACCGGGCTCGACTGCATCGCCTCAAGAAGCGAGTTGCACAGATAGATCGACCGGTAGAAACTCGTAAAGGAGTCATAGGCCTCGGGATGCTGCGAGAACCGGGTGAATTTCAGGCAGCACGCCCATCTTTCGAGGGGGTTGGTCAACGCGTTGGTGTTGCTCCAGTGCGCCAGACCCGAGGCCGGGGCCAGCCACTCGCAGAAAGTACCCGTTTTGAATCCGCTCGCGGAGAGCTGCCGGTGAATGCCGAGGACATTGGCCTCGAGGGCCTCCGGCGAAGAGACCATCACCGAACCGTCATAGGAAGTGGTCACCTTCTCGTCCAGGAAACCCGCGCAACTTACCTGAAGCGCTCCGAAGACGACAAATATGCATATCATTAACTTTTTCATGATCAGAACGTTAATTTAAGGTCAAACATAAAGGTGCGTGCGGCGGGATAGGCTCCCATGTCGACGCCGTACCGCAGAACGTTTCCGTAGATGTTCACGTCGGGGTCATATCCGGAATATTTAGTCCAGCAATAGAGGTTCTTTCCCGAAACGCCCACATAGATGTTCCGGACGATGTAGCGCTTGTCCTTGATCGCGATATTATACGACAGGGAGAGGTTGGCCAGCCGCAGATAGGAGCCGTCTTCGACGAAACGGTCCGTACACCAGCTCACGTCGCTCGCCCGGTAGGCCGAGATGGCGGGGAACTTCGCCCCCGGGTTCTGCGGAGTCCATGCATCGAACACCGCGGCCCTGAGCCTGTTTTCGCTGTTGGTCGACAAATCGCTCATGGCGGCCAACTGCTGATTATAGACATCGTTGCCATACGACCCGATGAAGGCCGCCGAGAGCGAGAAGTTCCTGTAACGGAACTCCGTATTGAAGCCGTAGGTGAAGTCGGGGTTGGGGTCGCCCACGACCACCCTGTCGTCGGAGGTTATGAATCCGTCCTTGTTCGTGTCGACGAAGTTGACCGCCCCTTCGCCCCTCACCTGGCCGTCGACGAATGGGACACCGGTCTGGCCGGCAGCGACGAGCCCGTCGGTCGGCATGGCATAGAAGAGGCACATCGGTTGTCCAACCATGAAGACGTTGATGTAATCGTGGCAGATAGCCGCGGACGAGAGCAGGTTCCCCGAGAAATACTCCACCTCCCGGATCGGCTGGTCGCCGTAGACATACATCATCGCCCTGCTCGTTCCGCTCGGATCGATCGAGAGGATCTTGTTGCGGTTGAGCGAGAAGTTGCCGCCGAGGGTCCACCCGATGTTTTTCTTATCGAGAATTACGGCGTCCAGCGTGGCTTCGAAGCCCTTGTTCTCGATGGCCCCCATGTTCACATAAGGGTTCGTGACCCCGGTCGAGCCCGCCAGGATCTTGGTTTGGAGAAGGTTTTCCGTCTTTTTGTAATATACGTCGGCGGCCAAAGAGAGCCGGCTATGGAAGAGGCTCAGGTCGAGACCCACGTTGTACTGCGAGGTGGTCTCCCACTTCAGGTCCGTCGACGGCAGGTTGAGCGAAGCGACCGAAATCAGCTTGCGCGTATCGCTGTCGTGCGTCGCCGTCGCACTGGTCGAATATCTTCTCATGGTCTGATAGGAGGGGATCCCCTGGTTGCCGACCTTTCCCCAGCCCAAACGAAGCTTCGCCGACGAAATGGCGGGAAGGTTAAACCATTTCTCTTCGCTCAAACGCCATGCGAACGCCAGCGAGGGGAACTGCGCCCACTTGTTTTCGGCGGCGAACTTCGACGATCCGTCGAAGCGGTAGGTCGCGGTGAGGATGTACCGCTCGTCGTAGTTATAGACGGCGCGGGCGAAGAAAGACATCAGCTGGCTTCGCGCCTCGCCGTAGTTGAGCCAGGTGTAGGGAGCCGAATTGAGCGAGGAGGATTTGGCCTTCCACTGGGTGATGTTGGTCCCCTCGACGTTCTGCGTTCGGGTGATCGCTTGCGAGGCCGACTGCCCCAGCGTCCCGGAGAGGGAGTGCTTGTCGAATTTTTTATTGAACACCAGCAGGTTATCCCAGTTCAGATTGAGAAGGTCGGCATGGGTGACGGCGCCGTTCGAGCCTGTCGCCTGCGTGTTGATCCGCTTCGATTTGAACTGCAGGCGTTCATTGGCCCGGAAGTCGGCTCCGAACGTGGTTTTGAAGGTAAGCCACGGGAAGATCTCATACTGTCCGTAAAGACTCGGGATCACGCGCATCTCGGTCCGCTCGCTCTGGTAGTCGCTCAGCCATCTGTCGGGCCCGGTGACGGGCGCGCCGTCGTCGTCGACCTCCGAGCCCTCGTCGTCATATTCGACGATATGGCGCAGCGGCCTTGTCATGAGCATGCTGAGCACCATCGATGAGGCCGGATTCTGCGCAACGGTCGCACCCGCGCCCTGCGTCATATAGGAGTTCAGGTAGGAGAAGGAGGTCCGGGTTCCGATCTGGAATTTACCGATCGTCCGGTCGAGGTTCAGGCGAAGGGTCAGGTTCTCGTATCCCGTACCCTTGATGATCCCGTTGTTGTCATAATAACCGACCGAGAAACGGTAATCGGTATTCGTGGGGCGGCCCGCGATCGTCAGGTAGTAGCGCTGCGTGATGCTCGTGCGGGTCGCGTAATCCTGCCAGTCCACCGGGGAGTAGGTGCCGTTATCGACCTGGTCGGTATAGATCGTGTATAGGGCCGAGCTGTGGTCCATGCCCTTCAGGTCGAGGTATTTCACATAATCGGCGGCGTCCATCATGTCGAATTTCTTGTATATATTGCTGATGCTCACGCCGCTGGAGAATGTGATGATCGGCTTCTCCCGGCTGGCGGACTTCGTGGTGATCAGGATGACGCCGTTGGCGCCCTGCGAGCCGTAGATCGCCGTCGCGGACGCATCCTTGAGGATCTCCATCGAAGCGATGTCCTGGGGATTGATCCCCATCAGGCCGTTGTTGTCCTCGGACACGCCGGTATCGCCGCCGCCATGCGAGCTTACCGAGAGCGCCCCGTCGGTGTTCATGATGATCCCGTCCACCACATAGAGCGGCTGTGACTTCGAGTTGAACGAACTGGCGCCGCGGACCGTGACGCTCACACCGCCGTCCGGGGCCGCGCTGTTCGACACGACCTGCACGCCGGCGGCCTGCCCCTGGAGGAGCTGATCGAGGGAGGAGACTTGCGAGGCCCGGTTCTCGTCGATCTTCACCGAAGTCACCGCACCCGTGATGTCGCTCTTGCGCATGGCTCCGTAGCCGACTACGATCACTTCGTCGATCTGCCTGCTTTCCTCTTCCAGGACGATGTCGATAACGGTGCGCGCTCCCACCTCGACGGTTTGGCTGACGTATGAGAGGCTGGAGAAGACAAGCCGGGAAGCCTTCCCTTGTTGCGTATCGAAGGTTATGGCGTATTTTCCATTCTTGTCGGTCACCACACCCGTATTGGTGCCTTCAACCATTACGGTGGAACCGACGATAGGCTCTCCATTGGCATCCTTGACGGTTCCCGTGACGGTTATGTTGTTCTGAGCCCAAGCGCTCCCGGGGATAAAGAGTAGTCCCGCCAGCAAACAGGCACATATCATGGGGAATATATTTTTCATGGTCATTCGCTTTTAAAATTTAAGGCTCGCACCAAGGAGTATGGAACGGATGATGGGGAAGGAGCCATAGTCGACGCCATTGCCCCGGGTCGTCACCCCGAAACTGTTGACGTCGGGATTCCACCCGCTGTATCCGGAGACGGTGAAGAGGTTCCGGGCGGCAAGATTCACCTTGAAATCCTTGATCCATTTGACATGGACAGGAATGTCATACGAGAAGCACAGGCAGTCCAGCCGGAGGTAATCGCCTTTCTCCAGGTCGTCCGAGGAGATATAGTCCCGCCCTTTTTCAACCACCTTGTTGGCGTTGACGATGTCAAATCCGCCGGCGGCGGAGAACCGGGCGTCGACCGTAAGGCCGTGCAGGCGCAGGGTGGTTCCGAGCCCCCCGGCATATTTAGGAAGGGTATTGCCGAGAATATCGGGATCTGCGGATACGACTCCCCTCGCGTCCAACCTATAGCCGTATGCCTGGGATACCGACTCGCCCACCCTGTTCGCGGCTATATACCGGCCATTCGTAAGGCCGGGCGTGTAGAGGTCGAGCCCGTCGAGCGAGACGACCCTGTTGGTGTTGAGCGAAGCGTTGGCGTAGAGCGTCCACGCCACGTTCTTGCGCTCGACGATGCGCAGGTCGGCGTCGATCTCGAAGCCCTTGTTCCCGATGGAGGAGCGTCTCTGCTCCAAAACGGACCAGTTGGTCGTCCCGACCCACAAACCGGACAACACTTTTCCGAAGTTATAGGTCTTGAAGCTGTCGTCGGTCTTCTTGTCGTAATACCGGAATGCGAGATTGAACCGGTCGTTCATGAATCCGACGCTGAACCCCACGTTATACTCCTTGCTGATCAGGCGGTTCAGGCCGTCGTAATAGGGCTCCGAACCGGTGGCGACCGCAGGGACCGTAGAGATATAGTAGGCCAGGTACTCATACGGCAGGACGGTCTCGCTTCCCGCGGATCCATATCCCCCGGCGACCTTCAGCGAAGATACGACCTTGTCGTGGGCGAGTAAAAGTCTCTTCAGATCCACATAAGCGTCGGCTGCGGGGAAGAAGGTCGGATCGTTATCGAACCGGTCGGTCTTGTCGAGACGCGCCGTGGCCGAGATACCGGCGTAACCGTCAAAATCATAGCCGGCGTGCGCATAGGCGCCCCACTGGATGTAATTGCGGTCGAATTTCCGGATGGCGTGCTGGCTGGCCGAAGAGGACATCCCTTTGGCCCGCAGGAAAGGCAGGTCGAAATTGGTGCCGCACATCGCATTGGTCTTGTTCATGTTGCCGTTCAGATCGAAGGCCAGGGAGGCTTTAAGGCGGTGCTTCACGGCAAAATTCCGGTTGAAATTGAGCTCTCCGCGAGCGTTGTAGGTAAAAAGGTAGTTGTTCAGGATGCCGGCGGCTCCCGAAAAATCCTTACCGAAAGAGGTGCCCTGGCCGAACCAGATGTAGCGCGACTGGTTCTGGTAGTCCATGCCCCCCGTCACTTTGAGGTTCAGCCCGCGCATCATGTCGATCTGCAGCCACACGGAGCTGACGACGCGGTAATCCAAAACCTCATCGTCGTAGGAGTTCAACCATCCCGTCACCTTATCGTTGGGAAACAGGTCGGGATAGCGCGAGCTGATCATCGTGGAAGGCGACCCGATGTAGTTCGTCCCACCGGTCGAGAGGTAGTCGCCATAGCTGAGGAAGGTGTTCAGGCCGAACTTGAAGCGCTCGTTGGCCATCGTCTCGAAATTGGCCGCCAGGCCCCCGGCGATCGCGTCGGTGCTTTTTACGGCCGCATTGTTCTGATTCAGGAAGCCGGATATGTTGTAGTAGGAATTATTTCCGGCCGCGCCGTTGACGCCTACCCTATACGCCTGGCTGACGCCGGTCCGGAAAGCATCTCCCTTTTGGGAGGCGAAATCGACGCCGGCATTGGCCGAGAAATAGATGTTGTTGGCTTTCGGGGAGCCTCTTTTCGTCCGGATGACAATCACGCCGTTGGCTCCCGACATGCCGTACAACGCGGCGGCCGACATATCCTTGACCACCTCGATCGACTCGATGTCGTTGGGGTTGAGCCAGCCGAAGTTACCCACGGGGGAGGTGTAGCTCCGTCCGGAATAGTCGGGAAGCGCATCCCCGTTCGCGGTAAAGCCTCCTTTGAGGTAGAAGGCGTCCAGATTGTGGTTCACGGACGATCCGATCACCGCTCCGTCTACGATCCACAGCGGCTGAGAATCGCCCCGCAGCGTATTCAGGCCGCGGATGTTGACATTGAAGGCCCCGTTGGGGTTGCCGTCGATGGACGAGACCCTCACTCCGGAGACCTCGCCCCTGATCAGCTCTGCCGGGCTCAGCGCAACCGTTTCTCCGACGCAAAGCGAGTCTTTCACTACAACCTTGGCGGAAACCTGTGCGGTCGGGCAGGCCAGCAACAAGCAGATAACTGCAAGAATTTGTTTGTGATTCATAGTTAAATAGGTTAGGTTAGTTGCGTTCTTCCACGATTACCTCGTACCACAGCGTCCTGTACTTCGGGTCGATGTCGAGGATCGCCTCTCCGGAGTCGTCTGCCGTGACAGGAACCTGCAGCATGCGTTTTCCCTCCGGATCCAGGGCGTAACACTCCACCCTGCCGCCAAGACCGGCGAAAGCGAGCCGCGCCCCGATCCCCTCGCACAGGACGGGGGCCGTGCCCAATCTTCCGCCGTCGGGTTCGGAGCAGGAGATTTTACCCGGTTCGGCGATCGTGACGATTTTCGCCCCGGTGTTGTGGACAAGACCCGTCGAGGCGAGCAGGTAGGATCCGGGCTGCAGCAGATTGCCCGGGGCCGGTTTGCCGGCCGGCGAAGTGAGGGTCAGCGACAGGGTCAGCCAGTCGAGCCTCGTTTTGTCCGGGATCAGCCGCATCCCCCGGTAGAAGAAGGTCCGGCCTTTTACGAATCCCGTGAAGACCTTGGTGTTGCGGGTGTCCACCATGAAGAATCCGGCGCCCTCTTGCTGCCAGTTCCACGTCAGTTCACCCGTGCCGCTCTGCATCAGTTTGTTCCGGTAGGCGTCCTTGATCGACGGGGGCACATCCTGCTCGCTGCGGATCACGGTGCGCCCCTCGCCTGAGAAGAGATCGGGATACTCCTCGACCTGCGTTCCCGACTTTACGGCCAGCGGGAGGCTGTTCAAAAGGGCCGAGCCATGCCGCCCGGGAGCGTCCGCCGCCCGCTTGTCCGCCACTTCCCGTATATCCTTCTGCTGCGACGAGGGAAGTGCGAAGACCAGGCGGTCGTCGCCCCTTCTCACGTCGCCCCGCACGAACATGGCGTAACATGCGGGAAAGTGGACGAGCTTCTGGGGCGCGGAGCACATGTCGAACATAGGCCAGATGTGCTCCCGCTGGTAGTCCGTATCGAGTATCCATGCGAACTGCATCAGTCCCGACCAGTTCTGGAACGCCCCCATGGCGGCCAGCATGATATCGCCTTCGGCGCAATAGAAATTGAGGTTCGGATGGTCGTATTCGCTGACCGTGAACGGCTTGCCTAAAATACGCGCCTGCGCCAGCTTGGTGAAGGTCGAACCCGGATGCCCGTAGCTGTTGGCCACGGAGCCGTTTCGCAGATTCCAATGGTTGTTGTCCCACTTCCCGCCGGGGAACGCCGGATGGCACCAATAACCGTGCATATCGCAATAGTCCGTCGCCGCCTGGGGCCGGTTGAATCCGTAGCCCACCTGCGTGCCGGTCACCGGTTGCCGGATCCCCAGGTTTACCTTTGTATTATGGTAGAGCTCCGCGAAGTATCCGGACTCCAGCCCCGACAGGAATTCGATGAAATCGTCCGCCCGCCGGGGATACTCAGACCAATTGTACTGGTAGGGCCAATCGACGTTTTTCTTCTTGAGGTTCTTCGACCGGGGCAGGATTTTATCCACATCGGCTTCGGCGCCCTCCGCCCAGGCCGTATTCAACACCTCCGTGTCGCCGTATTTAGCCAGGAGCCAGTCGTTCCACATCCCGAGCATCTCGCCCTTGTAGGGCTCCACGAGAGCCGTGAACTTATGCTTGGGGGAGAACCACGAATGGATGATCGAGTTCTCGTTGGCGAGCTCCATCATGCCGATCGACGGATCGTCCTTATAGGCCACACCGGTATAGGGGTTTACGTGGCCCAGGATCTCGCCGTGGAATATCTTCTGAAGCTCGATCATCCTTCGGTCGACGTTGTCGATGCCGTTCTTATAATAAGGAAGCAGGTTGGCATTCATGAATCCGTTCACCCAACCGAACTTTCTGGCGATATTCAGCTGGAAATAGATGTAGATGCCCTTCTCTTTCAACTTCGCGAAGAGATAGTCGAAACGTTCGAGCTGCACCGGCTCGATGAAGGAGTTTAAAACCGGATAGCCTTCCGGAGGCGTCCGGTGGCTGACATAGTGCATGCGCACGATGTTTATCCCGTAGCGGGTGAGCTCTTCGGCCAGCCGATCGGCAGAGGCATGGTCGGGGAAACATCCCGTCATACCGATGTTGGTGCCGATAAACCGGACCGGGCGGCCCGTCTGGTCGACGAAAAATTCGCCTGCAGGAGCAATGAAACCCTCGGGCCCCGCACCGCCCCAGGTCGTGACGTTCGTGAGATTCTCCGGGGCATTGTGGGTCGGCTGGAACGGGAACATGGGGGCGAAGTTACCCGATGCTTCAATCCGGGCGAGAAGATCGGTCCCGGGCGGCAACGTCTCTTGGGCATAAAGATTGGCGAGGGCCAATATTAGCGCATAGAGCGTTAAATAAACAGGCTTTCTCATTTCTCTTTAATTTGGGTGTTTACAAAGTTATGAAATTATTTTTTGTTTTACCAAAAAAAAGTGCAATTTTATATTATAAAACTAATGAGGTCGATAAACCTATTTGGAAGATAGCTGGTTTTCAGATATGTCATCTCCACCCGCCACCCCTCAGCCACACAAACATACTGTAATTCACGAAGTTAAACAACCAATCCTTGTATCCCGCAGCCGCCTGCGAGATATTTTCAATCATCGGGATTATCATGCGACCAATTATGCTATCTTTGTCGTGGAACCCCATAATAAGATACCGATGATTTATCTGAAGAGATTCCAATTGATGGACGAAGATGCGTATTACCGTGCACTTTTAGATCTGTTTGAATACAGTACGCCTGACGAATATTATCCCATAGGCCTCTTCAACCCCAATTTCACAGGCCAGAGAATAGAGCGGATCGATTTTGACGATATCACCATCCTCTATGGCGGCAATGGATCGGGGAAAACGACGCTGCTCAATATAATGGCGGAAAAACTTCATCTTTTCCGCCACAGGGAATATATCCGGACGGAAGCCTTCTCATTCTATATTGAAAGGTGCGAATACGACTTAGCCGAAAGGTTGGCCCCTAACAGTAAATTTTTGGCCTCGGATGATGTATTCGACCATATCCTGGGCGTCCGGGAAGACAACAAGGGAGTTAAATCGCACAAATCGGAAGAGAGCGGATTTCACAAGGATGCGAAGAGGGGGTATCGGGATTGCTATCCGGGGGGAGTCCGTTTCGATTTCGGGAATCCGGATGTCCGGAAGAGTGTGGAAGAACTCGGCCGCTTCAATCAGGCGCAAAGAGGCAAACGAAGACAATTCGTCCGCTCCCGTGCGGGTGAAATGGAGCGGCAATATTCGAACGGCGAAAACGCCCTGATGTTTTTTGACGAAGAGATAGGCCGCAATGCCCTCTATCTTTTGGATGAGCCCGAGAACAGCCTTTCGCCCAGATTCCAACTCGAACTCAAAACGCTGATCGAAGATTCCGTCCGGTATAAAAACTGTCAATTCATCATTGCCACACACTCGCCGTTCATGCTCTCGTTGCGGGATGCGAAGATATACAACCTCGACCTGCCGCGCGTGTCGGTCGAAAAGTGGTATGAATTGGAGAATGTGAAACTCCTGTATGAACTTTTCCGGGAAAATAAAGAGTACTTCTGAAATCCCGATCCGGGACTCGCGTTAGCGCTCCTTTGAAGCCGGTTTTGCGCCGACACCCCCGCCCGGCCCTTCCTTCCAAAGAAAGGAGTCGGCAAACGATCTTCCGGGCCGTTTACGGGAAAGGAAATGGGGGCGAAAAGAAATTTTCCTTATTCACAGACAATTAAGCAAAATATCCTGTAAATCAATTAATTGCAGGATTTTTTGCTGTCCGGGACGCGACAAATCGCACTCCCACAGCACTTAAAGGGGCAAAAAACGATCTGAAGGGCTTGCGATTGTCGCAAAATATCGGTATTATTGTATCCGACTATTAACCTAATGTCCAAAGAGGATGGACGTAAAACAAGAAAACATGGAGAAATTGACTACCAACAGGGGATTTTGGCTGACATTATTGCTGTCGATCGTCACGTTAGGGATCTACGGGCTCTATCTGATCTACGCCTTTGCCAAAGAGACGAACCTCGCCTGCCAGGAAGACGGGAAACATACGCGGGGCCTGCTCGGGTATATTCTGCTGTCGATCATCACGCTGGGGATCTACGCCATCGTATGGCAGGCCAACCTGATCGGCAGGCGCAGCGCTTTCCTGGCGCGCAAAGGCAAACCCGAAGGCTTGCAGGTGTCCACCTACCTGCTCACGATCTTCCTGCTCGGCCCGATCACCCTCGGGATCATGGACCTGGTCGTTTTCTGCAAGTTCCTTTACCAGCAGAATGCCGTAAACCAGGTGTACAACGACACGCTCCCGGCGTAAGTCTGTTTTTCCATCTGAGTAAAATTCAAAAGATCCTGCTTGCGGGATCTTTTTTTGCGCCCTGCGTATAATAGCGGCTATAAAAAAAATGCGGCGGCCGGCCGAAATTCGGTACGGAACACCCGGCATATCAAATTTTTATTCATTTCCTTTGCACCTGAAAACCATTAGCGATTTCAAACGATGGGAAATTCAACGGACTTTTCAGAACAATTATCTCTCATTGAGCAGAAATATAGCGGCGAAACAGCAAAAGGGAGCGTCAATATTTTTAACGTCCTCTTCGAAGGGCATGAAGAAGTAACCCTGCACTCCCGTTTTATTTCGTACCTGCTCTCCTCGAATCGTACGTTCCTGGAGTTATTCGTGCGCGATATCCTGAAAATACCAGCCGAACGGTTTGATTTACACCATTGCGAAGTGTTTCCGAACGGACAGGATAAATCGGAATATGAAGAGATCGACATTCTGATCATCAACCCAACAGAAAGCCAGGCCATTATCGTTGAAAACAAGATTCACGCGGAAGACAGCATCCATCCCCTCGCAAGACAAGGCTACCAGGGGCAACTGGAAAGATATTACAACATCATCACGAAAGGCGAAAATAAAAGGGAATACAAATGCGACGAAGATAAAACCTATGTGTATTACCTGAGTCTATACAAAAGGCCGACGGAGATCACGATCGGCGAACTCAGGGAACGGGGGGTCTTCGATCCCGAAAAGCACAAAATCGATTATTACCAAATACAGCAGTGGCTCGGCTGGTGCGCAGACAAAGGAACCGATCCTTTTTTGAATTCAATGATCCGGCAATATCTCGACCTTGTCAAAAAAATGACGAGCGACAACGGAAAGGCGTTGGCGGTTATAAACTTAATCGCTGAAAATGAAAATTACTGGCAGGACGCCCACCGCCGGCCAGAATGCTTCGCAGATGTATTCAATGATGTACAGTGGCACGCCATCCACCGCTTTTTCACAAGGCTGGCGAAGGGATTGGAGACGCAGATGCCCGATGAGCGGTCGATCCACGCGGTGGCGCAAAAGAAAAAAGAGACGCCGCTGGTCGTTGCCTTTGGATACGGCGATGAGGAACTGTATATCGCCAACGACTCGAAAAACGGTTTTACCTGGGGAAACACGAAATCGCCGCAAAATTTCAAAACTTTTTCCGACGAAAAGATAAACGGCATAAAATTTTACGACTTTTCAAACGAGGAGACTTTCCACATCATCAACAATGATCACCGGGAAGCCATCATTACGGCAATGATCGATGAGGTGAAGAAAAGATATCCGGAGGTTAAAACCCAACTCGAATAAGAGGTTGTTTCCTGTTTTTTTAATCCGTTTGCAACCAAACGCCCCTTTCCATACGTCTAATATACGTAAAACCAATTAAAACAGTTCAATTATGGGATTTATGGAAGGATTTACAGGGTCGCTTGCAATTTTCGGGATCTTTATTTTTCCCCTGCTCTTTGTTGTGTTGATCGTTTGGATAACCAGCCGGAACGGTCGCAAAAAAGCGGAAGCCGAAGCACAGATGATGCGGGATATTTATATCCGGGCCATCGAAAGCGGCAAGGATATTCCTGAAGGTTTCTTATTGCTGCCGAAAAAGAAGAAGGCCAACCCTTTGCAAACGGGGATCATCCTTCTTTCCGTCGGGATCGGGCTCAGCTTGATGACCGTGCTGTCTGCCCCGGAAGAGGTAAGCAAGCTGCAAGCTGCGGCAGTCGGCATATTGCCTGCCTTTATCGGCCTGGGGTTTTTAGTCGTGTACTTCATACAGAGGAAACAAAAGACCTCGGGGGATGAGGAATGAGTTTTTACTCGTTTCCCGTGCCGCGTTAGCGGGCGACAGCCAGGCTTTCGGGCGGTTGGTCGAGCGCTACCAGTCGCCCGTAAGGCGCATGATGCTCAACCTGACCGGGGGCGACCGGCAGCTCAGCGACGACCTCGCGCAGGAGACCTTCATCCGGGCCTGGCTGAAAATCGGCTCATTCCGCGCGGCGGCGAAGTTCTCGACCTGGCTCTACCGCATCGCGTACAACACGTTTTGCGACCATGCCCGCTCGCGCCGGATGAGCGTGGGGATCGAGGCGGCGGAAAGCATGGCGGGACGGGACGGGGACGAGGACGCAGGTATGGACCTGGCGCGTGCGTTGACCATGCTGCGGGAAGAGGAGCGCGCAGCGATGCAGTTTTTCTATATGGAAGACCTGACGGTGGAAAAAATATCGACCATCATGAATTGCCCCGCTGGGACGGTAAAGTCGCATCTGGCGCGGGGACGCGAAAAACTGTCACACTATTTAAAAGATACAGGGTATGAATGACGTACAGATAAAAGGCCTGTTCCGGTCGCAGAAAACAGAGGTCGCGGACAACGGTTTCAGCCGGCGGATCGTAGCGCGCCTTCCGCGCCGCGGCAATATGATGCCACAGGTGATCGTGGCGCTCTTCAGCCTTGCGGGTGTAGCCGCAATCGTGGCGATAACCGGCGTAAAACCCCTCGAAGAGTTATGGAAAGGGGTACTCTTATCGTTCCCGGGGGTCAGTCTGACCGGGACCATGATGAGCACTTATCTCTTTACTGTCGCAGCCGTCACGATCATCGGCCTGTCGATCCGCAAAGCGGCGGCATGAGGCGATCGCAAGACCTGCTGCCTGAAAAAAAAGATCCCGCATTCTGAGAATTGCGGGATTTCTTTTTGTGATACCGGTCGGCGGTTAAAGCGGCAGGGTCGAGCGGGCCATACCGAAGGATATCTTTCCGGACTCTCCGCGGTCGGCGTACCAGGCCATCACGTTGCCCGAGATCGAAATACTCCAGCCTTCGCCCCTGCGGCCCTGCGTGCCGTCGCGCAGGTCGTTGGTGAAGTTGCAGAACAGCAGGTCGCCGTAGAGGAAGTATTTGCCGTTATTGTCCGCCTTGCGGATGAAGGCGCCCGAGGTCTCGTCGTAATAGTAATAGTCGTAGCTGCCGTCGGCTTTGAAATGCCAGTACGCATCGCGCGAACCCGGGCTCGGATCACGGCCTTTCCATACGCCCACGATCTGCTGGTCGTAGAGGGGATGGACACGCTTGCGGACGGTCTGCGAATAGACGCTTTGCGCCACGCCGTCCTGCGTGTGTTCCAGCATCCGGCACATCATCACGTCGCCGCCGACCGAGACCTGCGAACGGAATATGAAATGGGCGCCGGCGTAGGTCTCGCCCTCTTCGTTGAGCACATCGCCGGTCATGTGGTAGCCCGTGGGGGTCGGCTCGACGATCCATTCGCCCGACCCGGTCTGCCGGTCGGTCTTGAGCGAGGCGAAAATATTTCGGCCGTCGGCGGTGAATGTGTTCACGAAACGGTCGTTCTCCTGAAGCGTCAGGCCATTGACCGAGACGGTGACCCAGGTACCGGTGATGTCGGGACTTTTATCGTCCTTGTTGCACCCGGAAAGGAACGATGCGGTTAAAAGCAGGGCAGACAGGGCTGCCGCGGTGTTTATTGTATTTTTCATTGTATAAAATAATAGATATAGGGTCGCAAAGATAGTAAAAATCAGGAGGAAACGAAACCAGGGAGAACCGGCGATCCCGGAAACGGCCGTATATTTGCAGGGTGATTTTTTTGTTTATTCGTTATTTATGCAAAAAAATAGTTCCTCGGACGCTCTGTTATGGCTGGTGGCCATCGGGTTTTTCATGCAGACGCTCGATACCACCATCGTCAATACGGCCCTGCCGAGCATCGCCCACAGCCTGGGGGTGAGCCCGCTGAAGATGCAGTCGGTGGTGGTCTCCTACACGCTGGTCATGGCCTCGCTCATGCTGGCGAGCGGGTGGCTCTCCGACCGGTTCGGCACGCGCAGGGTTTATATGGCCTCGATGATGCTGTTTACGCTCGGATCGCTGTTCTGCGCGCTTTCGCAGAACCTGATGCAGTTGGTCGGCTCGCGCATCCTGCAGGGATTCGGCGCGTCGATGCTGATGCCCGTGGGGCGGCTGGCGGTGCTGCGCGCGTTCCCCGGGGAGAAATTCCTGCGGGCGATCAGTTATGTGACCGTCCCGGCGCTGGTCGGGCCCCTGCTCGGGCCGACGCTCGGGGGATGGCTTTCGCAGGAGTTCTCGTGGCACTGGATCTTTCTGATCAACCTGCCGGTCGGGGTGGCGGGATTCGTGCTCTGCTACTTCTTTATGGACGATTTCCGGCCGCCGCGCACTACGAAGTTCGATTTCCCGGGGTTTCTGATGATCGCCGCGGGGATGATCGCCATTTCCTATGCGATGGACGGGGTCGTGGAGTTGGGGCTGCGGCGGGCTACGGCGGTCATTTTCGTGGTGGCGGGGGTGATCGCGCTGGTTTGCTACTGGCTCTATGCGGCGCGCAAACAGGACCCGCTCATCCCCCCCGAGCTGCTCGGGGTGCGCAGTTTCCGGGTGGGGATCGCGGGTAATTTCTTCTCGCGGCTGGGCAGCAACGGGATGCCTTTCCTGCTGCCGCTCTTTCTCCAGGTGGGGCTGGGGTACGAGCCGCTTAAATCGGGATTGATGATGCTGCCGATGGCGGTGGCGTCGATCGGGATGAAACGGCTGGGGGTCGAGTTGATCAACCGGGCAGGATACCGGCGCACGCTGATCGGCAACACGATCGCCATGGGGTTGCTGCTGGCCTGTTTCGGGGTGTTGCCCGCTTCGGCGCCGATGTGGGTGATGCTCGTGATGCTGTTCGTGCTCGGGGGGGTCAACTCGCTCCAGTTCACGGCCATGAACAGCGTCACGCTCAAGGACCTGGCTCCCGGGCAGGCGAGCAGCGGCAACACGCTGCTGTCGATGACGATGATGTTCTCGATGACCCTCGGGGTGGCGCTGGCGGCGGTGCTGCTGACCCTGTTCCATGAGGTGCCGGGGACAGGCGGGGCGGCTGCGGGTAAACTGTATCCGTTCCATGCGGCGTTCTTTTGCATCGGCAGTATATCGGTCATCACGGCGCTCATCTTCACCTTGCTGCCCCGGGACAAGCAGGCCGCGGGATAAATCGTTTTGGCCGAATATTTGCAAGTCCTGCTTGCAAACATTCAAGAGCAAACCATTATGAAAACTTTATTCCCCGCCGCCCTGGCCCTGCTGATGCTGGCCTCGTGCGCACCGAAAAAACAGGATATCAACAGCCTTTCCCCGGAGCGTGTCCGGGCGCTGACTTCCGAGGCGTATATTTTCAGTTATCCGCTGGTGATGAACTACGCCACCATGTATTCCCAGGCCATCGACGCCACCTCGCCCGGCTATGTGGGCGGCTTCGGCACCTTCCGCCACTACGGATTCGCCACCGCAGCGAACAAGGATATCGTCTCGCCCAACAACGACACGCCCTACTCGTGGGCCTGGGTCGACCTGCGCACGGAGCCGTGGGTGCTGGTCATGCCGCCGGCCGACGACGACCGCTACTACACCTCGCAATGGGACGACCTGTGGGCCTTCGTGCTCGACAGCCCCGGCTCGGTGATCGACGGGCAGCAGGGCGGGAAATACCTGCTCGCCACCTCGGATTGGAAAGGCACGGTGCCCGAGGGGATCAAGCGGGTGATCCGCGGCGAATCGCAATTCCTGGGCACGCTGACCCGCACGGGCGCCAATGGGCCGGACGACCTGGCGGCTATGCAGAAGGTGCAGGCGGGTTACGAACTGATGCCGCTGCACGAGTATCTCGGCCAGCCCGATGCTGAAGTGGCTCCGCTGATCGAGTGGCTGCCCTTCGTGAAGGGCGACGAGCAGACGATCGCCGCGTTCAAATATGTGAATTTCACCCTGCCGTTCACGCTGCCCAACCCGATGGACAAGCCCGCGCTGGACAGCCTGGCCGTGCTCGGGATCGCTCCCGGCGCGACGTGGGATACCACGACCTTCAGCGACGCCACCAAAGAGGCGCTGCGCGCGGGGATCGCCGATGCGCAGAAAGAGATCGCCGCCTACCAGGCCCACGCCAAATCTGGCAACCTGTTCAACACGCGCGAGGCGCTGAAAACGGATTACATGGCCCGTACGTTCGGCGTGGTGGAAGGTATTTTCGGTAATTACGCCTCCCAGGCCGTTTACATCGCCTGGCATAAGGATTCGGACGGCAATCCGGTCAACACGGCCGACGCAAGCTATAAAGTGACCTTTAAGAAAGGGCAGACGCCCCCGGTCAAATATTTCTGGTCGATCACCATGTACAACATGCCCCAGCGCTTTCTGGTCGCCAACCCGATCGACCGCTACTCGATCGGCAGCCGCAGCAAACAACTGAAGACCAACGCGGACGGCAGCATCGACATTTACGTTTCGAAAACCTCGCCCGGAAAAGCGGTCGAAAGCAACTGGCTGCCCGCCCCGGACGGCGTTCCGTTCATCATCCTGCGCGCCTACGGGCCCGGACCTGAGTTATTGGATGGCAAGTACCAGATACCTCCCATGGTGAAACTGAAATAACCTTTCTCTTTGTCATTCAGAGCGAAGCGAAGAATCTTGGTCAGGCTGTTTTTAGACTATCCTGACCAAGATTCTTCGCTTCGCTCTGAATGACAAAGAGAGGGATTTGCGGGATTATGTTTAGTTTTGCATCGATGCGCAAGATTATTCATATAGACATGGACGCCTTCTTCGCCTCGGTCGAGCAGCGGGACCATCCCGAATACCGGGGCAAGCCCCTCGCGGTGGGTTATCCCGGCGAGCGGGGCGTGGTGGCGGCGGCCAGCTACGAGGCGCGGCGGTACGGGATCCATTCGGCCATGCCTTCGAAAACGGCGCTCAACCGCTGCCCGTGGCTGATCTTCGCCCCGGCGCGGTTCGAGGTCTACAAGGAGGTTTCGCAGCAGATACGCGATATTTTTTACAGTTATACCGATCTGGTGGAGCCGCTTTCGCTGGATGAGGCGTACCTCGACGTGACGGTCAACCATATCAACATGCCCTCGGCCACGATCATCGCCCGGCAGATCAAAGAGCGCATCCGCGAACAGACGGGGCTTACGGCCTCGGCGGGGGTGTCGGTCAATAAGTTTTTGGCCAAGATCGCGTCGGATTACCGGAAACCGGACGGGTTGTTCGTGATCACGGACAAGGAGGCCGAGGCGTTCGTCGAGGAGCTGCGCGTCGAGCAGTTCTGGGGCGTGGGCAAGGCGACGGCGGATAAAATGCACCGGCTCGGCATCCGCACGGGGGCCGACCTGAAGGCGCGCAGCGAGGCCTACCTGGTCAGTAATTTCGGCAAGGCGGGGCATATTTTCTATCATTTCGCACGCGGCGTGGACGAGCGGCGCGTGGAGCCCAACCGCATCCGCAAGTCGATCGGGGCGGAGAACACCTATATGCATGACATCGACGATCGGCAGGAGCTTCTCGCCCGGCTGCGTGAAGTGGCGGACGAGGTGTGGCGGCGCGCTTCGAAACGGGAATTTTACGGGCGCACCGTGACACTCAAGGTGAAATACGAAGATTTCGAGCAGATCACGCGCAGCCGTACGCTGCCCGGGTTCGTGAATGATTTCGACCTGTTCTGGCGCACGGCGCAGGAGTTGCTCGCGGGGGTCGACCGCGGCGGCAAAAAGATCCGGCTGATGGGGCTTTCGGTGAGCAATGCGGAGGAGATCGAGCGGCCGGATGTGTATCAGTTGGAATTTGATTTCCCAGGGGAGCGGGAACCATAATCCCTCATTCCATGCTTGTCATTCAGAGCGAAGCGAAGAATCTTGGTTGGACTGTGTAGAAACACTTCCGACCCAGATTCTTCGCTTCGCTCTGAATGACAAAAAAGAAGGGCATCCGCGAGGGGTGCCCCTACGGGCTGGAAACGGTCCGCCGTTCGGCGGCATTTGTAATGCCGTCGCCAGAACAAACGCGAATTTTAAATTCGTGAAATAATGCAAGCGGCATTGCAAATGCCGCTTAACAAAGGTATCAGTTGGAATTTGATTTCCCAGGGGAGCGGGAACCATAATCCCTCATTCCATGCTTGCCATTCAGAGCGAAGCGAAGAATCTGGGTCGGACTGTGTAGAAACAATTCCGACCAAGATTCTTCGCTTCGCTCTGAATGACAAAAAAGAAGGGCACCCGCGAGGGGTGCCCCTACGGGACTGGAAACGGTTCCGTTATTTTTTGGTGATTTTCATGGCGTAGCCGCCGCCGGGGGCCATCGGCATCGAGACCTTGCGGTCGGCGGGGATCTCCATGGCGATCTTTTTGTAGTCGGAGGCTACTTTGGCGGCGTTCACGCCGTCCCGGAAGACCTCGGCCGTCCAGTTGCCCTCGCCCAGGAAATCGAGCGTCACGTCGAGCGTACGGGCGTCCCAGCCCGTCAGTGCGCCCACGTACCACACTTCGCCCGAGCGGCGCGCCATGGCGATGTATTCGCCCACCTTGCCCGTCAGCGCGCGCGTTTCGTCCCACACGGTGGGAATATCGGCGATGAAACGGGTGCATTCGGCCTCGCGCTCGTAGTTCGAGGGGCTGTCGCACAGCATGTTGAGCGGCGAGAGGAAGATCACGTACTCGGCCAGCTGGCGGCAGCGCGTGCCGGGACTCATCGGCTCATTTCGGACAGGGCGGTAATTTTCCTTGTTCGCGTTGCGCATCGCGCCCTGGGTGTAGTCCATCGGGCCGGCCAGTTGGCGGATGAAGGGGGCGGTCACGTCGTAGGTGACCTGGTCGGCCGTGGCAAGGTCGGCCCATTTGCACTGCTCCAGGCCGTGCACACCCTCAAAGTTGATCACGTTGGGCCAGGTGCGGTTCAGGCCGGTGGGTTTGTAGGTGCCGTGGAAGTCGAGCAGCATTTTATGTTTGGCGGCCGTTTCGGCGGCTTTATAATGGAAATCGACCATCTTCTGGTCATCGCGGTCCATGAAATCGACTTTGAAGCCCTTCACGCCCATGGCGGAATAATGGCTGCACACTTTTTCCATGTCGCGGGCGAAGGCCCAGTAGCCGGCCCAAAGGATGATGTCCACGTTCTTTTTCGCGCCGTAGGCCACGATCTCTTTCAGGTCGATCTCGGGGATGACCAGAAAAAGGTCGGCCTTGCCGCTCTCGGCCCAACCCTCATCGAGGATGACGTACTCGATGCCATATTTCGAGGCGAAGTCGATGTAGGCTTTGTAGGTGGCGGTGTTCACGCCGGTCGGGAAGTCGACCCCGTAGAGGTTCCAGTTGTTCCACCAATCCCAGGCCACTTTGCCCGGTTTGATCCACGAGGTATCGGCGATGCGCGAGGGCGCGGCCAACAGGTAGACCAGGTCGTTGTCGGCCAACTGCCGATCATCGGTCGAGACGGCCACCACACGCCACGGAAAGCTGCCCGCACCGGGACGTTCGGCGATGAACGTTTCGCGCGCGGTGACCAGTTGCTGGGCGTTGATGTGGCCGCCCGCCTTCTCGGTCTTAGGGTAGGTGGCGTAGACTCCTTCAAGGGCGGTGCCGCCCGGCTTGCCGCTATAGAGGTACATGCCGGGGTAATTTTCCAGGTCCGATTCGGTGATGCAGACCTTCACTCCGCCCTCCATCTCGACGGCCAGGGGCAGGAACGCCAGCCGGCCCGATTCCCATTGGCCGATGTTCTGGTAGGCGTAGGTGTTCTCGAAGCTGTTGAAAAACTGGCCCTCTATGGTTTTTTCTCTCCTGGCGCGCACGTAAGGGATGAAGGCCTTGCGGTCGGCGCCCAGATCGAAGGTGGCCTGCTCGGCCTGGACCGTGAAAGGCGCGGAGAGCGTCGAGAGGAAGCGGTAGGCTACCCCGGCGTCATAGGCGCGCAGTTCAAGGTTGAATCCCTCTTTGAATTTCAGTTCCAGCTGGTTATAGTGGTTGCGTACCTCGGCGCGTTGGTAGAAGGGCGAGCTTTCGGTGCGGTCGGCCGAGGTCGCCTTGCTGCTTTTCAGCGTGGAATTCACGCCGAACGTGCGGCCCCCGTCGAGGGTCATCGAGACCGCCGAGGGGTGGATGAGCGGCTGTCCCGCCCGCGCGGCCGACCAGGTGATGCGCTCGCCCACCGAGACCGTGAGCTCGATCTTCCCGTCGGGGGATTTGAGGGTGAATTGCTTGGTTTTCGCCGGGGCGGCCTGCAAACCGGTCACGGCAAGCAGCAGAAGAAGAAGGGATGACAATAGTTTTCGCATGTTCGTCGGGTTATTTTAGATGGTATTAGGCTTGAGCGCAGTCCACGGTATGGAGTGTTGTGCAAGATACTATTTTTTCGCCTCCCAAAAAAGAGTTGACCGCAAAGGGGTACAGAGGAGCAAAAAAATGGGACGCAAACGAAAATAGAATAAGGAAGTGCCAATAACCGCGAGGAGCGAACCCGGGATTAGCGAAACTCGCTGTGCAAAATCCGGCCCGCTATATGCGCAGCCGACCGCAGAGAAACTACCGCCGATAAAGCTGCTCTATATATTCGGAGGGGGTCGCGTTTTCGTAGAGGGAGAAGAGGCGGTAGAAACTCGAGCGGGAGGTGAAGCCGCTCAGGTTCATCAGTTCCTTGACCGATTTGCCGCGCCGGGTGTCGGCAAGCTCTTTAAAATAGTTGACCCTCAGAAAATTGACATACTCCCGGAAGCCCGTGAAGCCGCCGCTGCGGATCGCTTCGGCCACCAGCGAGGGTTTGGCGTTCACATCGCGCGCCATATCTTCCATCGCGTAGTCGGGGTCGGCATAGGGGTGGTTTTCGGCGAACCAGGCCTCCATGCGGCAGTAAAGCAGGTCGGCCAGCGTCTGCGTTCCTTCCACGGCACATGCGGCGGCGTCCGGTTCGCGCAGGGAGAGCGGGTTCTCGTAAAACAGCAGCACCACCGCGAACAGGATGCAGAAAGCCTCGATCACCAGGTTGACGGTGCTGAAAAGGAGAAAACTCGAAGAGAGCATGTAAGTCGCGTAATAGCCCATGCAGAACATCATCCCGGCGATGAACACCCACATCATGGGGGTCGCCTTGCGCCGTACGGAAGCGAAACGCCCGAGCACCGGGACCAGGAAATAGGCCGCGGGGACGAGGACCGTCATGGCGAAGATCACCAGGCGCAGCCGCACGTCCACCTCACCCAGGCTGGCCGCCACGTCCTGCAGGCTGAACAACGGGGTGATATGGCCGTTGAACAGGTCGTAGCACCATCCGATGAGCAGCGTGGCGCCCACCGGGATCGCGAAAAGAACCAATTTGACGGGGGTGAAAAAACCGGGCCGCAGCGAAAGCAGCGGAAAAAGCGAACAGGCCACCGCAGGCGCCAGCCACTCCAGCATCCGTCCCGGCACGAGCAGGTGCGCGTAAGAGAAACCGTGCGACGCGGCCTCACGTCCCGGATGCAGGATCAGCTCCAGGTTATCGCGCAGGAAGATCGCGCCGATGACCAGCGCCATGATCCCCCAAAAAAACCTCATCCTGTTACCTGATGCCCTGACGATCAGCATGATGCCTAACACCACCATGACCACATCGAATGTGGTGTCCAGAATTGCGTATACACTCATATCACTCCCTCTTCAAAATACGATCGCGCCTGAATTTATTGTTTTTCCAGGCTTTTCGGACGTAAATATAGCCAAAAAAGAGGATTTTCCTTGCTGTCCGGAGTGATTTTCTTTTGAATTTATCTCCTTTGAGCGCGTTTTGTCATTCAGAGCGAAGCGAAGAAAAAGGGTCGGGCTGTGCCGCAGCCATTCCGACCAGGAGTCTTCGCATCGCTCTGCATGACAAAACAA
>JAVBPS010000046.1:0-8186 GCA_031549495.1 Rikenellaceae bacterium | reverse complement strand
CGGAAACTGGAATGGGAGGCCGGAGCAGAGCGGAGGCGTGCGATGTGGCCTGTGCGCAATGGAATTTCCGCACGACTGCCCCGAAAACCCGTAAGCGGGTAAGCCGGGAGCGCGGCGCCTTGATCTTTTTGCCTTCTTTTTGGATCAAGCCAAAAAGAAGGTCGCCCGTAGGCGATAAAGGCCCTGTGCTCGTCGGCCAAAAACGAACGTTTATTTCAACCCTTAATTAGCCTCATTTCTGTGACGCGGACTGCGCAGCGGCCGCCGCCTTTTCCGCATCCAACTGTGCGCGCGACTTACTGCGGTGCACCACCCAGACCCCGAAGAAGACCAGCCCCCCGGCCAGCCCCTTCCACCAGCCGAAGGTGTCGATGCCGATCGCCACCGCCGCCAGCGAGGCCACCAGCGGCTGCATATAGTTGTACATGCTCACCAGCGTGGGCCGCAGCAACCGCTGCCCCACCGGGATAAGCATATAAGCCAGGAACGTCGCCATAAAGACCACATAGATAACCTCCGTCAGCATCTCCCAGGGGATCACCTCCAGGTCCATCGCCGCCAGCTCCTTGTACCCGAAAGGCAGGTAGCACAACGTCGCGTAGAGGAACATCCATTTCATCACCGTGACGGGCGAATAACGCGTGATCAGCGGCTTGAACATCGTCAGGTACAACGAGTATGAAAGCGAGCTCAGCACGCAGAGCAGGTCGCCCCTGATATGCCCGTCGCCCAATTCCGCGGCGTTCCCGCCCAGGATCAGCAACAACGCACCGCTCGCCCCGATGGCCACGCCCAGTCCCTTAAGCCAGGTGATCGGCTCGCGCAAAAACACTGCCGCCAGCAACATGGTGATGATCGGCACGGTGGTCGGGATGATCGAAGCATTGATCGGCGAGGTGAGCGAAAGCCCGGCGATAAAAGCCGTCTGATTGATCATCACCCCGAAGAGCGAGGCGAAAAACAACAGCAAAAGGTCCTTCGGAGCCACCTTCTCGCGCGGCTGCACCAGCGAAACCGCCCAGAACAGCACCGCCGCCCCCGTCACACGCAATACCGTCAGCCCGAAAGGCGACACATAACCCGAAGCCAGCACACTTTTGCTGACCGGAATGTTCAACCCGAAGATCAGGTTGGCGATCACCATCGCGATATGCCCCTTGTACTTCTTTTCTTCCATGACTTTACACCCGAAAGGATGCGCAAAGATATGCCTTTAATCGGAAGAGGCGGCACGAATCTTGACGGAAAATGTTATATTTGCATCTATTGCATTAAAACATCCTGACTATGAAAAAATTGATCATCCTGGCCGCCGCGCTCTGCATCGCCGCCACAGCCTCCGCACAATGGTCCTGGGGCACCCGCCTGGGCGTCAACGTCGCAGCCCTCACCGACAGCGGCCTCTCCAATTTCGACCACCGGACCATGAAACCCGGTTTCTTCGGCGGCCTGTTAGCCAACTACCGCTTCAACCAAACCCTCTCCCTGCAGGGCGAGCTCTACTACTCGCGACAGGGACAACGTTACGTCACCAAAGCCCCCCTCCCCCCTCCCGGCGGCGGATCCATAATAATAGACAAAGAAATCGGACGCCAGCAACTCAACTACCTCAACCTGCCCGTGCTGCTGAAAATCAACATCGTCCCCAAACTCACCTTCGACCTCGGCCCCCAAATCGGATACCTGCTCAGCCGAAGCGCATTCGAAAAAACACATTACCACTACTTCAACGAAGGACGCCGAAACGTAACCGACAAAATCAAAGACAAAGGCGGCCGGAAAAAATTCGAATCCTTCGACTACGCCGCCGCCGCCGGATTCTCATACCTCGCCTTCATGAACCTGGAACTGAGCGCCCGCTACGTCTACAGCTTCGCCGACTGCACCAAAAACGACGGCAAAGACGTCCGCAACAACACCATCCAACTCGGTGCGGAAATCAGGTTCTAATCGCCGCTTTTTGGAAAAAGCGGCACCAAAAACTTTTGTGAAAACTGCGTTTTCTGATATTTAGTTATTCCGGAATTAGTAGAAGTCTTTAGATAGAAAGAGCCCCCGGTGGATAGCTTGCAAAGTGTGGCAAGCGTCTCACCGGGGGCTCTTTCTATCTAAAGACTTCTTTTAAAATCTCCCGAGCAAACTAATCATTGGATACGAAGTATCCACAAAAGTTTTGGGGCGCCTTTTTCAAAAGGCGCGATTCGGGCCCTATTTGTACCAGTCGGCTTCGCGGTCGCCGTGGGAGCGGGCCCAGGTGCCGAATTTGGGGTATATCTGGTCGATGGGGACTCTTTCGGGGGCGAATCGGAATCCGGTGATGGGGATGTTGATGGCAAAGGGGTAGTTTTCGCTCGACACGTACCACAGGCTGGTTTTGTTGGATTTGTCGGCGTAGTGGCCGAACCAGAGGCCTCCGTCTTTGTCTCGGGCCAGGTCCGTGGGCGGATAGTTGGGCAGGTGGACTTCGCGGTTACGGGGGTCTACGTAGCTGGTTTCGTTCTGGGACTTGTGGATCACCACGATGAAGGGGTTGTAGGGGGGGAAGCCTACGTCTTCGATCCGCTGGGCGGGGGAGAATTCGGTGGTGATCGTGTATTCGTACTTGGGACTTTGCTGGTCTCCTACGAAGTCGAAGTCGGGGCCTTCGACCTCGGCGCGGATGTCTTCGAAGAGCATCACGGTGGCCAGGGCCTGGTTGTATTCGAGGCCTTTTTCGTTCAGGGCGTACCAGGGCCTGGGTTTATCGGGCACTACCGTCCAGTCGATCGCGCCTTTGACCACCGATACGGGCACGCCGTACTGGTAGCCGAAGCCGTTGGCGAATTCGGCGCCTTTGTGGACGGGAACGAAGCGGTCGACGACTTTGAAGACCTTGTTGTCCTTGTCGCGCCATACGGTGCAGTGGTATTCTACGCCCACGTCGTTCATGTCATAGTCGCCTTTGTTGGGCCACAGGTCTTCGAAGGCGAGGGTACCCTTATAGTCGATCGAATAGGGCTGGGGCTCGGGATCGGGGTTGGGGTTCAGGTCGTCCTTGCGCTCGTCGGGCACGTCGATGCCGTCGGCCGGGTCGGCGGTGATGTAGAAGACCACATCGTTGAAGTCGTGGTCGCTGCTGGCGTACTGGCCGCCGCGGTTCTGGTCCTCGAAGCCGATCACCACCAGGTTGCGGTCGCCCGAGGAGCGGTAGTCGTAGAGCGAAACGGTCTGCTGGCGTTTGTCGGCGGGGGTTTCGGGCCAATCCTGGTAATTCAGGTAGGCGGCCGAGAAATACATCGCGCTGCCCAGGCGGCTGATCGGGTGGATGTTGCCGGTCCCATTATGGTTCCAGCCTTTCGAGTCGTCGAAGGCGTTGCAGTGGATAAAAAAGCCGATCGTAACGCCTGCGGGGAATTTATCGACGTATTTTTCGCCGTCCCAGTATTTGAGTTTCACGTAGTCGCCGGGGAAGAGGCCGCCCTCGCCCATGGAGGTGTTGGCGAGCGAGGCGTTCGGGAAGGCGATGGTCTTACGGTCTATGTCTGCCGGGGTGGCGGGCGGGGTGGCGGTCGGGTAGGTGTAGTAGCCCACCACGTTGGTCATCACCGCGCCGTCGTGCAGGAAGACCATCTCCACCTCGGCGTCCTTAACGATCTTGATGTTGTGGTTGCAGTCGGGGGCGATCAGGTAGGCCTGTTCGGGTCGCTCGAAGAGGCTGTTGGCCTCGGGCAGCGTGGCGTACAGGTCGGAGAGCAGGCCCGTGGGGAGGGTCTTGCGGGCTCCGGCCGGGTTGATGTACGACGGCACGCCCAGGGCGTCCCAGTCGTCCAGGCCGTCCATCGCGTAGACGCCTTCGGGATAGGTATGGTTGCCGGAGCGGCTGCCCGCGGAGTGCGACACCGAACGGGCGGTGGCGCCGGTCAGGTCGACCCGGATCGCGGTATCGGTGATGGGCACCTCGACCGAAGAGGGCACACCGAAGTAGTCGGTATAGATCCAGACGGTCTTGATCCCGGCGGGAATCTTCATCGCGCCCGAGAAATGGCCGTTCTTGTCGGTCGCAGCCTTGAAAATCGGTTCCAGCCCCTCTTTGAGCAGGTAGACCATGGGGGTCTGCGAATTCTGCTGGTAAGAGCGGTAGGGATTTTCGGCGTAGACCTCGAAGAGGATCCCGGCCGTGTAACCGGGCAGGGAGTAGTCCACCGTAAGCGTGTAGCGCTTGGTGGTGGCGAAGTCGAAATATTCGCTGTTTGAGTTGTCGGTTTCCGATCCGGGGGCTTCACCGTGGCGGAGGCAGCCTGTAAAAAGGACTACTGCGGCCAGGGCCGCAAGATAGCGCATACTTTTTGCCATAATAAACTTAAATAGAATAAATTAATACAGATAAATCTCTCTTTGGGGCAAATATAATAATTATTTGTGTTTTTCAATGCCTTTATAACCACAAAACTAAAATAATCACCATATTACAAGAAAAAACCCGGCATAAGCCGGGTTTTTTCTGCATTTAGCCTGTTCAGCCTATTTTTCATACCAATCGGCATCCTGCGCGCCATAAGATGCGGCCCACGAAGCGAACTTCGGGAAAGCGGCGTCGATGCGCTGGTTTTCCTGGGGGAATTCGAAATTCGTGGTGGGAACATTGATCGCGAAAGGGAACGCCCAATCCGAGATGTACCAGTACTGCATACGGTCGGATTTGTCGTGGCCCTTGCCGAACCAGAGGTTGTTCGGGTCGGTACCCTTATCGGTGGGGGCGAAGTTCGTCAGGTGGATCTCTCGGGCGCGCTGCTCCTCGTTCGTCCCGGCGGGTTGCACCACGATGAAGGGGTTGTAGGGCGGGAAGGTGAGTTCGTCGATGGTGACGTTGCTGAGTTCGGTGGTCACGTTGTAGGAGAAATAACTCTTCTGCTTCGACTTGTCCTTGTCGGCGGCCGTGCCGCTCAGTTGCTCTTTCACGTCGCCGTAGAGCATCACCACGGCTTTGGTCTGGTTCGACTCGAGGTCGGAATCGGCGCGTTTGCCGAAGGGATTCACCGGTGCGCTCTTGCCTTCAGCAAGGGCGGCCGCGGAAGGAACGGCGGTCACCACGCAGCTCTTCACTTTCGCCACATCCACACCGTACTGGTAGCCGAAGCCGTTGGTGTGCTGGCCGCCCTTGCAGACGGGGGTGAAGGTATCTTCCACTTTGTACACCTTGTTGTCGGCGGTGAAGTAGACTTTCGAATAGTAGGTCAACCCAACGTCGTTCATGTCGTAGTCACCGCGCCAGGGCCACAGGTCCTCGAAAGCCAGGGTGCCTTCGTATTCCAGTTCGTAGGGCTTGGGGGTCGGGGTGGGATCCTCGGGGTCGAGTTCGTCCGGATCGCGGTCATCGGGGATCTTGATGGCGTCCGCCGGGTTGGCCTTCGCGTAGAAGAGCATATCGTCGAAGTCGTGGTCGTTATACACCGAGGCGATGCCACGGGTACGGTCTTCGAAGCCCAGGACGACCACGTTGCGGTCGTCGCCCGAGTAGTTATACAGGGCTACGGTCTGCTGGCGGCGGTCCTGGTCGGGGGTCTGGCCGTACATGTTCAGGCGGGCGTCCGAATAGCAGAGTTGGGCGTAGCTCACCGGGGCGATATTGCCCGTGGCGGTGTTGAACCCGGCGGGGATCAGGAAGAACCCGATGGTCGTCCCGGCGGGGAACTGAGCCACGTATTTCGATTGCGCGGCGTCCCAGTACATCAGCTTCACATAGTCGCCCTGAACCAGTCCGGCGGCCGCTTTGGCGTGCGGGAAGGCGAGGGTCAGGCGGGTGATATCGGCCGGGCTGGCGGGAGGCGTGGCGGTCGGATAGTGGTAGTAGCCGACCACGTTGGGCCAGTTGGCCGATGCCCCCAGGTAGGTCATCGTCACCTCGGCGGCTTTCACCAGGGTGATGTTGTGGTTGGTCAGCTCGTTATCCACCAGTTCGGGGCGGAAAATGCCGAGGTTGCGGCCGGGTTTGAGCACCTTGCCGATGTCGGCGGTCAGGTTGGCGGGCACCTGCTCACGGCCAGCCAGCCACGAAGGCAGGCCTTTGGCATCCCAATCGCCGTCATTGAGCGGATAGACGTTGGCGGGTTTGATCGTGTAGCCCGAAGCGGTCGTGGCGCGCGATACGCCGCGGGCGACGGAAGCGCTCTTCATGTCGACGCTGATCGCGCCGGCCGTAACGTCCACGTCGACCGACGGGGCGGCGACGATCCAATCCGTACGGAAATAGAGTTTCTTCACGTAGGTAGGCACCGAGATCACGCCGGTGAATTTACCGGCGGCGGTGGTAACCCCTTTGAAAATGGGTTTCACGTCGGTACGGCGCACCGAACGCACTTCGCCCTCGGAGGTGGTGGTCACCTGGTCGGGGTTCTCGGCGTAGACTTCGAACAGGATACCGGACGTATAACCGTTCAGGTTATAGTCTACGGACAGGTTGTGGTTCTGGGTGGTTTTGAAATCGAAAAAACCTCCGTTGGTTTCGGGGCCCGGCGTGGATCCGCCGTCCTCTTTTGCGCAGCCGGCCATAAGAAGCGCGGCTGCCAGCATGGTCATGCAGGCAAATTGTGTTTTCATAAGTACTCTCTCCTCTTGTTTGGTATTAATATTATATCTAAAACTAAGCGTATCTTCTGATTTACAAGCCAAACGGGGGCAAATGTATTCAATTTATCGGATCTGCAATGCTTTTTTTAAAAAAAATTATTGACACATTTTCACGCTATCCCGATATACCATTAGCTATCAACACATTAAACCACCTGGATTTAACACGACTTTTCCCCCTGAAAACGAGCTAAACGCCTCATTATAAAAAATTCATGGCAGCCTTGCGGGGGCTGCCATGAATAACGTAAGAAAATGCGGTTTATTTTGCGTATTCCACCTCTAAAGGCGCATTGATCACTTTCGCCTGGCGCTCCGTTTCGGCGATCCACGAAGCATCGTCCGCAATGCCGTTCTTGCTCCATCCCGAGCCGGCCCAATAGACGAAAGGCTCACCCGCAAGGGCGTCCGCCACCAGCAGCAAATGACCGTCGGCCTGCATCGGCGCCGAGAGGCCCTTCATGACCACGGCCAGCGAAATATCGCCGTCCTCGGCCGGTTGTTTCGAGTCGGAAGCGGGTTCCGTCAGGGCCACCCAGCCTTCGCCGTCCGAGCAACGGGCGCCGTTATGGATCGGCATGCCGGCCGCAACGGGCAGGCGGTCGAATTCACCGGCGAAGAAATTCTCCATGCGGTTGAAGCGCGTATGGGCGTCCAGCGAGATGTATTTCACCAGCGACACCTGGGTCCCTGCCACATCGAACGAAGCGTAGATCAACTTGACGGTCGTGCGCAGCGGGCCGTTGTCCAGGGTCGCCCACTCGGCGTAGTTGCGGCTCAGCACCAGCGTGGTATCCACGATCGGGGCGCACGAGCCGCCGCCCAGCGTGACGCCTACCTTATAACAGTCCATCCCTTCGCCGTGGTCGTGGTGGTAGTCGTTCAGCTTGTACCACTTATCTATAATAAGATTGGGGGTGCGTTTGTTCCAAACGTCGATGCCGGGGGTCAGGGTCTCGTTCTCAAGCGCGGGGCCGTAGGCGCGCCAGGCGGTCATGTCGTTCTCCCAGGCGTAGTCGTCCTTACGTTCGGGAACGTAGCGGCCGAAGACCTGCGCGGGATACGGCGCGTGCTCCTGCGCACGCAGCGTGTACTCGACGCGCGAGTTGGCGGGGACGGTGGCCTGGAAAATGAACGATACGGGGGCCTGTTCGCCGCGGTAGACCACCTGCGAGGGGATCTCCGCACCGTCGGCGTCGCAGACTACGATGCCCTCGACGGCTACGCCGGGGAGCAACTCCTGTACTTTCGCCCAGGGGATCTCGACGGTTTCGTAGCGGCGCTCGAAATCGAGGGTGTTGGTCACGTAAACGGATTTGCTTTTTGCTCCGCAGGCGCTCAGGGCGAATGCGGCGATGGCCAAAATCAGGACTTTTTTCATAAATGTGGATTTTGGGGGTTATAAGTTATTTGTCACTTTTTCAGTTGAAGGCACGTCTTTTTTGGCCGACGAGCACAGGGCCGGGATCGCCTACGGGCGACCGTACTTTTTTGCTTGACCAAAAAAGTAGGCAAAAAAGTCAAGGCGCCGCGCTCCCGGCTTACCCGCTTACGGGTTTTCGGGGAAGTCGTGCGGAAAT
>JAVBPS010000111.1:0-15581 GCA_031549495.1 Rikenellaceae bacterium | reverse complement strand
TCGACATGACAACAAAATGCCGCAGCATTGCTGCGGCATTTTGTTGATTATCTTTTAAATACAATCTTCCGACCACTCGTGCCGCAAGGGGTGCCCCTACATATCCGGACGACAAAGTGTTACGGCTGATAGAGCGTACTCGGGCAGACATCCTGCCGGGGAATGTGGCGCGCGCCGCGGATAAGCCGGAAGAGTTTTTCGGCAGCCATCTCGCCCATCTCATAGGTCTGGTGCGAAACCACGGACAGGGCCGGGGAGATCAACTGCGTGTGCAGCTCGTCGATGAACCCCGCCACCTTCAGCCGGCGGCGCACGGGTAATCCCCGGCGGCGCATTTCGAGCATCAGGCCGTACATCAGCGTGTCGTTCATGCAGATGATCGCGTCGGGCTGCCCGGGCAGGGCCAGGATGCGGTCGAGCGCTTCGGCCCCGTCGTAGACGCCGAGCCGGTCCTCGATCACCAACCCTTCGTCCGCGCCGATCCCGGCGTCTTCCAGCGCGGCGCGGTAACCCGCCAGCCGCCCGATGGTGATGTTCAGGTAGCGGGGGCCGATCACGAACGCGATGCGCGAGTAACCCCTGCCGATCAGCGACCGGGTCAGATCATAAGTCGCCTTCTCGTTATCCGCCACCACGGAGTAGTAGCCGGGGGTGGTCGGCACGCGGTCCACGAAAACGGTCGGGATGCCCGTGCGGGCCAGCTCTTCGAGGTGGGTGTAGTCGTCCGTCTCCTGCGAGAGGCACATCACGATGCCGCAGGCGCGGATATCGAGCATCTTGTTGATCGACTCGATCTCGCGCTCGTAGGATTCGTGCGAGGAGGCCACCAGCGCGTAGTAGCCGTTGCGCCGCACCACATCCTCGATGCCGGTGATGATCGAGGAGTAGAAGTGGGTCATGAAGTCCGGGACGATGATGCCCACCAGGTTCGTAGACTGGTTGATTAGGCTCTGGGCCATCGGGTTGGGACGGTAGCCCATCCGTTTGGCCGCCTCGTTCACGCGCCGCTTGACCTCGGGGCCGATGTCATACTGGTCGCGCAGCGCGCGCGACACGGTCGAGACCGAAAGGCCGAGCTCGGTGGCGATGTCCTTCAGGGAGACGTACGGTTTTTTAGGCTGGGTCATAAGCGGGATCGTTGCAAACAAAGGTAGGAAACTTCCCGGGAATTGCGAATTTTTCGGGCGAGAGAGCCCATCATGTATAAAAAGGGCACCCGCGAAGGGTGCCCCTGCGGGACGCTCATGTCATCCCGGACGGATTATTCGTACCGCAGGGCGTTGATCGGGTCGAGCGCCGCGGCTTTCATGGCCGGATACAACCCGAAGAAGATCCCCACGATGGCGCAGACCAGGAACGAGCCGCCGATCGCCAGCAGGCTCACGATATAGGGCCAGTGCAGCAGATACGAGGCCACGTACGAGATCGTCAACCCCAGGACGATGCCGATGATCCCGCCGATCAGGCTGAGGATCGTGCTCTCGCACAGGAATTGCAGCATGATGTCGCGGTTGTGCGCGCCGATCGACATGCGCAGGCCGATCTCCTTCGTGCGCTCGGTCACCGTCACGTACATGATGTTCATGATGCCGATGCCGCCCACGACCAGAGAGATGAAGGCGATGGACGTGAGCAGGATCGTGATGAAACCCATCACCGAATCCATCATCTGCAACATCTCCTGCTGCGTGCGCACCTGGAAGTCGTTGTCCTGGCCCGGTTTGAGCTTGTGCTCCTTGCGCAGGATCTGCTCCACCTCGTCCGTGGCGGCCGTCGCCACGCTCTCGTCGGCGGCCGAGGCCATGATCATGTGGATGTAGTTGATCGCCAGCACACGCTTCTGCACCGTGGTGTAGGGAGCGATCACGATGTCGTCCTGGTCCTGGCCCATCTGGTTCTGGCCCTTGGGGGCGAGCACGCCGATGATCTTCAGCGGTATCTTATTGAAACGGATGCTTTCGCCCAGGGGGTTCGTACCGGCGGGGAAGAGGTTGTCCACGACGGTCTGCCCCACCAGGCACACTTTGGCCGAGGTGAGCACGTCGCGCTGGGTGAAGTTGGTGCCCGAGGCGACCTCCAGGCGGCGGATCTGCAGCAGGTCGGTGTTGCCGCCCTGCACCTGGCTGGGCCAGTTCAGGGCGCCGTTGACCAGTTGGCCCGAGGCGCTCACCATCGGCGAGGCCATGCTGATGTACTTCGCTTTGGCAAGGATCGCGTCCACATCGCTCTCTTTGAGCGACTGCACGCTGGCAGAGCCGATATTCACACCACCCTGGCGCTGGCTGGCGCGCATGACCATGATCAGGTTGGTGCCCCCGGAGGAGATCTGGTCGCTGATGCTTTTCTGCGAGCTTTGCCCCAGGCTCACCATCGCGATCACCGAGGAGATGCCGATGATGATGCCGAGCATGGTCAGCAGGGCGCGCGTCTTGTTGCGGACGAGGGCCTGGAAGGCTATTTTTAAGAGGTTCGCTAAATTCATGGCGCAAATTTCAGTATCGGAATTATCTCTTCAGACCGTTTGTCATTCTGAACGAAGTGAAGAATCCTGGTCGGGCTGTGCCGGAACAAGAACAATTCCGACCAAGATTCTTCACTTCGTTCAGAATGACAAAACAATACTTCATAGAGGTCGATCAGTTTAATAATCATTTTCTTTCGGCAACACGGCCAACGCCTGGGCGGCGGATTGCGTATCCACCGCCTGGTCGCTCACAATAAGGCCGTCGCGCAACATGATCGTGCGGGAGGTGAACTGGGCGATGTCCGGTTCGTGGGTCACGAAGGCGATCGTCTTGCCCTTTTCGTTGAGCTCCTGCAGCAGGCTCATGATCCCGTACGAGGTGCGCGTGTCGAGGTTACCTGTGGCTTCGTCCGCCAGCACGATCACCGGGTCGTTGACCAGCGCGCGGGCGATGGCCACGCGTTGCTGCTGGCCGCCGGAGAGCTGGTTGGGCATGTGGTGCATGCGGTCGGTCAGGTGTACTTGCGAGAGGGCGTACTCGGCGCGTTCGCGGCGCTCGCGGGCCGACACGTCGGCGTTGTAGAGCAGCGGCAACTCGACGTTTTCCAAGGCCGAGGTGCGCGAGAGCAGGTTGTAGGACTGGAAGACGAAGCCGATCTTGCGGTTGCGGATCGTCGCCAGTTCATCGCGCGAGTTTTGGGCCACGTCCGCCCCGTCGATCAGGTAGCGGCCCGAGGTGGGACGGTCGAGGCACCCGAGGATATTGAGCAGGGTCGATTTGCCGCTGCCGCTGGTTCCCATGATGCTCACGAATTCGCCCTGGGCGACCGAGAAGCTGATGCCTTTCAGGGCATGCACCCGCTCGCTGCCGACCTGGAAAACGCGCTTGAGGTTCGATATTTCGAGGATGTTTTTCATTTCTTTTCCCGCTCAGGGCGTTTGGGCATGAAGAGGTTGGTGCCCTGTTCGATCTTGCCGTTGGCGCGGGTCACGGAGAGGATCACCGTGTCGCCTATCGCCAGGCCTTCTTCCACGACCACATGCACGCCGTCCGAAAGGCCGGTCTTGATCTGACGGTGCTCCATGCCCGAGCGGGTCTTGACCCATACGCCGCCCGCGTGGCCCTGCGGCTGGTCGGCAGGCTGGAAATGGAGCGCCTCGGAGAGCACGGCGGGGCCTTCTTCGCTGGCGGTGACGATCGTCACGCTGGCGGTCATGCCGGGGAAGAGTTTTTCGTCCGGGTTGGGGGCTTCGATGATCACCGTGTAGGTGACTACGTTATTGGTCACGGTGGGCTGCAGGCGGATCTGGTTCACGGTGCCGTCGAAAACGTCCTCCGGATAGGAGTCGACCGTGAAAGTCACCTTTTGGCCCACGCGCACCTGGCCTATGTCGGCCTCGTCGACGTCCGCTTCGACCTGCATTTTGGTCAGGTCACGGGCGATGGTAAATAAGGTCGGGGTGTTGAACGAGGCGGCCACGGTCTGGCCCTGGTCCACGGCGCGGTTGAGCACCACACCGTCGATGGGCGAGTAGATCTCGGCGTAGGAGAGGTTGACCTGCGCCTGGTGCAGGTTCGCCTTGGCGTTGGCCACGGCGGTGGCGGACTGCGAGAGGGCGTTCACCACCTGCTCCCAGGCGGCCTGGGTGGCGGCTTTCGCGTCGTAGAGCTGCTTGGTGCGGTCGTAGTTCTGCTGGGCGTAGGTCTGGTCGCTCAGGGCTGAGGTCAGCGAGGCCTGGCCCTGGGTCACCTTCTCGGCGAGGGTCGATTTGTCGAGCTCGGCCAGCAACTGGCCCTTTTTGACCTGCGAATTGAAGTCGACGAAGATGCGCTCGATCACGCCGGAGACCTGCGTACCCACGTCCACCTTGTCGACGGGCTGGACGTAGCCGGTGGCGGTGACGGTCGACTGGACGCATTGCGTTTCGACGGGCATCGTGTTGTATTTCACCTCTTTTTTGGCGCAGCCGGCAAGCAGCACGACCGAGAGGAGGGGGATGATGGTTTTTTTCATGATCTATTTCAATGTTTTATTTTCCGATTCGTAGGGGCACCCCTTGTGGGTGCCCTATTCTTGGGCGACCACGAGGGTCGCCCCTACAGGAGCGTCACATGGTGACGGGGACACCCATATACACGTCGAGGATCTTCCTCTTCAAGATGAAACTGTATTTGCTCTGGATATAATCGTTCAGCGCGCCGATGTAGTTGTTCTGCTGTTGCAGCAGGTCGACGGCGGTGATCGCTCCGGCGTTGAACTGGGCGCGGTACGCCTCGAACGTGTGCAGGTAGGCGTCCTGGCGGATGTCCGTCGTGCGGTATTTATTCCAGGAGGAAACCACGTCCTGGTAATCCACGGCCACGCTTTGCAGCAGGTCGATCTCGGTCTGCTTCTGGTCGAGTTGCGCCTGTTGCAGGGCGATGCGGCTCTGGGTGACGCGGGAGCGGGTGCGGCCGTTGTTGAAGATCGGCACGCTCAGCGAGAGGCCCACCTGGCCGTTCAGCCCATCGTTCAACTGCTGGCCGTAATTATAAAAATCGGGGCCGTGGCCGGTGCCTGCGCCCGCGCCCAGGGTGAGGGTGGGCATGTAGCCCGAACGGGCCAGCATCACATCCTTGCCGGCGATGTCGACGCTGTACTGGCTGATGCGGAATTCGGGCATCGAGGCGCGGGCGCGTTCCAGCACACGGTCCATCTCGGGCAGGACCCCCATACCCTCGGTCACGGAGGCTTCCGGGTAGTTGATCTGGAGCTCCGTCGTGGCGGGCATCGAAAGCAGGCCTTTGAGGACCAGCAAATTATTCTGCACGGATATTTCCGTGTCGGTGATGTTGTTGGCGTCCGAGGCGTACTGCGCTTTCAGCAGCAGGTAGTCGCTTTCGAGGATCGTCCCGGCGGCGTACTGCGCCTCGCCCTGGCGGACGCCCTCTTCGCTCGCCTGCACGATCGCGCGCTGGTCTTTGAGCAGTTCCTCGTTGCCGAGCGTGGTCAGGAACGCCTGCACGATCTGCACGGTCAACGCGTTGTCGTATTGGGCGGTGTTGGCGGCGGACTGCTCCACGAACAGTTGGTTCTGCTCGATGGTGGTCGAGATCGACCCGCCCTTGTAGAGCGGCATCGAGGCGTCCACGCCGTAGGAGCCCGTCCAGGAGGAGCCGCGCTCGTTGCTCGCCGAAAAGCTCTCGCTCGCCGAGGCGCTCACGCCCGGCAGGCGTTCCAGGCGCGACTGGGCGAGGTTATCGGCCGCCGCGTCCTGCGAGAGCAACATCGACTGGCGGGTGTAATTATTGCCCATGGCGTAGGCCAGGCACTCCTCCAGCGTGAAGCGGTAAGGGCCCTGAGCCTGAGCTCCGAGGGCGGCCATGCAGGCCATGATCAGCAGGATCTTTTTCATCGTTTCGTGTTAAATTTGCCAGCGAATATACGACTCTCACAAAATCCTTACCACTAAAATCCACGAATCGGATAAAAATGGCGCCGAATCGACAAAATCGGCCCCCGAAGGTTTGTGAGGCAACCGAATTTTCACTAAATCACGGCATCCCGAGGCCCTTCGACTTTGCTCAGGGTAAAGTCGAAGGGCCTCGGGATGCCGTTAATGGGCGACCACAAGGGTCGCCCCTACGCAGGACGGACGGAATGATCTCTCTTTGTCATGCTGAACGCCAGTGAAGAATCTCAAAACAGCTGTCTGAGATTCTTCACTGGCGTTCAGCATGACAAAGAGTCTAAAATCAGGCCTTGACCTTGACCACGCACTTTTTCACGTGCCCCTCGCCGACCAGCGGCGCGTGGGCGTCGCCGGGGAAGAAAATGGCGAACTGCCCTTCCGAAAGGGTGAAATAGGTCGTGGGCGCATCGTCGTAAAAGAGGATATCTTTGGCCGTGTCGATCCCCCCGCGCGGGGAGGCGCACGCGGCGCGGTCGCGCCAGCCGAAAGATTCCGTGCCGCTGATCACCACCTGGATGTCGATGTACACATCGTGCACCTCCAGGGCGGCGTCGGCCGGTTTTTTCAGGTCGCGCTCCATCACGGAGACGTAAATCTCGTCGCCGTCCACCTCATGGCGTCCTTCGGCCAGCGAAGCCAGATCGGTGGAGGCCAGGTAAGCGAACGCTTTGGCGAAACGGGGATTAAGGGATGCGTACAGGCCCGCATTGGCACAGGAATCGAAGATCATATCGGTGGTTTTAGAGAGCAAAGGTAGTAAATTATGAATTATGAATGACCTGCCGGAAGAAAAGCCCGACAATTCATAATTCATAATCCATAATTCATAATCCATAATTTAATTGCCGTTTCCCGGGCTTGTTTTGCCGTTTCACCCCTTTCCGTTAATAATCCCATTGGAATAATCGTTATTTTTCGGATTCGTAAACCCCATTTTACCTCATGAAACCCATTTACAGGATAGCGGCGTTCATCGTCATCCCGCTCTGCATCGCGGGGGCGGTGCTGCTCTACAACTACCACTCCACCTCGCGCACAGGCCCCGAAGGCGAAGCCAGACCCGCGGCGGCGCAACGCGGCGGGGGCGCCCCGCGCAAGATACCCGTGGACGTCCACGTGGTCGATTATGTAAAGATCAGCGAGGGTATCCGCGCGCTGGGTACGCTGATCGCCAACGAGGAGGTCGATATCGCCAGCGAGGTGTCGGGCAAGATCGAGAAGATCTTTTTCGAAGAAGGGTCGCACATCCGCGGCGGCCAGGCGTTGGTCAAGGTGAACGACGACGATTTGCAGTCGCAGCTCAAGCGCGCCACCTTCCAGCGCAACCTGCTGCGCGAAAAACTCGACCGCGCGCGCATCCTGCTTGACAAGGACGCCATCTCGCGCGAGGCCTTCGACCAGATCGAGACCGACTACAACGTGATCGAGGCGGACATCCAGTTATTGGAGGTGCGCATCGACAAGACCTCGATCAAGGCCCCCTTCGACGGGGTGGTCGGCTTCCGTTACGTCTCGCCCGGCAGCTACATCCAGCCCGGCACCAAGATCGCCCACATCGTGGACAACAAACGCTTGAAGATCGAATTTTCGATCCCCGAAAAATACTACGGCGCCGACCTCAACGGCAGTTACATCCACTTCACCACCGAGGCCGACCAGCGGCCCCGCTCGGCGCGCATCTACGCCGTCGACCCCACGGTGGACGTGACCACCCGCACGGTCATCATGCGCGCCATGTACGACAACGAGGGCCTAAGGATCATCCCCGGCATGTTCGCCAACGTGACCGTCGGCCAGAAGGACGGCAACACGTTGCAGGTGCCCACCGAGGCGATCGTCCCCGACGCCGACCAGAAAAAGGTATGGGTCGTGCAGGACGGCCACGCCCACATGCAGGCCGTGGTCACCGGCACCCGCTCCGAGACGATGGTCGAGATCACGCGCGGGTTGCTGAAAGGCGACTCGGTGGTGGTCACGGGGCTGATGCAAGTCAAGGAGGGAGCGCCTTTGCTCATCAATAATTAAATTATGAATTATGGATTATGAATTATGAATTCCTGCCGGATGCCATCATTCATAATCCATAATTCATAATCCATAATTCAAAAAATGGCCAGTTTTTCAACCATATGCATCAAACGTCCGGTGCTCGCCACGGTGCTCAACATCTTCGTGGTGATCATCGGCGTGATCGGGTACACGTTCCTCGGGGTGAGGGACTACCCGAGCGTCGACCCGCCGATCATCTCGGTGCGCACCTCCTTTCCCGGGGCTAACGCCGACGTGATCGAGACGCAGATCACCGAACCGCTCGAAGAGTACATCAACGGCATCCCGGGCATCCGGACCATCTACAGCCTCTCGTCGGACGGGATGAGCTACATCACCGTCGAGTTCAAGATCGAGGTCAACCTGGAAACCGCCGCCAACGACGTGCGCAACAAGGTATCGGAGGCGATCCGCCGCCTGCCGGCCGACGTCGACCCGCCGGTGGTCTCGAAAGCGGACGCCGACGCGCAGCCCATTTACGGGGTGACGCTCGAAAGCAACACCCGCTCGATCATCGACCTGAGCGAGTTCGCCGAGGTCAACTTCAAGGAGATGTTGCAGACCGTCTCGGGGGTGTCGAGCGTCGAGATCAACGGCTCGCGCCGCATGTCGATCCGCCTGAAGATGGACCCGATGCTGCTGGCCGCCTACCGGCTCACGCCGATGGACGTTAGGGACGCGGTCACGCGCGAGAACATCGAACTGCCGGCCGGGCGCATCGAGGGCGACAACACCGAGCTCACCATCCGCACGATGGGCCGCCTGCGCACGCTGGACGACTTCAACAACCTGATCCTGGCCCGCGACGGGGAGCGCGTGGTGCGCTTCAAGGATGTGGGGCAGGCGGTCGTGGAGGCGTACAACACCCGCTCGATCCTCAAGCGCAACGGGGTGACGATGGTCTCCTGCCAGCTCATCCCGCAGCCCGGCGCCAACTACATCACCATCGTCGACAACGCCAAGGTCGCCATCGAGAAGATCAAAAAAGACCTGCCCGAGGATATCGTGATCCGCACCGGCTTCGACAAAACGAAATTCATCCGCCAGTCGATCAACGAGGTGACGCGCACCATCGTCGAGGCGTTCTGCCTGGTGGTGCTGATCATTTTCGTCTTCCTGCGCAACTGGCGCACCACGCTCATTCCGGTGCTGGCGATCCCGATCTCGCTGATCGGCAGCTTCTTCATCATGTACGTCTGCGGATTCACGATCAACATCCTCACGCTGCTGGCCGTGGTGCTGGCGATCGGGTTGGTGGTCGACGACGCGATCGTGGTGATGGAGAACATCTATTCGAAGGTGGAACAGGGCATGCAGCCGATGGAGGCGGCGATCAAGGGGACGGACGAGATCTTCTTCGCGGTCATCTCCACGACCATCACCCTGGCGGCGGTCTTCTTACCGATCGTCTTCCTGCAAGGGGTGACGGGACGGCTGTTCCGCGAGTTCAGCCTGGTGATCGCGGGGGCGGTGCTCATCTCGGCCTTCGTGGCGCTCTCGTTCACGCCGATGTTATCGGCGCGCATGTTCAAGCCCGACGCCACGCACGGCAGGCTCTATACGTTTACCGAGCCTTTCTTCTCGGGCCTCACGAGCGGATATAAACGCTGGTTGGAAGGATTTCTGCGCGTCCGCTATATATCGTGGTTCATCATGGGTATTTCGATCGGGGCGATCGTCTGGCTCTGGACTTCGATCCGCTCGGAGATGGCCCCGATGGAGGACCGCTCGCTGATCACGGTCGTTTCCACCGCCCCGGAGGGCACCTCGTTCGACTATATGATGAATTACGCCGAGCGGATGTCGGCGCTGATCGACTCGCTGGTACCCGAGCAGGACGGCGGCCACCTGCGTTCGGTGGGCTACCGCGGCACGGTCAACAGCGCCCAGTTCATGATCATGCTCAAGGACGCCGACCAGCGCGAACGCACCCAGCAGCAGATCGCCGAGGCGCTCACCCCGGCGGTCGCCAAAATGACCGGGGCGCGCAGCATCGTCATGCAGCAGCAAACCTTCGGCAGTTCGCGCGGCGGGTTGGACATCCAGTACGTGCTGCAGGGGCAGAACCTCGATGACCTGAAAGAAGCGTTGCCGCGCTTCATGGACAAGGTGGGCCAGAGCCCGGTCTTCGCCGCCTCGGACGTCAACCTGCGCTTTACGAAGCCCGAACTGACCGTGCGCATCAACCGCGACCGCGCGGCGACAATGGGCGTGTCGGTGCAGAACATCGCCCAGACGCTGCAGCTGGCCATGAGCGAGCAGCGCATCGGCTACTACGTGCGCAACGGCAAGCAGTACCAGATCATGAGCATGTTCGACCGCCATAACCGCAACAAACCGACCGACCTGACCAACATTTACGTGCGGTCCAGCCGCGGCGACCTGCTCCAGTTGGACAACTTCGTGACCATCTCGGAGAGCAGCACGCCGCCGAAACTCTACCGCTACAACCGTTTCTCATCGGCCACCGTCTCCGCCTCGCCCGCCAAGGGATACACCCTCGGGGACGGTATCGAGGAGATGGACCGCATCGCGGACGAAGTGCTCGACGACACGTTCAGCACCTCGCTGGCCGGATCGTCGAAGGATTTCGTGGAGAGTTCGTCGAGCCTGCTGTTCGCCTTCCTGCTGGCGCTGGTGTTCATCTACCTGGTGCTCGCGGCGCAGTTCGAGAGCTTCCGGGATCCGCTCACCATCATGCTTACCGTACCGCTGGCCCTGATCGGGGCGCTGGCGGCCATGTACATCTGGGGGCAGACGATGAATATTTTCTCGCAGATCGGCCTGATCATGCTCATCGGCCTGGTGACCAAGAACGGCATCCTGATCGTCGAATTCGCCAACCAGCGCAGGGCCGCCGGCCTGGCGATCCGCCAGGCGGTGACCGAAGCCTCGGTGCAGCGCATGCGCCCCATCCTGATGACCTCGCTGGCCATGATCCTCGGCATCCTGCCGATGGCGATCGCCACGGGCGCGGGCTCCGAGAGCCGCGTGTCGATGGGGATCGCCGTGGTCGGGGGGCTGGTCTTCGCCACGCTGCTCACGCTGTTCGTCATCCCCGCCATTTACACCTACCTTACGGGTAAAAAAACCGTTGAACAGGATCAAAATGAAAATTAAAATTCTCTTTTCGTCATGTCGAGCGTTAGTCAAGACATCTAAAACAGACTGTCTGAGTTGTCTTGACTAACGCTCGACATGACGAAAAGGCGGATAACTGTTTATAATTGCACTAAAACCACGGGAACCCTTCCTGAAACAATGAAACGCTATTTGCTGACCCTCATATTGGCGGCCGCGTGCGCCGCGGCCACGGCCCAGGAGAGCCTCACCCTGCGTGAGTGCGTCCTGCAGGGCATGGAAAACAACTACGGCATCAAGATCGCCCGCAACCGCACGCAGATCGCCGAAAACAACGTCACCTACGCCCCTTTCCTGCCCTCGGTGACCGCCGGGGCGCGGCAGACGCAGGAGCGTTACTCCGACCGCTCGGTCTACGGCGACGACACGCCTACGGCCAAGAGCGATTACGTGACCAACGTTTACAACACGGACATTGCCTTAGGCTGGCGCCTGTTCGACGGGATGGGGATGTTCGCCACCTACGAGACTTCGAAGGAGTTGCTGCGGGCCGGGGAGCTGAACCTGCGCGGCAGCATGGAACAACTGACGCTCGACATCGCCTCGCAATACTATTACATCGTCACGCAGCAGCGGCGGCTGGACGCGGCGGAATTGTATCTGGAAATTTCCACGCTGCGCTACAACCAGGCGTTGGAGAAATACGTGATCGGCTCGATCTCGGGTCTGGAGATGAAGCAGGCGAAGATCGACTACAACGCCGACAGCTCGAAACTGGTGCGCCAGCAGGAGATCATCCGCAACGCGCATATCCGGCTGTTCGAGCTGATGAACAGCGATTTGCATTCCAAAGCGCAACTCTGCGACACGATCCTGCCGGACGGCGGCCTCGAAGAGCCCGCGTTGTTACAGAGCGCGATGGAGCATAACACGGCCATCGAGCTGGCGCAGAGCGGACAGCGCGTGTCGGAGCTGGACCTGCGCGTGGCCCGTTCGGCGCGCTACCCTACCCTCGATTTCGCGGCAGCCTACCGGTATAATTACGCCTCGAAAAGCACCTCGGCTCCGCTGTTCACCGATTACCACGGGCCTAACTGGGGATTCACGCTCTCGGTGCCGATCTTCAACCGGCTGGAAACGCGGCGCAAGATACGAAACGCCGGGATCGAGGTGGAGAACAGCGATTTGCTTCACAAGCAGGTCTGCACCCAGGTCGAAAGTGAACTTTCGCAGCTCTACAACACCTACCAGAAGAATTTCATGATGATCTCCTTCGAACAGGAATCCTCGGACGCGGCGCTGGCCAACATGCAGGCGGCCATGGAGATGTATCGGCTCGGGTCGATGTCCGGGGTCGAATTCCGGGAGATTCAGCGGAGCTATCTCGAAGCGGAAGAAAGGAAACTCGATGCGATCTTCAATGCGAAGATCTCGGAGATCGGGCTTTTGTATCTGGCCGGGCAGATACTCTAAGGACGGCCTTTGTCATTCAGAGCGAAGCGGTGCCGCCCGGCACACGGAGAATATTTTGTCATTCTGAGCGAAGCGAAGAATCTTGGTCAGAACTGTTCTGTACACAGCCCGACCAAGATTCTTCGCTTCGCTCAGAATGACAAAAACCAATTGTTATATCAATAGAATATCTCGCGTTCGCCGCGGCGGATCTTTTCCAGGTCGGCGAGCAGCGTTTCGCGGGCGGCGGGGTCTAACTCGGCCGCTTTGGACTCGATCAGCGCCCGGCCTTTGGCGCGCAGCGCTTCGGGGGCGTAATCTTCCAGGTATTCGGCGAAGGTGAGCAGGGCGTTCGGGGTGCAGAAACGTTTGATGAAACCCTTTTTCGAAAAGGCCATGAAGTGCTCGCCCGTGCGGCCTACACGGTAGCAGGCCGTACAGAAGGAGGGGATCATACCCGCGTCGACCAACTCGGAAATGGCTTCGCAGAGCGAGCGCTGGTCGCCCTGTTCGAATTGTTCGCGTTCGAGGTTTTGCACCCCGGCGCTTTCCGAGTAACCGCCGATCTGCAGGTTCGTACCGGCGTCGATCTGGGATATGCCGTAGTCGATCAGGCGGTTGCGCAGCTCGGGGGTTTCGCGGGCGGTGAGGATTAGGCCGGTATAGGGCACGGCCAGCCGCAACACGGCCACCGCTCGCATGAAATCCTCGTCCGAAACGGGCATCCCGCCCCGCCCGTCCGTACCCGAGGCGCGGCGGATGCGCGGGAAAGAGATCGTGTGCGGGCCCACGCCGAAGCACTCTTCCAGATGGATCGTGTGGCGCTGCAGGGCCATCACTTCGAAACGCCAGTCGCCCAGCCCGAGCAATACGCCCAGCCCCACATCGTCGATACCGGCCTCCATCGCGCGGTCCATCGCCGTCAGGCGCCAGGCGTAATCCGCCTTGCGGCCCGAGGGGTGGAAACGGGCGTAGACTTCCGGGTCATAGGTTTCCTGGAAGATCTGGTAAGTCCCGATGCCCGCCTCGCGGATCGTGCGGAAGCCCTCCACATCGAACGGGGCGGCGTTGATATTGACGCGATTGATGCGGTCGGATTGTTCGCCGCGCGTGGCGTAGACCTGCCGGACGGTCGAGGCGATATAATCAGCGTCGTAACGCGGATGCTCGCCGTAGACGAGGATCAGGCGTTTCTGCCCGGTGCGTTCCAACGCGAGCACCTCGGCCGAGAGTTCTCCTTCCGTGAGCGTGCGGCGCACGGCGGCGGCATTACCGGCACGGAAACCGCAGTAAGCGCAGTTGTTCGTGCAAAGGTTGCCGATGTAAAGGGGGGCGAACAGGACGATGCGTTCACCATAGACGGCCTGTTTGAGCCGGTGCGCGCCCTCCATGATGATCCCGACGGACTCGGGGTCGGCGGCGTTGAGCAGCACGGCCGTCTCTTCCAGCGAGAGGCGGTTGAGGGCCAATGCGCGGTCAACGGCACGGCGCACCTCGTCCGTCGAGGGGTTGCGGTGAGCGTCCAATGCGGCCCGAAGAGCGGCCGTATCTATGAAAGGAGCGAATTTCGTATCCACGAAATTAAATTATGAATTATGAATTATGAATTATGAATTATTTCGTCCGGCAGGAATTCATAATCCATAATTCATAATTCATAATTAATTGGTTACCGCGGTGTTGCGCTTCACGCTGATGCGCGGGCAGCGCGTGAACTCTTTGTCGCGGTCGAACAGGTAGCGGTAGGTGGTGTGCACCTTATAGCGCGAGGCGCAGACGTAATTCTCGACCATGCGCATCATCACCGGGTTGAAATCGCCCACCCAGGCCAGTTCCAACGTCTTGTAAGGTAGTTTTTCCTTCTGCAGCGTCTGCTCGAAGCAGTGCATGATGCCCGACTCGATCCCCTTGCCGTGGAAATCGGGATCGACGGCGAAGATGATGGCGAAGATACGGTCGGCCTTGCCGCGGTTCAAAAGCCACACCAGGCGCAATTTATTGATCAAATTCAACTTGCCCTTGAACCGGCCGATGATGCGGTTGATGTCGGGGACCATGATGAAGAAACCGATCGCCTCGCCGTTGAAGTAGGCGAAATAGATCAGCCGCGGGTCGATGATCGGCCGCAGCATGTTCATCAGTTTCATCGCGTGCGCGGTGTCGATCGGTTTCACGCCGCTGTGCAGGGCCCACGCCTTGTTGTAGATGCGGCGGAAATTCTCAGCCACCTGCTCCATGTTCTTCTTATCGCCGATGTGCTCGAAATGGTAGCCCGGCGTTTCGTTCAGACGCTTCACGCGGTCGTAGACCGACTGGTTGAACTCGCCCACCTTCATATTGCGGTAATAGGAATACTGGTCGTAGTAATTCTTGAAACCGTAGTTTTCGAACAGCTCCTTATAATACGGGGGGTTGTAGTTGTTGGCGTAAAGGGGTTGTTTCTCAAACCCTTCCACCAGCACGCCCCACCATTGGTCGCGATCGCCGAAGTTGATCGAGCCATCCATCGCTTCCATACCGTGGGCGGAGAGCCAGTCGCGCGAGGCGTCGAAGAGCATGTCGGCCACCTGCTGGTCGTGGATCGATTCGAAGAAGCCGCAACCGCCCGTCGGTTGGTCGTTGATGCGGGCCAGGTCTTCGTTGAAGAAGGCTCCGATGCGGCCCACGACACGCGAATTGGTCACATCGCGCACGATCCAGCGGATCGCGTCGCCGCCGTTGAAAAGCTCGTTGCGCGCGGGATCGAAACGCCCCTCGATGTCCGCGTCCAACGGGCAGACCCACGTACGGTTGCCTTTATAGAGTCTTTTCGGGAATTCCAGGAATTCCTTTTTCTGGGCCGGGGTAAGGACCTCTTCGAGCTTGTATTTCAGCATGTCGGCTGTCATAATTTAGTCTTATGCGAATACAAATGTAAGAATTTTACCGGAATAATTAAACAGGAAATGCATAATGCAAAATTTGCCGGACTCCAACCTCCTTCGTCATGTCGAGCGAAGTCGAGACATAAAAGACACTAAGTTTGTGATTTGTCGAAATAGCGAGACAAGTAGGAAAGGAAGAAAGGTTGAAAATTAGTATA
>JAVBPS010000008.1:0-54403 GCA_031549495.1 Rikenellaceae bacterium | reverse complement strand
TCAATCTACATCACTCCCACAATTCCTCCATGCCGCGCTTTCGCCGACACTTCTCAGACCCCCGTTTGTATATTTCCCGAATAACGCTCGACATGACGGAAATACTGTATGTGTAATTTTACCAACCTGTTTTTCGGACTGGCCCACAATTTGGCTGAGGTTCTTCACTTCGTTCAGAATGACAACGAAGGCGCTCAGAAAGACAACGATGACGAATTTTTTATCTGATTTCCATTGAAATTCCCTACTTTCGCAGAAAATTACTCTTTATGATCACTTTCATCGTTTGCCTCGCCCTGCTCATCGGGTCTTACTTTACTTACGGAAAATACGTCGAGCGGGTCTTCGGGGCCGATCCTGCGCGCACGACCCCCTGCCATACCCATGGCGACGGGGTGGACTACGTGGCGATGCCCGCCTGGAAGACCTTCCTGATCCAACTGCTCAACATCGCGGGGCTGGGGCCCATCTTCGGGGCGATCCTCGGGGCGACCTACGGGCCCGTGGCATTCCTTTGGATCACCTTCGGGGGGATCTTCTTCGGGGCGGTGCAGGACTATTTCTCGGGCATGGTCTCCATCGAGCATAAAGGGCTCAGTTTTCCGGAGATCATCGGCAAGTATCTCGGATTGAGCGTCAAACAGGTCATGCGCGTGTTCACCGTGGGGCTCATGGTGCTCGTGGGGGCGGTCTTCATGCTCGGCCCGGCAGGGCTGTTGGCCGGGCTCACGGGGCTGACCGACCTGCGTGTGGGCGGGGTGGTGATCCCTAACTTCTGGGTCTGGATCATCCTGATATATTACGTGATCGCCACGCTGCTGCCCATCGACAAGATCATCGGGCGCATCTATCCGCTCTTCGGCGCGGCGCTCATCTTCATGGCCGTCGGCATCCTCGGGGCGATCTTTGTCGAAGGATACTCCATCCCGGAACTCACCGCGGCCAACTTCACCAACATGAAAGCCAACGCGGCCGACTTCCCCATCATCCCCACGCTGTTCATCACCATCGCCTGCGGGGCCATATCGGGTTTCCACGCCACCCAGTCGCCGCTCATGGCGCGCTGCGTGACCTCCGAACGGCAGGGGCGCGGGGTCTTCTTCGGGGCGATGATCGCCGAGAGCGTCATCGCCATGATCTGGGCCGGGGCCGCGATGGCCTTCTTCGGCGGGGTGCGCGAATTGAACGAGGCGCTGGCTGAGCATGGGGGCAACGCCGCCTGGGCGGTGGATGTGATCGCACACACCACGCTGGGTAAAATCGGCGGCATGCTGGCCATCCTCGGGGTGATCGCCGCCCCGATCTCCACGGGCGACACCGCCTTCCGCAGCGCACGGCTCATCGTGGCCGACTTCCTGGGGCTGGAACAGAAGAGTTTCAGCAAACGGCTATACATCTGCATTCCGCTCTTCGTCGTGGGCTTCGTGATCACGCTGCTGCCTTTCGAGGTGGTCTGGCGCTACTTCGCCTGGGCCAACCAGACGCTGGCCGTGGCCTCGCTTTGGGCCTTCACGGTCTACCTGTGGCAACGGCGCACCAATTTTTATATTACGCTCATCCCGGCGCTCGCGATGACCTTTATCGTCTCGGCCTACCTGTTCACGGCGCGTGAGATGTTGCAGATCAACTACACGGCGGGGATCATCGCCGCAGGGGTGGTCACGCTGGCCCTGCTGCTGCTTTTCGCCCGTTACGCAATTCGCTCAAAGGCATGAAATTCTGCGACTCGCTGACCCGCTACACGCGCGCCGAAACGGTATCCGTCCGTATCGGCCCGGTGACCATAGGGGGCGGCGAGGCGGTGGCGGTGCAGTCGATGACCAACACTTCGACGCTCGATACCGAAGCAAGCGCGGCGCAGGTCATGCGCATCGCCCGCGCCGGGGGGCGCATCGTGCGGCTGACCACGCCCACGATGGCCGATGCGCGCAACATGGAGAATATCGTGCGACAGGTGCGTGCCGCAGGGGGCGAGGAGGTAGGCATCGTGGCCGATGTCCATTTCACGCCCGATGTGGCGATGGCGGCGGCCGATTTCGTCGATAAAGTGCGCATCAATCCCGGCAATTTCCGCAACCGGGACGGGGAACTTCAAAAACTGATCGCCAAATGCCGCGAGCGGGGCGTGGCCCTGCGCATCGGCGTGAACCACGGGTCGCTGGCCCCGGCGATGGTCGACCGCTACGGCGACACGTCCGAGGGGATGGTCGCCTCGGCGATGGAGTTTCTGGAGGTTTGCCGGGCGGAAGGGTTCGACCAGGTGGTCGTTTCGATGAAATCGAGCAATGTGCGGGTGATGGTGCATGCTTATAGGTTGCTGGCCGCGCGGATGCGTGAGGCGGGGATGGCTTTCCCGCTCCACCTGGGGGTCACCGAGGCGGGCGACGCCATGCAGGGGCGGGTGAAATCGGCCGTGGGCATCGGTGCGTTGCTGGCTGATGGACTGGGGGATACGCTGCGCGTATCGCTTTCCGAGGCGCCTGAGCATGAGATTCCCGTAGGGCAGCTGCTCGCCGGATATACGGGCGGGCGGGCGGGGCATGCCGATATTACGCCTGTGGTTGATCCTTCGCTCTATCATCCTTTTGAATACCATCCCCGGCGCAGTGACCGGGTGGGGCGTTTGGGCGGAGGGCAGGTGCCGCTGCTGCGTTCGGAACTTACTGAGGAAGAGTTGGAAGGAGTGGCCGTGTTGGAATGTACGACTTCGAATCCGCCGGCGCAGTGGCGTGCGGCGGTGCTCAATATGCAGGCTTTAGGCGACCGCCGTCCCGTGGTGCTGCGGCGCAGCTATCCGGTGGGGACGACCCTCGAAGAGTTGATGGTGCGGGCGGCGGCGGATACGGGATTGTTGTTCCTGGATGGGCTGGCGGACGGGCTGTGGATCGAGTGCGAGGGCACTACGCAGGCTGACATAGACGCGGTATGCTTTCATATCTTGCAGGCTGCGCGGGTGCGCATCACGCAGACCGAATACATCGCCTGTCCCGGCTGCGGCCGCACGCTGTACGACCTGGAAGGCACGTTGGCCGCGATCCGCGCGCGCACCTCGCACCTGGCGGGGCTGAAAATAGGCGTGATGGGCTGCATCGTCAACGGCCCCGGCGAGATGGCCGACGCCGACTACGGCTACGTAGGCTCAGGCCCGGGCCGCGTCACCCTCTACCGCGGCCGGGAGGTGATCCGGCGCAATATTCCACAAGAAGAGGCGATCGACGCACTATTGGAATTGATCGCCGCCGACGGGCGGTGAGCGACATACCGTAGGGGCACCCCTTGCGGGTGCCCTCTCCTTTTGGGGCACCCGCAAGGGGTGCCCCTACGATCGAGCCAGCATGCACGCGTCATCCCGACAGAGCGAAGCGACGAGTGACGAAGTTTATTTATTTTCTCTTAAGCAACCAATACCCCACGGTTCCGCCGATGATCGAGGCGGCGAAGATCCCCGCTTTGGACTGGATCGCGTACATCGGGTCCGTGAAGGCCAGCGAGGTGATGAACAGCGACATGGTGAATCCGATCGAGCCCAGCAGGCCGATCCCGACCAGATTGCGGAAAGTCATCCCTTCCGAGGCGGGCGCCACTTTCAGGCGGATCAGCAGGTAGGTGAACGTAACGATCCCCGTCACCTTGCCCAACAGCAGCCCCAGCGACACGCCGAAGAAAACCGGGCCCGAGAACAAGGTTTCGGTATCGACTCCGGCAAAGGAGATCCCCGCGTTGGCCAGCACGAAAATGGGGATGACCACGAAGGAGACGAACGGGTGCAGCGCATGTTCGAGGCGTTGCAGGGGCGGGATGGCCTGGTTGGTGATGTCCTTGACCTTATCCAGGGTGTGCACCTGCTCGTTGGTGAGCGTGGGCAGGTTATTCGGGTCCATTTTGCTGAATTTGTCCAGGTATTTGCGCATCCGGTAGAGGTAGGCGCTCTCGTCGATGCGCACGTCCGCAGGGATCATGAAGGCGGCAATCACGGCGGCGATGGTCGCATGGATGCCCGAGAGCAGGAAGGCGACCCACACGCCCCCGATGCCGATGATGGCATAGAACGCCACGTTCTTAATCCCCGCCCGGTTGCCGGCGTACATGACCAGGGTGAAGCAGAGCCCGATCAGCAGGTTGAGCAACGAGATTTCCGAAGTGTAGAAAAACGCGATCACCAGCACGGCCGCCAGGTCGTCCACGATCGCCAGCGCCGTCAGGAAGATCTTCAGCGACAGCGGCACCCGGCTGCCGACCAGATACAAAACCCCCAGCGCGAACACGATATCGGTCGCCATCGGGATGCCCCAGCCCTGGCTTGCCTCGCCCGTTGGGTTGAACAGCAGGTAGATACAAGCCGGAAAGAGCATTCCCCCCAACGCCGCGCCGATCGGCAGCAGGGCTTTGCGGGGATTGGACAGCTCCCCGGCGATGAATTCCCGTTTCAGTTCCAGCCCCACGACGAAAAAGAATATCGCCATCAGCCCGTCGTTGATCCAGTGGTGGATGTCGAACTCCAGATAGGACTCCCCGTTGAAGACGAAACCGAACGTCTGTTCGAAAAAATGGGCGTAAGAGGCCGCCCAGGGCGAGTTATTGAGCAACAGCGCGACGATCACGCTGACCCCGAGCACGATGCCGGAGGCTTTATCCTCACGGATGAACCTTTGGATCGGGCCGATCAGTTTGTAGATAGGGGATTGTTTCCTTTTGTCCATTTATGCAAAAATAATATTTTTGCCGGGATCATGGGAAAAATAATGATCCGGGGCTTCCTTTTTTCGAAAAAAGGAAGCCCCGGATCATTCGGTTATTCCGGCTATTTCGCCGCAGGCTCGATCTTGGGCGTCTCGGCCAACATTTCGCGGATCACCTTGTCGATATAGGGGCGGCCGCCGTAGAGGATGGTCGTGCTGGCGATGCGTGAGGCAGGGATCGCGTCGACCTCCTGCTGGCTGACGATGCGGCCGTCGAGGTAGAATCCGGCGTGGCCGCGGGTGAGCGAGTCGTTCAGGATGCGCACCACGTCGACCAGTTCGCGGCCGGTCGGCGTGTACGGTTTGGGTGCCTTGGCCGGTTTCTGCGCGGCAAGCGTAAAGGCGGCGCAGAGCATGGCAAAGGTGGCGATTATCGTTTTCATGGCAGCATGGTTTTTATATAAAACGTGCGCCGGTGTGAAAAAATTACATGTCGAAGTTTTGTCATTCTGAGCGAAGCCAAGAATGGTGGTCGGAAATTTTACGGCACAGCCCGACCAAGATTCGTCGCTTCGCGCAGAATTACAAAACCGGAAAATTACATTCTTTCGGGGACTTCTATCCCGAGCAGGGCCATGCCGCGGGCGATGACCGCCGAAATTTGGGCGGACAGCCGCAGGCGCATGGCACGGGTAGCTTCGTCCGTCTCCTTGAGGATCGAGTGGTCGTGGTAGTAGCCGTTGAACGACTTGGCCAGCTCGTAGGCGTAAGCCCCCACGACGGCGGGCGAGCACGTCGCACCGGCCTGGGCGACCGTGTCCGGGAAGTCCAGCAATTGCTTGATCAGGCCGATCTCCTCGGGAAGATACGCCGAGGGTGCCGGGGTATCCGCATAGGCGATGCCCGCCTCGGCGGCCTTGCGCAGGATCGAGCGGATGCGGGCGTGGGTGTACTGGATGAAGGGGCCCGTGTTGCCGTTGAAGTCGATCGACTCGCGGGGGTCGAACAGCATCGTTTTGCGCGGATCGACTTTGAGGATGAAATATTTCAGCGCGCCCATACCGACCATGCGGCTGATCGCTTCGGCCTGCTCTTCGGTGCAATCGTCCAATTTGCCGGTGGCGGCGGACATCTCGCGGGCGGTGGCGACCATATCCTCGATCAGGTCGTCGGCGTCGACCACCGTGCCCTCGCGCGATTTCATCTTGCCCTCGGGCAGCTCGACCATGCCGTATGAAAGGTGGGTGATATTTTCGGCCCAGGGGTAGCCCAGTTTCGAAAGGATCAGTTTGAGCACCTGGAAGTGGTAGTTCTGCTCGTTGCCGACCACGTAGATCTCTTCGTCGAGGTGCTCCTCGGAGAAGCGCTGCACGGCCGTGCCCAGGTCCTGGGTCATGTAGACCGAGGTGCCGTCGGCGCGAAGGAGCAGTTTTTCGTCCAGGCCGTCGGCGGTTAGGTCGATCCAGACCGAGCCGTCTTCGCGGCGGGTGAAGACGCCTTTGCGAAGGCCATCCTCGACCAGCGATTTGCCTAACAGGTAGGTGTTCGACTCATAATAGGTCTTGTCGAAATCGACGCCCAGGGCCTTGTAGGTCTTTGCAAAACCTTCGTATACCCAGCCGTTCATCGTTTCCCACAGGCCGTAGACCTCGGGGTCACGGGCCTCCCACTTGCGCAGCATCTGTTGCGCCTGCACCATCACGGGGGCGGTGCGCTTGGCCTCTTCTTCCGATGCGCCGGCGGCCATGAGTTCCTTGATCTCGGCTTTATAGTGCTTGTCGAATTCGACGTAGTATTTGCCCACGAGGTGGTCGCCCTTCATGCCGGAGCTCGCGGGGGTTTCGCCGCCCGAGTAGAGCTGCCAGGCGATCATGCTTTTGCAGATGTGGATGCCGCGGTCGTTGACCAGGTTGGCCTTGATTACGCGGTGGCCGCATGCTTTTAGAATTTCAGCCACGGAATAGCCGAGCAGGTTGTTGCGGATATGGCCCAGATGCAAGGGTTTATTCGTGTTGGGCGAGGAGTATTCGACCATGATCGTGCGGCCCGTGGGGGCGCCCTGGCCGAAGTTTTCGCCGATCGCGGCGAACTGCGCGGCCCAGAAACCGTCTTTGAGCGAGATATTCAAAAAACCCTTGATCACGTTGAAGCCGCCGACCTCGGCGACGTTCGCGGCCAACCACTCGCCGATGGCCTGCGCCGTGGCGTCGGGCGAGGTGCGCGAGGCTTTCAATAGCGGGAAAACGACCAGCGTGTAGTCGCCGGTGAACTCCTTGCGGGTTTTCTGTATCTGGACGGCCTGGGCGTCGACGGGGCCGTAGAGGGCCGTGACGGCGTCGGTGACTTTGGCGAGCAGGAATTGTTCGATGTTCATAATTCGTTTCTCCGGTTTTGTCATTCTGAGCGCAGCGAAGAATCTCAGCCAGCCTTTTTGAGATCCTTCGCTTCGCTCAGGATGACAAAAACAGGATCGGGAGGAGTTCTTTCGCTGGTTTGTTGCGCAAAGATAGTTATTTTTGCACCATTATGAAGATACGCGAGATGGACCTGGGTGAAAAACCCCTGCTGCTGGCCCCGATGGAGGACGTCACCGACCCGTCGTTCCGCGCCATGTGCAAGGAGTTCGGGGCGGACATGGTCTACACGGAGTTCATCTCCTCGGACGGCCTCGTCCGCGACGCGGCCAAGTCGCTCGCCAAGCTCGATATTTCGGACGCCGAGCGGCCTGTGGGGATACAAATCTATGGTCATCTTATCGAGCCGATGGTCGAGTCGGCCCGGATCGCCGAGGGCGCGCGGCCCGATGTGATCGACATCAATTTCGGCTGCCCGATGAAGAAGATCGCGGGGCGCGGGGCGGGCAGCGGCATGATGCGCGACGTACCGCTGATGGTCGAGATGACGCGGCGCATCGTCGAGGCGGTCGACATTCCGGTGACGGTCAAAACGCGGCTGGGGTGGGATGAAGATTCCAAGAATATCGAGGAAATAGCGCTCAGGTTGCAGGATGTGGGCATCGCCGCCCTGACGATCCATGGCCGTACGCGTGCGCAACTCTATAAGGGGGAGGCGGACTGGACGTTGATCGGGCGGGTGAAGAATGATCCGCGCATCCATATTCCGATCATCGGCAACGGGGATATCAATTCGCCCGAACGTGCCGCCGACGCTTTCGCGCGTTATGGGGTGGACGGGGTGATGATCGGGCGGGCGACCTATGGGCGGCCGTGGATCTTCCGGCAGATCCGCCATTTTTTGAATACGGGGGAGCTGCTGCCCGAGCCGTCGGTCATAGAGCGCGTCGAGATTGCTCGGCGGCACCTGATCAAATCCATCAACGTGAAGGGCGAGTATGTGGGGGTGATCGAGATGCGGCGGCATTTGTCGTCCTATTTCAAGGGGCTGCCCGATTTCAAATCCACGCGCCTGCAACTGGTCACGCTTACCGATCCGGGGGAATTGCTGCGCACGCTCGATTACGTCGCCGAGCGTTGGGGCGGGTTCGATATGGGCGGGATCGTGCCGCCTGCGCTGGGGGAAAAGTGATTTGGCCGTCATGTCGAGCGTTAGTCGAGACATCTCAAAAAGAGTGTCTGAGATGTCTCGACTAACGCTCGACATGACGAAAAAAAATGTGTGTCCCATGAAATACCGTCCGACCGTATTGAATGTCTGCGCCGGGTTATTCTTCGTCTATTTGATTGTGCGGTGCATTGTGCACCCTGAGATCCTCGAAGGTTGGCGCATCGTGGCGGTGGCGGGGATGGCGGGACTCGTCGCGGCGGCCCTGGTGGCCGATTTTATTCTGCAACGGATCGTTAAAAACCGCAAATTGCTCAATGCCATCGGGGCGGTGATCGTGGTTATTGTGATAATGCTGCTTTTATAATGATGAAGAAATTCGTATTTTATATCATTCCGCTGCTGCTCTTCCTGCTCTGCTTTTTCAGCGGGCCGGCGCAGATCACGCGTGAGGCGGCACGCACGCGGCTGGAGGTGATGGCCGATTCGGCGCTCATTTTTTGCAAGGCGAAGGGGATGAACACCGCGTTCTGCGTGCTGGTCGACATGAAGGAGCACTCGGGGCGTTACCGGTTCCATGTCTGGGATTTCGGGAAGGGCGAGGCGACGCTTTCCTCGCTCTGCTGTCACGGGCAGGGGCAAGGGAGCACCGGGGCGCAACCCGTTTTCAGCAATGTCGAGGGGAGTTATTGTACCTCGCTGGGGCGCTACCGCATCGGGGCGCGCGCGCCGAGCCAATGGGGGATCAAGATCCATTATAAATTGCACGGGCTGGATCCGACGAACAATAATGCTTATAAACGCATCGTCGTGCTGCACTCTTTCGCGCCCGTGCCGGGGTCGGAGATCTATCCCGTCCACCTGCCGTTGGGGATGAGCCTCGGTTGTCCGGTCATTTCGGACGATGCGATGCGGACGATGGACGATAAATTACAGAAAGTGGAGAAACCGGTGCTGCTGTGGATTTTTTATTGACAGTTTGTCATTCTGAACGGAGTGAAGAATCTTGGTCGGACTGTGTATAGAACACTTCCGACCAAGATTCTTCACTCCGTTCAGAATGACAAATATCTCCCGAGTGCCGGGCGGCACCCGGGCGGCACCCGGGCGACACTAATTATTCTCCGTGTGCCGGGCGGCACCATCCAGCGTCGCGTTCAGGTAATTCGCCGCTATTTCCGCCGCTTCGTCGATGGCGCGGCCGATGCGGTCGCCGATCATCATCCTTAAGACCATGTTCAATTCGATCTCCAGCGTGTGCTGTATGGCGGTTTTGCCTTCGGGCAATCCGGTGAACGTCACGCAGATGTAGTAGGTGAAGGCAGATTCGGGAATGGACGCCATGCGGACCAGTTTGCCCGGGATGCGCTCCACGATACGCATGCCCGTCGGGAATCCGGCTACACGGAACGAGCAACTGTCCGCGTCGGCTTTCCAGTCCGCAAGCCGCTTCTCGGCCTGGTCGTCAAAGAGGTCCAGGCGGTTGCAATTGGCATACACTTCGTCGGGGGGATAGTTCACCACCGCCGGTTTGCTTACAAATTTTTCCATCGGGATCTTATTGTTTCCAGTTGGCGGGGTCTTTCCGCCATTCGTGCAAGGTTTCCGTTTGTGCGCCGTCCACGTAGCCGCGCTCCGTGGCCAGGGAGATGAGCGTGCCGTAGTCGCTCAGGGTGTCTAATTTCACCCCGGCGGCGGCGAAGTTCTCCTGCGCCACAGGGAAGCCGTAGGTGAAGATGGCAACCATGCCCAGCACCTGGCAACCCGCGTCGCGCAACGCTTCGACGGCGCTCAGGCTGCTGCCGCCGGTCGAGATCAGATCCTCGACCACCACCACTTTGGCGCCGGGAGCGTACTCGCCCTCGATCTGGTTCGACAACCCGTGCGCCTTGGGCGACGAGCGGACGTAAATAAACGGCTTGCTCAACCGGTCGGCCGCCAGCACCCCGTGGGCGATGGCGCCCGTAGCCACGCCCGCCACGGTATCGGCCTGGGGATAAAGCTCCCCGATCAGCGCGGCGAACGCCGAGGCCACCCCGTCGCGCACCGCGGGGTGCGAAAGGATGCGGCGGTTATCGCAATAAATGGGGGAACGCCAACCTGAGGCCCAGGTGAAGGGATTTGCAGGATTGAGTTTAATTGCCTTAATTTGTAACAGGTTATCCGCAATGCGCAGAGCCGTTTCCGTTCGATTCATGAAAAGGATTTAGAGGGTGTTAAGTATCTGTTTCGAAGAAAAAATCGTTAATTTTGTCCCCGCACGTCCGGCCGGAACCGTTGCCGGGGAGGTGGTGGATGCGGCGGGTCTTGACATTGCAAAGTTGCTGCAAAAATTCGGGAATCACAAGACGGTCTGGGCCGTATCGGGCGATTATATAGCACTTTTCGACGCTTTTTGCGCACTTTTCGTTCAGGCGCCTGCCGCGGGCGGTGTGGTGAGTAATCCGCACGGGTCGGTGATGATGATCCGGCGCAACGGGCGGTGGGACCTGCCGAAGGGGCATCTGGAACCGAATGAGACCCCCTGCGAGTGCGCCGCCCGGGAGGCGGCCGAAGAGTGCGGACTGCAACAGGTGGAGTGCGGCGAATTCATCACCACCACGCGCCATGCCTACCTTTTGCACGGGCGCTGGACGCTCAAACGCTGCGACTGGTTCCGCCTTTCGTCTCCCGCGGACCAGCGGCCCGTCCCCCAAAGCGAGGAGGGGATCGAACAGGCCCGGTGGGTCACCCTGCAGGAAGCCGTAAAACTGGCTGAAGACAGCTATTTGACCATACAACACGTTCTCAGAAAATACGACCCCGCTTTGTCATTCTGAACGCAGTGAAGAATCTTGGTCGGAATGGTTCTGCCCACGGCCCGACCAAGATTCTTCGCTTCGCTCTGAATGACAAAAAATAAAAAATGAACATAGCCCGAAAAACATACAAAAATGAAAAGAACCTTCATCCGCATCGCCCTGCCGGCCCTGCTGGCCGTGGCGGCGGTTTCGTGCAACCAGACCGACAAGAATAGACAGCAAGCCATGATCGAGCCGGACACCACCCTCACCGAAGCCGAGATCCAGGCGGGGATCCTCACCCCCGAGGTGATGTGGAAACTGGCCCGCGCGGGCTCTTCGCAAGTTTCGCCCGACGGCCACGGGGTCGTCTACGCCCTCACGCGTTACAGCATGGCGGAAAACAAGGGGGTCACCAACCTCTATTTCACCGACCTGGAAACCTATACCACGCAGCAGCTGACCGACAGCAGCGCCAATGAATCGGATCCCACGTGGAATGCCGACGGCTCGGCCATGTACTTCCTCTCGGATCGCAGCGGCGAGACGCAACTTTGGCGGATGGATATCATCCTCTCGAAGCTCATGCGCGAGAAGAAGATGCCTTCGGCCGTGCAGCTCTCTGCCGTCGAGGGGGGTATCGAAGGGTATAAGGTGGCTCCGGACGGCATCAACGTCCTGTACGCCAAGCGAGTGAAAGTGGACGGCAAGCGTTCCTCGGACAAATACGCCGACCTGGACAAGTCGGCCGCCCTGATCTACGACGGCCTGATGGCGCGCCACTGGAACCGCTGGGAAGACGGCACCCACCTCCATATCTTCACGGCCCAGATCGGCCGCGAACCCTTCGCCACGGGTACCGACATCCTGCCCGACGAGCCGTGGGACGCCCCGATGGCCCCCGATTTCGACATGGACGAGATCGCCTGGAACCACTCTTCGGACAAGATCGCCTACACGTGCAAGAAACTCGCCGGCACCCAGTACGCCATGAGCACCGACTCGGATATCTACCTCTACGACCTGCAGGAGGCGACCACCGAGAACCTCACCCAGGGCATGCCCGGCTACGACCGCTACCCCCGCTTCTCGCCCGACGACCGTCACCTGGCCTTCGGCAGCATGGCCCGCCCGGGCGTCGAGTCGGACAAGCAACGCCTCATGGTGCTCGACCTGGCCACCAAAATGAAGACCGACCTGACCGCCGGGTTCGATTACAGCGCCACCAACATCGAGTGGGACGACGAGAGCCACCTCTTCTTCCTCGCCCCCATGAAGGGCACCCTGCGCCTGTGCTACGTCCCGCTGAACGACGACGGCAACATCCTGGTCACCCTCTACGGCGAGTACGACATCAACCGCTTCACCGTCGCCGACGGCAAGATGGTCGCCGAGATCGCCTCCATATCGGCGCCGACCGAGCTTTTTAAGGTCGACCCCTACAACGGGCAGGTATCGCAGTTCACTTCGCACAACACCGACATCATGCAGAACATCCGCATGGGCAGGGTGGAAAAGCACATGGTGCCCACCACCGATGGCAAGGAGATGCTCACCTGGATCATCCTGCCGCCCGATTTCGACCCGGCTAAGAAATATCCCACCCTGCTTTACTGCCAGGGCGGGCCGCAGAATACCGTCAGCCAGTTCTGGAGCTACCGCTGGAATTTCCAGCTGATGGCCGCGCAGGGTTACGTCGTCGTGGCGCCCAACCGCCGCGGCACCCCCTCCTTCGGGCAGGAGTGGCTCGACCAGATCTCGGGCGACTACTCGGGGCAGAACATCCGCGACTACCTGAGCGCCATCGACTACGCCTGCAAGGAGCCCTACGTGGATAAGGACCGCCTCGGGTGCGTAGGCGCCAGCTACGGCGGCTACTCGGTCTTCTACCTGGCCGGGCATCACCAGAAGCGCTTCAAGGCGTTCATCGCCCATTGCGGGATGTTCAACCTGGAAAGCATGTACGGCTCGACCGAGGAGCTCTGGTTCCCGAACAACGATATGGGCGGCCCCTGGTGGAGCGACAACGCCACCGCACGGCGCACCTATGCCAACTCCCCCCACCTGGCGGTCAGGAATTGGGACACTCCCATTCTGATCATCACCGGGGCGAACGACTTCCGGATCCCCTATACGGAGAGCCTCCAGGCGTTCACCGCCGCGCAGACGCAGGGGATTCCCTCACGGCTGGTGTTCTTCGAGAACGAGGCGCACCAGGTGTTCAAACCGCAGAATTCGCTTACCTGGAACCGGGAATTCTTCGATTGGTTGCAGACCTACGTAAAGGGAGAGTAAGTGCCGCCCGGCACTCGGGGAGTATCTGTCATTCAGAGCGAAGCGAAGAATGACAAAACTGGCCTGAAAAGGGATATTGCCCAAAGAGAAAGAGACCGGATGAAATTCATCCGGTCTCTTTCTCTTTGGGCACCAAGCATCAAACGGTCATGATCTCCTTCTCCTTGGCCGCCAGCAGTTCATCGAGTTTCTTAGCGAATTTTTCGATCATTTTCTGTGCGTCCGCTTCGCCGTCCTTGGCCATATCCTCGGGCATGCCCTCCTTTTCGGCCTTCTTGAACGCCTCGATGGCGTCGCGGCGGGCGTTGCGCAGGCTCACGCGGCAGGTTTCGGCGTCGGCGTTCACCTGTTTGACGAGCTGCTTGCGGCGCTCCTCCGTGAGGGCGGGGATCGTCAGGCGGATCTGCTCGCCGTTGTTCGAGGGGGTCAAACCGATGTTGGCCACCAGGATCGCCTTTTCGATCACGTTGATCATCCCCTTTTCCCAGGGCTGGATCAACACGGTTTTCGCATCGGGAACCGTCACGCTGGCCACCTGCGAAATGGCCATCTGGCTGCCGTAATACTCCACCATCAGGCCGTTGAGGATGTTGGGACTCGCCTTACCGGCACGCACGGCCGCCAGGGCGTCCGCGAGGTGGTCGATCGCCTTCTGCATCCGTTCGGAAGTGGCGTCGAGAATGGGTTTAGGGTCAGTCATACTATCTCTGTTTTAATGTGTTTTCGATTTTTTTGACCAGCTCGTCAAACTCGGCGGGTTCATAACCCAGGCCGACGTGGGCGATTTTGCCGGCACGGTCGACGATGAAGTTGCGCGGGATGCCCCGGGCGGCGAACAGCCCGAAGACGCTCTCGTCGGGATCCATCGCCATCGGGAAAGTGTAGCCGTTGTCGGCGCGCAGTTTGGCGATCTTATCCTCCGTATCGCCGCGCGAGATGGCCAGCAGGACGAAATCCTGTCCGGCGAATTTCTTTACAACCTCCTCCGGCACGCGCTTCATCTCGGCGCGGCACGGGGGGCACCAGGTGGCCCAGAAGTTGACCAGCACCACCTTCCCTTTCAGGTCGGCGATGTCCGTGCTGCCCCCGCCGTACATATTGACGGTGAAGGGCGGGACCTGCTGCCCGACTTTCACGCGGGTTTCGTCCTGGTCTTCCGGTTGCTGCGCGAAACCGCTCACGGCCGCCAGGCACAACAAGCCCAATATAAGGGGTTTTTTCATAATGTTAAAAATTACCGACCAATGTGCCTATTTGCTCGCCCGCCATCACGCGCTCCAGGTTGCCCGGGGTGTCCATGTCGAAGACGATGATCGGCAGGTCGTTCTCGCGGCAGAGCGTGAAGGCCGTCAGGTCCATGATCTTCAGCCCGAGGCGGTAGACCTCGTCGAAGCTGATGCGGTCGAATTTCGTCGCCGTGGGGTCTTTCTCGGGGTCGGCCGTGTAGATGCCGTCCACGCGGGTGCCCTTGAGCATCACGTCGGCCTCGATCTCCACCCCGCGCAGCGCCGAGGCGCTGTCGGTGGTGAAATAGGGGTTCGACGTGCCCCCGCCGATGATCACCACGCAGCCCGCGGCCATGTATTCCAGCGCGCGCGCCTTGTTGTAGTACTCGCCGATCGGCTCCATGCAGATCGAGGTGAGCACCTTACACTTCACCCCGGCGCCTTCCAAGGCCGATTGCAGGGCGAGCGAGTTGATGATCGTGGCCAGCATGCCCATCTGGTCGCCTTTCACGCGGTCGAAACCGCGCTCCATGCCTTTCAGGCCGCGGAAGATGTTGCCCCCGCCGATGACGATGCCGATCTGCACGCCTTTCTCGGTGATGGCCTTGATCTGGGCGGCGTAGGAGGCGAGCCGATCGGTGGAGATGCCGTTGCCGGTTCCTCCGGCGAGCGATTCACCGCTCAGTTTCAGTAGTATGCGTTTGTATTTCATGTTATTCATTTTTATCTTTGAGAACACAGCGGAGCAAAAGGCCATGCCTGCGGTCGGGCCAGCTCAATTGCGATCCGTTGCCGCCGCCGTCGAAGAATCGCATAGCCCAGGCTTCGTAATCCCAGATCGTACCCCCTGCATAACCCCCTGCATAACTCATCCAATAGTACCCGTCGAGGACTCCCTGGGAGCCATCTTTCATGAGCGTCCCGTCCGCGTAGCGATAGCCGACAATGGGAAAGAAAATCGATCCGCCGGAGAAACCGTCGGTATATTTACGCCCTTCCCGGCCGCCTATGGTCGTCCACTGGGTGGTCACCTGGGAAGCGCCTGTGAATGCCCAATCTTCCATGCCCGGCAGACGCCAACCCGCGGGGCAGGGGTCGTTCGCCGAACTCCAGGAGGTGGGGCCTTCCGGTGGGGAGACATTCCAGTTGGACACCTCTCCGGTGGTCGGCCAGGCCGTCGAACGGTTCCACTGGTAGAACTTGCCGGGAGATTGGGGGCTGCCGGCGAACGAGCCGAATCCGTCCACGTTGTATTTAGCCCAAACGAGGTCCCCGATCAACTCGCCCTCGGGCGGCACGTAGACCGCCGTCACGGTACACCGGGCCGTTTTGGCGTCGCGGTCTTTGGCGGTAGCGGTGATCACGACCGTGGTGCGGCCGGTGGTGGCGCCGGCGGGGATGGTGACCTTGCCGGTCTGGTCAACCGTCGCCACATTCGTGTTGAAACTGCCCCACTGGAATTCCGAGGTCGTAGCGTGGCTGGGCAGATAGCTAATTACGCTCAGTTGCCGGCTGCCGCCTATGGGGATGAGCACATTTTCGGTATAGTTGAGCGTGATGTCCGTGATCCTGACGTAGGTTACGGTGATCCGGCAGGAGGCGGTTTTACCGCTACCGTCGTTGGCCGTGGCGGTGATGGTGGCGCTCGCCGCGTCGACGGCCGTGGCGGGGACGAAAACCTTACCTTCATTGTCGACCGTGGCCGCGGCGTGGTTGCTGCTGCTCCACGTGACGCTCTGGTCCGTGGCGTCCTCGGGCAGCACATCGGTCACGATAAGCTGATCCTCATTGCCGGGATGTATCGCCAGGGTCGTCTTGTTGAGCGAAAAGTCCGTCATCTTGATGTGGGCCACGGTTATCCGGCAGGAGGCCGTCTTGCCGCTCTCGTCCAGGGCGTAAGCGGTGATGGTGGCCTTCGATCCGTCGGGGGCGTCCGGCTGGACGTACACCCGGCCCGTCTGGGTGTCGACCCCCACCACGGTATGGTTGTCGCTGCCCCATGTGACGCTTTTGTCGGTGGCGTTGGCGGGCGACACCTCGGTGACCTCAAGTTGGAACTCGCCCTTGGGCGCCAGGGTCTTGGTCGTCGCGTTGAGCGTGATGCTCGAGACCTTAACGGGGGAAGACGCCTTCTTCGTCCCCTCTTCATCGCCGGCCGGCTCGCACGAGGCGAGCACGGCGAAGAGCAGGATGGGCGTGATCAGGCGAAAAGGTTTCATATGCGAATGTTTGGGGACAGGCAAAATATCTATTGCATCAGTTGCATCAACTCGTCGAGCTTCGGGGTGAGGATGATCTCCGTGCGGCGGTTTTTGGCGCGGGCCTCGGTCGTCTTGGCCGGGTCCACGGGCAGCGACTCGCCGCGGCCGGCGGCCGTGATGCGCGAGGTGGCGATGCCCTTGTTCTCCAAGAGCAGGCGCGTGACGGTCGTGGCGCGCTTCACGCTCAAATCGAGGTTGTCCAGCAGGGTCGATCCGCCCGCCTTATACGGCACGTCGTCCGTGTGGCCCTCGACCATCACGTTGATGTCGGTGTTCTGCGCCAGCACCGTGCCTAATTCTTTTACCGCCTTCGCCCCGTTGGGGTCGATGTCCCAGCTTCCGGATTTGAAGAGCAGTTTGTCTTCCATCGAGACGTAGACTTTGCCGTCTTTTTGTGTGATCGTCAGGCCTTTGCCTTCGAAGCCCAGCAGCGCGTCGGCCACCTTGCGGCGGATGGCGCTGATCGCCTCTTCGCGCGCCTTGAGCATCTGTTCCAGCTCGGCCACGCGGCGTTCGCGCACGTTCAGTTCGCCCTGGCTCGCTTCCAGTTGGCGCAGCATGCGGGCCGCCTCGGCCGATCCGTCGGCCAACAGCTGCTCGTATTTGAGGTTGAGCATATCGTATTTCGTCCGCCAGTCACGCGCCTCGGCGTAGAGGCGGGCGGTGTCCTGGACCAGTTTCCCCTGTTGCCGGGTGAGTTCGTCGATGCGCGTGCCGAGCGCCGAGTTCGTCGTCTTAACAGCGTCCAATTCACCCTCCAAACGCATCCCGCGCGCCTTTTCCGCATTAAACACCTTCGTCGAAACGCAAGACCCCATCGCCAGGCACACGGCCGCGAGCATAAGCAATCTTCTCATAACCATCACGAATATTTGCACGAATATACACATTTTTTCAAAAACGGGAATGCTCTTTGGGAAATTCCGTATCTTTGCACTCCACCTAAAGTACAGATGCCGAAACTGCTTGACCATATCAACACGCCCGAAGACCTGAAGGCCCTCAGTATAGAGGATCTGCGCGCCTATTGCGATGAACTGCGCGCCTTCATCATCGGGGAGCTGGCCTCCAATCCGGGCCACCTGGCTTCGTCGTTGGGTGTGGTGGAACTCACTGCGGCTCTGCACTATGTCTACAACACGCCCCATGACAAACTGGTCTGGGACGTGGGGCACCAGGCGTACGCCCACAAGATCATCACCGCGCGGCGCGACCTGTTCCCCTCGAACCGCAAACGGGGCGGCATCAGCGGCTTCCCGAAGATGAGCGAAAGCCCCTACGACGCTTTCGGCGCGGGGCACGCCTCGGTCTCGATCTCCGCGGCGCTCGGCCTGGCCAAGGCGGCCACGCTGACGGGCACAGAACGCGACGTGGTGGCGATCATCGGCGACGGTGCACTCACGGGCGGCCTGGCCTTCGAGGGGCTGAACAACGCCGGGGCGTCGAACACCGACCTGCTGGTGATCCTCAATGACAACCACATGTCGATCGACCCCAACGTAGGGGCGCTCAAGGAATACCTGCTCAGCATCACCACATCGAAACGCTATAACCGGCTGAAAAACCGCACCTGGATCGCGCTGAACAAAGCCCCCCGCCTGCGCAACTGGATCAAAACCGTCAGCGACACGCTCAAGATCGGGTTCCTGCGCCACAGCAACCTGTTCGAGAGCCTCAATTTCCGCTATTTCGGCCCGGTGGACGGACACGATGTAAAAGCCCTCACGCGCGTGTTGCGCGATCTGAAGGAGATCCCCGGTCCCAAGTTGCTGCACGTGCTCACGGTCAAGGGCAAAGGGTACAAGCCTGCCGAGGACAACCAGTCCGTATGGCATGCGCCGGGACGTTTCAATCCCGATACCGGCGAGCGCATTCCCTCGCGCAAGGAGGGGTATCCGCCGCTGTTCCAGAACGTTTTCGGTGAAACTTTGCTTGAATTGGCGCAGGCCGACGAGCGGATCGTGGGCATTACGCCCGCCATGCCGACGGGATGCTCGATGAATATCATGATGGAGCGGATGCCTGCGCGTTGTTTCGACGTGGGGATCGCCGAGGGGCATGCCGTGACGTTTTCGGCCGGGCTGGCCGCTTCGGGGCTGGTGCCTTTTTGCAATATCTACTCTTCGTTCATGCAGCGCGCCTTCGACAATGTGATCCATGATGTGGCGTTGCAGGGGTTGGGGGTCGTGTTCTGCCTGGACAGGGCGGGATTGGTCGGCGAGGACGGGCCTACGCACCACGGGGCTTATGATGTGGCTTATATGCGCTGCATTCCCGGCATGGTCGTGGCGGCGCCGATGGATGAGGTCGAGTTGCGCGATATGATGTACACCGCCTCGCGTTCGGGGCGGCCCTTCACCATCCGTTACCCGCGCGGGCATGGCAGCCGGACCGATTGGCGGCAGCCTTTTTCCATGCAGGAGATCGGCCGCGGGCGCATCCTGCGCGAGGGGAACGACGTGGCTGTGGTCACCTTAGGGACGACGGCCATCGCGGCCGCAGAAGCCATAGGACGCGCCGAGGCGCAAGGGGTAAGCGCCCTGCATGCCGACCTGCGTTATGCCAAACCGCTGGACGAGGCTTTACTCGACCTCCTTGCCGGGCGATTCCGCCGGATCATCACCGTCGAGGACGGTTGTGTGAGCGGCGGGGCCGGCAGCGCCGTATTGGAATATCTCGCCTCGCGCGGATACGGCGGCCGGGTGGAGATCCTCGGTATTCCCGACCGCTTCGTCGAGCACGGCACCCCGGCCGAATTACGGGCCGAATGCGGCTATGACGCCGATTCTATCCTGCGAACCATCCTCGCCGGAGCCGCACCCAAAAACGGGCAATAAAAGCCCGGCAAGCCGGTCTTCCGATAAAAATTCAGGAAAACATATTCATAATCGCCAAAAAGGCGTATATTTGCACCTCATACTTTTAGGACAGTGTCACCCTCCAGGCCCGGATGGCGGAATCGGTAGACGCGTTGGTCTCAAACACCAATGACCGCAAGGTTGTGCCGGTTCGATCCCGGCTCCGGGTACTCTTTTAAGTAACAAAAGCCCTTAACTTTAATTAGTTAGGGGCTTTGTTTTTGATTTTACTGGCAAATTACTGGCAAAAATCCTGTTTCGCCTCATAATTCTTAATAAACGCCATGACTAAATTATGTTTATCAGTTGCCGGTAATTCCACATATCTTTCTCCAGCATATTGGTATTTCCCTGTTATTGTGATAATGTCCCCGCCGTGCACTACGTGCTTATAATAATTAGGTTTTGTTAGCGTAATGTCGATATTGGTCGCAGAATCATTTGTCTGTATGGATGACAGATGCGTTGTCTCGTTTTCTAACTCGGCAATAACAATAGCGACTACATTCTGTGGGATTTGCAGCCTTTCTGAAATATTCTTGTCGGGCTCACGTTTGAATAATTCTTTTTGGTATAGTAGCTTGCGGTCTTTTGTTTCAAAAAATAGATGGGGACAGCTACCGCATTGCATATCTTCGCTAATCCAATACAATGCGTTGTAATCAATGTGATGAATACTCTGCTCCGAAATACATGCGCCTACTTGATATTTCGCTTGTACCGGAATGATAAATGGCCCTATATACTCAAGCGCCGACGTGGTATCCAAAACTCCAAATGAAAAAGCCCGTAGCCATTCCCCATATTCTTGTTCTTTTATTGTTTCATATGGGATGTGAAAGATATGCTCAAACCTATTTGCAATAACTGCCGTGGGGAAGATTATGCTATAATTAGGTGGCAGGGATATATTAGGCAACGTAATACTTGATGGTGCTACAGGATTAACCGAGTTGGCATTTGTTAATACAGATCCATCGTAATTCATGATGGTTAATTCTTGTAGTTGTATTGGCTCGGTGCTGATATTCGTAAAGACGGTAACTTGTAGCAAAAAATTACGAGAAATGATGGATTCCGTCAATACATCTTTATCCATCTCAATACCTCCACAACCATCCTCCAAGTAACGAGCCCCAATCTCTGCGATTTGGTCATTGGGTATATTGTTATCATGGAGAAATTTTACAACGGGGTCAGTTTTGCCAATTTCTGATAATTCAACATTCGTGGGAATGCGGCGATACTGAATTATATCATTGGGGTTTTCCGACTTAACTGCATCGGGATATAATCGATTATACTCATCCAAAGGTATTGTTTCATGAATACAAGACGGTTGAGAATAATATGTTTGATTTGCAGTTAGATTTTTCAAAAACTTGCTCACAGAGGTATCATATACCATACTGTGCTCCAAAGGAAACTCGGACATCCTATGATGTAGCAAATCATCATACTTTGCCATAATGATATGCCGCTCCCAAATAACTTTGGATATATCAATATTACTAATACTTCCTTTTGCAACGAGCGCATACCAATTATCGCGGGCCTTTCTAAGTTCGGCAGGAGAATACTTTATCCCTTTGGGATGTTTTGGGTTATAGTGTCCAGCAAAAGCATGGCACTCAAAGCACAATGGAATGGCATTATCATCGGTATCTGGCCCCTTATTAGCACGTTGGACTATATGATGTACTTCCATATTTAACCCGGCAAAACGGCGACAAACACAACAATGACGGGCACATGCCAGCATTGCCCTATCTTTAACGTCGTCAGAAAAACCCATAACAAGTGTTTTAATAATAGGTAAATGTAGATTTTTCAAAGAAAAAGTCAAGTCCACATGTTCAGTTGCAATCTTAATTGCTAAAGCACAATATTACAGTGATTCGTTCCAACTACCTATACCTTTGCTTTGGGAGCCTTCTTAAATTCAGTACAGTTAGACATAAACAACCTTATAGCGGGATTGCTTTGTTGGACTTCTTTAGAAACACGAGATTTTGCAGCCTTATATATTCCTTCTTTGTGGGCATCAAACAGCCGAACAAACTCCAAGTAGTCACTACCATTAGTCGTTTCCTCTATCGACTTCTGAATGAAGTTAATTATGTCAAATGTGGGCTCATTGAGTTTTCTTTTGAAAAACTCGTTAAACTCACTCGTATTGACTGCTTTCCATGCCTTGAAAAGTAGGCTACGGAATGATTTGTCGAACTTAAATATTTCATCCTCTCCTTTTTCCTTGAATAAACGGCTCCGTAATTTATCAGTTGCCACTGCTTTGTACTCCTTATCAATCGGCAATACAAAATTACCAAGTAATTGCCAAATAAAATGTATTGCAAAATAAAGATTAGCTCGACTCACTATCGCGTCTACTGTTTCCCTCAATGCATCAAGGTCGTAGTCATCGCGAATATCCTTGCTAAAAGCAGCCAGGCGCATATATTCACTCATCACTCTGTCGCATATAATGGAGTCTACACCAAAACCTCTTTGTGGATTATAGTAAATTCTGTCGTTAGCCTTCATCAACGAAAGAGCGATAGATATTTTCTTTGCCCACGTACTTCGTTTTGGCAGTTCCTCTCTCTGCAAGATTAAAAAAACAGACGTCCGCCCAACTTCTTCTATTCCATATCGGCTATATACAGAATCAAAAAAATCGGACAATATTTCTTCACTGACCACATCTGCAGTGTCGTAAATTTTGTATAATTCAACGTCTGATACAACATTATTTGGAGAACATCCCATAAAATATTTATCGAAATATGCTCTGGAACACAATCGCTTTTCATCCTCTCCGCTATTATCAGAAGGACTTGACAGAAAAGGCGAAAGTAGGTTCTTTCGAATGACCGACCTCATTGGCTGCATGATTCTTGTCGGAATATCTGCAAGTACATCACTCACCAGTTGCTCTTTGCGCATTTCTTCGATTTCCGTGTAATCTTTTTGCAGAGCCTTCCCAATATCATATTCGGCACCTAAAATTAAATCTTTATGATGGAGTATTGCCATATAGCCGTTAATGTTAAATAGTTTCAGAGCCTCAAGTAAACAGAGATCAAATACATTAACTTCTGCGTAAAGAACTGGCAAAACAAATTGCAACTGATTTATATATCGAATAACATCCCTGCCTGTTGTAAATAATGGGGCAATTATATCCACTGTATTTGAATGCGCACCAGCCAAGTGGGCGGTAATAGTATCGTTAACGCCTGGCAACCTGTCGAATACCTCTTTTAGCTGCTTATCCAACACCTGTTTCAGATGTGATGGCTGAATTTTGGGCAGCATCACGGGCACTTGAACGATCTTGTCGATAAAGTTGTATCCATCACTTATACCACCGGCTCCATATCGTTCCCCAATAGACTTGGCGACCATTTCCACATCCATTGCCAATAGATATGTTACGTTATCAAAGTCGGCATTTTGTTTTATGAGTTTGAATAGGGTATGTGTTTCGTTTTTGTCCAGTCGGTCGATGTCATCAATGAAGATAACCAGGTGCTTTTTTGATCTTTTTAATGTGTCAGCAACTTCTTTTTTGCGTTTGGCTGTATCAACAGTTAAATCCGGCATTGCCGCGCCGGCTTGAGTTATGGCGTTAGCGGTGCCTTGGCCAACCACACCTGCGACTGGCGGCATACCGCCTATCATTAGTGCAAAATCGGCCCATTTGGATAGCCCTTTGACACCCAAAGCAACCATAGGAGCGTACTCTTTAACTTTCTTTGTCCATGCGCGGCTAACCGGCTCCTTTGCAATGGTGCTAAAAAAAGCCATCAACAACGATTCATGGTCATTAAACAGCCATGGATTGAATTTAGATATTATGATGTCATCATGTTGATTATCGAGTAATTTGGCCTCAACCATATTCAATACAGAGGTCTTGCCCTCGCCCCATTTGCCATAAATACCAATGGTGTAGCAGCGATGTTCCGTTTTGCTCTTTTGAATAATGGCCTGTGTAATCATTTCCACCAATGATTGCCTGCCGAACAAATCATCCGCCACTTTGGAGATTGCCGTATCCTCTGTTAAACCGATCATCGCACTATTTTTTGAGTATAAAGATAGTTAAATACTTTATTGGCAATCACAAAATCAAAGTGAACTACTCAAATAAAACAAGGCCGTCAATTGAATGGCGGCCTTGTAATATAAATATTAAGAACTGCACTTTACTGGCCAGATGCTTTAGTAAGTTCTTCGAGTAACTCGTACTCGCTGTCAATGGCATCTTGATAGGGGCTGCGTTTAGTTGGTTTATGTTCGTTTTCTTTGGGCTTTGGCATCAGTTCCTGCTCAATCTTTTGCAGATCAATGGGTGGGTTCATTACCTTGTAATCCTTTGATACGATAATATCAAAACTGGGGGGATACGAACCTGTGCCATCAATGGAAACATAAACCACGCAGAGCGCTTGATGGGTGGTGTCTGCCCTTATAGCATCCCATGCTGATAATTGCAGCGCCTCTACCAACAGGTCGTCTTTGGTCTTGTTGTCTGCTGAATATGCGTAAGGCTTTGACAATTTGGACTCTCGGTCTAAAAAGAGGGCGTTGTAATCGAACTTGTGTGCAAATCTATGAGGTTTTTCCCAGCGATATTCTTTGACTTTCATATGGTCGCTGAGTTTACCATCCTCGAAAAATGGGCAAATGTACTGTTGAGCGTAGTCTTCGGCTACTTGCACGGCCCGTTTATCGTACCGGGAGCATGATACGGCCCCAAGCAGAGCCGCAATAAGCAGTAAAACGTTAAATCTTTTCATAAGCCCTACTGTTTTTCGCCCTGCAGGGTCTTGCTGTTCAGCATACGCAGATTAAAAGAAATGCCGCATAGCACGTTCAGTACTGCCCACGTAATTGTCGAGAAAATGGCCACCGGCAAGCCAACGATTAGTAATTGCAAGGCCACCTCTTCTTCGTAGGACATAAAGTTGTAGCCAGATAATACGAGCAAAATTCCGGCGGACGTCAGTCCAATAATGAAAATCCATTTGGACAGTCTGGCAAGCCTACTTTCGGCCTTGGCGCTGGCGAGTTCCTGTTCGGGTGTAAATTCAGATGTTTTCATAGCGTTTTATTTTAATGGTTAAACATGGTTTCCACCAGTAGCCACACACCATTAAAAAAGGCGCGGGCGATAGCTTATTGGTAGAAAGGCATCGCCAAACGCCCGCACCCCGAATAAGTATGCCCACGCCAAAGCGTGAGCGTTTAACTTATTGCGTCGTCGGGGTGCAAAATTTGGCGATTTTTTCTACCCGAGCACAATAGCTTAACGCCATGTGTATTGCAAAAGTAATAATTAATGTCCAAACGCAAGGGAAAGGCACCATCAAAGTGCCATACTCATCTTTATTCATTGTCCGGGCTATGGTGTCCGGGTAAACTCAAAATAATGGTCGCGGTGTTTGTGCAATGACGTTTGGGCAAGGCACCCAAATAGCGGTCGAAGTGCCCGTCTTATAGTGTCCGTGCTGGCGAGTAATTATGGCTGCGGTGTTCGGGTTATATTGTTCGGGTAATCATGCCCATCTGTTCGGGCAATGGTGTTCGGGCGGCTGCAATATTTTTCGTACTGTCCGTGCTATGGTGTTCGTGCTGGCGAGGAATTATAGTCGTGATGTTCAGGGTTATAATGCTTGGGGAAACAAGCCTGATAACACATTATAATGCCCGGCCAATTTCCGCAGCCAGCCGACCTGACAAATCCCATTCGCTGTCCTCGGATAATGTGATTTTGCCGAGCCCTTTTCGCACCATCGACTTCCTGTAGTCTTTATCTCCTTTGGTTAGTTTTGCCGTGGTTGTATTGTTGATGTCGCTATATAGTTCGTCCTGTATGTCTTGTATCGTAAGTCCGGCATTGATGCCCATTTTAACCAATTTTCGTAAAGCAACGTCGGCGGGGGAATAATCAGACCTACATTGTGGCGCGGTGAGCGTGCGTGCCGGCAACAATCGCCCGTATTGAGCCAATAGATCATCCTTAAACCTCTTTTCCCATGCCGGGTCAACCAAGTCTGCCAGCTGCAAATCCCGGCCACGGTTGAGCGTAATGTGGGGTTTCTTGTAGTGTACCTCAAATTTCACATAATGCCCGGTGGCATCCCAGCCCAGCTGCTCCAGCGCCTTTCGTTTAGACAGTCCGTGCTTGTTTTTAATATTCTTGCCGGCATCATATAATTTCAGTCGCACATATTTATCTTCAAACCGGCGAAGATGGCCGTGATGCTTTGGGTTGATGTATAAAAGCAATTCCCGTTCGCGCTCCCTATGGTTGCGTATATATTCCTTGGGCGGTTTGGGCACCGGCATGATTGCGCCAAATTCGAACTCCACCACCGAGGCCACCCATAAATCCACCCCAATGGTCTGGCAAATATCGTTGATAGCCGTGATGAATTGTTCCCTGCCGAATGTGTAATTGTGGTTTTGCCAAAAGTATGGGATACTGCCCTCTAACGTCAGTCTGCCGGTGTTTTCATCGTAAGTTATTTTTACCGAATTTGCCCGCTGGTGCACCCAATGCCGCCGACCATACCAACCCATACCCCTGCGTTGTAAACGGCTAAAATCGGGCTGTTTTTGGCCTTTGAGGCAGATGCTTATGTGGATGTAATCCAGCACTGGTTCCAGCGGCGTTTAGGACAATAATTATACGCGAGAGTTGAGATACGCGACAAACTTGTCTGCCTCTCCCGCCATGCCCTCAAAGTAGTATATGAGGATGTTACGCAAACCATAGTCGGGCGAAACCAGAACAATCAAATCCTGCGTACATTCATTAACATCCCCTTCTTCATCTGAAATACAGATTTGACCATACCCCAGGATGCGCGGGTAGTTTTCGATGTGTATAATACCTGTGCCCATAATATACGGGTCGTGTTTCATTAACGGAGAATGTTCCGATGGTTCGAACTGGCCACTGATCGCGCCAACTTGCTTATGAATTTTGCCGTTTTTGACCGTTTTTGTCCTGTCCATACAGCAATGGCAATACGGGAAGTACGAAATTGTGTCGGGCAGTGTGGTGCAACCGTACAATTTAATGAAAGTGTCCTCGGTGCCCTCTTTCAGTGTGTAGGATGCCTTGGGGATTGCCAGATGGATGGGTGCTGTTTTCATGATATATTTTTTTGTTGGTTAATTTCTTGCTTTGATATAGTTGGCGCGCATGAATGTTTCAATATCGGCGCGTAGCACTGTGATTTTGCGGCCAAACTGGCTGAACGGTATCCGCTTTTCATTCCGGTATGTCTGCCATGTCTTGCGGGATACGCCCAGCATGATGCGGGCTTCCTCGGATGTAAGCCATTGTGCGCCGAGTTCGGCATCCGATTTCTGCCGGAGAATGTTTTTCACTTCCTTTACTTCTTCCAACAATCCATCGAGAAAAGATTGCGGAACCACAGCCATATTAAGAACGCTGGCCGGGTCTTGTTTTGTGGTTTCTGTTTTCATGGTTTATGCGGTTTGAATTGTTTTCCAACCGCGAAAGTGCGAAACCACAGGGATCTATTTGGGTAAAAGGAATGGGGAAAATCCTATGGTTTTACCCATGGATTTTCCCCAAACATTATCAGGCATTTACTGAAATTTACTCTCTATTTTTATCCATTGTAGTTTCATACGATGCGATGCACTTTCTTACTTCATCGTATTTTTCTTTTGTTATCAATGGATAGGGAGTTTCTATCCCGTATATGATATCGTAACAATCGAACAGAAACTCATATTCGGCACTTTTCCCTTTAGCTACTCCCGTTTCTTTTTTGAGTTTATCCGCAGTGAATATGCCGGCTTCGGAGAATGCCTTATTCCACTCCCAAAACTTTTGCCCCATTGCACCGTACTGTGTAAACGCTATCGGTTCGGCATATGTGACGCCTTTTTCGAACTCAATAATATCATATAGTTCTGAATTTGAAAATGGCAGCGTGTGTTCTGCCTCGTCTGGGTCTGCTTCTTTATAAGGGATGCCGATTTTATCAAATCCGCAGGCATCGTCATTCAGAAAAGTATTTGCCCAGCGCTCCAAATGGTCTAATACATATCGATTGGTTAGCTTGACTCCGTAGATTTGGCCTTGTCGTCCATCAACGTTTGCGTTAGGATAGGCCGAGGTGCCCTTGATGGTCATTTCTTGATATTTTCGGAGCACCAATATCAACTGGGCTAACTCGGTATTTCTACTTGTGACATTTATTATTTTGTGATCCGCTATAATTGTCGAGTAGATGAAGTTTCCATATTTTTCATATCCACGCGCCTTAATCAATAGCGACAATCGCTGCACCTGGTTTTGTTGCTCTTCCGTTAAGGTTATTTGCTCCGGCATAACTATTCTTATGTTTTTAATTCCCAATAAAAACATCCGCTACTTTTTGACCTGCTGCAACATGGCGGCGATCTGCTCCGTGGTCATGCCACCTATTGCCGCCATCAGTTCTGCTCTCTCGTCTGACTCCTGCTCTGCAAAAATCGCCTCCATCGCCTTGTCGTTTTCCGAAGTCTCGAAATTTCCCATATACAATTCCGTTTCTTTCAGTGAGGAGTGAGCCAGCAAGTCTTTTAAGTTGGCGTTGTCAGTGCCCCGTTGTTTTGCTACTTTGGCAAACGAGTGTCGGGCAACATGGAATGATACCTTTTTCTCAATACCTGCCTGCTCAACCAATTTTTTAAGATACTTGTTGATGTAGGCGTTTTTGGCGGCCACCTGGCTGAACAGTTTCTGTTTAAGTGCCGGCGGCATCGTGTCTTTGTCCTCTTGTGTAATGGCCACGGCGTATGGCTCGGTCGGGTCGAGTAAGGGGAATATGTAATCGGTTTGTTTTGCTGTGGGCGTATGATAGTGCTCCAAGATCGCTTTGGCTTGCTGCATGAGTTTCAAATCCCGGCCTTTGTGATTCTTACCCATTTGGTAGCGCAACCGGCCATCGGCAGTAATGTTACCCCACCTCAACTGGATAAGGTCGCCGGCCCGTATCCCCGCGCAATAAAACGAGAATAGGAAGTAATTGCGGCAATGCCACAGGATACTACCTACTGGCAAGTCCATTGCCTCAATAACGGCGATTTCTGCCTTGTCCAACTTGTCCTTAATCGTTGGGATGCCTTTGTAGCGATATGCGAAAAACGGGTTCTTTTCGGGCTTCATGAGGCCGTCCACCTCTGCCCGCCTAATGATTGCTTTGAAAATGGTAAAATTTACCTCTATCGTATTTGGGTGCAGTTTTCTCCCGGGGTCACGTTCATTGCGCAAGGAGTGCATGAACTTTTCAAACCTCGACAACAGGGCTGGGGTCAGTTCTGCGAAAGTCAAGTCCTGTGGCCGTCCATAGTCATCCACCAGAAAGGCCGTGAGTTTGTTGACAAAACCGTTATACTTTTTCCAGTTGCGGAAACCGCCGGCGTTCCATATCTGCTGGGTGCGCTCTTTGGCGTATTCCAAGAACGATGAGGTGCGCTCGCCGGCTATTATTTCAGCCTTGATACGCTCCGAGGTGGCCAGTCCGGACTCTTTAGCATCACGATATACCGACTTTGCCTTTTCAAGTTCGGTGGCCAGCGCATCGTTCCACGCCTTGTAATTCGGCTCCGATGGGCGTATCCAGTTGCCCTGTCTTGCCTTTGTGTTGAAATCCGACCGGCGTTTAACCTCTACCGATGTTTTTAGCCGTTTGCGTTTCCCGTCCGTGGTCACGCACAACTGCACACAAAAGGTCTTATTTTTCGTAGGTTTATTATTAACCTCGAACCTAAATGTTGCCATACTCCCGTTAATTAGCTCTCAAGAGCAAATATAGCGGAAGAAAAGTTACTGGCAATTTTACTGGCAGATTTTTGGCATTCTAATGCTTATTATTACATTTGCATTGCAATACCATTTTTACAACCAATTGAAATACACTCCACTTTGAGATAAATTCGGAGCAACGAAAACTCCTTACGGTAGTGCGGCTCCGGGTACTATTAAAAACGCTTAATCAGCTAATTTATAGCGATTAAGCGTTTTTGTTTTTCTATCCGCGACCGCACCACGACCGCAAGTCGGCGATTTTGACTTAATACGCAAACCGGATGACGAAAGTGTATGTAAATATTTATATTTCATATATTTACGGTATTTGAAAATATATGAATAAAAAAATGCTTTTATTGCGGATCTCGCGCCACAGTTAAGAATGGGTTTAATCGTCTAAATGTTTATAGTTTCAACTTGAGGCAAACTGACATCTATGTTTTTTAGATGCTTATAGAATTCTGTGTTATATTCTAAAACGTAAATTCTTTCCTATCTGCTCCTTGTGCGCCTCTTTCACTCCCGCCTCCGACGCATACCTGTTCCAATTGGAAATGACCTCTGCAACCTGATCCACAATCGGCAACGCATTTTTTATCCCCATGTTTTTAGCCACTGTCAGCAGGTCTTCCCGCGTAAAATCGTCGCGCTTGTTGTTGGCCGACATCTGGTGCTGATTTGTCCACCGGCCGGCTGAAGAATAAGAATAACAGAGGTCATACGCAGGGGCCAGCCGCCATTCTCCGCCTGGGCGCAGGATAAAAGAGTGGTTTTTCGTGTGGTCGTCATGGTTCCGCGCTATGATGTTGAATACCATCCGGCGGTAGAGCTGCTCCATATCGGGATAAGGCAGGTTCATACGCCTCATTACCTGGAACGCCTGCTCGTATGAGTGCCGGTCGTCGCGGTCGAAGTGGGCGACGGCACACAGCGTTTGGGTGTGCAGCTTGCCTCCGGCGTCCGTCCTATCAAATCGCTTCGTCATAAAGTGGGCATACTGCCCGTCTTCGTACAACCTGCATTCGGCCATCCCGATACCGCAGTCGAGAGCCATCTTGTAGTAAGCGTATTCTATACGCCCTATCCCAAGAGGGTTGTCTGTCACCTTACCCGCCTCAACTCCGTCGAATTTGAGCAGCCAGTAAGTAAACCCGTCCGGCGCTTTCGCCTGCCCGGAGCGTACTTCAGATAAATCATCATTAATTGCGATGATCGCTTTGGGCTTTGCACCGCCCGCCGACGTTCCGACCCGGATGATATCGAGCAAAGATTTGTCTTCTCCTTTAGCCAATGCAGTCTGAAACTCCTCTCGTTTGCCGAGAACCTCTTTTGCCAGATCGGTAAGGTGCGAAATCTCTATGACAGAAGATTCGTCCAGTAATGGATCGTGCCGTGACGGTTCAAACTCCAGCGCCCCCATGCCCCGCTTGCCGACATAACACAACCGGTCTACCGGGCTGAATTCTCTTCCACTTAGTCCTTTGCTTGCAAACCATTCGTCAATGATTTGATTTCCGTAATCGTCCGGCAAAGAATCGGCAATTAGGCCCGGCAGCCCTTTAAATGTCTTCTGCCTAAGGGCAGGGAAAGAATAAATCCTGTCATCGCGCTTAATATCGTCTAAAGGCATTGTGAGAGGCGCAATATCAAGGCCTGCTTCTGCAAACTCCGGAAAGAACTCGAATACCGCATATCCCATCTCCTTGTCCCATAGAACGGCAGCGACATCTTTCCCCCAGATAGAGACTTTCAAAATTATATCTGTCATTTTTTCTGCTTTTTCTTATTCGCCTCCAACAACTCTATCGGGCTTATCTTCTGCTCCGGTATTAGGCCCTCGAAGTTATCCAGTAGTTTTAATGCTCGCATCACGGCTATCAAAGAGATTAGTGATGTATTCTTCCCATTCTCCATTTGACTAATCGTAAATACGCTTATGCCTGAACGTTCAGCAACTTGCGGTTGTGTAAACTTCTTTTTAAGACGAGTAGCCTTAATCCTTTTACCTAACTCAGCCACTATTGCGGCATCTGTCATTCCATACCAATCCATAACATTAGATTTATCTATTGCAAAGATAGTAATTTCATTTTTAATACCATTAGATATATCTATCGAAACACGCTCTTTTCAGCCATCATCATTAGATATATCTATTGAATCAATATTAATATGTACTTGTTGAGCATTAGAAATATCTAATAGAGGCCTTTATTGAATGATCCCGGCAATCAGTCCAAAAAACCGATCAACTCCTTCTTCATATCCTCGACGGTGTTTTGTCCGCGAGGTTGGCAACTCCGGACGGCGCGTAAGATACTTCTTGACGATTTTGACCTGGTGGAACGGACGCATCTGGACGCGATACCTGTTTAGTATCTGAAACATTCCCTTCGGTCCATCGCAAACGACTCCTTCGATCTTGAAGCCGTGATCCTCAAGCCAGACAAAGCCTTCCGGATAGTCGGCCAGCGACTCCTTTTTGCGTATGAATTTAAGCCACACCACTTTACCCGCACGCACATCCTTGAGAACAAGCACCCCGAGACTCCATCCCCCAGTAACTCGCATCGGCCAGAACAACAACCTGTTTAGACGAAGACACCATCCGCGGCGGGCGGATGGCGTCAAAGTGGCGGCGGATAATATCGTGACTTATGCCGTAGCGGGCGGAAAGCCGTTTAAGGGTCTGCTTCCCGTAAACGTATTCAGACCATATCTAATTACTTTGGGGGGGGCGGTTCAGCCCGGACTTCCCGTTGTGGTATGCGATGCTGATGCCCGGACCGGCTACCAGCGCGCGTAATTCACATGTTTCTCGTAACAATTCGCCTTCACGCGATTGCCGGACCAGTTCACGGGCGAGCCGGTCAGGATCCACGATTTGAAATCGGGATAGGCTTCCCAGATCGCCACCGTTTCGCGGGCATGGTAGGCCGCGTTGGGTATGGCGATGCCGTAGGGGTAGGTCCCTTCGGGCGCACCCTTGTCGATCGAGGATACGTAGAATTTGAATCCGCTGGTCTTGATGAAATATTTGATCATCTTCGTGTCACTACTGGTCGTGGTGCAGGTGGTCGGCATGGGGTCGTACTGGAAATAACCGCCGACGATCTCGTCCAACTGCGCGTCGTCGTAGCGGGCGCGGACCATCAGGTCGCGGTCGCGCACGATCGTGTAGCCCTCGCAGACGGTGTTGCCGCTGCCGTCCGTCACCACCGGGATCGCATCGTAACGGGGTTTGTCGGGGGTGCCGCCCACGCCGTCGTAGGTGTTGATGAAGCCCTGCTCGTTGAAGAAGAAGTCGCGGCGCACGTCGTCCGTGAACATGTGTTCGCCGTTGCCGTCTTCCCAGCCGAAGCCGATCTTATTCGCGCTGCCCAGAGCGATCGGCTTGATGCGGAAGGTGATGGCGCCGGGCTTGGAGATGCCGTTGCCTGTGATGGAATGGCTTACGTAGAGGACCAGGTCGTTGTAGTCGAAGTCGCCCGTGCGGCTGTCTTCGAACATGAGCACCGAGGTGCCGTCCTTGATGTAGGAATTGGCTTCGAAATCGAGTGTGCCTTTGGCGTACTCGCGGATTTCGAGGTACTCATCCCCCGGGGCCGGTGCTGCTGCCGAACGCACGATCGAGTTGCCTTCGATCCACGCCGGGATCTGGATGGTCAGCGGCATGTCGGTCGTGGCCAGGATCTCCTGGTCGCCGTCCGCGCGGTGGTAGATGACCTGGGTGATCGTCCCGTCGCCCTTTACCTCGACCTGGAAGTCTTTGGTGTTCGAATATTTATCCACGATTACCACCGTTGCGTCGTTGCCTCCGTCCACGGAGTCGGAACTGTGTTTGAGGCAGGCGGAAAAGAGAAGGGTACATCCGATGATGATGCTCAGCGCTTTTTTCATCTCTTTGAAATTTATGGTTGCGTGTGAAAAATCAAAATGCAAAGTGCAAAAATATACGTTTTTACGCGGTTTTGCAAATAAAACAGCGCTGTTTATCTGCGCGTTAGCGCGCAAACAACTGATATACAGCGCAATAAGACGCGAAATTTTCCCTTCGTACTGAATTGTACAAAAATTCGTACCTTTGCGCGTAATTCCCGGAAACTAAAAAACCAAAGATATGGCCGAATTCATTTATCAGGAGCCGTTCCCGCTCGGTGAGGACACGACCCAATACCGTCTGCTGACGAAAGATTTCGTGAAGGTTGTCGAGTGCGACGGCCGTAAGATCCTGAAAGTGGACCCGAAAGGGATCGAGTTGCTTTCGCGCGAAGCGTTCGCCGACGTGTCGTTCTACCTGCGCGCCTCGCACCTGCAGAAGCTGGCCGACATCCTCAAGGACCCCGAGGCGAGCGACAACGACCGCTTCGTGGCCTACACGATGCTCATCAACCAGGTCGTCTCGGCCGAGGGGGAGCTCCCCACCTGCCAGGACACCGGCACGGCCATCGTGATCGGCAAAAAAGGCGAGGACGTCTACACGGGCTGCTGCGACGCCGAGGCGCTCAGCAAGGGCGTGTTCGAAACCTACCGCGACCGCAACCTGCGTTACTCACAGGTGGTGCCCTACACGATGACCGAGGAGCGCAACAGCGGCACCAACCTGCCCGCGCAGATCGACCTCTACGCCACGCAAGGCCGTAAATACGAGTTCCTGTTCGTCACCAAAGGCGGCGGCTCGGGCAACAAAACGTTCCTCTACCAGCAGACCAAGGCGCTGCTGAACGACGCCGCGCTGTCGAAATTCATCAAGGAAAAGATCAAGGACCTGGGTACGTCGGCCTGTCCCCCGTACCACCTCGCGGTGGTGATCGGCGGCACCTCGGCCGAGGCGAACCTGGCGACGGTGAAAAAAGCGTCGGCCGGTTACCTGGACCACCTGCCCACCTGCGGCAACGACGGCGGCCAGGCGTTCCGCGATCCGGAGTGGGAAGCCAAAATACAGAAGATCTGCCAGCAGAGTGGGGTTGGGGCCCAGTTCGGCGGTAAATACCTCGTGCACGACGTGCGGGTGATCCGCCTGCCGCGCCACGCCGCCTCGTGCCCCGTGGGCATCGGCGTAAGCTGCTCGGCCGACCGCAACGTCAAAGGTAAGATCACCGAGGAGGGGATCTTTCTCGAACAACTGGAGAAAAATCCCGCCCGTTTCCTGTCCGCCGAGGCTCCAGGGATGGCTCCCGCCGTGGAGATCGACCTGGACGAAGGGATGGACAAGGTGCGCGAGACGCTCTCGAAATACCCGACCAAGACGCGCCTGAACATCAAAGGCACGATGGTCGTGGCGCGCGACATCGCCCACGCCCAGATCAAAAAGATGCTCGACGAGGGCCAGCCCATGCCCGACTACATGAAGAAGCATCCGGTCTACTACGCCGGCCCCGCCAAAACCCCCGCAGGTATGGCCTCGGGCAGCTTCGGTCCCACCACCGCAGGCCGCATGGACGTCTACGTGGACGAGTTCCAGAGCCAGGGCGGCGCGCTGGTGATGATCGCCAAGGGCAACCGCACGCAGCAGGTCACCGACGCCTGCCACAAATACGGCGGCTTCTACCTCGGCTCGATCGGCGGCCCCGCGGCCATCCTCGCCAAAGACAGCATCAAGAAGGTCGAGGTGATCGACTTCCCGGAGCTGGGCATGGAGGCCGTCCGCAAGATCTACGTGGAGAATTTCCCGGCGTTCATCATCGTGGATGACAAGGGGAATGACTTTTTTAAGGAGTTGTAGAGGTTCTTTTCATAGGGCGCGCACGGTTAAGCGGCATTTGTAATGCCGCTTGGAATGTTCCGCGAATTTCAAATTCGCGTTTGTCCACCGACGGCATTACAAATGCCGCCGAACACAGGGGTTCTTTTTTAAGGGCACCCGCGAGGGGTGCCCCTACGGATCGCTCCGTGCTCCGCGTCATGTCGAGCGGCAAGTCGAGACATCTCAAACCGGCTGTCTGAGATGTCTCACTTACCGCTCGACATGACGAAGAAAAAAGCGGCAGAAATGCTGCCGTAGGAGCACCCCTCGCGGGTGCCCAATGACCAAGAACCTGGTCGGTTTACAGTAAATAGAAGCAATAAAACCAGGATTTTTACGTTATCCCAAAAACGTCATCTATGGGAGAAGCTGTTAAAAAGCTATCATTGTGTGTTTTAGGCGTTTTTGCCGTCATCGCGTCTTTCGCGCAGAAAGTCAGCGTGGAAGTGGGCGCCCCGACGATCGTCGCCGTGGGCGAGGTCTTTCGCGTGGAGTTCGCCGTGAACGCCAAGCCCGATGAGTTCACCCCGCCGGCGATCACGGGCTTCGACGTGCTGGCCGGGCCTACCGTTTCGCACGGCACGAGCGTGAGCATCATCAACGGCGACGTGACCAAATCGGTCAATTACACCTACACCTACGTGTTCCAAGCGACGGCCGAGGGGCGTGTGACCATTCCCGCCGCCACGGTCGTGGTCGAGGGGCGCAGCTACGCCTCGAATCCGACGGCGATCGAGGTGGTCGCCGAGGGGGCGATGGGCCAGCCCGCCAACCGCCGCGGCGGCCAGCAACAAGGCGGGCAGGGCGGCCAGAGCCAACCGACGGCCACTGTTTCGCCGGACGACATGGCCATCAGCGCCTTCGTGACCCGCACCAACGTCTACAAGGGCCAGCCGATCAAGCTGACGCTCAAGATCTATAAACGCGTGCAGTTGGGCGACATCGGCGGCACGAAACTCCCCGCCTTCAACGGCTTCTGGAGCCAGGAATTGCCGCTGAATCCCAACCGCCAATGGCAGCGCGAAACGTACAATAATAAGGTCTACGACGCCCTTGTGCTGGGCGAATACCTGCTCTACCCGCAGCAATCGGGCACCCTGACCATCGAGCCGTTCCAACTGACGGCCGTGGCGCAGATCATCACGCAGGCGCGCGCGCAAACCCTGCTGGACGACTTCTTCGGCGGCGGCCCGCAGGTGCAGCAGGTACAGAAGGAGCTGCGCACGCGCGCCATCCAGGTGACCGTGAAGGATTTCCCGGCGGGCGCCCCGGCGGGCTTCAACGGCGCGGTGGGCGATTTCACGCTGGACGCCAACATCTCCTCGAAATCCCTCCCGGCCAACTCCGCGGCCACCTACACGATCAAGATCTCCGGCTCGGGCAACCTGCCGCTGATCCAGGCCCCGAAACTGACGATGCCCGGATCGTTCGAGCAGTATAACATCAAGACCACCGAGAGCCTCAATTCCACCTCGTCGGGCATCACCGGCTACCGCCAGTTCGAATACCCGTTCATCGCCCGCGCGGAAGGCAGCTACCCCCTCGGCCCGGTCGAATTCTCCTATTTCAACCCCGAGACGGGGCGTTACGTGACCCTCGCCTCGCCGCAGGTGCAGCTCGACATCACCCCCGACACGGGCGGCGCGGCCTCGCGCTCGAACGGCGGCGGCCTGGTGGGAGGGCTGACCAAAGAGGACATCAAGATCCTCGGCAAGGACATCCGCTTCATCAAGATCGGCGCACCGGGCCTCGCGGACTCGGACAAGGTGCTGGCCGGCAGCGGGATCTATTACCTGGCGCTGCTGCTGATCGCCCTGCTGGCCCTGGCGGCGTATTTCTATTTCAGCCACCGGATCAAGTTGATGGGCAACGTGGCCGTCGTGAAGGGCAAACGGGCCAACAAAGTGGCCTTGCAACGCCTGCGCGCCGCCGAGCACTACAAGCGCGACGACGACCGCCGCCGCTTCCTGGACGAGATGCTGCGCGCGCTATGGGGCTACATGGGCGATCGACTCAACATCCCCGCCGCCAACCTCACCAAAGACAACGTGCGCGAGGAACTCGCCAAACGGGGTGTCCCGCAGCCCAAGGCCGAGCGCTACATCGAGGTGATCTCGGACTGCGAAATGGCGCAATACTCGCCCGCCTCGCCCGGACAGGCCGGGGAGTTGTACCGCGCCGGGGTGGAGGTGATCTCCTCCATGGAATCCGTCCTTAAATGAGAACAGCGATGAAAAAGTACATATCCATACTGCTCGCCCTGCTGCCCCTGGCGCTTTTCGCACAGACCGACTCGCTGCCCGAGGCTCCGCAACCCGCCGCACCCCTCGCATCCGTGCCGTCGGTACAGCACCGCATCCTCTGGGACCAGGCCAACACCGCCTATATCAACGCCAATTACCGCCTGGCCGCCGAACTTTACGACTCGATCCGCCGCACGGCGGGCGTGAGCGAGAAACTCTATTACAACCTCGGCAACGCCTGGTTCAAGATGGGCTCGATGGGCCGCGCGATCCTCTATTACAACAAGGCGCAACGCCTGGCTCCCACGGACGGCGACATCGAACACAACCTGGCCGTGGCCAACACCTATGTGAAAGACAAGATCGAGCAGGTGCCCGAATTTTTCCTCGCGCGCTGGATCCGCTCCGTGCGCACCTCGCTCGGCAGCGATACCTGGACCTATATCAGCTTCGGCATGCTGGCCCTGGCCCTCGCCGGGACGGTGGTCTACCTGCTGGCCCGCACGCTGGGTCGCCGCAAGGCCGGATTCTATACCGGCATCGTCTGCGGTGTGCTCTTCATCGCGGCCACGGCCTTCGCGTTCGAGGGCCGCAGCGAGATGCTCGCCCCGGGCGAGGGGATCGTGATGAACTCGGCCGTGGCGGTGAAAAGCTCGCCCGACGCCCAGAGCAAGGACCTTTTCGTGCTGCACGAAGGGACGAAAGTTAAGGTCGTCGACCGCCTGCAAGGCTGGATCGAGGTGACCATCGCCGACGGCAACAAGGGCTGGATCGAGGCCTCCACCATCGAAATGATATAAAATTATTTGTCATTCTGAACGAAGTGAAGAATCTTGGTCGGGCTGTGCCGAAATACTTCCGACCAAGATTCTTCACTTCGTCCAGAATGACAAAAACAGGGAAGCATGTCGCAATTACTGGATAACATAGTGTCGGAACTCTCCCGCCTGCCGGGCATCGGCCGCCGTACGGCCCTGCGCCTTGCGATGCATATCCTGCGCATGGAACCGGGCCAGGTGGGCGGCATGACCGGCGCGATCGACGATTTCCGCACCCGCATCAAACATTGCGCCCTGTGCAACAATCTTTCGGACGAAGATATTTGCCCGATCTGCAACGATCCCGCACGCGACCGCTCGACGATCTGCGTGGTGGAGCACGTGGGCGACGTGATCTCGATCGAGAACACCCGCCAGTACCGCGGCCTGTACCACGTGCTGGGCGGCGTGATCTCCCCCATGCAGGGCATCGGCCCCTCGAACCTGAAGATCGACCTGCTCACCGAGCGTATCGCCGCCGGGCAGATCAAAGAGGTGATCCTGGCGATCAGCACCACGGTCGAGGGCGAAACCACCCTGTTCTACATCACCCGCAAACTGGAACAATTCCCCCAGGTCGCCGTCACGGCCCTCGCCCGGGGCATAGGCTTCGGCGACGAATTGGAATACGCCGACGAACTGACCATCGCCCACGCCCTGCACAACCGAAGAAAAGTGTAGCGTCGTCCTGTCGGGATGACCGGCTCGATGTCATCCCATTAAAAATAACGTGAACTCTGGATAAGGGATTTCGTGTTAACGGATTGAAATACAGAAACCTAAACAAAATCCCTTATCCAGAGTTCACGTTAAAAATATGACCAGTCGTAAAATACCGGGTCGATAAACAAATAGACCCCAACTCCGATCATGAATAATGCGGCGGTATGGCTTTTCGGGTATTTTTTGGAACGAAAGAATAAATACAAAAACAGACCGATCGGGAAAAATAGGATCGTTGATAAAACCAGATCTTGCACGTAACCGTACAGAATGTCAAGCAGGATTGAGTTTATCGGGAAAAACATGAGCAATATCGCCGACAACCGGTATAGCATGACGCCCTTCCGTTTGTTGAAAAACAACGCACATGCGGAACCCGTCAGAAACGCACCCGAGACCAGACCTCCGACCAATGTCGTCATGGGCATCATGAACAGCCACAACCTGGATGTAAAGTTATAGGCATAAATAAAATACCCTGATTCATAAAGAAGAAATCCTCCCGCCAGCAACGATAACGCGCTGACGACTAACTCCGATGTGCTCAATCCCTTACAGGAGTAACCCATAACCGCATTTTCAGATAATTCTCGCCCGTCCGTTTTCCACTTTGATATACCCTCTGGCGACGGCCACTTTGATTCCCTGGTACATGGCCGCTTCGACATTGGTTCCCATGCGGGAATAGCCGAGCAGCTGGCCCGTCACGCGGGCCAGGTCGGGGGTGGGCAGGCTGATCTGTTCTTCGAGCACCTGCCTGATCCCGTTGGCGACCTCTTCGGGGGGCAGATCGGTGGCGTCACGGCCGGAATCGGGTCTGAAAACGGCGTAATTCTCCATTTGCTCCCGGCTTTGCCAGAAATAGGCGCTCCCCTCGTGGACGACCTTATAAAAGGGCATACGCCCAAAAAGCATCTCGAAATGGGCGTCCAGCCGTTGCCCGAGACGCGCAATACCCCAGGACGAAAGGATCCGCTTGCACAATAACTGGCGGCTTATGGGCGCTTCGGTATTCATGACCTCCGTGATTTGCCCCATTACGTAGCGCTCGCAGGCCGGTTGCATGAAATCTTCCGAGGCGTACCGGGCGAGCGGAAGGATTTTCTGCGCGTATCTTCTCGCATTGCTTTGCGGCTCCGGCGCGGCGGCAGGAGCGGTACCGGCCAGGGATTGGATCGGCGCTTCCCGGGTTTCCGCCGGTTGGGCGGGCGTATCGTCCGCCGCGGGCGGCGCGGGCGGCGGCATATCCCCGACGCCCTGCTCCGCGTTTTTCACGGCCCGATCGATCGCCGCGAGCACTTCGTCGGGCTTCTCCCACCAATCCATCGTCCATACGCGGCAGATATTCCATCCGAGCGTCCGGAGCACGCCGTTCTGGACGATCTCGCGATCCCGCGCCGTTTTCGTCCGGCGGTAGTTTTCCCCGTCGCACAGAATGCCCAGGATGTAATTCGACGGCTGGCGCTTGTCCACGATCCCCACGTCGATGCGGTATCCCGAGCATCCGATGTCGGTATGGGCCTGGTAGCCGCGCGCGGTCAGTTCGCGGGCGATAATGCCGGAGAGCGATCCGGCGGCGTGGCCGTTCGGTTTCGCGTAGACCGTATTTTCACGCCTCTCGGCATATTCGAGGAAGCGTTTCAGCCCGGCCACCCCCACCGCCGACGAGCGGTTCAGGTCGATCTGGTCGGAGCGCAGCGTGGAATAGATCACCATCTGGTAGCGGGCCCTGGAGACCGCCACATTCAGGCGCCGCTCCCCTCCGATGCGGTTCAGCGGGCCGAAATTCATGCTCACCCGGCCGGCCGCGTCGGGGCCGTAGCCCACCGAGAAGAGGATCACGTCCCGTTCGTCGCCCTGGACGTTTTCGAGGTTTTTGATGAAGAGCGGTTCCTCGCATTCCAGGGCTATCGTCTCCAGGTCGGGGCGCTTGACGAACAGGTCCGAAAGCAGGTCCTCGATGAGCGTCTGCTGCACCGAGCTGAACGTGACCACGCCGATGCTCCGCCGGCGCAGCTCCACGTCGGCCAGCCGGCGGGCGATCTCGGCGACCACCGCCTGGGCTTCGGCCCTGTTCTGGCGGGTTTTGCCCTTGTCGTAGAGCCCCTCGATGCGCACCAGGCTCACTTTCGATTCGATGTTGTCGGGCGAGGGGAAGGTGAGCAGTTTGTTCTCGTAATACTCCGAGTTGCTGAACGCGATCAGGCTCTCGTGCTTGCTGCGGTAGTGCCACAGCAGGTATTTGGAGGGCATCGACAGGGCCAGGCAGTCGTCCAGGATGCTCTCCATGTCCTCGATCGCGATATTTTCCTCGTCGACCGTATTGGCGGTGAAGAAACTGGTGGGCGGCATCTGCCTCGGGTCGCCGACGATCACCACGTTCTTGCCCCTGGCGATAGCGCCCACCGCTTCGTACGTAGGCATCTGGGAGGCTTCGTCGAAGACAATCAGGTCGAATTTCTCGGCGTCCGGGTCGATATACTGCGCCACCGACATCGGGCTCATCAGCATGCAGGGGCACATGCGCGGCAGCAGGGCCGGGATCTGGTCGAACAGCTTGCGGATGGAGATCCCGCGCGCGTTGTTCTTGATGTTCCGCTGCAGGATCCCCACCTCGGAGCTCTGGGCCGCCTCTTTGACGAATGAGGGGATACCGGCCGCGAGTTTGGCGTACAGCTCTTTTTTGGTCAGGTCCTGGAACGCGTCGGCGAGCTGCTTGTATTTGCGGATCACGTCCTCGAAGAGTTTGCCTTTGAACAATTCCAGTTTCGGTTCGCGCCCCACGATGTAGAGGATGCAGGCGTGATAGAGGCTTTTGCGGTAGACATTCTGGATCTCCGCGGTCGGGATATTGCCCGTCCGGTACGCCTGCGCCACGAACCCAATCCCCAGGGCCTCCAAACGGCGGCTGACCGACAGCCATTGGTACCAGTCTTTCAGTTGATCCAGGTTCGACAGCCAGCGGTTCAACCGCGCGGCGGCATCGTCCAGCCACGTTGGCCCGTAAAGCACACCATCCGACGTACCCAGCAGAGCTTGTAGTTGATTCTCGCACGCGACCAGCCGGTCGAGCGATTCGCCCAGCGAGGCCAGTTTCGGGCCATATAAGCCCCTGAACGGTTCTATGCCGTCAGCCATGTGGGCGGCGAGGGATTCTTTGATTGTCGCCGCCACGGAGGCATCTTCGGCAAGGTTCAGGATAAGGGTGTTCAGGGCGCCGAAATCATCGGTGATCTTCCCGACGTCATCCCAATGTTCTTTTTTCCCGGACTTCCCGTACAGGCTGCCCAGAACGGAGGTATAGCCGGAGATGAACCGCTCTTCCTGCTGGAAGCGGATGATCTGGCGCAGAAGATCCCCCACGGCCTGGATTTTCAATGTGCCGTTGTGCGCAAACAGAAGCAGCCGCTTGCGGATCTTGTTTTGTCCCAGGTAGCGGGGCAGGAACCATTGCGCGCCGTGCCGTTTCCAGAGCAGTTCCAACGAAGCGGCGTCGACGGCCAGGATGGGATCGGCATAATCCGCAAGCAGCTCTTTGAGGATCCCGTCGCGCCGGCGGCCGTGGGCGATGACCTCGCGCATCTCGTCGAGCGTTTCGCCCACCCTGCCCTGCTGCAGCAACGCCGGGGTCAGATCCGGGATGCGCATCAGGATCCGGATCATATCCGATACCAGCCGGGCCTGCTGCCTGCTTTGGCAACTCGCCGCGCCGCCGATCACCGGATAAAAGTCATCCAGCCCGCTGCGAACGGCGGTTAACGCGCTCAGGCATTGGCCGATGGCTTCGACGGCCCGTTCCCTGACCGGCGCCGAATATTCGGCGATGTCGATCCCCGTCAGCGGATGGTCGTGCGGATGCCCGCAGGCATGGCCGACCGAGGCCATCGCCTCGACCGCCTCGTCCCAGGCGCAAACCGTCTCTTCGGTCAGGTTTTCCAGCAGGGATTCCGGTACGGCGAACGGCTCTGCGCGCCCCGAGGCGAGATAATGGGTGATCGCCTCGTACATCGAGAATCCGAAAGGGTAGCGCTTGTGCAGCGCTTCGATGTAGACGTTCAATTCCTCGCGGAAGGCGTGGAGGCGGGCGGCTTCCTTCGCGAAATTTTCCGGGGCGGCCTGTTTCACCACTTCGGCCGTGCGCCTCAACTGTTCGAGCACGGCCGATTTTTTCGCCTTGTTCGAATGCAGCTCCAGGCAGAACGGGGCCAGCCCGATCGCCTGCAAACGGCTTTGCACCACCGACAGGGCGGCCATCTTCTCGGCCACGAACAGCACCCGCTTGCCCCGGTAGAGCGCGTTGGCGATGATGTTGGTGATGGTTTGCGACTTGCCGGTCCCGGGAGGGCCGTGCAGCACGTAGGTCTTGTCATTCACCGCCTCGTAAATCGCTTCGAGCTGGGACGAGTCGGCGCTGATCGGCAGCACGATATCGGCGGGGGAAAGCCGACGGTCCAACTCGGCGGCATCGGCCGTCGTGTCCGTCGCCTCCCACTCCAGCCGCCCGCTCACCAGGCTCGCCACGACCTTGTTGCGTTTCAGTTTGTCGGCGTTGTTGTGGATGTCGTTCCACATGATGAACTTGTTGAACGAGAAGATTCCCAGGATCCCCTGCTCCTCGACGTCCCAGCGCGGCTGGTTCTTGATGCCGTTGCGCACGATCGAGTAGATCAGTTTGACGTCCACCCCGCTTTCGTCCGCCGGCAGCGGATCCAGGCCGGGGATGGCGATCCCGAAATTCTGCCGCAACATCTCCAGCAGGGTGATGTTCATCATCGCGTCCTCTTCGCGCGAGCGGATGATGTAGCCCTTGGCGGCCGATTTGCGGACGATCTCGACCGGCAGTAACAGGATAGGTGCGTAGCGGGGCCGTTCGCTCGTGGCGGTTTCATACCACTTCAGTAGCCCCAGGGCCAGGTAGAGGGTGTTGGCCCCGTTCTCCTCGATCGACAGCCGCGAGGAGCGGTAGAGGTGCTGCAAAGCACGCCCCAAATCGAGCTCCGGGAGGTAGCTGCGCAACCGTTTCTGCGACAGTTCCGACCGGATCAGGTCGATCACCGGGTCGGTCGCTTCCAGCTTGCTGTACAGCCCGTAATCGTACAGTGGGTTGTCCCAATCCGTGGGCTTGGGCATGATCCGGAATTCGTCGCCTTCGGCCAGGGCGTCCTCGAAACGGTCGAGGTCGGCGGAGATCAGTTGCAGCGTGTTTTTAGTGACCCGGATGTTGAGCAGGTTGTTGCGCAGGCTCAGGTCCAGTAACTTGCGTTCCCAGAGCAGCTGCTTGGTCACCTCTATTTCGGAGCTGATCCCCGAGAGGTCGTAGGGGTTGACGCTCTGCGGAGCGGCGAAGGCACGCTCCGCGGCCGGTTCGTCTTCGGCGTTTATTTCCCACTGCTCGCCCTTCAGGATGCGCTGCGGCAAAGGCCGGATCCCGGCGAACCGCGACCGCTTCACGTCCAGGGCCAGGATGAACCGGGCGGCGTCCGTGAGCCGGGCATCGGCCGATTTGACCGCGCGGTCGAAGTCGGCGTCCTGCCCCCGGTTCATGCAGGTGGCCTCGACCAGCACGATCTCGTTGATCCCGTCGGCAGCCCGTTTCGAGATCAGCGAAACGTCGTCCGTCGTGCTGTCGGGAAAGGTTTCGGGGACGAGCCAGCCACCGGCGAACGCGTGGCCCGCGACGATCACCACCAGCGGATGGATGCCTGCCGCTTCCAGGCACGAAGCGTACAACAGCGACATATCCAGGCAATTCCCGAGTTTCTGTGCGACCACGCTGTCCACCAGCCGGATCCGCTGCCCGTACTCCTCGAAACTGGCCGGCACGCCGCAATAGGCGATCCCCAGCTCGGCGATAGCCGAATAGATCGCCGCCATCTGCTTGCGCACCCGGTCCGGATTGCGGCTCTGGTACTCGTCCAGGGAGGGGTTGCCCGTCCAGCGCCCCAGGATCTGAGAGGCCCGCCTGAGGATCGGCGCCACGACCGGATGGTTCGGCGTGACGAACGCGGAGAGCATCTCGGGCAGTACCGACACGCCTCCCCATTGGTCGAAGGCGAGCACGTCGACCGGATAGCTCTGTTTGAAAACCGATTCATCCCCGGCCAGTACCTCGACCGTGACGCTTCCTCCCACCCGTTCGGTCAGCCGGGTAAAAAATCCCGTCTGAAGTTCTATCCGAAGCCCGTCGACCCGGACTTTCGCCCCGGCCGGGACCGACGCGACGGCCTGGGAACAAGCCTGCCCGAATTCCGGTTCGCAGGAGACGACAACCCTTAGATCCGTAAGATCCTCGTTACCTGTGTTTTCGAGCGTAAGCAGGCGTATCAGCGACACCCTGTTCTGCTGCATCGCGTAATTGATCGCGGGCAGGTACAAAAACCCGACCCGTATCCTGTTCGTGGCGCTATCCATGTCGTTTATTGTATATTGGATTCAATCTATTCTCATCCACCGGATTAAGAAACTACCAAAGATATAAATATTTTATATCCGATGATGGGCCGGATAAAAAAAGGGGCGGTTTTTTACACCGCCCCCTTCGGAAAAAAGCATCAGATGGCTTTATTGAGTATCCGGTTTTTCATAGCCTCGATCCGGTCTTCCGTATCGATGCCGTCGGCATTTTGGCTGATCAGACAGGATTCCTCCGTCCCGTCGGGATGTTTGACCAGCCAATGGTCGTTCTTGCAGGTGATCTGTGTGCCGCTGTCGAGCAGGGTCAGGGGGCTGCCGTAATGCCCCAGTTCGAGGCCCGCGCTAAGCTCGGGATCATGCGCCAACTGGAACAAAAACGGGTTCCAGTGCCAGCCGTTCAGCGACGAGGGCGTGTTCATCATGATCACCTCGTAGGGCGCGCCATACGGATCGCGCCACCAATACACCCCGCTTGACCCGCTGCGCATGGATTCGTATTTTACAAAGTAATAGAGCCACGTGCGGGGGGCGTCGGCCGTGAAACGGTCGATCAGCCCTTCCAGTTGCGGAAGGACCGGCTGGCCGGAGTCGATCTTATCCAGCAAAGACAAAAGGCACTCCCGGGTCTTGTCGAAGTCCCCGCGCTGGCCGCCCGGCCGGAACATATCCCGCCAGGAAGAATCGGGACGGCCGCCGAACCAACGCCTCCATCCCTGTCCCCGGGAATAATCGCCGCAGGTCAGCAGGGCCCGGCTGATGGTCTGGTAGGATACCTCGTGCGTGAAAACGGTGCGGAAAGTTTCGGAGCGGCGGACAAACCCGGACAGGTCCTGAAAGTCCACGATCCCGGCCGTGCCTTGCAGCAGGTAATGGTCTTCCAGGTGGTCCAGTTCGAGCCGGGCTTCCGCAGGGCTTTGGGCGCGCCAGGCGATCTTTTCGGTCTCCTCGTTTTTCTGGACCCTGTTGTACCCGCCGCTCCCCGGGTCGATCCTCCCTTCAAGCATGATCTGGCGGGTTTCATGCAGCAATACCTGCATCCTCTCCTCGCGGATCTCGTCGCCCGAATGCCAGATCAGGTTGCGCACGATGCGCAGGCGTTCGGCGACGTTGCGCGAGACCTCTTCGTCGTCCCGGTTCAGGGCGTAGGTCAGTACGGCATAGAGCAGCAGCGATTTGTAATAGGAAAAATAGCGTGTGCGCTGTTGATCGGGCCGGGGTTCGTAATAGTCGCAGCAATGCTTGAAAAGGTTGGTCCCTCCGAACTCGTTATATACTTTCACCCGGCCGGGAATATGTTGGTTCAACGCGAACAGCCCATCGAAAAACCCGTCGATGTCGATGCCGCACCAGCAATCGAGCGCGGCGAACAGGAATTCGAGATTCTCCGCCGCACGGTCGTTCCCCCGGCCGTAAACCGTCTCCGCCAGGTCGATGTCGTTCGTCCGGATCGCGTATCCGTGCCGGTAGCAGATCATTTCGGTGACAAACCGGTAATAGCGCAGGAATTCGTCGTCGGTGATGTTGTTCTCGCCCCGGTAGGGCCACAGCATATGGGTCCATTTGTTATCGACGTCATCGCTGAACCGCCGGTGCAGCCCGGGCGAGACCTCCTTGATGATCTTTTCGAAGGCGGCCTTGAAGTGTTCGAAATCGGTCAACGGCTTGCCGCGCGAGTTCATCTTGATGTACAGGCTGTCGGTCAGCCCCATGTCCTGGATCGGCAGGAAGTAGAAACTGATGGCCGGATGCTCTTCGGCGACCAGTTTTTCCCATAATCCGGCCGTCTCCCTGAACCGGGCGTGTATGGCGTCCAGCATTTCGAGCATGGAGATGACGGTGGGGTCGTTGTTCCACGCCTCGCGGAACGCATACTCGTCCCGGATGTGCTCCGAAATGGTCTTTAACCCAAAGTCGGGTCGGTAATCGCCGGTCAGGAAGGCGCAGAAATCTTTGGAACTGAAACGCGTCCGGTAGGTGAACGAGCGCAGGAAATCGCTCTGCTCCACCTCCTCGTGCCGGGAAACATACCAATGCAGCAGGAAAAGCGTGGTGAGCCGTTGCTGCCCGTCCAGGGGGATCATTTTGAATTTGCCGTTATCGGCCGGGGTGATATCGCCGTAGACGAAATCGAGTTTGACGGGGTCGCCGCCGGTCAGCGCCTCGTGCAACACGGCCAGGAAACGCTCCCGGATGCGGGTCGTGCGGTCCGTCGTACGCCCCTGGGCGTAATCCCGTTGTATGATGGGGATCTCGATCCGGCCGATGCGTTTGCCGTCGAAATCCTCCCGGAAGATCCGGGCGAAAGAGATCGGCTTGGTTTGTATGTTCTCGTTCATTGCTGCGGGGTTAAATAGTTGGATAACACGTTTTTCATCTCTTCCAGGTACGCATTCCTATCGTCTTCGCTCCAGAATTGCAGTTGGTGCTTTTCGGAGGGGGTGTAATATTTCAGGAATATTTTCTTCGTGCAGACCGGGATATATTCGCCGTTGCGGTCTTTGCGCATGATCTCGTCCCGTTTGACCTGGAACGTCGAATTGCTCAGGGCCGAATTATCCCCTGAACTGAGCAGGGCCATATTCGACATCGCGTGAAGCGGCTCGTTATGCCCGGGTTCGGAGAGCGCCTCCCTGATCCGGGCGGACAGGTCTTCGAATTGCTCCCGGCCGATCATGCTGTATTTCAGGTCGGTCTCGCGGAGCAGCTCTTCCGCCAGGGGTTTGCGGACGGGATCGGAGATCCTCTCCAGGGCGCCTTTATGCAGATCGAGCCACTGCTGCCAGTCGGCCTGTTTTTGCGAGGACAACGAGTTTTGGGCGTGGATGTGTTCGAGGCTCCATTTCTTTGATTTATGCGCCTTGAACGAGAAGCGCTGGCGGGTGTCCCTGAGCGCCCGGGTGGTCTCGATGTTCATCAGCAGCAGGACGTTTTCAATCTTATCCCTGTCCGCGGGCGATTCATAGGAAAGGGCGTCGATCTGGTCCCACGTCAGGCCCAGGCCGGCGCGTATCTGCTCGTCCAGCGAAGCGATGAATTCGCTCTTTTTTTTACCCGCCGAGCTGTCGATAATGCCCTGAAGCGACTTGTCCAGGGCGATCAGGTAACCGACCTTATGGAAAACGTCCCGGTTGTCGTACCACTCCCTGAGGGTGTGGTAATAGCGCTTCACCTCATCCCAAAGCTCCGCCGCCATTTTGCTGTTGCGGGCGATCTGGCGGCTGAAATAGAAAAAGGTGAAATAGGCCTCCTTCTCGGCCGGTCTTTTTTTGGCCATCATGTCGAAAATCAGTTCGATCCGCGTGGCGTACTCCGAAGGCTTCCGGTTGGTCAGAAAAGCCCAGAATTCGCCGTCGTGCAGCGCGTGCTCGATCTGGTCCCAGGTCGAGCCGATCTCGATCTGCTGGTCGCCGCTCGTCTGACCGCTGTCTTTGGAGAGCAGCAGGGCCTTGATGAGCTCCGAATTGGTCAGCGGGATCTTGCCGATATTCAGGCGGGTGAACAGGTTCACGGGCTCTTCGCCGCTCCCGGTTTCGTACCAGATGACCTTGACGTTCTTGCATAAATAACCATAAATATCGTCGGCGGCCAATACAGCATCCCTCGATGGCGATTCAAACCATTTTTCGATGGCTTTCAACGCATTATAGATGTGAAAATAGTCGATATAGTCTGCGGCCGACGCCGGATCCGGATTTTGCAGGTATGCCTCGCTCTGGGGTCGCGTGGCGTATTTGAGCGAAAACCCGATCCTGATACGGGGTTTGAATTCGCGCCGGATAAAATTCAGCAACAAAAAAAGGGTGGTCAGCCGTTGCTGCCCGTCCACCAGTTCGTAGCGCCCGCCGCCCAGCGGCCTGACCACGATCGGCTGAAGGCAATAGTTGTTGGTGCCGTTCTCCCAGATGTCGTTCAGCAGCAGCGCCACCTGCTCCTCGTCCCAACGGTATCCGCGTTGATAGTCCGGAATAACGAATTCCCCGGTAATGTCGCCGACCAGTCTCGGCTCTAATTTAACTTGATCTTTCATGCATATATGGTTTATAATATTCTGAGGGCTATTTCTGCGCATGCCTCGGCGTCGGCCAGGGCATGATGGTGGTTTTCCAGGTCGAAGCCCACGTGGGCGGCGACGGTGTGGAGCTGGTGGTTGTCCAGGTCGGGATGGCAACGGCGCGAAGCGCGGCAGGTGCAATGGAACGCGTAGCCGGGATAGGGCATCTGGTAATACTCATGCACGGCCCGTAGGCATCCTTCGTCGAACGGGCTGTTGTGGGCCACCAGCGGCAGTCCGGCCACCAGCGGGGCGATCTCGGCCCACACCTCGGGAAACGCCGGCTCGTCGACCGTGTCGTGGTAGGTCATTCCGTGCACTTCGGTGGTAAAAGCCGCGTAGTAGTTGGGCGCGGGGCGGATCAGGCGGTAGATCTTGCCGACTACCCGCCCGTCGCGGACGATCACCACGCCCACGCTGCATACGCTCGACCGCTTGCCGTTGGCCGTTTCGAAATCTATGGCTGCGAAATTTCTCATTTTCTTTTGGATTCGTACATGGCACATTGTTCACGGGCGATACCGCCCACCTCGGCCCGCAGCCACCCGGGCGAGAGGACTTCGACCTCGGCGCCGTGCGAAAGCAGCTCCTGCCGCAGGTCGTAGGTCGGTTTGACGTAGTAGCTGAACACCGAATGATCCCCGGCCGTGACGCTCTCCTGCTGGGAATGGTGCAGGGGCAGGGCGCGGAAATACTTCACCTGTTTGCCGTACACTTTCACCTCGATCGTTTCGGGCCGGCTTTGTTCATCCAGGACGATGATGCCGAAGCTGTCGGCGAAATAGCCCGCGGCGTCGAAATCGCGGGGCATGGCGAACTTCTTCGCGGTGGGGGCCAGGAATTTCACCCGGTCGAGGCTGTAGATGCGCAGGCATCCGTCCCACGGGCTGCGGCCCACCATATACCAGCGTTGCCGGAACACTTTCACGCAGTAGGGTTCGATCTCGAACGTGGCCGCCTCGTCGCGCCAGAAACTCTGGTAGGTCATTTCCAACACGAATCCGTCCCGCATCGCCTCGATCACCGTCGTTAGGTATTGCCGGCCGGAGGGAATGTGCTCGAACAGGATGCGCGAACGGAGTTTACGGCTCTCGTTGATCAGGTTGTTGACCGCGAATGTGTTGAGCAGCCATGAGCGCACCTCGCCGTGCCTCATGTCGTCGGCGTTCTCGATGTAGTATTTGTAGCCGCCGCGCTTGTCGCACTCGATGTTGATGTCGAAGAGCTCTTCGATCGCCTTGCGGTGGTTGTGGAACGTGCGCAGGGGGATCTGCTCGCCGCCGCTCATCGCATTGAGCAGCCAGCGGCGGTTGATCTCGCCCAGGGTGATGCGTCCGGCGCGGTAGATGGTGTCGACCAGCCAGACGTAACGGTTGAATAAGTCTTTTGCCATGATGAAGTTATTGATCGTAAATCTATAAAATATTCTTGCTTCCGCCAACCCGGCCGTACCGTTCCAGGCTCCCGCGCGTCTCGCGCGGCAAACCGGCCAGGCAGGCCCGTACATCGTCCTGGCGGCCCATACCCAGCAGCAGGGCGGCGTGCAGCCGGTTGACGCTGCTTTTCAGCGCGGGGCAATCGTGTTGGAACATCCGGCAGGCCACCGCGGCGATGTGGTCGCGCGTGGCGGGGCTCATGTGGGGTTCCATCCGGCGCATCCACCGGCAGACGGCCGGGAACTTGCGCGGCATCCACCAGAGCAGGTGGCTCATCTGGATGGCGACCGGGTCGACTATCCCGCTATGGACGGTGATCCGGTTCAGAATATGCAACGGGATCTTTTCGTCGGTAAGCGTGTCGGTGAGCAGCTCCGAAAACTTTTTCGCGTGGGTTTTACTCAGATCCTCTTCGTGCGGGTGGCCGTAAGGCGCCGCGGTTTCATAATCGGCCATGTTCTTCACCACGTCCCCGATATCGAAATGGCGCCTGGGCTGGTATTTTATCTTCTTTTGATTGATCTCCAGCCACATTCCCGACAGGAAGGCGGAAAACCGGGCGGTCACCTTTTCAGGGCTCGCGCCGCGGGGCAAGAGCAACGTGTAGTCGTCCACGAAACGCACGAACGCGATCTTTTCAGCGGCCAGGTAACGGTCCGCCTCGCCGAGCACGACCTCGGCCAGGATCCGCGAGGCGTTGCCGCCCACGGGAAGCCCGTGCACGTCCAGCACGTCGAGCAGCCTGAGGATGCGCATGACCGTACGCTTCGGGATGCCGTTGTCGAGCAACGCCCGGCATAGCGTCCCGCGCGTGACGGAACGGTAGAAGTCTTTGAGGTCCAGGCACAGGAATCCGGCCGTTTTCGTGTTTTGCGCGCGGTCGAAGAGCTCCCGTCCGTAGGACGCGTACCCGAAATTGTACCGGAACAGCCTCGCCTGTTCAAGGTTGGGGGCGAAGCGGTAAGAGTGCACCGCCCGCTCCCGGAGCCCGACCCGGCGCTGTTCCATCCGCCGCCCCACGCCGATGGCCAGCATCAGGTAATAGACGCTGAACAGCGGATCGAGCTGCACCACCTCCCGCAGCGCCCCCTGGTTCTTGAACGACAGTCCATAGGTGGGTTGCGGGGCGTATTTGGCGCGTATTTCGGATACGCTGAGGGCCGAGATGTCCCGGTCCAGCTGTTCGACCCGGGGGAACGTAACGCCCGAGCAATCCAATTCCGGAAAAATATCCGTGTCTCCTTCACGTCGCAGGTTGGCTATCGCCAGGTTGTAGTCGTTTATTCGCATTGCTTCAGCTCTTTTTCGGCAAAGCTAAAGCCGCATTATGCCAAAACATGGCACAAATATCCGGAAGGGTGCGGCCTTCCGGATATTCGTTTACGATCTTTTAACCCAGTTTACCGATCCACTTCATCCATTTCTCCTTGACGTTCCATTTGGCGTCGCGTTCCTTGAGCGTGCGGAAAACCTTCAGGTCGGCCTTAAACTCCTTGTCCACCCAAAAGATCTTTATCGTCGCCTCACGCTCTTTGTCGGTCATCCACCAGCGGGTGTCGTCGTCTTTAGCGTCACGATCCTTAGCCACTTCGAAATAGACCAGATTGGCCGCGCTTTCGCGGGAAGCGGCGAATACCTTCACGTCCGCCTTGAACTCTTTGTCGGTTACGAATACTTTTGCCATAATATGTTTTTCAGGATTTTATAATATTTGCCAGCTCGACGGTCAAGGCTGCGGCCTCGTCCGCCGTGTTGACAGGTTTTTTATACATGGGACGGCCCGATTCGTCTTTCAGCTCGAACGATCCGCTGTGCGCGGCGACGATTTTCGCGGCCTGTTCGTCCCCTTCGGGGCCCCGGCCCAGGATCACGGCGGTCCATTGGCCCTGCTTGTCGTATTCGGTGTCGATGGCCACGCGCTTGCCTTCGGGCGTAAACTCACTGACCACACGCGTATTGCGGTATATCCAGGTATTGACCGCCCCGGCCCGGGCCCCCAGCTTTTCCCACAGGTTGTAAAGGGGCATGTAGACGTCCATCTCCGCGGCGGCCCGTACCAGGCCGTCCACCATGTAGCCCACCAGCTCGGGATCGCACCTGCGGTACGCTTCGGTGGACAACGCGAAATCGTTGAACTTCTGGGTTGACATATACCAGTTATACGTGTTGAACCGCCCTCCCCACATGCGCCTCATCTCAAGGTAGAGTTCGCGGGCACGCTCGGCGTTTCCATCAAAATGAACCCTGAAAAAAGTCTTTTCCTTGGTGTCGTACGAGATGCCGATATGGGTTTTGCCCGGCCAATCCTTGCGGCGCATCCTGAAACGCGGGGTAAGATGGTCGGCGCTCTCGGGGAAAAATTCCCATTCCGTTTCGGGGCACTTCACCCGCAGGGCCTTTTCAAGCGTTTCGTCGAACGTGGCGAGGATCTCCTTCAGTGATCCCTGGACGGGCTCGACAGGCTTCGCCTCGTCCTCCCGGATATCGTCGATGGTCTTGACCAGGCTCCTGAATAACGCCGGATCGACCTGCTCTCTATGTTCCTCTCCGTACAACTCCTTTTGGAGTTGGATGACGATGTTGAGGATGTGCCCGGCGACCGCCTGGTAATATTCCTGCTCGCTGACGGGTTTGTCCGGATCGGGGTTGGTCTTGCTCCCCATGATCTCCACCAGGCTGCCCAACTCCTCCAAAATCCCGTTCACCAGCCTGGCGTCGGTGTGCATGGCCAGGGAAGAGATCTGGAAGATCAGCTCTTTGACTTCGCTCTCCAGGATCTTGTCGTCCTCGATCACTTCGTGGAGTTTCCCGAGAAACTCTTTGTAGATTTTGAGCTTTTCTTCGAATACTTTGACCTTTTCGTCTTTTTTGGCCTCGCTTTCGAATCGCTTGCTCAATAACTCATCCTGGCTCGCCGTCTGCTTTTCAAGCAATATCGAGGTGACGACCACCGTGAGCAGCACCCCGATCACGGCGCTGATGATGGCCACGATACCGCTGCTCAAAGGCCTGGAAGGCAACTCCGCCTCAGAAATCAACAGCAGGATGAAACAGGTCAATACGACCACCAGCCCCGAGACGAGCCAAATGGTTAAGCCGGGTTTGCGTTTATTCATAACATGCGTATTTATTTCTACCAAAGTTAAGAAATAAAAACCTTTGCCGGACAACTATTTATCGACCAATTCCGGCATTTTGTCGCGCAGGCGTTTGCGACCAGACGAGTTTGCCGCAAGAGTCTTTGCAGGCGTACGTCCCGGTATAGAGTTTATTGCCGGTCAGGGCCGGGAGCGGCAGGTCGAACAGCTCGCTGTCGAGCCCCTGGACCCCGACGCACAGGATCAGCACATTGTTGAGCATGATCTAATCAACGTGTGTTCGAGAAGCAATACAATCATTAACAGCAAATTCGGCCTTGCCCGCAAGGCCGTCGGGGCGGCGCCCCCGCGGGGCCGCCAAAGAATAAAACACAGCGGACTGAGAGGGGGACGGGGGGGGGGGGGG
>JAVBPS010000036.1:0-77812 GCA_031549495.1 Rikenellaceae bacterium | reverse complement strand
GACCCAAAAAGTAAGCAAAAAGGTCACGCGCCGCGCTCCCGGCTTACCCGCTTACGGATTTTTTGGGAAGTCGGCCGGAAATTCCATTGCGCACAGGCCACATCGCACGCCTCCGCTCTGCTCCGGCCTCCCATTCCAGTTTCCGTCCTTGGTCCCCAAAAAACCCTGGCGGGTCCCACCCGACGAACGCAGTGAGCGCAGAAGCCAAGCGTCTTTTTGCTTGGGTTATGCCGAACAAGGAGGAGGAAGCCGAACGTCTTTTTGTTCGGCAACGAAAAGCCTCCCGCTTATGGCGCGGGCCAACGCGCATTGGCTGCCGCACATGCCCCCCCGCCCCCCGCCTGCGGCTACCGGCGCTGGTTTCGTGTCATGTCGAGCGTTAGCCGAGACATCGCAAACCGGCTGGCCGTACCTGTAGGGGCACCCCTTGCGGGTGCCCAAAAAAGAACCTTGTTTCAACCCGTAATTAAAATAAACGACTTTGAATTTTTTCCAGCACATACGCATGTTAGCCCGCCGCCACGTCTCCGCGGCGCTCATCCCGTGCCTGCTGCTCTCGGCGATGCTCTGGTACATCACCAAGCTGAGCTACACCTACACGGCCACCGTGCCGTTCAAGGTGTCCGTCGAAGGCCAGCAGTTCAAGGTCAACTGCCTGGTCGAGGCGACCGGCTACCGCCTTTTCGCCAACCGCTACATCCTGCGCAACCGCATCGAGCTGCGCCTGGACGATATCGAGACCGCCCCCTCGGCCGTCAACAAGAACGCCTATGTACTCAACCCCTTCTCGCTGCAGAACATCATCTCGGTGCGTAAGGGTGACATGCGCATCATCTCGGTGGGTGAACTGCCGGAGATCGTAATCCCTCCCCCCGAGGAATGAGGCCGTTGCTGAAAATAGGCGTCACGGGCGGTATCGGGAGCGGCAAAAGCACTGTTTGCCGCCTTTTCGCGCTTTACGGGGTGCCGGTCTATGACTGCGACCTCGGCGCCCGGGTGTTGATGGAACAGGACGGCACGCTGATCGCGAAGATCAAAGAATTGTTAGGTGCGGAAAGCTATAAAGACGGAAAACCCGACCGCGCCCGGATCGCCTCGCAGGTTTTCAATTCGCCCGAACTGCTGGAAAAACTCGACGCGCTGGTCCACCCGGCCGTGGGCGCCGATTTCGAGCGTTGGGCCTCGGGACGCACGGGTTATGTGGTGATGGAGAGCGCGATCCTGTTCGAAAGCGGCTTCGACGCCCGCGTGGATAAGACCGTCGTGGTCGATGCCCCGGCCGAACTGCGCATCGGGCGCGCCGTGGCCCGCGGGGCCGTCCGTGCCGACGTGGAGCGGCGGATGGCCAACCAGATGGATCCGCAGCAGGCCGCGGCCCGCGCGGATTACGTGATACAGAACGATCCGGAACACTCGCTCGTGGAGCAGGTGGCACGGTTGCATAAATTATTCAGCGATGGATGCTAACGCATTATGGCAAGCCTGCGCGGGGGATGGCCCCGCGGTGATGGCGATCGTGAACGCCACGACAGACTCTTTCTACGCCGGCAGCCGCCTGGGACTGGTGCGCCGGCGGATCATCTCGCGCATCGAGCATGCGGTGGGGGAGGGGGCGCGCATCCTGGATGTGGGTGGCTATTCGACCCGTCCGTTCGCCGAACCCGTGGGGGAAGAGGATGAACTGATGGCCGTCTGTACGGCCATGCGGGTGATGCGCCGCCGCTTTCCGCATGTTGCCGTGTCGTTAGACACGTTCCGCGCCTCGGTCGCCCGGCAGGTGATGGACGAATTCGGCCCCTGCATCGTGAACGACATTTCGGCCGGGGAGGCCGATCCCGGGATGCTGCCCCTGGTCGCCGAACGCGGCGTGCCCTACATCGCCATGCACATGCGCGGCACACCCGAAACGATGGCCGCGCTGACCGATTACGGCGGCGACGTGGCGGGAGCGGTGGTGGATTACCTGGGCCGCAAACTGGAAATTCTGCGCGGGATGGGCATTGATAAGGTGATCCTCGACCCCGGTTTCGGTTTCGCCAAGACCGTGCGCCAGAACCATGAACTGCTTGCGGCTATGCCGCGCCTGGCGGCATTGGGCGTCCCCGTGCTGGCGGGCCTGTCGCGCAAGTCGATGAGATATAAGGTGACCGGGGGAGGCCCCGCGGACGCCCTGGCCGGTACCGCGGCCCTGAACTGGCAGGCACTCGGCGGCGGGGCGAAGATCCTGCGCGTGCACGACGTGCGGGCGGCGGTCGATGTGGTGAAACTTTTCGAATATTATAACGGCAAAGATGAATGATCAGATCATGATCCGCGCCCGCGGCATCCATAAAAGCTACGGCGAGTTGGAGGTACTGCGCGGAGTGGACTTAGACATAAAAGCGCACGAAGTGGCCTGCATCGTGGGCGCGAGCGGCGCGGGCAAGACCACCCTGCTGCACGTGCTCGGCACGTTGAGCCTTCCCGACGCGGGCTCGGTGGAGATCGACTCGACGCCCCTGTCGACGCTGCGCGACAAGGCCCTGAGCGCCTTCCGCAACCGGAAGATCGGCTTCGTGTTCCAATTCCACCACCTGCTGCCCGAATTCACGGCGCTGGAAAACGTCTGCATCCCGGGCTACATCGCAGGCCGCGACCGCCGCGAGGTGGAGGCGCAGGCCCGCGAACTGATCGAATCCCTCGGCCTGGGCGCCCGCCTGACCCATAAACCCGCCGAACTCTCCGGCGGCGAGCAGCAGCGCGTAGCCATCGCCCGCGCGATCATCAACTCCCCGGCCGTGCTGCTGGCCGACGAACCCTCGGGCAACCTCGATTCGAAAAACCGCGACGAGATCCACCGCCTGTTCTTCGATCTGCGCGACCGCCTGGGCCAGACCGTGGTGATCGTCACCCACGACGAGGCGCTGGCCGCCACCGCCGACCGCCGCATCGCCATGCGCGATGGGCAAATTGAGGAGAATTATGAATTATGAATTATGGATTATGAATTGCCTGCCGGACGCCGAAATTCATAATTCATAATCCATAATTCATAATTAAAAAAATGCAATTTTTTTTAAACGCTCTCCACGACCGCTATAACTCCCCGGACTTCATCGCCGGGGACCCGATCAGCATTCCCCACGCCTACACCGACCCCCGCGACATCGAGATCGCGGGTTTCCTGGCCGCCACCATCGCTTGGGGCAACCGCAAGGCGATCGTGCGCAGCGCCCGCCGCATGATGGAGGCGATGGACGACCAGCCTTACGACTTCACGGTCAACGCCTCGCCTACGGACCTCGCCCGCCTGGACAGCTACGTCCACCGCACTTTCAACGGCGGCGACTTGCGCTCCTTCGTGCTGGCCCTGCGCGGGATGATCGCCCGCCACGGCGGGGTGGGGGAGTTTTTCCAGAAAGAATACCAACTCTCCGGCAGCATCCCCTCCGTTTTGTCCCGTTTCCGGCAGGAATTCTTCGCCCTCGACCACCTGCCCCGCGCACAAAAACACCTCTCCTCGATCGATCGTGGCGCCGCCTGCAAACGCCTGAACATGTACCTGCGCTGGATGGTGCGCGACGATCACCGCGGCGTCGATTTCGGCCTGTGGAAGTCGATCCCCGCCTCGGCCCTCTACCTCCCGCTGGACGTGCACAGCGGTAATATGGCCCGCGCCCTGGGCCTGCTGACCCGCCGCCAGAACGACTGGAAAGCGGTCGAAGAGATCACCGCCGCCCTGCGCGCGTTCGACCCCGCGGATCCTGTGAAATACGACTACGCCCTTTTCGGGGCGGGGATAGATAGTAATTATGAATTATGAATTATGGATTATGAATTGCCTGCCGGAAGAAAAATTCATAATTCATAATTCATAATTCATAATTCATAATCCATAATTCATAATTCACATATGGCCGCCGGAACCTTCCGTTTCAAACGATTCGCCGTCACCCAGACCGCCGACGCCGGGATGAAAGTCGGCACGGATGGGGTGTTGCTGGGCGCATGGTGCCGCCTCGATGACTCGCAGCGCCGCCTGCTGGATGTGGGCACGGGCACGGGCGTGATCGCCCTGATGCTGGCCCAGCGTGCCCCCGAGTCCTGTATCGACGCGTTGGACATCGAGCCGGATTGCTGCATCCGCGCGCAGGCCAACGTTGCCGCCTCGCCCTGGGCCGACCGGATTGCGATCATGCATAATTCCTTGCAACAATACGCCGCCCAAACCCCGCACCGTTACGATCACATCGTCACCAACCCCCCATACTTCACCGAAAGCCTGCTGCCCCCTTCGGCCGCCCGCACCTCCGCGCGCCACACGGCCACCTTGCTCCATACCGAACTGATCGACGCCGTGGACGTGCTGCTCACCCCCGGGGGCCTGTTCTCCGTGATCCTCCCCGTCGAGGCCGCGGTAGCCATGGAACGCTACGCCGCCACACGCGGCCTGCACATCCAGCGCCGCACCGAAGTGCTCCCCCGCCGCGAAGGTGCCCCGAAACGCATCCTGGCCGAATATGCCCGCACGGCACCCCCCTCGCCCCAGACCACGCAACTGCCCATCATGGAATCTGCAGGCGAAGATTTCACCGAAGAATACCGCGCTCTCACCCACGATTTCTATCTCAAATTTTAACCCCGGTTTTGTCATTCAGAGCGAAGCGAAGAATCTTGGGCGGAATTGTTCTGAACAAAGTCCGACCAAGATTCTTCGCTTGGCTCTGAATGACAAACAACATAATCAACGAGAAATTATTTATCTTTGTACCTTAATCCCTAAATGTAGCGATTATGAAAAAGACCATACTTCCGCTGCTGGCCCTGCTGCTGGCCGCCGTAACGCAAGGGTATTCCCAGGAATCCCCCCGTACCTCGATCACCGTCACGGTGCGCGTCGAACAACAGACGATCCGCACGGGCCCCTACGCCCGTTTCGCCCAGAAATACCTCGGTGTGATCGCCCCCCTGTCGGACAAAAAACTGAGCACGTTCACCGGCGCCTCGCTCTGGTACGCCAACAGCGGTGAGACCGCCGCATCCGCCGCTACGACCCTGCCCGCCGCCGCAGGCGCCAGCGGCCTGTCCGCCGTGTCGCACACCCGCAACACGCTCGACTTCACGAAAGTCCCCGTAGACCGCAAGGATTTCACCGAGCGCAGCCTGGAGGACGCCGCCCGTGAAGCCGCCTCGACGATCTTCTCGTTGCGCAAGCACCGCCTGGAACTGATCACCGGCATGGCCGGCGAGAACGTCTTCGGCGCCGGCCTGCCCGCCGCCCTGGCCGAGATCGACCGCCTGGAAGAGGAGTACCTCGCCCTGTTCATGGGCAAGCAATCCGTGCAGACCGTCGTGCGCAGCTACACCGTGACCCCCGAGGCGGGCGAAACGAACCGCATCGTCTGCCGTTTCTCGGAAACGGAGGGTCTGCTGCCCACGGACGACCTGAGCGGCAGCCCCGTGGTGCTGGAGATGAAATCCCTGCTCGCGCCCCCCGCCCCCGTCCCGGCCGGTAAAGCCGTCAGGAACGCCCCGCCCACCGTGCGCCAGTATATCCCCGGTAAGGTAGCCTGCCGCCTGCTGGAAGGCAAGAACGAACTGGCCCGCGAGACGATCCCCGTCTACCAGATGGGTACTTATATCGACGTTCCCGCCCGATAACCCCTTCATGAGCGATACTACCGCGAAAATGGCCGCCCTGCTGCGTACCCTGCGTACGCAAACCAACGGGGCGGTGGTCGAAGCCATGTCCGCGCGCGGGGCCGATTATCCGCTCAGCTACGGCGTATCCGTGGCCGACATCCGCCGTATCGCCTCCCCGTACGCCCCCGATGAGCCGCTCGCCCGGCTGTGCTACCGCCAGCAGGTGCGCGAGTTGCGCCTTGCCGCGTTATACATTGCCGATCCCGCGCAGGTCACCCCGGCCGACATCGCATTCTGGGGCGCGGGGATCGACTCGCCCGAGACGGCCGAGCACGTCGCCCTGATGCTGGGCCGCTCGCCCGCCGCCTGGGAGATCATGATGCAGTGGCTCGCGGGCGACTCCCCGCTGCTGCATTACACCGCCCTGATGTGCGGTAGTAAAGCGGTCGCCGAGGGTGCCGCGTCCGCATGGGACTACGCTGAGCTTGTCGGATCGATGTCGCGCGCCGCCGCGAACGGCGACCTGTTCTCAGACCGCGGCACGACGGTGCTCGCCGGACGGCTATGGCGCCGCGAACCGGTCTCACACCCGGCCCTTCTGGCCTTCGTGGAAGGATTACGCGACACGCGCCCTCTCCTATGGGAAGCGTTGCGGGAAGAGATGATATAGTTTGGCACGCAATTTATTGAATCTTTTATCAATCACTTTAATAACAATAAAATTATGAGTTTTTTCTCCGATTTCAAGAGTTTCGCCATGCGCGGCAACGTGGTCGACATGGCCGTGGGTATCATCATCGGCGGCGCGTTCGGTAAGATCGTCTCCTCGCTGGTAGGCGACGTGATCATGCCGCCGATCGGCGTGCTGCTGGGCGGCGTGGACTTCTCCGAGCTGGCCATCACGATCAAGGCCGCCACGGACGGCGCCGCAGCCGTGAAGATCAACTACGGCACTTTCCTGCAGACCATCATCGACTTTCTGATCATCGCTTTCGCTATCTTCTCGATGATCCGCGTGATGAACAAACTGCACCTGCAAAAGGAAGCCGCCCCGGCCGCTCCCCCCGCCCCCAGCAAGGAAGAAACCCTGCTCACGGAGATCCGCGATATTTTAAAGGAAAAGAAATAAAACCTATTGCGGGGCAAAAAAATATTGCTACCTTTGCGCTGCTTTTGCCCCTTTTTTGGGATTGCCTAAAGCAGTGTGATGGCGGGTTAGCTCAGCTGGTTAGAGCGCATGATTCATAATCATGAGGTCCCGAGTTCAAGTCTCGGACCCGCTACAAGATAGTTAAGAGCGACTTACAGGAATGTAGGTCGCTCTTCTTTTTGGGCCGTGTACATACAATTTGAATGTGAAAATTCCCGTCCGGGATTGGATAAGACCCCAATGTCATCCGATGAAAAAAATGCACGGGTTTCAGGGGCGCGGTTGCGGCAGGATGAGCACCACGTTGTTCACTGCTCGCTGGCCATAGTGGTCGTGCCTTTTGTTGTCGTTGGGGTAATTCACCACGTGGGTTTCGGGGGCGCCGCGGCCGCTGACGAACATCGTCGTGGAGCCGCCGCCGTCGATGTTCAGGGCGTAACGCACACCGAAGTGGCGCACCAGCATCGCTGTGAGTTCGGCGCAGGTCATCCCCGCCGCCTCGGGCCAGCGGCCGTCGACGGCGGCCAGCAGCAGGCGGCCTTCGCCTGTCAGCGCTACCGCCACGCGGGGATGGCGCACCCCCTGGTGACGGCGGTAATCCTCGTAATCGAGCGTCAGTATGTCCACGCTGTCCGGCACGGCGGCGAAGGTGAGGCCTACCGGATCGTAGTCATAGACCAGCATGGGCGCTCCGGAGAGTACCGTGGGGTATGGCGAGGCGAGGTAAGTGTCGTTGGTGCCGTACCGGATCGCCACATGGCCCGTGGCGGGGTCGAGCATCAGCGCGCCCCGGTTTTTCCAGTAACCGGGATGGGACGCGGGTGCGGTGATCTGCCGCCAGAGCGTGCCGTCCACCCGGACGAAAGAGACTTCCGGTTCGAAATAGGAGCCGTTCACCCCGGCCAGCGCGCCCCCGGCAGTGGCGAAGGCTGAGAGCGAGTCGGGCGTTTCCGTGTGGACGACCGCCGGGAACCAGCCTTTTGAAAGGTCGACCTGCAGCACGTTGATCGTCTGCTCGGAGGCCGTGGGGGCGTAATTCCCGGTGAAATTGTACCAGATGCAGCCCGGTGCGACGGTATCCGCCGTCCAACCCTCTGTGGGGGATGTGCAGGGAGTTGCCGCGGAGAGCGACAGAACCGCAAAAAGGGTGGCAAAAACGGAAATCCGGCGGGCAAAGTTCGTTAACATAGCTGCAAAATTAAGAAAATTATACTCTTTGCGTTTTGTCATTCTGAACGCAGTGAAGAATCTTGGTCTGGCTGTGCCGCAGAACGATTCCGACCAAGATTCTTCACTGCGTTCAGAATGACAAATACATAACTAAATGCCATGAGAAGAACCGCCTTGTTCCTCCTGCTGCTCCTGCCCGCCGCCTTTGCCGCCGCACAGGATCTGGTCTACACCCAGGCCTCGGAGCTGAACATCATCGGCCGCATCGCCGCCGCCCCACACCCTTACCACCGTGCGGACACGGCCCTCTACCCGGCCCTGAGCCGCTCGGAGAACCAGCAGGTGCGCTGCACCTCGGGCATGGCGGTCGTCTTCCGCACGGACAGCCCCGTGATCGGCGTGCGCACCCGATACCTCTACCGCTACCCCGGCGGGAACTGCACGCAGATCTCTACCGCCGGTTATGACCTGCACATCCGCCGCGACGGCCAATGGATCTATGCCGCCTCGCAGGTGGAACCCGCCGAGGGCAAGACCCTGGTGCTCATCCGCGACATGGACACCTCGATGAAAGAGTGCCTGCTCTACCTGCCCCTGTACAGCGAGATGGAGAGCATCGAGATTGGCACGGCCCCCGGCAGCACGGTCGAGGCGATCGAAAACCCGTTCCGCCACAAGCTCGTCTATTTCGGGTCGAGCTTCACCCACGGCATCAGCGCCAGCCGCCCCGGAATGAGCTATCCAAAGCAAATAGAGCGTAATACCGGCCTCTATATCGTAAACCTCGGAATGAGCGGCAATTCCAAGTTGCAGCCCGTCTTCGCCGAAATGCTCGCCGCGAGCGACGCCGAGGCGTTCGTTTTCGACGCCTTTTCGAACCCCACCTCCGCCGAGATCGAGGCGCGCCTGATCCCCTTCATCACCCGCATCCGGCAATCGCATCCGCAAACGCCGCTGATCTTCGTGCAGACGATCTACCGCGAAAGCAACAACTTCGACCTGGTCAAACGCGCCCGCTACATCGAGCAGAACGCCACGGCCGAACGGATGATGGCCCTGGCGATGAAACAGTTCCAGAACGTCCATTTCATCAATATCCCCAACATCACGGGCACGGACCACCTCACCTCGGTCGACGGCACCCACCCTTCGGACCTGGGTTATTACCGCTGGGCGAACAACCTGCAACCGCAATTGATGGAGATCCTTGCCCGTTACGGGATAAAATGACAATAAATTCCCTGGGGGATGCCATTCGGAAGGCCGTCCGATCCGTAGCGAATGGAAGTCATTCCGTTTTTTGACTCAGAGGCGGTGTTTTCCCGGCTAAGAGGGGTTTGCCGGCGGGACGGCTGGCGAGCAGCGACCCGGCCACGATAAGCAGCAGGCCGAGGTACATGAAGGGCTGTATATGCGTCCCGAATACGACGTGGATGATCCACAGCGAGATGAACGGCGCCAGGTAGCACGCCTGGTTGACCATCGCCACGTCGCGCGCCGTTTGCAGGGCGATGCGGAAGAGCACGAACGGCACCGCCATTTCGAACAATCCCACGTAGACCGACGCGCCCACCCCCTGCCAACTGTCGTAATGTACCCCCACGAAGGGCGCCGCCAGCAGCAGGCAGAGCGTCCCGGTGCAGAATCCCAGGAAAAGCCCCGCCACCTCGTCGATCGTCCCGCCGCCGCTTCCGGCCACCCAGTAAGCAGCCCACAGCAGGGCGCTGCACAGGCCCATGGCGAGCCCTGTAAAACTGAACCCCGCATCCGTCCCGGCCGCCCCGGACGAAATGACGACCACCCCGGCCAGCGAAAGGGCCATGCAACCGTATTTGAACAGCGGCACTCGCTGCCGCTGGCGCAATGCGAGCAGCACCACCAGCAGGATGGGCCACGTGTAATTGACCGGCTGGGCGATCTGGGGTGGCAGGCGGTCGTAAGCCCCGAAAAGCATCAGGTAGTAGGCCACCGGATTGAGCAGCCCGAGCAGGCAATACCGCAGCAGCGTCGCCCGCGGAGCCGCCCGCAGCGCCCCCCATTTGCACCGCAGGGTCAGCGCCACGGCCAGCGCGACGACGGCCGTGGCCGAGGCGACTAACAGCACTTCGAAAGGGCTTTGGTGCGCCAGGGCCAGCGCAAAGGCTGTGGCCGCGGTCGACCACGAGGCGACGGCCAGGGCGGTGCAGACCGCAGCCCGGGGATTACCTTTCATCCTCCGTAGGCTGCTCAGGGGTGTTTTCATGGATCTTCTTACGGAATTCGGTCGGCGGCATGCCCGCGTATTGCTTGAACAGGGTACTGAAATAGGAGATGTCGGCGAACCCCACCGCGGTGACGATCTCCCCGATGCGCATGTCCGTCGCGGCGAGCAGTTCCCGGGCGCGCGCCAGGCGGATGCGGTTGATGTAGGCCATGATGCCGATGCCGGTGAGCGTCTTCATCTTTTTATAAAGCAGCGAACGGCTCACGTTCAGGTGCGAGGCGATGGCCTGGGGGGTGATCTCCGTTTCGTGGAGGTTATCGCCGATGTACGCGTCCAGGCGGGTGACGAACTGCTCGTCGGCGGGCGAGATGGTGGCGTAGCGCGAGGGCAGCGCCTCGGGCCCGGCGGCGAACTGCTGGCGTCGCCGCGCCGCCGAGGCGAGCAGCACCTTCAGGATGCCGACCAGGAAATCGGAGTCGAAAGGCTTGGGCAGGTAGTGGTCGGCGCCCATTTTATAGCCGGTCAGCGTGTTGTCCGGGTCGCCGTAGGCGGTGAGCAGCACCACCGGGATGTGGCTGATATTGAGGTCGGTCTTTACCGCGCGGCACAGTTCGAAGCCGTTCATGCGCGGCATCATCACGTCGCTGCAGATCACGTCGGGCGCCGAGGTGCGGGCGATGCGTAGCGCCTCCTCGCCGTCGGTGGCCAGGTAAACGACCCCGAAATGTTCGCGCAGCGACTCGTGCAGCATGGCCAGCACCTCGCTGTTGTCGTCCACCACCAGCACCGAGCATCCGGTCGTGGGGAAGGGTTCCGTCTCAGGGGCAGTGGCGGTGACCGAGTCGAAAAGCTGGTTGATGTAGGGGCGCGCTTCGGAGTGCACGGACCCCGCTTCGAGGCCGGTCGGGATGTCGAAATAGAAGGTCGACCCGATGCCGTCGGCGTTGCCGTAGCCTCCGATGCGGCCGTTGTGCAGCTCGGTCAGCATCTTGGCGTACGACAGGCCGATGCCGTAGCCCGTGCGCCGGTGGTCGGACTGGTAGAAATGTTCGAAGATCTTTTCGGTCTCGCCCGGCTTGATGCCGATCCCGCGGTCGATCACCGAAAAGCGTACGTACCCCTCGGTCTGGAAGCAGTAAACGACCACCCCGCTCCCCGCGTCGCTGTATTTGAGGGCGTTCATCAGCAGGTTGGACAGGATGATGTCGCATTGCGCCGCGTCGAAGTTGAGCGAGGAAAGCCCTTCGGTCACCTCGAAGCGCAGGCCGATGCCCGCCGCGGCGAACTCGTCGCGGAATTTGTCGACGATCTCCCGGACCCACGCGTATACCTCGTGCGTGGCGACGTTGAGGACCATCCCGCCCACCTCCATGCGGCGCAGGTCGAGCACCATGTTGACCAGTTGCACCATCTGGCGCGTCTGCACCGAGATCTTTTCCAGGCTGCGGTGGTCGTCGTCCGACACGGACGCGCTTTTGAGCAGCCGCTTGAGCGGGTTGTGGATCAGCGTGAGGGGGGTGCGCAGTTCGTGCGAAATGTTGATCATGAAACGCACCTTTTCATCGGCCAGTTGCCGGTTGTGGGCGGCGATCATCTCCGTCACGCGGCGGCGGCGGCGGCGGGTGAAATGGCGCACCGCCAGCAGCGAAACCGCCAGCGCGGCCAGCCCGTAGACCGCCATCATGGCCCACGAGGCGTACCAGGGCCTGCCGACCGTGATGTCGAGTATATGCACCGGGGCCGTCCATCCTTCGCTGCGCGAGAGGGTCGACACGGCCACCCGGTATTTGCCGGAACGCAGGGCCGAGAGCGTCAGGGATGCGTCGGAGCTCCCTTCGACCACGCTGGACGCCTCGCCGGTGATGTGGTAGCGGAAAAATTCGCGGGCGAACAGGTCGTTGTTCGTGACGATGAAACGCACGCTCAGGTCGCCGTAATTGTGTTTCAGACCGATCTCGTAAGGCCTGTCGCCTTCCGGCGCATGGCGCACCCCGCCCACGGTATAGGAGAGGAGCGCCATGTGCGGGGCCGTGTCGTCGGGGGTGAAGTTGCGGTTGATGCGCAGCAGGCCGAGCGCCCCGCCCATGAAAACGTCGCCGTTGGCGGCGGCCAGCGATGCTTTGTTGTAATACTCGTTGGGGCCCACGTCGTCCGGCCCGTCCAGCACGGCGGTCTGCCCGGTGTCGGGGCGGTAACGCATCACGGCGTTGTTCATCCCCACCCAGACGTCGCCGCGCGGGTCGCAGAGCACCGTCGAAACCTCGCCGCCGATGGGCAACTCTATCCGTTGCGCCGGCCCGCCGTCGAGCGGAGCGCGCCAGAGACCCTGCTTGTCGCCCACCCATACCGAGCCGCGGCCGTCGACCGCCGCGGCGCTGATCTTCTGGGAATGCCTGTAATGTTGCAGGATGACCCGTTGCCCGACGATGGCGCTCACGGCCCGCCCGCCGTAGACGAAAAGCGTGTCGCCGTTCACTCCGGCCGTTTCCCGGCCGTACAACTGGACCTGGCGGCCCTCGTCGTCCACGATGGGGAAGAATTTCTTTTGTTTCAGGTCATAGACCTGCTGCGTGCTGCCGAATATCCAGATCGTATCGCGGGCGTAATGGAAGCGCACCTGGCCCCGCTGGGCGATCATCCACTGGTCGGTGTCGGGGTTGGGCACCGTTTGGCGCCTGAGGCGGCCGTTACGCTTATCGAACAGGAAGGTCCCGGCCGTGTAGGCGTAGATGAGCAGCTCGTGGTCCGAGAAACGGGTGATGGCGGTGATCTTCAGCGGGGCGGTCGCGGGATAATGGTCGATGATGCCCGTGCGGGCGTCCAGGCGGTTGATCCCCCCGCCGTCGGTGCCGATCCACAGGTCGTGGTTGGCGTCCTCCCAGAGGCAGAGCACCGTGTTGTTGCTCATGCCGTTCTGTATGCGGTCGTTCGCGCGCGTGTAATTATAGATGTACGAGCGGCGGATGCGGGCCACGCCGTTGCGGCTCGACCCGGCCCAGATGTTGCCTTGCGCATCGGCGTACACGGCCCGGTAGGTCACGTGCGAGGGGCGCTGGCCGTATCCCCCGGTGACGGGGGCCAGGGTGCCTGTGGTCATATCCAGGCGGAACAGGCCGTAGCCGTCGGTGGCCAGCCAGAGCCCGCCGCCCGATTCGGTGAGCGAGTTGACCACCTCGGCCTTCAGCGGGGAATTTTCCGCGGTGTAGGAAGCGATCAGCTCCAGGCCGCCGTTGGCGAACGCGTAACGCAGCAGTCCCCCCTTATAGCGCGAGAGCCACACCGTGCCCTGCGCGTCGACGTAGGCGTTCATCATCCGGTCGGGCACATTTTCCAACGGCACATAGGCCGCCGGGCCCCCGTCGAGGTCGGCGGCGAGGATTTTACCTCCTTCGAAATGAACGATCAGCAGGGTGTTGCTCTCCGTGGGGTGCATATAGGAGGCCGCGAAGCCTTTCGGAAGTTGGTAGCGAAGCGAGACCTCACCCGTGGCGCGGCTCCATAACCGCACGGTGTCCTGTCCGCCGAAAAGGATATCCCCCTTCCACTCCGTCCAGGAGAGGACTTTCAGGGGCGCCCGGCCGTCCATGACCTGCACGAAAGCGTTGCGCGCCGCATCGAAGCGCGATACCCCCGTCGCGGTGACCACCCAAATCTGTCCGTGCGAATCGCAGAAGACGTCCCGCACGTCGTCGTCGGGCAGGGAGGTTCCATCGCCGGGAATGTGGCCATAATGTTCGATCCCGCCGCGGCCGATGAGCCGGTCCAGCCCGTTGGCCGTGCCCACCCAGATCGTGCCCTGCGCGTCGCCGGTGATACAGCTCACGTTCAGGCCGCCCAGGCCCTCCCGGATGGAAATGTTGTTGAACTGGTAGCGGTAGCCGTTCTGGGCCGTGACGTGCACGACGGCCAGCGCCGCCAGGCTGAGGCAGAACAGGATGCGCAACTTTATTCGGGTCGTAAAAGGGGTCATTCGGGCAGTGGGTCGGTAACCGATACAAAGATGGTGAAAATTCATTATCTTACGAGTGTTTCCCGAAACAGACCGGTCAAAATGGACGCATCCGAAGAAGATTTGGACGCATGTGAAAACGCGTCCGTGCGATTATCGGTTTCTTTGCATCAGGTAGATCGCACAACTGCAAACCGGCTGCTTCGGCCCTTGTGAGCCTACACTAACCAACTCATATTTAAACCTTATGAAAAAAATCCTCCTGTTCGCGGCCTTTTCTCTCGTCGCATTCCTGCCGGGTCACGCCCAGAAGAAAGAGATCCTGCTCTCCACGCCGGAGACCTCCCTGTTGTTGTTCGCCCCGCAGGACGGCGCGCTGACCCTGCGTTATTTCGGCAGCCGGATCACAGAAGCGCAAATCCCCGAAATCCTCTCCTCGGGGCTCGACCTGGACAAACAGGCCTATCCCGTCTTCGGCACGGCGCGCAACGAGGCCGCGCTGGTGGTGCGCCACGCGGGCGGCGATATGTCGCTGGATGTGGCGGTCGAGAAGGTGGAGGAGCGGGACGAGCCGGCCGCGAAGGTCGTCAGCGTCACCCTGAAAGACAAACTCTATCCCTTCCGCGCGAAGGTCAATTACCGCGCGTATAAGGAACTGGACGTGATCGAGACCTGGGTCGAGATCTCGCATGAGGAAAAAGGCAATGTGAAACTGCAGAAAGCCGCCTCGGGCTACCTGAGCTTCCGCCAGGGTGAGGTGTGGGTATCGCACCTCTACGGCAGCTGGGGCTCGGAATGCACGCTGGCCCGCGAACGCCTTATGCCCGGCGCGAAGGTGCTCTCCAACCGCGACGGGGCGCGCAACGCCTTCACGCACCACCCCGAGGTGATGTTCTCGCTGGACGGCGCGCCGCAGGAGAACACGGGCCGCACGATCGGCGCCATCCTCTGCTGGAGCGGCAACTACGAACTCAATATCACCACCGAAGGCCCCCGCTACCACGAATTCTACGCCGGGATCGACCCCATCGCCTCGGAGTACGCCCTCGCCCCGAAGGAGGTCTTCACGACCCCCGTACTGGCCTATACCTTCAGTGAGGAAGGCCTCGGCGGGGTCAGCCGCAACATCCACCGCTGGGCCCGCAAAACGCACATCGCCCACGGCGAACGCACGCGCGACATCCTGCTCAACAGCTGGGAAGGCGTCTATTTCAAGGTGAGCCAGGAGGCGATGGACGGCATGATCGAGGATATCGCTTCGCTGGGCGGCGAGTTGTTCGTGATGGACGACGGCTGGTTCGGCGACAAATACCCGCGCGACAACGGCAAGACCTCGCTCGGCGACTGGACGGTGGCCAAGAATAAACTTCCTAACGGCATCGGCGGCCTGATCGCCTCGGCCGAGAAGAACGGCATCAAATTCGGCCTGTGGATCGAGCCCGAGATGACCAACACCGAGAGCGAACTCTACGAGAAACACCCCGACTGGATCGTCTGCCCTCCGGGACGCACCCCCATCTGCGGGCGCGGCGGCACGCAACTGATCCTCGATATGTCGAACCCCAAGGTGCAGGATTTCGTCTTCGGTGTGGTGGACAACCTGATGAAGGACAATCCGAAGATCGCTTATATGAAATGGGACGCCAACTTCTCGATCGTCAACTACGGCTCCTCGTACCTGACGGGCGATAAGCAATCGCACCCCTATATCGACTACCACCGCGGCCTGGAGAAGACCCTGCAACGCATCCGCGCCAAATATCCCGACCTGACGCTGCAACTGTGCGCCAGCGGCGGCGGCCGGGTCAACTACGGCCTGATGCCCTACTACGACGAGTTCTGGACGAGCGACGACACGGACGCCTTCCAGCGCGTGCACATCCAGTGGGGAACCTCCTATTTCTTCCCCTCGGTGGCCATGGGCTCGCACGTGAGCGCCTCGCCCAACCATCAGACCAAGCGGGTGGTGCCGATCAAATACCGCTTCGACGTGGCGATGAGCGGCCGCCTGGGGATGGAGATGCAGCCCAAGGATATGACCGACGCCGAAAAGGAATTTTCGAAGAGCGCCATCGCCACCTACAAGGCCATCCGTCCGGTGGTGCAGCAGGGCGACCTCTACCGCCTCATCTCGCCTTACGACGGCAAGCCCGTTTCGTCGCTGATGTACTGCTCGGCGGATAAGAAGCAGGCCGTGATGTTCGTCTACCGGATCAAGTACCTGCTTTTCGAGAACATGCCCACGTTCCGTCCTGCGGGGCTCGATCCCGCGAAAACGTACCGCGTCACGGAGCTGAACCGCGTGGAAAAAACGGCTTTGTCTTTCGAAGGCAAGGAGTTCCCGGGCCGATTCCTGATGGAGCAGGGCTTCGAGATGAGCGTTCCGGGCGAATACGGAAGCCGCGTACTGAAATTCGAGGCGGTCGACTAACGACCTCCTTATTTGATAACCCTTACCGCCTCCCCCGGCTTTCCCCGGAGCAGGACGGCAGACCCAAACGAATGAGAACAAGACACCATTTCTTCCGGCATGCCTGCCGCCTGCACCGCCTCGCGGGGTGGTGCGGCGCGGTGGCAGCGTGCCTTTTCCTCCTTCCCGCGGCCGTACGCGCTGCCGACCCGCAGCTCCTTTCGCTCAAACCCGCGAAGATCCCGTCGTGCTATGCCGAAACCCCCGCATGGGATTTCGATGCGCTGTCGCTGTTCACGGACATCACCTGCTCGCAGTTGCGCGAGGGGGTCTCCGACGCGCAGATCGACGCATGCCCCGTCCCGCTGTTGCGCGACGTCGCCCGGCAACTGCGCAGGGGAAACTACCCGGCTGAATTCCGCGTCGCACAGTTCAAAGCGTGGGAAGACCCCCATGCGATGGCGGCGGTGAACAAATCGAACCCCTACTCGCTGCTCGACAACCCCGCCGGGATCTCGGTGGAGCGCACCGGCGAGCCGTTCCACATCTTTGTCGGCAAGACCAACGGCCATACGCTCTGCATCAAGATCCAGGACCTCGACAGCCCGGATGGGGACGGTTACGTGGCCGGCTCCTCCTATTACGTATTGCATGAAGGGGCCAATGTGGTCTATCCCCGCAACCGGGGATTGGTCTACGTGCTCTATCACCTGTCGCCCGAGCAGATGCCCGGTGCGCCCGCGGTGAAGATCCATTTCGCCTCGGGGCGCGTGAACGGCTATTTCGACATCGAAAAACACGGCACCGACTCTCGTTACCGCGAGTTGCTGGCCGGGGCCGAAGATTCTTATTTCGACGTGCTGGGCCGTTATATGCACCTCACGTTCCGCACCGAGGATTACCGCCGCTACACCCCGGACGAGATCATCCCCCTGCTGGCCGCCTACGACACGGTCGTGATGCGCGAGCAGGATTTCATGGGGCTGGTCAAATACGGCGGCACCTATCGTAACCGCATGTACCTCCACCCGATAGGCGGTAACGGCAACATGTCCGCCCCCGACTACCGCGTGCGCACCAACCAGGGCAACGCCAAAAAAGACCTCAACGCCCGGTTGGTCGCCGGCGCGGAGTGCTGGGGCGTGGTGCACGAGGTGGGCCACCTGAACCAGATACGCCCCGCCATGCGTTGGCAGGGAGTGACCGAGATCACCAACAACCTGATCTCGCTCTACATGCAGACCTGCGTTTTCGGCGAGCCCTCGCGCATGATGTACGAAAAGTCCATCGGCGGGTACAGTTGCAACTGGTACGAGAAGGCCCTTTCCGTCATCGGATGCAACGCCGACAGCAAGGCTTACGACTCGAACGACTATTTCGGCTACGTGGACGGCAAGAACCGCCGCCTGATGAAGCTCATCCCCTTCTGGCAGCTCTACCTCTATATCTGCCAGGTACACGGCGACGCCGATTTTTACAAGGATATTTACCAGGCCGCGCGCACGGCGGACGATCCCCCGAGTCACGGCGAATGCCAGACGGAATTCGTGCGCCGCTGCTGCGAGCGCTCACGCACGGACCTGCTGCCCTTCTTCCGCTTCTGGGGTTTCCTGACCCCGATGGACGAGGTGGTGGAGGACTATTCCCGCGAGCGGGTCACCGTCACCCCGGAGCAGATCGCCCGCCTGGAACAATGGGTCGCCGCGCAGGGATACGCCCCGCTGGCCGACTGCCCGTGGCTGATCGCCGATAACAACACGGAGCTCTTCGCCCGTTCCGAACCCATCGTGGCCGGAAAGGTCGCCTGCCAGGGCCGCACGCTCACCCTCGACGGGTGGAGTGGGGTGGCGATGTGGATGGTCTGCCGGGACGGCCGCCCGGTCTACTACTCCCCGCTCGCGGAGTTCACCGTCGACCAGGACAGCGTGCCCCGCTGGCCCGAGCGGGTGGAACTCTACGCCCTCGGCCCCCGCGGCGAGAAAGTCGCCGTTCCGCTGCCCGGTTCAAACGACACCAACCACTAACCCTTCATAAAAACCCGATTTATGAAATCCAGACAACTACACATGGCATGCTTCGCCCTGGTCTTTTCGCTGCTGGCCGCCTGCGGAGCGTACGAGATTCCCTACGCATACACCACGGTCAATCCGTTGGCCGCGTCGGACAACGAGATCACGGATGTGGTCGCCACCATCCGGGCGGGCAGGGTGAGTGTGTCGAGGGCCACGCTCGAAGGCGTCGACCCCAATTTCCGGATGGCCTGGCAGCCGCTCGACGCGATCGGCGTGTTCACCGATTACCCGAACGCCACAGGAACGCGCGACCGTAACCGCAACGTCAAGCTGTCGCTCGGCGAAAGCGGGGCCGACGAGGATACGGGCGAGGCCTCTTTCACCGGGATGCTGACTTTCGGGTCGGCTACCGGACTGAACCAAATCTATGCCTATTACCCCCACCTGCTTACGGCGGGTACCGATTACACCCGCGTGAATGGGGTACTGCCCGCTTCGCAGACCATGAGCGGATTCTCGGCCGATCCCGCGTGCTGCCACATGTGGGCCGCTCATGAAGGGGTTCAGGCCGCCTCGCTGCTCGCCAGCCAGCCGGTCGATCTGTCGTTCAAACTGGCGAACGCCGTTACGCTGGTCACCGTATCCGGGATCACGACCGGCGCCGATGCCCATCCCGACGCGGATTTGCTGGAGGATACAGATTACGTGCGCAGTATGACGATGGAGGTGATCAGCGCTGCGGGAACCATGCTCACGGGCAATTTTACGCTCGACCTCACCTCCGGGGCTTCCGATTTCGGGACCTACCGCGCGGGCGCCAATACGGTGACCGTGACGTGCCCCGAAGAGATGAAGGTGGCCGACCTGTACGTCCAGGCGGTGACCGCCCCGTTCACCCTGGCCGCGGGCGATCAGATCAAGCTCACCGTGAAGACCCCAGGGTTTAAGATCGAGAAAACGATCACCCTGACGGCCGCGCACACCGCCGCCGCGGGCAAGGTAACGCCCGTCTCGTTTGCCATCGACAAGGATTGCGCCATCGTGCCCAACTTCACCATCGTGAGGATGGACTTCACGGGGGCCACCGCCCACGCGACCACCCAGAACGGGACGACCAACCCGCCCTCCTACGCCATCGACGGCAATACGGGAACCCTGTGGTCGCACAACTGGCAGTTCACCAGTCAAACGGATCTTTACGGCTTCACCTCTTTCTATGACGCCGAAAACAACCCGCAGTACAAGTGGTGGATCGACCTGGGGTCGGTGAAAGAGAACATCTGCCAGGTAGGCCGCCTGCCCCGCCAGAATAACAACTGGCCCGACGTGAGCGCCGGATTCTACGAGGTCTCCATTGACGGAAGCCTATGGACCCGGGTTGGCGAGTTCGATTACGGCCCCCGCGAAGGCACGGGCGCGAACCAGAAATTCACCAACTACCCGGCCATGACCCTGGCCACCGAGCAGAAGGTGTCGTTCGCTTCCGACGTCTCGGCCCGCTACATCCGCCTGACCATCACCACCTCGACGCGCAGCGGCTCGGTCGATATCGCCGAGTTCTACGCCTACCAGAGAATTTCCGAATAATTGACAGCGCGCCCGGGAAGGCCGCGAGCCTTCCCGGGGACGTTCCCCTTCATCTTTTAGCTTTATGAATATCCGTTATTTCCACATCGGCATGGGAGCGCTGCTCCTCGCACCGGCCGCCGCCGCGGCCAAGGCGCCCGAAAAGCCCAACGTGATCATCATCTACGGCGACGACGTGGGCTACGGCGACCTGTCGTGCTACGGCGCCACGCGCGTGTCCACCCCGAACGTCGACCGCCTGGCCGCCGAAGGGATCCGCTTTACCGACGCCCACGCCACCTCGGCCACCAGCACCCCCTCGCGTTACGGGTTGCTCACGGGCCAGTACCCCTGGCGCAAGAAAGGAACCGGGGTCGCCACGGGCGACGCGGGCATGATCATCGACCCGGGGCAATACACGATGGCCGACATGTTCGCCTCGGCGGGTTATGCGACCGCGGCCGTGGGCAAATGGCACCTCGGCCTGGGCGAGACCGCCCGGCAGGATTGGAACGGTGTGATCTCGCCCGCGCTCTCGGACATCGGCTTCGGCTACTCGTTCATCATGGCGGCCACGGGCGACCGCGTGCCGTGCGTCTATATCGAGAATGCGCGGGTGGTGGGCCTCGACCCGTCGGATCCCATCTCGGTGAGCTACAAGGAGAATTTCCCGGGCGAGCCGACGGGCAAGGAGAACCCCGAGCTGCTGCGCATCCACCCTTCGCCCAACCACGGGCATAACTACTCGATCGTCGACGGCATTTCGCGCATCGGCTACATGAAGGGCGGCAAGTCGGCCCTGTGGCACGACGAGGACATCGCCGACCGCATCACGGGCAAGGCCGTCGATTTCATCCGGCGCAGCACGGCCGACCGCAAACCGTTCTTCCTCTATTTCGGCACCAACGATATCCATGTGCCGCGCGTGCCGCACGAACGCTTCCAGGGCGCCACGCCAATGGGCCCGCGCGGCGACGCGATCGTCCAGTTCGACTGGACGGTGGGCGAGGTGATGCGCGTGGTGGACAGCCTGGGCATCGCCAAAAACACGGTGATCATCCTTTCGAGCGACAACGGCCCCGTGATCCGGGACGGCTACCAGGACCAGGCCGCCGAACTGCTGGGCGACCATAAACCCGCAGGCCCCCTGCGCGGCGGGAAATACAGCAGTTTCGAGGGCGGCACGCGCGTGGCGATGATCGTCCGCTGGGGCGACGGCCCCCGGGGTAAGGTCTGCGGGACGCAGTTCAGCCACATCGACCTTTTCGCCTCGCTGGCCGGGGTGTGCGGTGCCACGCTGCCCGCCGGGGCCGCACCCGACAGCCGCAACACGCTCGGCGCCCTGAGGGGCGGCAAAAAGGGCTGCGACTACGTGGTCGAGCAATCCGGCTCGATGTCGGTGGTCAAGGAAGGATGGAAATACATCGTCCCGGGGAAATATCCCCCGCGCTACAGCGCGCTTACGATGACCGAATACGGCAGCGATACCCTCCCGCAGCTCTACGACCTGCGCCGGGACATCGGCGAAAAACAGAACCTCGCCGCGAAGTATCCCGCTAAAGTCGAAGAGCTTGCCGCTATCCTGAAAGAGGCGATGCGCCCCTGAAATTAGCTTTCTTAAACCGGCCGGCTGAATGCGGCCACTCTGATGATCTTTGGTTCGCTACTAATTTGTATTAACACGCCCTAAACTGAATCGCATGATGAAATTTTTGACGTTTAAATTGCCGGTTTTCGGATTGCTCCTCCTTCTGGGGCTGCACTCCTTCGCCGCCTCGCCGGTCACATGGCGTGTGACCGACGCGGAAAACAACCCGATCACGGGGGCTGAAGTCCTCTCCGCAGGAAAGGTCGTGGCGGTCAGTTCCGCCGCAGGGGAGTTGCAACCCGTGGGGAGCATGCCCACAGGCCTGGTGACCGTCAGCGCCGAAGGGTACACCCCCCGGCAGGTCCGCCTGGCCGCTTCCGGAAAGCAGCAGATCGTCCTTTCCCGGGAAGTGGTGATCAAGACCCCTTACTTCGAAAGAGCGGCCTCCTCGTTCAACGGCGCCACTTCGTCCGTGACGGGCAGCCAGTTGAAGGACGTGCCTTCCATGACCGCGTCCAACTCCCTGACGGGACGCCTGCCCGGCCTGATCACCATCCAGTCCACCGGCGAACCCGGTTACGACGGGGTCGAGTTGTGGATCCGCGGCCGCCGCACCGATTCCGAGGGGGTGCTCGTGCTGATCGACGGCCATCCCGGGAGTTTGACCAACCTCCAGGCGACGGACATCGAGTCGGTCACCGTCCTGAAGGACGCCTCGGCCACCGCCCTGTACGGTATGAGGGCCGCCAACGGAGCCGTGTTATTGCAGACCAAACGCGGCGTCGCCGGGAAAATGCGGGTGAACGTCTCGGCGAACACCGGCTACCAGCAGTTCACCCAGCGGCTCAACCGCGTGGACGCCGCCACCTTCGCCGGGCTTTATAACGAAGCGATGTATAACGAGAATCCCCTGGCTACGCCACTTTACAGCGCTTCGGATATCGCCCAGTACGCCGACGGCTCGGATCCGCTGCGCCACCCCGACGTGGACTGGTACGGCGACCTGCTGCGGGACGGCACCTGGACCCAGCGCTATAACGTGGACATCAGCGGCGGTTCGAAGGCCGCCCGCTATTACGTCGCCCTGGGCGCACAGATGCAGTCCGGGATGTACAATACGGAGGACGAGTTCACCTACAGCACCAACACCGAGTTCTCCCGCTACTTCTTCAAATCGAACATCGACTTCAACGTGACCAAAACCACGGAGGTGGGCGTAGGCATGACGATGCGTTTCGAGCGCCGCAATTACCCCGGCGGCACGCTCAATCAGAGCCAGGTGTTCAACGCCCTGATGCAGACCCCGCCCAACGCCTTCCCGATGTATTTCGTGGACGACGGCAGCTACGTGGACAACACGGGCAACCGGGTGGTCGGCATCAACGGCAAGATCGTCGCCGGCTCCGCGCAGACCTCGCTCAGCAACGCCTGGGGGCTTATCAACCGCCGCGGCTACTCGATCGACGACAACCGTTACGGGGTGGTCAACCTGACCGCCCGGCAAAGGCTCGATTTTCTGACCGAGGGGCTTTCGCTCAACGCCCACCTGTCGAGCGACATTTACAACTCGCAGGTGATCGTGCGCAACAACAGTTTAGCCATGTACGAGTTGATGCCCGATAACACGCTGACCCAGCATGGAACCCAGGGCAAGATGTCGAACACCTCTTCCGGATCGGCCAACCAGCGCAACACCACCTTCGATATCGGGCTGGGCTACCAGCGCACCTGCGGCCCGCACGACTTCTCGGCCAACGTGTTCTGGAACCAGTACGAGGCGGCGGCCGACTACCAACTGCCCACGCGCTACATGGGGCTGGCCGGTATGGTTTCCTATACTTACGACAATCGTTACAGTGCCGATATCACCTGCGCCTACCAGGGAAGCAACCTGCTGCCCGGGAAGAACCGTTACGTCTTCACCCCCGCCCTGGCTGTGGGCTGGACGGTGAGCAACGAGGGTTTTTTGAAGGATAGCCGGGCGGTATCGCACCTCAAGCTGCGCGCTTCCGTGGGCCAGGTGGCCAACAGCCGCAGCATCGGCTATTACGACTACATCAGCGCCATGACCTCCGTTTCGGCCACCATGCAGGAGGGCGTCGGGACCATCTCCAACTATCCGGGTTACGACGTGACCAAGGTGGGCAACCCCGACCTGAAGCCCGAAACGGCGCTGCAATGGAACGCCGGGGTGGACGCCTCTTTCCTGCACGGCCGCCTCACCTTCACGGGTGACTATTTCCAGGACCACCGCGACGACATGTACATGTCGCCCACCACGTTCAGCGATGTGGCCGGTTTCTACGCCCGTCCCAGCGTGAACATCGGCCAGATGAAATCCGAAGGGTTCGAGCTGTCGGCCTCCTGGAGCGACCGCATCGGGGAGCTGCACTACACCCTGAGCGGCAACTTCACCAAATACGCGAACGAGATCGTCAACATCGACGAGCCGATCTACCCTTACGCGCATATGTATAAGAAAGGGAATCCCATCGAGGCCACCTATGGGCTCATCGCCGTGGGTTACTACCGCGACCAGGCGGATATCGACCGTTCGTTGCAGCCGAACTTCTCCACCGTGGCCCCGGGCGACCTGAAGTACGCCAGCCTGGCGGGCCTTCCCTATGTGGACGCCACCTACGACCAGACGATGATCGGCTACGGCCGCGTGCCGAGGGTCTTCTACGCCGCCAACGTCAACCTGCGGTACAAGGGCATCGACCTGGGCGTGATGTTCCAGGGGGCGGCCCAGGCCACCCGCGTGTGGAGCAGCACGATGCGCAATCCCTTCACCGGCCTGGGGTCGTTCTACGATTTCCAGATGGACCGCTGGACGGACGCCGAAAGCGTCGACGCGAAGTTCCCGCGCCTGACCACCACCGCCAGCCAGAACAACAACCGCACCTCGACCCATTGGGTCAAGGACGCGAGCTACCTGCGCCTGAAGACGGCCGAACTGGGTTATACGTTTCCCTACAAGTGGACCCGTAAGGCGGGCATCGAAAAGCTGCGCATCTTCACTTCGGGCTACAACCTGCTGATCCTTTCCGACAAAATAAAGGTCACCGACCCCGAAGGCAACGCCGACGGATCGAGTTTCCCCGTGCCGAGGATCTACAACATAGGCATCAACCTCACTTTCTAACGCCGCAGGGATGAAAAACATGACGACCATGAAAAAATTCGGATATATACTGGTGCTCGCCGCCGCATTCGCCACCGTCTCGTGCGAATACCTCGACGAAACCCCGGGCGAATACCTCACCCCCGAGAAGATCTTCGCCGACGAACGCTGGGCCGAGCAGGCGCTCCGCATGGCCTACACCTACCTGCCCACGGGCTACAATCGCTACGGCGGGGCGTTCATCGACGCCTCGACCGACGACGGGGCCTACGCGGTGGACAACGGCTCGATCAACCTCATCTCGCGCGGCCTGCTTTCGCTGGCCAACCCGGGCGAGAGCTGCTGGAGCGACTCCTACAAAGGCATCCGCAGCGCCCTGTTCTTCGAAGAGAACATCCACAACCTGCTCTGGATCCCCTCCTACACCGACGCGCAGGTGGTCCAGCGCAAGGCCGAGTGGGTGGGTGAGACGAAAGCCCTGCGCGCGCTCTACTATTTCGAACTGGTCAAACGCTACGGCGGGGTGCCGATCGTCACCCAAACGCTTACCGAGGAGCAGGCGCGGCAGGTCGTGCGCAGCGGTTTCGCCGAGTGCGTCGACCACATCGCCACGCTTTGCGAACAGGCGGCCGCCGTGCTGCCCGAGACCGCCGCTTTTGGCCGCATGTCGAAAGGCGCCGCGCTGGCCATCAAGGGCAAGGCGCTCGCCTATGCCGCCAGCGACCTCTACGACAACGTGACCAACCCGCTGCTGGGTTATACTTCGGGTTCGATCCTCGACCGGCAGAGGCGTGCCGCCGAAGCGCTGGCCGAGGTGATCAACTACACCGTGAGCGGTGCGAAAGCCTATGCGCTCAAGGCCGATTTCGCGACGATCTGCACCGATGTCACCACGGCCAACAAAGAGGTGATCCTGGCCGATCCGCAGACCACCAACAGCAGTGTCGAGAAGAACCTCTACCCGCCCACGCTGCTCGGTAACGGCAGCACCTTCCCTTCGCAGAACTTTGTGGACGCCTTCGAATACAAAACCGCCGCGGATCCGTTGAATCCCTACCTGAACCGCGACCCGCGCTTCGGCATGACGGTGCTCTACGACGAATCGGCCCTCGGGGTGCGCGGCACGATCTACACCCGCGTAGGCGCCGGAGCCACGCAGGACGCCCTGAACGCCGTGAAGGAGAAATCGACCATCACCGGGTACTACCTGCGCAAGTTCCTCGCCCCGTCGATCAACTTTGCCGCCACCAACTCGGGCAACACCACGCGTCTCTTCCCGCTCATCCGCCTGGCCGATATCCTGCTGCTTTACGCCGAGATGGCCAACGAGGCTTACGGCCCCGACGGCGACCCGGATGCCGCGGGGATCACCGCCCGCGGGGCCGTCAACCAGGTGCGCGCCCGTACCGGGGTGGCCATGCCCGCGATCGCGGCCGGCGTCACCGCCCCGCAACTGCGGGAGCGGATCCGCAACGAGCGCCGCGTGGAACTGGCCTTCGAGGACCAGCGCTATTTCGACGTGCGCCGCTGGAAGACGGCTATGACCGCGCTCAACGAGCACCTGCGCGGCATGCAGGTCGAGAAGATAAGCGGCACGATGACCTACACGATTTTCACGGTCGACAACCAGCGCCGTTTCCATCCCTACATGTACTACTCGCCCATCCCCTATTCGGAAATCAAGGCGAACCCGAACCTGGTGCAGAACCCGGATTGGAACTAATCCCCTAAAACCGGAAAAAATGAAGAAAATCATATCGCTTATGCTCTGCCTGTGCACCCTGTGTCTGGCTGTGCAGGCCCAGCAGAAACAGATCTCGGGGAAAGTTACCGACGAAGCGGGAGCCCCGGTCGCAGGTGCGACCGTGACCGAGAAAGGGACCCGCAACGGAACCTCGACGGCCGCCGACGGTACCTACCGCCTCTCGGTGGCGGACAACAACGCCGTGGTCTCGGTCGAGCGGCTCGGATACGCGCCGTTCGAAACGAGCATCGGCAACCGCATCACCCTCAACGTCACCCTCTCGACGACCGCCACCCAGATCGACGAGGTGGTCGTGGTGGGCTACGGCACCCAGCAGAAAGCCACCGTGACCGGATCCATCGCCACCGTCAGCTCGGAGGATATTAAAAAGAGCCCCTCGGTGAGTGTGACCAACGCCCTGACGGGCCGCATGGCGGGTGTGATCACCCAGCAGACCAGCGGACGCCCCGGCATGGACGAGGCCAGTATCTACATCCGCGGCCGCTCGTCCCTGAACAGCAGCTCGCCCCTGGTGCTGGTCGACGGCATCGAGCGCAGCTTCTCGCAGGTCGACCCCGACGAGATCGAGAGCGTCTCGGTGCTCAAGGATGCCTCGGCGACGGCCGTCTACGGGGTGCGCGGCGCCAACGGCGTGATCCTGGTGACCACCAAGCGCGGATCGTCCGGCAAGACGAAGGTCTCCTTCTCGGCCGAGTACGGCCTGAACCAACTGATGCGCCTTCCGCAGAACGTCAACGCCTGGGAACACGCCATCATGTACAACGAAGGCGCGATCAACGACGGCCTGATACCCACCTACACCGAACAGGAGATCTCCTGGTACAAGACCGGCGAACGCCCCTGGACCCATCCCGACAACGATTTCGTGGGGACTTTCTTCAAACTCGGCCCCCAGCAGAAATACAACCTCAACGTTTCGGGCGGCACGGACCGGGTGAAATATTTCGTCTCGTTCGGCTATACCCATCAGGGAAGTATCTACGAAACGGATATCGACAAGCTCAAGAAACGCGGGAGCATGAAGAAACTGTTCGACCTGAATCCCGACCTGAACGACCTGATCAAAAATCCCGATTACGATACCCAGCACTCTTTCGGGCGCAAGAACATCCGCACCAACATCGACATCGACGTGACGAAGGATTTCAAGATCGGGCTCGACCTGGCCTACCGCAACGAAAGCACCAACAGCTCCACGGGCGCCGGCCAGGCCGGTATGAACATGTTCGGGGCCTATACCCGCTGCCCGCGCAACGTGGCGCTGATCAACGAGAACGGCACCCTGGCCACCAATAACGGCAACGCCCTGAACATGAATCCCTTCGTGAATAACTTCGCCGGGGGGCATTTCCAGACCTTCAAGAACTCGCTCGAAGGGACGATCACCCTGAATTACGACCTGGGCAAGTTGCTGAAGGGTTTCAGTTGGAACGCACGTATGTCGATCAACACCTACAGCCAGAGCCGGCGGTACATCGGCGAAACCCAGGCCGTATGGTACTATGACTGGCGCACGGATACCTATACCCGCCTTCGCGCGGCGGGCACCCCCAACCGGGGCTACGTGGTCCTGCCCGCAAGCCGGAAGATCTACGCCGAAACCTCGTTCAAGTACAAGCGTACCTTCGCCAAAGCGCATACCGTTTCGGCCCTGTTGCTGGTCAACGTCGACTCGCAGGTCAAACCGCAGAACGACGACGACTCGGATTACCTCTATTCCAACATCCCGCAGATCTACCAGGGCGTGATCGGCCGTGTGAACTACGACTACAAGGCCAAGTACCTGCTGGAGGTGAACTTCGGCTACAACGGTTCGAACCGCTTCGAAAAGGGCGAGCGTTACGCCCTCTTCCCCGCCGCATCGGTGGGCTGGGTGATCAGCAAGGAGAATTTCTTCGCCGACAAGGTCAAGCCGATGTCCTATTTCAAGCTCAAGGCCTCGGCCGGGCAGGTGGGCAACGATAAACTGAGCAGCGGCGATTTCCAATACTACAACGAGGCGCTCTACGAATCGGGCCTGAATTACAACTTCGGCACCACCCCGACCAACTACACCGGGATCACCGAAGGGCTGGGGATGACCAGCGCCGTGACCTGGGAGGTGGCCACCAAGTACAACGTGGGGATCGAAACGCAATGGTGGAAAAACCGCATTTCGTTCAATTTCGACGCTTTCTATGAAAAGCGCACGGGCAACCTGACCACCCCCGGGCAGTACCTGATCGCGGCCGGGGTACGGAGTTATCCGCAGCTCAATATCGGCGAGGTGGAGAACAAGGGCCTGGAGGCCGAACTGGGATGGAACCATCACATCGGCAAGGAGTTCAACTACTACGTGAAGAGCATGTTCACCTTCGCCCGCAACAAAATTCTCGAACAGGGCGAGCAGGTTCGCGCCTATGACTACATGTACCGCACCGGCCACCGCATCGGCCAGCAGTTCGGTTACCTGTTCGACGGCTTCTTCCAGAACTATGAGCAGATCGCCGTCGCGGCCGCCCAATTCGGCACACTGCAACCGGGCGATCTACGTTACCGCGACCTGAACGGCGACGGGGTGATCAACGACAGCGACATCACGGCGCACGGTTTTTCGAACATTCCGGAGATCATGTATTCGGCCACCGTCGGCTTCAGCTATAAAGGCTTCGCCATCAGCGCCATGTTCCAGGGCGCCGCCAACACCACCGTCAGCCTGGGCGCCGAGGTGGAGTGGGACTTCTACAACCTCGCCTCGGCGCAGAAGACCCGCCACCTGGCGCGCTGGACGCCCGAGACCGCCGCGACGGCCACCTACCACCGCCTTACTTCGTCGGCCATCGCGGGCGATAACAACTACCTCAACTCGCAGTCGTCGTTCTATTCCCACAACGCCAACTACCTGCGCCTGAAGAACCTTGAACTGAGCTATACCTTCCCCAAGAGCTGGCTGCGCAAAACGCCGCTCGCCGGCGTGATGTTCTACGCCAGCGGCTACAACCTGTTCACCTGGGACTCGCTCAAGGTCGTAGACCCGGAATCACGCACCGGACGAGCGGCGTTCTATCCCCAGACGAGGATATACAACTTCGGCATCAACGTAACGTTCTAAACTACGGGAACCATGAAAAAGATAATTTACTTGCTCTTCATCGCCGCACTTTCGGTATTCGCCTCGTGCGACGTGGAAAAACTGCTCGACAAGCAGGACGTGGACCCCAATACCCCGGAGATGGTCTTTTCGGATAAGACCAAGGTCCGCCAGGCGCTCACCCACCTCTACGGCTCGATGTGGTTTGCCGGCTCGCAGGGTGTGGACCCCATCACCGACCAGGGGTGTGCCGTGATGGATATCGCCACCGACAATGCCATCTCGCCCGCCGTGGGCGACACGGCCATCAAATTCACCCGTTCCACGCTCACGCCCGACCAGAATCCGTTCTACTACAACCCCTGGACGGTCTACTACCGCGGCATCCGCTCGGCCAACCTTTTCATGGCCAATATTTACACCTCGCCGCTCACGGACCAGGAGAAGGAGCTGATGTACAACGAGGCCCGCCTGCTGCGTGCGATCTATTACCACGACCTGATGCGCTTTTACGGGGCGCTGGTCATCATCGGGGACGAGATCGTCGATCCGATGACCACGGCCCTGGTGCGTTCCAGTATGCAGGCTACGATCGACTACATCGTCGGTGAGTACGACGCGGTGATCGCCGAAAACGTGCTGCCCCAGGTGCGGTGGACGGACAACATCGACTACGGCCGCATGACCCTCGGGGTCGCCTACGCCTACAAGGCCCGCACGCTGCTCTACGCCGCCAGCCCGCTCAACGCCGACCAGAACGACCACACCTGGGCGGAAGCGGCCGCCGCGGCCAAAGAGCTGATCGCCAAGGGTTGGTACGCCCTGCATGCTGACGCGACCAAACCGGAGCTCAGTTTCGCCCGTTTCTTCAACGAGCGCACCAGTCCCGAGCAGATCCTGACCTTCCTGCGCGGGGCGACCAACGGGCTCTACAAGAACCTGCCTTCCGGATCGCCCTGGAACAACACCACCGCCTGGCCCGGTACGGCCGTCACGATGAACGGCGTGGACGCCTTCGCCATGAAGAGCGGCGTGGCCCCCATCCTGGGCTACAATCCCGACGGCACCCCGATCATCAATCCGCTGGCCACGGGTTACAACGACGCCACGCCCTTCGTGGGCCGCGACCCGCGCCTCGACCAGACCGTGTTGCACCACGGCTCGACCTGGGTGCTCAACGGGGTGACCGTGACGATGGACATCACCAGGCACACGATGGGCCTGGTGGGCAAGACCAACCTGTGCATGCGTAAATTCCTCGACGACCGTACCGACCACATCAAGGGGCAGAGCACCCAGCAGAACCTGCCGATGATGCGCTACGCCGAGGTGTTGCTCAACTACGTCGAGGCGCGCAACGAGTCGCTCGCCGCCCCCTCGCAGGCCGACATCGACGAGATGATCGGGTACATGAACGATATCCGCACCCGGGCCGGCGCCGACCTGCTCTCCCCGTCCGCCGCCTGGACGCAGCAGAGCCTGCGCGCACAGATACGGCTCGAACGCCGCATGGAATTCATGCTCGAAGGGCACCGTTTCTACGACTCGCGCCGCTGGCTCGAGGCCGAAAAGGACTTCAACGGGGCCATCTACGGCTACGACATCGTGAACGGCCGCTTCACGCGCAAACTGATCACCAACCGCATCTTCCTCAAGCGCCTTTACCGCCTTCCCATCCCGACCCGCGACGCGGTCGGCAGCGGCGGGGGCATCTGGCAGAACGAAGGATGGTAAACTGCAAACGAGAAAAAAACAAGAAGATGAAGACAAGACAGATCATACTGAAAACCTTCGCCGTGGCGACCGTGCTGGCCGCAGCCGCCGGATGCAAGGGCGAGGAGTTCGATTACCAGTCGCCCACACTGATCGAGTTCTCGACCCCGCAGATCGTCCAGATCGCCAAGGGCGTGACCACCTATACCATTACCGGACGGGTGACCAGCACGGTGGGCATCACCGAGTTTTGCGCCTACCCGGCCGACAGCCGCACCGGCATCTCGACCGGCATCGCAATCCCCGGTACGCACGTGGTCTTCGGCGAGGACGACGCCCGCAGCTCGTACGACTTCTCGATCCCGCTCACCGGCATCGGCGCCAACACCTGCGTGAAGATCACCGTCTGGGACCGCAAGGCGACCTTCGAGAAGGGCTTTATGGTGAAGATCACCCCGGGCGTGCTGTTCACCGATCAGAAAACCATCGAAACGGGCGACCACCTCTACGGTTGCTACTACGCCACGTGGTACCTCGGGCGGGTCTATCCGCTGCGCGAAGCGGTCGCCTATCCCGCGGCCGTCGACCTCTCCTTCGGGGTGGTGACCGACACCGGGACGGGCATCACGGCCCCGGCCGCCATCTCGCCCGCCGCCCGCGCCGGGATGGGCCTGAACGGCTACGCCGGCGCGCGGATCACCAAAGTGGGCCCCACCGACCTCACCCTGGACGATTACAACGCCATCACGGAGGTGGATGACACACCGTTGCAGGGCCTCGCGCCCACGGCGGATTACGTGGTGGTCGGCGCCAACCAGGTCTACGCTTACCAGACGGCCGAAGGCAAAAAAGGCCTCTTTGTCATACACTCCCTGGTCGCGGGCGCCGAAGTGGCCACCATGCAGATCTCGGCCAAAGTACAAAACGGACCTAAAAACGGACAGCGATGAAAAAATTCCTTCCCATACTCCTTGCCGCCGCCGTGGTGGCGACGACCGGATGCCAGGACGACGACTTCCCCGAACTGAACGCACCCGTCGACCAGCAATTCCCCGGAAAGGGCGCGATCTACACGCCCGGCAACGCCGACGACCTCTCCAAACCGGCGTACAAGATCCCGACCACGGGCTTCACCGCCAAGTCGTACTACACCGACGGGCAACCCGCCGGCGAAACAGATGACCATTACAGCAACGACGTGATCGGCAGGCTGATCGACGACAATATCACCACCCAGTGGCAGCTACTGCCCACGGTCGCCTCGCCCGCTTACAGCCCCATGCCCACCGGCGGGTACGCCATCGTCACCCTGACCGCCGATGCGGTGTTCGATTACCTGCTTCTGGTGAACCGCAACTACGCCAACGGCTTCCCGAACGCGTTCGAGTGGTACGTTTCGCTGCGCAGCGCCCCCGATACGTTCATCCTGCAGGAGAAGGTGATCCAGACCACCGACGGCGTAGCCCCGGCGGTACCGGCCGCTTACGCTTCCTACAATGTTTACGTTTCGAGGCTCAACCTGAAGCCGGGCGACGTGGGTAATGTGGCTAAAGTGATGATTAAGGCCAGTTTCTCGGAATGCCGCCTGACGAACGGCGTGGTCGCCCCGTTCGTGGTGCGCGAGTTGGAATTCTGGAAAAAAGGCGAGGTGGCAGGCATGCCCGACTACTTTACCGACCCGTCGTGCTCGGCCCTTAAACCGGGCACCACGCAGGCGGAGATCAACGCCACCGAGAGCGCTTTCTTCAAGAACCTGGGACAGGCGCTGCTGGACGGCAGCTACGAATCCGAACGCATCGTCGCGGCCGCCCCGAAAGCCGATCCCGCCGTCATGCAGGCGACCAACAAGGCCGCCTACCCTTACAGCAAGCTGCAATATCCTACCGGGATATGGGTGGAGAAGGACGAAACGCTGGTGGTGCTGGCTTCGGGCGTGAGCAACTCGGCCTCGGTCACCATCCTGGGCAAGGACCTCTCCGGCGGGGCCGCCGTCCAGATCGCCGACCTGGGCAACGGGGCGAACGCCATCGAGTGCACCTGTTCGGGCACGGTCTACGTCACCAACGCCGACCCCACGCAGACCTCCCTGAAGGTCAATGTGGCCGGGGGGTACCTGAACGGTTATTTCGACGCGTCGACGCATACACTCGACAATTTACCCTTCCTGAAAAGCCGCATGCTCACCACGGCCAACTGCGACCTGATCGGCCAGCGGACCCTGCTCACCGTGCCCGTATCGGCGCTGGGCGCGTGCAAGGACCCGATCGCGCTGTTGGCTTTCTACGACGAGCTGGTGAAAAAACAGCAGGAATTCGTCGGGGCGACGCTCAACACGGCCCGCATGCACTTCGTGCTCACCTCGGCCTGCACGGATAATGCGGTGGGTGTCGGTTGCCTGGAATTCAATACGACGGCCTACGCCGCAAAGATGCTCGACCCGCTCGCGATGCAGGCCGACATCCTGCCCTACGCCCAGCTCATGGGGGCGGTCAACGTGCCCACCGGCTTCACCTGGAACGCCATCAATAATTCCGGGGGCGGCCGTTACTTCCTGGGCGTGATGACCGAGGATCTCTACGGCCTTCCGGGCTACATCGACCAGACGCCCGGTTTCTACTATACCGACGCCTACTACCGCTTCTTCGTCCTGGGACGGGCGCACAGCGTCACGACGGGTGCGGGGGGTATGCAGACGCATCCCGTTCCCCTGTGGCAGCTTTACCTCTATTTCACCAAGGTGAAAGGGGTCGATTTCTACACGAACGTCTTTACCGACCTGCGCGCCGGGACGCTCAACACCCACGACAATTTCGCCCGGGTGGTGTGCGAGCGGACGGGGTATAACCTGACCGCGTTCTTCAACGCGTGGAAATACGCCCTGCCCGCCGCGTTCGAGGACGGACTCACCGCACCGGTGAAGGCGAACGTGCCCGCGGTGGCGATCGAGTACCTGAGCGCCGCTACGCTCAACCTCTACCGCAATCCGGCGGCGGCTACGGTGGCCGCTTCGTCCTACACCGTTTCGCCCGCCTTCCTCTATACGTTCAATTGCTCGGCGTGTACGAATGTGGCCGCCTACGAGGTGCTCTTCGACGGCGCGGCCGAGGTCTACTCGACCCAGGGGCAGTTCACTTTCCAGCGCACGGCGGCCGCCACGACCGTCACCGCCAACGCCATCGACGTCTACGGGGTCAAGCACCCGGTGACGCTGACCGCCAACTGATAAAACAAGGGTGCGGGAGGGTGGAAAACCCCTCCCGCACTTTTACCAAAATCCAAACGCCTGACACATGCTGACCGAACACAATACCTGGCGCGCAGCGGGCCTGCTGGCCTTCGGGGGACTCTCCCTGGCCGGATGCTCGGGGCCGAAAGCCCCCGAATCCGCCCCGCGGCCCAACATCCTGATCGCCATCGCCGACGACCAATCTTTTCCTCATGCGGGAGCCTACGGCTGCCGTTGGGTGAGCACCCCCGCTTTCGACACGGTGGCCGCCCGGGGAATCCTTTTTAACAATGCCTACACGCCCAACGCCAAGAGCGCGCCCTCGCGCGCCTGCGTGCTGACGGGACGCTACTCGTGGCAGTTGGAAGACGCGGGCAACCACATCGGCCACTGGCCCGCAGGCAAGTATACGACCGTTTTCGAAGCCCTCGGCAGCCACGGCTACACGGCCGGGTACACGGGCAAAGGGTGGATTCCCGGCAATCCGGGCAAACTGGCCGACGGTTCGCGCCGCCGCCTGATCGGAACGCCCTACCAGGAGCACCGCACCACGCCCCCCACCTCGCATATATCGGCGATCGACTACGCGGCCAACTTCGACCGGTTCCTCGACGAGGCCCCCGCCGGGCAGCCGTGGATGTTCTGGTACGGAGGCAACGAACCGCACCGTTTCTATGAATACGGCTCGGGCGTGGCCAAGGGGGGCAAGTCGCCCGCCGACGTCGACCGCGTCCCGGCCTTTTGGCCCGACAACGACACGGTGCGCAACGACATGCTCGACTATGCCTACGAGATCGAGTATTTCGACCGTCACCTGGGCCGGATGCTCGATGCGTTGCAGCGGCGCGGGATGCTCGACAACACCATCGTGATCGTCACGGCCGACAACGGCATGCCTTTTCCCCGCTCCAAAGGACAGGAATACGATTTTTCGAACCACCTGCCCTTGGCGGTGATGTGGCCCGCGGGAGTGAAGGACCCCGGCCGCCACGAGAACGGCTATGTCAATTTCGTCGACATCGTCCCCACGCTGCTGGAACTGGCGGGCGTCGATGCGGCGCAGGTGGGCATGGAAGCTCCTTCGGGACGTTCCCTTGCGGACATTATCCGCGGCAAACCGGTGCACGACCGCAGCCAGACGGTGCTCTGCCAGGAACGGCACGACTACGGCCGCCCGCTCAACCAGGGCTATCCCATCCGCTCGCTCGTGCGGGACGGCTACCTGTACCTCTACAATTTCAAACCCGACCTCTGGCCCGCGGGCCACCCCGAAACCGGCTACCTGAACACCGACGGATCGCCCACCAAGAGCTTCATCCTCGAAATGCGCCGCCAGGGGACCGACACCCGCTACTGGAACCTCTGCTTCGGCCGTCATCCGCAGCAGGAGCTCTACCACATCGCCACCGACCGCGAGTGCCTGGTCAATCTGGCCGCCGCGCCTGAACACGCCGCCCGCGTGGAGGATATGAAAAAGCGGCTGTGGGAGGTGCTTACGCAGCACAATGATCCGCGCGTGACGGGCGACGGCGACGTGTTCGACCGCTATCCTTTCGCTGATTCCACTTCCAACGATTTTTACGAACGGTACATGGGCGGGCAGATCCCCCGCTACCAGACCGGCTGGTGCTACCCTTCGGATTACGAAACCGCCCCGCTCGACTGACCTGAAAAACACGAATCCCATGAAACGGATATTGCTGCTGGCTGTGATTATCGCAGTATCGGCATGCAACCAGGCCGAGACGGAATACAAGCCCCCCGTCGTCCCTCCTCTCCCCGTAACCCCGGCCACCGGTTTTACGGACAAGGCCGTCGCACCCGTGTCGGTGACCGCCTCTTCGAATAACACCCATTCGGGACGCCTGATCGACGGCCGGTACGGCGAAATGTGGGAAGCCGCGGGCGCCGACGGGCTGCCCGTCACGCTCGACTTCAGCTTCCGCAACGCCGAGGCCATCGACTATCTGGTCTACTACCCGCGGATGGTGGGCCCGTCGGGCAATTTCGACCGGATCGAAATATGGGCTGCGGCAGACGGTGCGGCCGAATACGCCAAGGTCAAAGAGATGACGCTCGGCGGCACCAACACCGTTGCGACCGTTCCTTTCGGCCAGCGCCTTCGGAACGTTTCGTCGATCCGGGTGAAGATCCTCTCCGTGGGGGGCAAAGGCGGCGCCTCGTGCGCTGAGATGGAATTCTACGCCTCGTCCACCCCCGCGTTCGACGTGCTGGCCCTCTTTACCGACGCCACCTGTTCCGCCCTGAAGGCGGGCGTGACCCAGGCCGCGATCAACGAAATGCCCGACGGGATCCTGAAAACCGTCGCGGCCAAACTGCTCACGAACACATACGACGCCGATTTCCGCATCGCCCAGTTCAAAGCGTTCGAATACCCCGGCATCGCCGCCGACCGCAATAAGACCAACCCTTATTCGCAACTGGACAACCCCACAGGCATCGCCGTTACGGAGGTGGGGACCGACTTCTACGTCTGCGTGGGCGACACCCACGGGATACCGGTTTCGATCAAGGTGCAGGACCTGGCGGTCAACTACTCGACCGGCTCGTCGAGCTACACGCTCAAGGAGGGCGTCAACGTCATCCGCCCCACCAACACTGGACTGGTCTACCTCTTCTACCACACCGCCGACTGGCAGACCGCACCGCCCGTAAAGATCCATTTTCCCTCGGGTACGGTGAACGGTTATTTCGACGTGGAGAAACACCTTACCCACGCGAAGTACGTGGAACTGCTCGGCAAGGCCACCGATAAATATTTCGACGTGCTCAGTCCGGATACCCACATCACTTTCCCGACCCAGAAATACCGCGACAACATCTCGAAGCACAACATCTTGGAGCTGATGGCTTTATATGACAAGATCTTCTATGAGGAGCAGAAGTTCCAGGGCCTGGTCAAGTATGACAAAACGTTCAACAACCGCGTGTACATGCATACGGTCACCAGCGGCAACATGGCGGCTTCAAACCACCACATCACCACCAACGAGAGCAACTGCGCCACTCACCTGAGCACTTCGGCCATGACTACCACCGCCTGGGGTACGGCCCACGAGGCGGGCCACCTGAACCAGACCCGCCCGGGCCTGAAATGGCACGGCATGACGGAGATCACCAACAATATCCAATCGCTCTACATCACCGTGGACGTGCTGGGCAACGAGTCGCGCATGTGGAACGACACCGGCATCGGCGGCTACGGAAGCAACTGGTACGCCAAGGCGGCCACCGTCATCGGCGGCAACAAGGCGACCAAAGGCCACAACTCGAACGACTATTTCGGCAACGAGAGCACGGGCAACTGCCGCCTGATGAAGCTCATCCCCTTCTGGCAGCTCTACCTCTACATGGTGAAGGTACGGGGAGCGGAGGATTTCTACAAAGACCTCTACGAGGCCGTGCGCCTGGCCGACGATCCTGCCACCGACGGCGAGTGCCAGATGGAATTCATCAAACACGCCTGCCGCACGGCGCAGCTCAACCTGCTGCCCTTCTTCGAAGAGTGGGCCATGCTCACCCCGATCAACGAAATGGTCGAGGATAGCAGCAACAAACGCTTTACGGTAACGTCCGCGCAAATATCCGACGTCCGGTCATGGGTCGCGGCGCAGGGGTATCCCACGCCGACCGACTGCCCGTGGCTGATCACCGACAAGTGCGTGGATTTCTTTAAGAACCGCACCCCGGTCACCAAAGGCACCATGACCCGCTCGGGCAACACGTTCACCATGACGGGGTGGGGCGGGGTCTGTATGTTCCGGGTCGTACTGGACGGAAAAACGGTTTTTACCTCGCCGCTTACTACCTTTACCCTCGAAAACGGACTCCGGAGCACCGATAACACCCTCTCCTACGACAGCAACATGAAGGTCTACGGCGTGGACTATGCGGGCAATATGACCGAGGCGACACTTTAAACAAGTAACGAACGATGAGAAAGATCCATCTGATACTGCCCGCGATCAGTTTTGCCGCCTGCACGGCGCAGGGCGGGACGGCTGACAAACTCCCGCCCGTGAAGCCGGCCGGGGAATCCCCGCGGCCCAACATCGTCTTCATCCTGGCCGACGACATGGGTATCGGCGACGTGGGCTGCTACGGCCAGAAGATCATCCGCACGCCGAACATCGACGGCCTGGCCGCCAGCGGACTTAAATTTTCGCACCACTACAGCGGCTCGACCGTGAGCGCCCCCTCGCGCTGCGCCCTGGTGACGGGCAAGGACACCGGGCACGGATACGTGCGCGGCAACCTGCGCGTGAACGGCGGCGACAACCCGCTACCCGAAGGTGAGACCACCGTCGCCCACATCCTGAAAAGCAAGGGCTACGCGACCGGTTGCGTGGGCAAGTGGGGGCTGGGCGGACCGGGCACCAGCGGAGCGCCCGGCAAGATGGGCTTCGACTATTTTTTCGGCTATCTCGACCAGGCCAAGGCCCACCGCTACTATCCGGACTACCTGTATGAAAACGAAAAACAGGTATGGCTCAACGGCGAGGTGTACAGCCATTTTCTGATCATGGACAGGGGACTGGACTTTATCCGCGCCAACGCCGACCGCCCCTTCTTCGCCTACTTCGCCATCACCCCGCCCCACGCCGACCTGGATTATCCCGACATCAGCGCCTACGAAGACCTGCAGGAGCCGCCCGGGAAGGATCCGTCATCCAGCGGCTCTTTCAAATATACACCCAAGCCCCACGCCACTTACGCCTCGATGGTGGCGGAGATCGACAAAAACGTGGGTGCGATCCTCGACTTGCTCAAACAGAAAGGCATCCTCGAAAACACGATCGTTATCTTCTCGTCGGACAACGGCGTGCATAAGGTGGGCGGCCACGAGCCCGACTTTTTCGACAGCAACGGCCCTTTCCGGGGCTATAAGCGCGACCTGTACGAAGGGGGAGTGCGCGCCCCGTTTATCGTGAGCTGGAAAAACACGATCGCCCCCGGGCAGCAGACCGGCCACATCTCCGCGTTCTGGGATTTCCTGCCCACCGTATGCGATCTGGTGGGCGCCACGGCTCCCGCGGATATCAACGGGATCTCCTACGCCCCCACCTTGCTGGGCAAAGGCAAGCAGGGGGTGCACGATCACATCTATTTCGAGTTTTACGAAGCCGGAGGCCGCCAGTCCATCCTGGTGAACGGCTGGAAATTCATCCGCCTGAATATCTCCAACCCGAAGCAGTACAAGGAGGAACTCTATTACCTGCCCGACGATACCGGCGAAGAGAACAACCTGATCACAACCTATCCCGCGAAGGCCGCCGAATTGAACGAACTCGCCCAAAAGAGCCGCACCCCGAGCGCATTATACAATTGGTAAACACGGCAGGAATCACCCGAAACCCACAATACAGAGCGGCTTACTATTCGGTAGGCCGCCCTGCTTATGTGTGAAGGCCGTTATTCTATCCGGGTCACCTGCATTTGGTTGCGTCCGTAGAAGGTCGGGAAGTACATCAGCTCCGCCCGGGCGGGGTTGAGGTGGTAGCGGCCGGTGTAGCGCGGCAGCAGACGCACGGTGAACGTGTGCCCGCCCTCGGACAACTCCTCGCAGAATATCGACACCTTCTCCTTGAAATACTCCCGGTAGGTGTTGCCCCGATACGGGTTCTCTTTCGATTCGTACGAGCAACCGGCCGGGATCGGCACTTCGATCTGCACGTAGCGGGCTTCTCCTTCGGCGGTGACGGTGACGATCATTTCGGTTACTTTGCCCGCATGCAACGTTGCCGTCGTTTTTCCATTCTCGTGGAATACGGTGCTTATTTTAAATCCGTTGGATGCCGCCTTGGGCTCGGGATTCCAGGTCTGCTGGTACACGGTCGCGAACAGGGGTTGCGGGCCGGTTTTCTCCACCGTCACGGGGTTGCCAGCCCCGACGGTTGCCGTATAGGGCAGTTTGTCGATTCGCCGCCCGTCGACCTTCGCCGTAAGGGGTGCGGCGCGGCCGCCCGACTCGCGCAGCATGGCCGGAAGCAGGGTGGAGACGATGAGCGACGATTCGTACGTGTTGCGCCACGAACCTTCGCCGCGCACCTCGAAGAAGTAGGTGCGGATGGCCGTTAATCGCTCTTCATGGCCGCCCAGAGCCTCTAAGATGCGGTAGGCCCGCAGCGTGAGCACGGTGTTGTTGGACCACGGGGTAAAGCTCTTGCCCTCTTTGGAATCGACCCAATACAGGCCCCCTAACATACTTTTGTGCGAATGTTTCATCAGGGCGGCCGTATCGACTTTCTGCCCCGTCGCGGCCAGCGCTTCCATCATCATCAGCCGGTCGTTCAGGTCGCGGTCGGCCAACCGGTCGACGCGCGCGAGCAGCGAGGCGTAGTCGGTCTGCACCCCCAGGGTATGCAGGAGCGTCACGCCGTCCACCAGCCGCCTTTTTGCGTAAGGATCCCGGTCGTCGGCGCGCGAGAACTGCTCTTCCAGTCGCGTGAGCAACGTCTCGTCGGACGGGCGGGCGGCCGCGGCATCGGCCTTGTAGCCCGCGTCCCGGGCCCGGGTGAGCGCCAGAACCACCTGAAGCGAGATCCAGCTTTCGCTCTTTCCGCGGTCCCACCAACCCCAGAGCCCCTCGTCGTTGCGGTTGCGCTCCAACCGGCCGATCAGGTCGCGCAGCTTGCCGTCGTCCGTGAATTTGATTCCCTGCAACTGGCAGATCTGTTTCCGGGCCAGCAGCGCTATGACCTTCGAGGCCATCTGTTCGTTGCACATGTAAGGATAGCGGTCGACCTTGTCGATCTCGCGCAGCAGGGTTTCCAGACCGTTGCTTTCCAGGTGGACGGTGGCCGTGCCCAGGCCGGGCAGCGTTTCGAAGCGGTGGGGCAGGGTATCGCCGATGACCATGAACTGCCCGTGGGTTTCCAATATGCCCTGCGGGTAGATGGGGATGGTGCGCCGCTCGCCGTCCCCGTAGCCGTTGTCGCGCAGCAGCGAGTAGGCGATCCGCAGGCTGTCCGTTGCAGTCGCCGTCACAGGTATGGTGTCGGCATGGGTGCGATAGAGGGCTATATCCCGTTGCAGGAGCGCCCCGCCCGTGTCGATGGTGCGCCGCACGGCCACGGTATCCGCGCCGTGGTTGACCAGGCGGCCCACCAGGTCGAGGCTGTCGCCCTGCACGGCGAATTGCGGCACATAGAGCTGCGCCGTCAGGTTCTTGAATGAACTTACGGTAAGCTGTTGCTGGTCGGTCTGCTTTTTGCGCGGGCCGATGGCGATGAAGTTGGCGCGCCATGCCGTGATGTCGTCCGGATAGGTCACATCGAAACGCACCTTGCCGTCGCGCCCGGTCGACAGGCGCGGCTGCCAGAAGGCGTCGTCGTGGAAATTGCGGCGCAACTGCTGCAACCCCTCCGGCGCGGGATCCTCCCCACCGGCGACCATGGGTTTTATCCCGCGCCGGGTCTGGATCACGATCACCCCGTTCGCCCCGCGCGCGCCGTAAATGGCGATGGCTGAAGCGTCTTTGAGGATCTCCATCGACAGGATGTCGGCGGTGCTCAGACCGGAAATATCGCCCGAATAGGGCAGCCCGTCGACGATGTAAAGGGGTGTGTTGATCTCGTTTACGGATGAAGCGGCGTGGCTCCTGATGGAAGATACGCCGCGGATTCTGATATTGGCGCCAGTCAGCCAGCCTTCCCCTTCGGATACCGACACCCCGGCCATTCTCCCGGCCAGCATGCTTGAAATGTCCCCGGTCAGAGCGTTCCGCCGGATGGTCCCGTAGCCGACCGTCACGACCTCTTCCAACATATTGGACGACGGCTGCAGCCTGACCGAATAGTCATAACCCGGGACCAGCTCGGCCACGGTCATGTCGTAACCGATGAAGGTGAATTGCAGCTCCCCCTGGTCGGGTACTTTTAGCTGGAAGCGCCCGTTGATGTCGGTGACCGTCCCGGTCGTGGTGCCTTTCACGACCACCGTGGCGCCGGTCATAGGTTCCCCGTTTTCGTCGAGCACCGTTCCCGTACATATTTTATTGAGCGCATTGAAGGGATTCAAAGCGTTCGAGCCTGCGGTGACCTGGCTCTTTGCGGAAGTATAACCGTCGAGCGGATTGCGGGGATACTCCCTGTGCATGTGGCGCGAGGCGAGGCTTAGGATCGCCCGTCCTCGCTCCGGGTCGCTCTGCGGCGAGAGGGAATCGGCGCGCAGATAGGCGCAACCGCCGGGACGCAGCGCCGCGCTTAGTTCCACGCTCGTGGTATCGGCGAAAACAAGGATCACGCTTGCCGTCCCGGGGTGCAGGCGGTTGAAAAGGCGCGTGCCGCCGTAATAGAGATACCGGGTCGTGTCGCCGGACACCGACAGGGCGATCACCGCCGGTTCGACCTTACTCTTGCCGTCGGCCATTTTGCCTGTCATCAGTTGCAGGCGGCAGTTGATATCCGGGTCGAATGGGTAAGGGGCCATCACCCCCTGCCATTGCCGCATCTGCGAGAGTATCCGCGCGTTGAACGCGGCGTGGATGCCGCGGCTGTCCGCGACCTGCTGCCCCGCGTAGAGGGTGGGGGAGTAAGGCGCGATGCGTTTGCCGATGGGGGAGGTTTCCCATTTTTGCAGTTTAACGTAGCCAGGGCGGACGGTGTAATGGTATCCTCCCTCGGCTTCGAAACGGTTCACGGCCATCGTGTCGGCCATCAGCGCGACCACGCGCTTCAGCCCCACCCCTGCCGTGCCGGGAAAGGGCCCCGCGAGTACCCGCGCCGGTTCTGCCGGACGGCGGTAGTGGCGGTAAAGCGGCTCGGCGTCGCCGAGCGAACGGCACATCCCTCCGCCGAGCAGGTAACCCGGCAGGGCCATGGACTTGCCGCCGTTCATTTTTAAGGTACCGAAACCGTTGTCGATGGTTATCATATAGGGCGACAAAGCGGCTATCTGCTCTTCGCCGAGGCGCGACGCCTCTTTGCGGCGCACTTTTCCGGCCTCGATCTCAACCCTGAACTCGTGGCCGCCTTTGAGGTAGTGGGTCACGGCGTTCCGGCCACACTCTACCGATACGATGGTCTTGCACCCTTCGTCGGCCCAAACCTTGTCGACCGTAATTTCCCTGTCCGCGGTACGCATGCGGATCTTGTGCGGCCCGGGGGATACGGGGAAGCTGTACGGGTCGAGCCGCCCGGCCTGGTGCAGGTAATAGGGCTGCCCGTCGATCCACAGCACGTGCACCCCCTGCAACTTCCCGTCGAGCACGGCGAACGGCGCGATCTGGGTGATCTGCCCGCAGGCGGGTTCGCTGGAAGCGTAATAGGGCGCCGGATGGAGGAATTTGTAATATTCCACGCTGTCCAGCCCCAGGCGGGTGCGCCACGTATCCCACTCCATATATGCGTTGGCGTTCATGCCTTCCGGGTCGGCCCAATAGTTGACGTTTTTGAACGCGGCCGAGCGCGTCTTGCCGTACAGCCTGGGGCCCGGCATGCGGTCGTCGAATTTCGAGGTAACGGCCCAGGCCGTCACGTCGGCATTGCCGACCGGCTTGCCGCGCTTGTCCGCCACGGCGATCTCCACCGGCACCGTCTGGCCCGGATAGACCGCCGTGGGCGTCGAGACCTGCAGGGTCACGTTCTGGTTCACCTCCGGGGCGTAGGCATTGATAACGTGCGGTTCACCCGCGAACGGGTAGGCCACTTCCAGGGCATATCCCTGACCAGGCCGGGCTTTCACCACCTTGTCGAGCGTCGTCGCGTTACCCTGATCGACGATCTTTTCACCTCGCTTGAGCACGTAACGCAGCGGCAGGCCCGCCGGATTGTCCACAGACATATAAATCGAATCCCCATCGCGCTGCAGGTTACAGAAGAGCATATCGCGTTTGGCGCTCGATAGATCGAAAGAATCTTCCGCCAGATCCGTCGATACGTCATAATCCGAGATATACCACGGCACGGCGAACGTGGCGGGCAACTGCACCGTCTGCCGCACACACTCGTTGACCTCGTTATCCCAGCCCGTGATCCGGGCGCTGCACGGCACGGACTGCCCGCCGCGCAGCAGGCGTACGGTGAGCATCCCCTTGTCGAGCGCGAAATCCAGGCGGCAGGGGCGTCCGTCACGGAAAAGGGCGGTGGTCTGCGTGAGGCGCTCGTTGTCCGGACTGAGATAGACGCTTTCGATCCGGATGGAGGTCGATACGCCCCCCGGGAAGATCGAGTCGGGCACGATCAGCTCGTTATCGTCCAGCGAGGCCACCTGCGCCGTGTGGCGCCACAGCGTGTCGGGCATGAAAACGGATGGCGCGAAAAGTTTCGTCCAGTTGTCGGACAGCGCCTTGACGCTCACCTCCACCCGCCCGTCGCGCACCGGCAGGCCGTTCTGGTCGGTGAGGTCCATTTTCAGCCGCAGCGTGTCGCCCGCGCCGTATTCTTTGGGCGAGGCCGTGACCGAGAATTTGATGTTTTTCAGTTCATACTGCTCGTAGCGGAACCGCTCGCGAATATCGTTGGTGCGCTCCCCGCGGGTTTTCAGCGTGACGCGGTAGTCGTTGTCCAACTGCATGCGCAGGCTGTCCGACAGGCGGAATTCCCACGCGTACATCCCCGCCCGGTAGGGTCGCAGTACCGTGAGCAGCGTGTCGAGCGAAGGATTCCTGCCGCCCGACAGGCGCACCTCGACGTCGCGGTCGTAAGCGTGGCCCCGGTTGTCTGCGATGTAGGCCTTCATGCGGACGGTCTCGCCGGGCTTGTAGCGGGGCTTGCTGAAGGCGATGAAGCCGTTGTATTTCTGTTTCGAACGCGACCATGATCCCGGACGGAATATCCTGGCGGCCCGGTATTTGGTGCGGCGCCAGGTCTGGCTGAACCAATCGTTATGGCGATGGGAATAGCGCCCGAATTCTATATAATGGTATACCCCGTCGTGCTCGATCTCGGCTACCCGCTCGTCGCCCACCCGCGGGGCGGTGTAGCACTCCGTGGCCGGATCGTACCGCAGGGTGCGCGTCCCGCACTGCACCCGCGCGCCGGTGATGGTGCGCCCCAGCGAGTCGTGCAGCAGCAGCATGACCCGCTCCATGTTGATCACCATGAATTGCAGGTCGTCGACCGTGTGCGAGCGGTATTGCAGCCGGCCGTCGACCGCCTTGACCACGATATAGTTGCCCCTCGGCAGATCGCCGTACCCCTCCCCTTGGGCGAAGGTCCCGATGAGCGTGTGCAGCATCTTTTCATCCGGCTGCCTGCCGTGCAGGAAATAGGGCCTCAGATCGTTCGGGCCGACCTTGTAGAGCTGCTCCACGGGCGAGGTGAGGCGGCTTTTGGAAAGGTTCCGGGCGCTCGAAAAGGAAGATGCCAGCAGCAGGACGGCCGACAATAATAAGGTGGTTCTCATTACCGTAATAGTTGGGATGAAGAGTACAAGATAATAAGAAAAAAGAAAACACCTTCGCGGGAAGAGATTTTTTTCTCTATGTCGCTATGGATTAGGTGTGTGGATGAGCTGTGCGATAAATGTCGCAAAAAAATAAACGTGTCCGGCGTGTTAGGAAACAGGGCCCTGAATTGACCGGATGTTAAAAAAAGTGTAAAAAATAATATAAAAAGGCGCGATGAAAGTGTTGCATAATCAAAAAATAAAATATCTTTACGGGAAAATTATTCTGATTTATAAGTAATACGGGTTGAGATTTGAGTGCGACGTTGATGAAGAGTGCCCCCCGACATGATAACAACGACTGATGCCGCCCGGAAATATCCGGGCGTAAGTAATTGGTTATTAGTTGATTTTTAAGGCCAGGGGAAGAGAGGGCGTTCGCCGCGGGATATTTACCGGGATTTACGATCCGGCGCGGTTTGTATTTTGGCGGGTCTGCGCTTGAAGATTAGTCGCCGACTCGCATTATTCAGAATTTTTGCATCGGAAAGTAGGTAACACCGCGATTCCTGTCAGCAGGGTTATTTTCAGGATCGTGTGAGCGCAATGAACCAGACGAGAAAACTACAGGACCGGGTGTGCCGGCCGATGGAGCAGCCTTCACGGTGTACTGCGGCGGGCGCGCAATAGGGAAGAGCAGGACGTGAGACGTGCATGAGCCGACGCTCCGCAGCGACTGTCGCATGTCCCGGGGAGAAACCTAAACCACTACTATATGAAGAAAGTCTTTACGCTGTTTCTTTTTCTGACCCTGCAATTATTGTTCGTCGAGGCCCTTTTGGCCGGCGGCAATCCGTTACTCACTCCATCCGACCTGCCGTACGGCGCGCCGCGGTTCGACCAGGTGCGGCCCGAGCACTTCGAAGAGGCCTTCGAGGTAGCCATGAAAGGCGCCCGTGCGGATATGGAAGCCATCCTGGCCGTCCCTAAGAAAAAGGTCTCTTTCGGCAACACGATCATTCCGTTGGGCTATGACGGCGAACTCTATTCGTTGGTGGGGTCCGTATTCTCGACCTATAAGGGCAACCTGAATACTCCGCAACTGAGCGCGATCTCTAAAAAACTCTCGCCCATACAGACCCGCTTCGACGACGAGATGCTTTCCATAGGGATTTTTCCGCGCATCGCGGAGCTCTACGCCAAACGGGATAAACTGGGGCTGGACAGCCTGCAGAGGCTCACCCTGGAAAACATGTACCGTTCGTACGTACGCTCCGGCGTGCTTTGCGCCGGCGCGGCGAAAGACTCGCTACGCGTGCTCAACGAGCGGATCGCCCTGGCGCGCCTGCAGCACGGGGAGAACATCGTCAACTGTACCGATAATTTCCTGATGCTGGTCGGCGATAAGGATTCGCTCAGCGGGTTGTCGGCCTCGACCCTGGCGGCGGCGGCGGCTACCGCCGAGAAGGCGGGCCATCCCGGCAAATGGGGCTTCACGCTCGAATCCACAGCCTACGGCAATTTCATGGTCGCGGCCAAATGCCGCGAACTGCGCCAAAAATTATACACGGCCTACGTCACGCGATGCGCCGACGGCGGCCCGTATGACAACCGCGACCTGTCGATCGAGATCATCAACCTGCGCCTGCAACGCTCGCGCATCCTGGGGTATAAAACCTACGCGGATTACGCCATCGAGATCAACATGGCCAAAACCCCCGACCGCGTCTACGACCTGCTGACCTCGATCGCCAACCCGGCCATCGCCCAGGCGAAACTGGAGGTGGCCGAAGTGCAGGCGTTCGCGCAACAGATGGAAGGAGCGGATTTCGACCTGATGGGCTGGGACTGGAGCTTCTATTCCAACCTGCTGCGCAAGGACAAATTCGACACGCAGGGGGCCAGCACGCGCGCCTACTTCTCGTACGATAACGTCATGGAGGGGGTTTTCTATACGGCCAACAAACTGTACGGCATCACGGTCAAGGTACGTGAGGACATTCCCGGATGGCATCCCGACGTGACGGTCTACGAGGTGCTCGACGCCGATTCCTCGCCGCTGGGACTGCTTTATATCGACCCGTACTCGCGCCAGGGCAAACGGGGCGGGGCATGGTGCTCCTCGATCCGGCGTTACCGCGTAAAGGACGGGGTGGAGACCCTGCCGCTGGTGACCATCAGCTATAATTTCGCCAAGACCCCGGACGGAACGCCCACGCTGCTTTCGACGACCAGCGTGAAAACCTCGTTCCATGAGTTCGGCCACGCGTTGGCCAACTTCTTATCGCGCGGCCCATACCCGTCGATCTGCGGACGTTTCCCGCGCGACATGGTCGAGCTTCCTTCACAGATCATGGAACACTGGGGCCGCGAGCCGCAGGTGATGAAGGTGTTCGCCCGCCATTACAAGACCGGGGAGGTCATTCCCGATTCGCTCATCACGATGATGAAGGCCTCGGAGTTGTACAACGAAGGGCGCGCCACCTCGGAACACATGGCCGCCGCGCTGCTCGACCTGGAATGGCATTCGGTGACGCAGCCCGTGACCTGCACGGTGGATGAGTTCGAGGAGGCTTTCCGCGAGAAGTACGGCTTCGACCGGAAGATGGCCCCGCGCTACCGCACCACCTATTTCAACCATATATTCGCGAGCAGCTACCCCTCGCAATATTACGTCTACACGTGGGCCTCGGTGCTCGACACCGACGCTTTCGCCGCGTTTACCCAGACGGGCGACATTTTCGACCGCGCCACCGCCGACCGCTTCCGCAAGTATATCCTTACGGAGGTGAGCTGGGACGATGGGATGGAGCAATACGAGCGTTTCCGGGGGTCGTTGCCGTCGGTCGACGCGCTGCTGCGCCGCAAGGGATTGCTGGAATGACTTTTTTGAAACGACCTAACCTACAAAATATCATACTAACTTAAATTTTTACCTATGCGAAAACTGTTTACCAACAGGATCTCGTCCCCGTTAACGAAGTTGCCCGCTTTGTGCCGGCGGCTGGCCGTGGCGATGCTCGCTATCACGATGAGCCTCGGCGCTACGCAAGCCCTCGCGCAACAGACGGTGCTCAAGGGGACGGTGCGTGACGGCAGCGGGAATCCCGTGACCGGCGCAACCGTAACGCTTAAAGGTACAGCCAACGGCACGGCCACCGACGCCAAAGGGGAATTCACCCTCACGGCGCCCGTGACGGAAACCTCCGTGCTGGTCGTCTCCTACCTCGGCTCCAAGCCGCAGGAGATCGCGGTCGGCAGCCGGCGGCAATTCGACGTAAGCCTCTCCGACAGCTCCGCGCAGATCGACGAGGTGGTGGTCACCGGTTTCCAGAACATCAACAAAGCGAACTTTACCGGGGCGTCGACTAAAGTGATGGCCGACGACGTGAAGGTCAAAGGCGTGATCGACGTGAGCCGCATGCTTGAAGGCCAGGTGGCCGGCGTGTCGATCCAGAACGTGTCGAGCACCTTCGGCGCCGCGCCCAAAGTGCGTATCCGCGGGGCGACCTCGATCAACGGCGAGAACAAACCCCTGTGGGTGATCGACGGCGTGGTGCACGAGGACATGGTCAACATCTCGAACGACGAGCTGACCAGCGGAGACCCCGCCACGCTGCTCGGGTCGGCCGTGGCCGGCCTCAACCCCAGCGACATCGAGAGCATGGACGTGCTCAAGGACGCCTCGGCCATCTCGCTCTACGGGGCGCGGGCCATGAACGGCGTGATCGTGGTGACCACCAAACGCGGTAAGATCGACGAGAAACCCGTGATCAAATATTCGGGTAACTTCAGCGTCATGCTCAAGCCCACGTACGCCAACTACGACATCATGACCTCCGACGAGCAGATGTCGGTCTACTCTGAGCTCGACCGCAAAGGCTTTTTCAAAATGAGCCTTTTCAACCGCTCCAACTGGGGGGTGTTCGGCAAAATGTACAAGAACATCAACACCTGGGACGAGAGCGCAGGACGTTATGCGCTCGAAAACACGCAGGAAGCGAAAGAGGACTTCCTGCGCCGCTACGCCTCGGCCAACACCGACTGGTTCGACGTGCTGTTCCGCCACTCGCTGGTCCAGGAGCACTCACTGAGCATCTCGTCCGGTTCGGCCAAGTCGCGCCTCTACGGTTCGCTCAGCTTCCTGAATGACCAGGGCTGGTCGGTCGCCGACGCCGTGCAGCGCTATACGGCCAACCTGCGCCAGGACATCACCGTCGGCCGCTTCAACCTGGGCTACCAGGTCGTGGGCTCGGTACGCCAACAGGAAGCGCCGGGCAGCCTCTCGCGTAAAACGAACCTGGTGGAAGGAGGCTACGACCGCGAGTTCGACATCAACCCCTTCAGCTACGCCCTGAACACCAGCCGCGCGCTGACCCCCTACGACGAGAACGGCAACCTGGAGTATTTCCAGCGCAACTACGCCCCGTTCAATATCCTCGAAGAACTCGACAACAACCGCATACACCTGAACGTGATCGATTTCAAGATGCAGGCCGAGTCGAGCTTCAAGATCATGAAAGGCATGACGTGGGATCTGGTGGGCGCTTACCGCTATGTGAAATCCGACCGCGAACACCGGATCACCGAGCACGCCAACATGGCTAACGCTTACCGCGCGGCCGACACGGACGTAATGCGCAAGAACAACCGTTTCCTGTACGAAGATCCGGCCACCCCGGGGATGCCTAAGGTGATCGTGCTGCCCTACGGGGGTATTTACAACCGCAACGAGGATCAACTTTCGAGCATCGACCTTCGCAACAGCATCAACTACCGCACCTCGATCTGCCACAAACACAACATCAACGCCCTGGTCGGCCAGCAGATCAAGTCGGCCAACCGCCAGGTGTTTTCAAATACCGGTTACGGCTACCAGTACGACCGCGGGGGTACCATCCAACTCGACTACCGGATCATGAAGCAGATGATCGAGAGTAATTTCGACTATTACCGCATGAGCGAAACGCGCGACCGCTTCGCGGCGTTCTACGCCAAGGCGGACTACGACTACGACAAACGTTACGCTTTCACGGCCAACGTCCGCTACGACGGATCGAACTCCCTGGGTAAATCGACCAGCGCCCGTTGGCTGCCCACCTGGGGTGTCAGCGGTAAATGGAACATCTCGGAGGAGCCTTATATGCGCAAGCACCGTTGGCTGAGCTACGCCTCGCTGCGCGGCAGCTACGGCCTGGTGGCCACGATGCCGCCTGCGGCAAACGCCTCGGCCATCTTCCTGGACAAGCTCACCAACCGCCCGTACACCGAGGAAAAAGAGGGCGTCATCGTGCTCGACGAACTGCAGAACGACGAACTGACGTGGGAAAAATCCTATCTGGGCAACATCGGCCTCGACCTGGGGCTGCTGGATCGCAGGCTCGAAGTGGTCGTGGACGCCTGGCGGCGCCAGGGTTTCGACCTGATCAGCACGATCCGCGTTTCGGGTATAGGCGGCGATCTGACCAAACTGGCCAACTACGCCGACATGGACTCCTACGGCGTCGACGTCTCGGTCAGCGGGTCGCCCATCCAGAACAAGAATTTCAAATGGCGCATGAGCTTCACGCTGGGCTACAACCACAACGAGATCACCTATGCGCAGAACAAACCCCGCATTTTCGACATGGTCACCGCCAACGGCGGCAACTTGCAGGGCTATCCCGTGAAGAGCCTCTTCTCCATCAACTACGCGGGGCTGGACGATAAAGGGGTGCCGCTGTTCATCAACGAGAGCGGCAGCGTCAGCAACGCGGTCTACATGCAGAGCACCACGCTGGATCATCTGATCTACGAAGGACCGGTCGATCCCCCGTACGCCGGAGGTTTCTCCAATACCTTCAATTACAAAGGCCTGTCGCTGAATATATTCCTCACCTTCGCGGCGGGCAATAAGATCCGGCTCGCCCCGGCATTCAAATGGACCTATTCGGATCTGGACGCCATGTCGCGTTCGTTCCACGACCGCTGGCTGATGGCGGGCGATCAGACCAAGATCCCGGCGATCGTCACGAGCTTCGAACGCAGCGAGAACTACGACAGCATGTATCCCTTCAACAACTACAACTACTCCACGGAGCGTGTGGCGCGCGGCGATTTCATCCGCGTGAAAACCCTTTCGCTCACCTACAACATACCGCCCAAGCTGCTGCAAAAGACACGCGTGTTCAGCAATATATCGGCCACTCTGGCGGGTTCCAACCTCTTCATGCTCTACCAGGACAAGAAACTCAACGGTCAGGATCCCGAATTCTACAACTCGGGCGGTGTGGCCCAGCCCCTGCAAAAGCAAATCACTTTCGCCCTGAGCGTTTCATTCTAAACAGCAATCATTATGAAAAAGATTATTATACTGGCTCTGGGAGTGGCGTTAATGTGCTCGTGCAACGATTTCCTCGATACCACGCCCGACAACCGCACAGAGATCGACTCGCCCGAAAAATTCCAGTCACTCGTGGCTTCCGGCTACCCCAAATGCAACTACGCCGCACTGCTCTTCCCGCGCACGGATTGCATCTCGGACCTCGGCTCCGGTCTGAGCACGGCCGTGAACGCCGACTCATTCTTCTGGCGCGACGTGGATGGGACCAGCTCGGACTGCCCCTCCGGCTTGTGGGAAAAGTACTATTACAGCATCGCTACGGTGAACTACGCCCTGCGGGCCGCCGAAGACAACAACATGACCAAGGAGGTGGGACCTTACATCGCCGAAGCCAAGATGATCCGGGCCTTCTCTCATTTTCTGCTGGTCAACCTCTTCGCGCGCTTCTACGACCCGGCTACCGCGGCCAACGAACCGGGTATCCCCTATGTGACCGAGCCGGAGACGGTGGTGGTCAAACAGTATGACCGCGGCACGGTCGCCTCGACCTACGCGATGATCGAGAGGGACCTCACCGAAGGGCTGCCCGGCCTGGGGCTGAACACCGCCTACAAGGTGCCGTCCTACCATTTCACGCGCAAGGCCGCCAACGCGTTCGCAACACGCTTCTACCTCTACTACGGCAAGTGGGAGAAGGTCATCGAGCATGCCAACAACGTGATTCCGGTGCCGGGCAAGTTCAAGGCAGAGGTGACCGGCGCCGTGACGGGCGTCGACGGTACGCCCCTGAAGGATGTCACCGGAACGCCCATTGAACAGAACACCGTCCTCTCGCGCATCGTGGACGTCACCGATGCCGCCAGCGTCTACGCCACGGACAATTTCCAGCCCTGGACGACCACCTACACCACGGCGTCGAGCGCCACGATCATCCGGGAATATTACACGAAGGCCGAGAACGGCTCGAACCTGCTGCTCAGCGAAGGGCCCTCCTTGACGGGGCGTAACTACAACGAGTGGCGCTACAGCATGAACTCCGCGGATGCGGCGGCCTCGGTCATAAGCGGCAACGTGACCGGCGGATCATGGGCTTTCCGCTCCTACATCTCCGGCGATCTGCGGTACGTCCCGAAATACAAAGAATATTTCGTACGCGCGAGCATTGAAGCCACTACGGGCACCGCGACCGTCATGTACCCCTACCTGCGCAACGAAGAGGTCCTGCTCAACCGCGCGGAAGCGAATGCGATGCTGGGCAACTACACCGAGGCCGTCGACGACCTGAACGTGTTCTGCCGCCAGCGCATAAAGGACTACAACGAAACGAACCACCTGATCACCAAACAAAAGCTGGTCAATTTCTACGGCGCCCGGGTCTCCGAGACGGAGTTCTATATGAACAAATACAAGGCGTACGGCGCCGATCGTTGGGATGTGCTTAAAAAGAGCATCATCCAGTGCGTCATCGAGTTCCGGCGCAATGAATACTTCATGGAAGGGCTGCGTTACTGGGATATGGCCCGCTACCGCATCCCGGTATACCACTCGACCGCTAACGGTCGCGAGAACATGCTCTACCCGGGCGACGACCGCTGGATCATCCAGATCCCCGAAACGGCCACGCTGTCGGGCATAGCGCTCAACCCGAGAACCAACCTGTTATCCCCCGCATGGTAAAAAACAACGAGTTATGAAAACATTGAAAACAGCAATCGCTTTGCTCGCCGCAACCGTCCTTTTCGCCTCGTGCCAGAAGGAGGATGCGATCGACCCGAACAAGGTTTACATTAGCCTGGGGGGCGATAAAATAGCAAAAACGGAACTCGACTACTGGATCTACGATAATTTCACCAAACCCTACAACATGAGCGTAGAGTACCGGTGGAGTTTCCACGACCTGGATTACACCCGCACGATGGTGCCGGTCGACGAGAGCAAGGTCAAACCGATCATGCAAATGGTCAAATCGGTCTGGCTCGATCCGTACGAACAACTGGCCGGATCGACCTTCGTGCGGACCTATTGCCCCAAACAATATGTCCTGGTGGGAAGCCCGCAGTTCAACGTCAACGACGGCACGATCACCCTGGGTGAAGCGGAAGGCGGCCTGCGGGTGACGCTCTACCGCCTGAACTGGCTCTCGGGGCACGACCGGGACCTGGTCTGCGAGGTGATGAAGACGGTGCACCACGAGTTCACCCACATCCTCAACCAGAAGCATATCTATATGACTGAATACGAGAAGGTCACTCCCGCCGGTTATATCTCGACGTGGAACGCCTCGGCCAACTCGGATGATATAGCCCGCGACCTGGGATTCATCAGCCGCTACTCCCGCGCCTCCCCAAACGAGGATTTCGCAGAGATGGTGGCCCGTATCGCAATTTACGGTCATGACGCTTTCATGGCGCGCGTCAATGCCTCCACGGACGACGGAAAAGCCGCCCTGCTCAGAAAGGAGCAAATGATGGTCGAATACATGAAAACGGTCTGGAATGTCGATTTCTATGACACCGCCACAGGTGAAAAAGGCCTCGTGACGCTCGTACAGGAAGCCATCGATGACGTGGTAGCCAACGGTTTTTAAAATTTCACGAAGATGAAAAACAAAATCATATATCTGTTAGCGCTCGGGGCCATGCTCGCCTCGTGCGATTTCAAAGAGGACTATTATTACGACCAGTCCCCGGACGACCGGCTCAACGAGGTGCTCACGCTGTACGGCAACACGCTGACCTCCTCCCCGAACGGTTGGTTCCTCAACGTGAACACCGGCGCGAAAGGCGGCTACCGTCACTGGATGTCGTTCACCGCGGATAACCGCGTCTCGATGCTCTCGGATATGGACGCCACCCACGCCGGGTTCAACACCTCCCAGACGCCCAAAGAGAGCAGCTGGCACCTGTCGGCCGACCAGGCGCCCATCCTGATCTTCGACACGTACAACTACCTGCACATGCTGGCCGACCCGGTGGGTAAGGACCGTACGGAGCAGCTGGGCAACGGCGGCGCGAACGGAGAGGGGCTCATATCGGATTTCGAATTCTACATCCGGGGGGTCACCAACGGCAGCCTCAATATGCTGGGCCGCTTCAACAGGTGCGTCACCTCGATGGAGCCCGCCTCGGCGGAGGAAGCGCGCGCCGCCATGTACGGCGGGCTGAAAACCGCCCAGGAAAAAACCAACGCATTCCTCGAGTCGAAGGAATACATCATCGGCAAGGTGGGAGGAACGGACGTGGAATTCTCATTGGCCACCCGCCAGGTCACGGCGGCGTACATGTCCGGCGGCAAGTTGACGACCGCCTATTCGGGCGCATATCCGGACCTGGGCTGCGCCATCGATCCGTCGCAGGCATCGAGCAGCATCAAACTGCTTTCCCCCTTTCCGATCAAGGGAAAGACGATCACGGCTTTCGATTGGGACGGCACCCGGTATAACATCGTTCTGGACGATCACGAATTGATCCCGCTGGAATTTTCGGCCAGCACCCCGCTGCCGCTGAACCTGGGCTACCATAAGGATTTCTCGATCCTGCACCTTTCCAAGAGCCTGCCGGGTACGCAGGATGCCGGTTTCCTTACGAACATCTACAATGCGTCGATGGACAACTGGGCAGTCAAACGGGCGCCCCGCGTGATGTCGAGCATGAGGCTCTATTTCGATGCGGATGAGGCGAGCAACAACCTCCCGATACTGAAGCTGGAATTCAAGTACACCTCGGGCGCTTCGAATTTCACCGGCGTATGGCGCTACAAGTTCACGGACAACGAGGACGGCACGATCACCATCACCGACCGCGACCAGAACGGCTCCTCCAACGAGTATAGCAACGAGTCTTACATCAAGACGCTGCTCAACTATTTCTGCTACGTACCCTACACGACGGAAGGCGGCTCCCTGGCATACGCGAATTGGGTAAAGGACACGGCGGGTATCGTTGCGAAAAAATTCCGGATCGAATGGGCGAAGAACAGAACCCCGGGCTCGGCCGTCAGCGTGGGCTCGCTCACGCCCGTGGCCAACGGGACCGATCCCTCTTTCGTGTCGTACCGTTGCATAGGTCAAATCGAATAGTAACCCCAACCGAAAGTTATGAAAACAAGAAGAATAATACAGTTCCTTCTGGCGGCCTGCCTGGCCCTCCCGGCGATGCAGGGCTGCAACAAGGACGACGGCGATGCGGGGGATGTCACCGTACAAACCGTTTCGTTGCGCAACGTCACCTACACTACGGCCGAATGTGTGGCCGAAGTGACGGGCGGCGCGTCGGAACGCGGCGTGTGCCTGTCCGAAACCCCCAACCCCACGGTAAGCAACACCAAGGTGTCCGGCGGCAAGGGCTCCGGGAAATTCACCGTGAACTTCAGCGGCCTCGGGGAAGGCAAAGAATACTACGTGAGGGCTTATGCCTACCAGGGCTCGCAGGTCGTCTACGGCAGCGAGCAATATTTCCGCACCTATGAGAAAGGGCAGCCGATCGCCGCGCTGACGGATGTGAATAACGTGACGATCAACTCGGCCCAATTCACCGGCCGCCTGGTGGCGGAAGGGGGAAGCGCGGTCACCGAGATGGGGGTTTGCTACGGCACTTCGCCTGCGCCCACGGTGAGCAACTCGAAGGTTGTTGCGGATGGGACGGCGCTCGGAATCTACCAGATGGATGTCTCGGGCCTGGCGGACGGGACGAAATATTATGCCCGTTTCTATGCCGTCAACTCCACGGGAACGGCTTACAGCCATGCCGAGCTCTCTTTCACCACGATCGAAAACTTCCCGGTGTGCGGCCTGCCCGTACTCTCCAATGCAGGCGAAACGAGCATCGACGTAAAGGCCAAGGCCACACAATCCGGCCAGCGGACGATCCTCTCATGGGGTGTCTGCTGGAGCACGTCGCAAAACCCGACCATCGCCAACAACAAGGTACAACTCAGTACCGCGTCGGGCGGCGAACAGACCGGGACCATCACCGGCCTGAGCGAGAGCATGACCATCTACGTGCGTACCTACGCGACCACCGCCCTGAGCACCACCTACGGTCCGCAGGCCGAAGGACGCACCCTGCGCCTCAGGCCATCCGTCGAGACGGGGACCGGGGACGCCTCGTGCCCGTTCAAGTACAGCACCGTGATCACGGGCTGCCGCATCACGGACCTCGGCGAACGGGATTATCCGGTCACCCAGGCCGGTATGTGCTACTCGCTGACCAACGCCCTGCCCACCCTGGCCGATAATGTGGTCACGCAGACTAACCTCGCCGTAGGTGCGATGGAGGATATGACAACCCTCGTCCGCCTGATCCCGGGCAAGAAATTCTACGTGCGCGCCTTCGCCACCAACCAGGTGGGGACCAATTACGGCTCGGTCGTCGAGGTGGCGCCCCAGCCCGAGTACCGGACACTCATTCCGAGCGGCGGCACAGCTCCGACGCTTCCCAATTTCAATGGATTGAGGTTCTACTATCTCGATAAGGCGACGGCATCGCCCAAGACAGGCACCGGCGACCGCACTCCCGGGCTGGGAGTGTGGCAGTTGCAGCAACTGGACCTGCTCAACACAGCCTTTGGCAGCAGCAGTTCCCGCTACCTTGATTATATGTACCTGACGTTCACCTCTAACCTGGCTTCCACCACGCCCCCGCTCGCTGCCGGTACGGAGAGTTATATGCTCATATACTTCGGCTACCGCAGTAGCGCCCATGCAGCCTTTCTTGCGGCTACGGCGGTCAAATACGCGGTCGACAGCCAGGGATTATACACCTTCTCCGATAACAAGACCCCGGACAATGACGCAGGCCCGTACAACAACTTCCGGGATCGGACGGCCGGCAGTGCGAACATAAAAACGCAAACGGACAGATTTATAACCTACCTGACCGACAACACATTCATGCTGGAAAGGGAAGCGGACACCGAGGCCGGATACCTGCTCATCCCCATCGCCGATGCCACGCATTACTATAAGTTCGAGGCGGCGGGCTACACCGCTGCTACAACTGCTTCTACCACAGCCCAGTACTTAACGCCGTGGTAGACCGCTGATCGTTCATGACCGATGTCCAACCTCGGTCTGGCTAATTGACAATCAAGAGATCGCATCAACGATGCGATCTCTTTTTTTGTATTCCGTTTTTTATGAAGTGATCCATAAATGTTGTAAATTTACCCGGCCTTACAGGGCGAAGTCCGATTTCGGAGAAACCTGCACCCTTGCCCGGTGGTATCGGATTAAGAAAAATAAACCATTGACAATTCAATTATGATACGCAGAATGACCTTAGCGGCCCTTGTTTGGTCGCTAATGGCGGTCTCGTGCGCGGACACCCCTCCGCCCGCCCCCTACGGGCCTGTTCCCACCGCACAGCAGGTCGAGTGGCAGAAGATGGAGTACTACATGTTCGTCCATTTCGGCCCCAACACCTTCACCGGGGTGGAGTGGGGCGACGGCAAGGAGCTGCCCTCGGTGTTCGATCCGACAGACCTGGACTGCCGCCAGTGGGCCGCCACGGCCGCCGCGGCAGGCATGAAAGGGATCATCATCACCGCCAAGCATCACGACGGCTTCTGCCTGTGGCCCAGTGCGCAGAGCACCCACACGGTGCGCGAGAGCCCCTGGAAAGAGGGAAAAGGCGACGTGCTGCGCGAGCTCTCTAACGCCTGCAGCGAGTACGGGTTAAAATTCGGGGTCTACCTTTCGCCCTGGGACCAGAACCACCCCGCCTACGGGACACCCCAATACAATGAAATCTTCGCCGCGACGCTCACCGAAGTGCTCTCGGGCTACGGTGAGGTGTTCGAACAGTGGTTCGACGGGGCTTGCGGCGAAGGGCCGAACGGCAAACGGCAGGTCTACGACTGGCCCCAGTTCCATAACACCGTTTTCCGGCACCAGCCCCGCGCCATTATCTTCAGCGACATAGGCCCCGGCTGCCGCTGGATCGGCAACGAAAGAGGGTTCGCAGGCGAGACGAACTGGTCGCGGCTCGATACCGTGGGCTTCGCTCCCGGCCACCTTTCCCCCCCGTTGGACACCCTCAATCAAGGCAATGTCCACGGGGCAGCGTGGATACCGGGCGAGGTGGACGTCTCGATCCGTCCCGGATGGTTCTACAGCCCCTCGACGGACGATCAGGTCAAAAGCGTGGCTCAACTGATGGATATATATTATAAATCGGTCGGCCGCAACGCCAACCTGCTGCTGAACGTTCCTCCCGACCGCCGCGGACGCATCCACCCGGCCGATTCCGCGCGCCTGATAGACCTGCGCGGGGCGATCGACTCTATTTTCGCCACCGACCTGGCGCTGGGCGCACAGGCGACCGCCTCGCACACGCGCGGCAAACGTTTCGCCGCGGGGAACCTCACGGACGGCGATTACGACACCTATTGGACTACGGGGGACGACGTGCGCGACGCCGTGGTCGAGTTGAGGCTCCCCTCGCTGCAACGGTTCAATCACCTGGTATTGCAGGAATATATCCCGTTGGGACAGCGTGTGGCAGGGTTCTCCGCCGAATTTTACGACCATGCCGCAGGCGCATGGCGCGAGCTGACGCACGGCACCACGATCGGCTACAAGCGCATCCTGACCTTCCCGGCGGTGCAGACCACCCTGGTGCGGATCACCATTTCCGATGCGCTGGCCTGCCCCGTGCTGAGCGCCGTCAGCCTGTATATGAATCCCGGTACGACGGAAGTCATGCCGCCTCAAGCGGAAAAACTCTCCCCCGCCCCGGCCGGCTGGAAAATCATAGCCCCCGAGCCGAAAGACACCGCCGTGCTGGACGGAGACCCGGACACCTGGGCGTTCTCATTGACCGGCGCGCCGTTGATCGTGGATATGGGCTCGCGGCAGACGCTCGGCGGATTTTATTACCAGCCCGTTCCCGGGGCCGGTGCGCCCAATGTGTACCGCTACAGCCTGAGCATCAGTGACGACGGGGCAACATGGAACCGGGTGCTGTCGGATGCCCGTTTCGGGAATATCCTGAACAATCCCGTTCGGCAGGATGTGGAGTTTGCGCAACCCGTCACGGCCCGCTACCTGAAATTCGAATCGCTGGAAACGGCCGCGCCGGGCGAGGGCTATGCCATCGCCGGATTCGGCCCCCTTGGCAAGGAAAAATAACATAACCCCAAACCGAATGAGATTACTGAGACTTTCGATCCTCTGCACGGCGGCCCTGCTGGCATTCGCGTGCACCCGACAGACGGCCCCGGCCTCGCACACGTTCGAGATCCGCGACGGACAGTTCTTCTACGACAGCATGCCCACGCGCATCCTCTCGGGCGAGATGCACTACCCGCGCATCCCGCACCAGTACTGGCGCCACCGCCTGCAGATGCTCAAAGCTATGGGCCTTAACTCGGTGGCCACCTACGTATTCTGGAACGCCCATGAAACCGCACCCGGCGTGTGGGATTTCACCGGGGATAAAAACCTGGCCGAATTCATCCGCACGGCGGGCGAGGAGGGGCTGCATGTGATCCTGCGCCCCGGGCCGTACGTCTGCGCCGAGTGGGAATTCGGCGGCTACCCCTGGTGGTTGCAGAACGTGGAGGGGATGGTGCTGCGCGCGGATAACGAGCCGTTCCTGGAACACACCAAACGCTATATCGAGCGCCTGTACGCCGAGGTAGGCGACCTGCTGATCACCCGGGGCGGCCCGGTCATCATGGTGCAGGCCGAGAACGAATTCGGGTCCTATGTCGCCCAGCGGAAGGATATCCCGCTGGAAGAACACCGCGCCTACAACGCCAAGATCAAACAGCAGTTGCTCGACGCCGGATTCGATACCCCGATGTTCACCTCCGACGGTTCATGGCTCTTCGAGGGCGGCTCGACCCCCGGGGCGCTGCCCACGGCCAACGGCGAGAACAACGTGGCCAAACTGAAAGCCGTGGTCGACGAGTGGAACGGGGGCCAGGGCCCCTACATGGTGGCCGAATTCTACCCCGGCTGGTTGATGCATTGGGCCGAGCCGTTCCCGAACGTGGAGCCTTCATGGGTGGCGCGCAAGACGGAGGAATACCTGCAAAACGACGTTTCATTCAATTTCTTCATGGCTCACGGGGGCACCAATTTCGCTTTCACCGCCGGCGCCAACTACAACGACAAGCACGGCATACAGCCCGACCTGACCAGCTACGACTACGACGCCCCGATCACGGAGGCGGGCTGGGCCACCCCGAAATTTGACTCGATCCGCAACGTCATACAGAAGTATGTATCTGACAAATTGCCGCGTATCCCTGATCCTATTGCGGTCATCGAGATCCCTGCCGTGGAGCTTACCCGCGTGGCCGACGTGCTCTCGTACCTGCGCCGACAGGATGCCCGCACGGCCGACAAACCGATGACCTTCGAAGAGTTGGGCCAGGGCTACGGCTACGTGCTCTACAGCCGCAATTTCAACCAGCCCGTCTCGGGTGAACTGGAGGTGGCCGGGTTGCGCGACTATGCCACCCTGTATGTGGACGACGTCCCGGCAGGCGAACTGAACCGCTATTACAACCGCTATACCGCCCCGGTGGACATCCCTTTTAACACGACCTTCGACCTGCTGGTCGAGAATATGGGGCGCATCAACTACGGGGCGCAGATCACCGAAAACAACAAGGGCATCGTCTCGCCGGTGAAGGTCGGCGGCAACGCCATCGAAGGCGGCTGGGCGATGCGCGGCCTGCCGATGGATGTGCAGCCCGATTTCGGGACGATCGCCCCCTCGTGCCTCCATCCCGTGGGTGAGGCGGCCGACCTGAAAGGCCGCCCGCTGCTTTACGAAGGCGCTTTCACGCTCGATCGCACGGGTGACACGTTCCTGGATATGTCCGCCTGGGGCAAGGGCATCGTCTTCGTGAACGGCCACAACCTGGGCCGCTACTGGAGCGTAGGCCCGCAGCAGACGCTCTATGTGCCGGGCGTGTGGCTCAACGAGGGCGAGAATACGGTCGTGGTGTTCGAGCAACTGTCCAAAGAGATACACACCGAGCTGCTCTCGACCAAGGTCCCCGTCCTGAAAGATCTCCGGTAGCGGGCGTAACCTTACCGATATGCCAATAAAACAGGGAACCTTCCGGGTTCCCTGTTTTATTGTTAAAACCCGCAATTTATTGCAGTTCCTTTAGTTCGTATAAACTTTCCTTGTCATTTTAGTTTGTCATTCTGAACGAAGTGAAGAATCTTGGTCGGACTGTGTGCAAAATGCTTCCGACCAAGATTCTTCGCTTCGCTCTGAATGACAAAAGAAAGAATTTCATTCTTTTCGTTCAACCCATGCACTTTGAGAGCATGGCGGTTTAGTTGTACTTCCTTCAGTTATTGCTTTTCTGCCGCCCGGCGCACAGCCTCGCACATGGCCGGGTATTGCCGCTCCATGCTTTGGAGCAGGTGCAGTTGCGCGCGGGTGCGCACCCGGTTGTGGTCGGGGCTTTTGATCTTGTAGTAGCGGTCGCCGTCGAGGTAGTCCATCAGAAAGCGCAACGCCTGCTCGTAGGTGATATAGAGCGCGGAAAAGGCCAGGTTGTCGAGTTCCACCGGGGTAAGGAACCCGCCCGTGCCTTCGAGGTAACCCTCGGTATAGGTCTCGAAGCGCTGCATGTCGAACCCCACGCGGCCCAGGTCGGGATCGTCCTCCGTGCTGGTGTTGGCGTACGAGCGGATCGCGTCCCCGTAGTCGTTCAGGCACATGCTGCCCAGCACCGTGTCCAGGTCGATCACGCAGACCACATTGTCGTCGCTGTCGAAGAGAAAATTACTGATCTTCGTGTCGTTGTGCGTCACCCGGCGGGGAATTGCCCCCTGCTCGTAGAGTTCCCACAGGTGCATCACTCCGGCGCGCCTCGCCTCGATCTGCGCGATTTCGGCGGCCATCTCCCGCTTGCGCCCCGCGGGATCTTTGGCCAGCACCTCGTCCCATTGCCGAAGCCGGAAACGCATGTCATGGAAGCCGGGCAGGATGTCCGCCAGCGGCGCCGTGAAATCGGAGAGCATGGCCTGGAAGCGCCCGATGCCGAAGCCCCCCTGGCGCACCAGGGCCAGCGTGTCGGCCGCCTGGTGGGTGACCGTGTCGCGGATGAAATCGCACATGGCCCAATATTCGCCCTGCGGGTCGCGGTAACACAGCGTCCCGTTCTTCAAAGGGGTCACGGTAAGGCTCTCGCGCATCGGATCGCCGCCCGCCGCCCGTATTTTGGCTTTCAGATGGGCCGTGACCAGCGCGATGTTTTGCATCATCGCCGGCGGATCGGTGAAGATATGGCGGTTCTTGCGTTGCAGGATATAGGCGGGCCCATCGCCGCCCATGGCGATGAACGTGTCGTTGATGAAGCCCTCGCCCACGCCCCGCACTTCGGTGACCTCTTCGCGGATGTCGAACCGGCGGCAAATGTCCAGCAGTTGTTCCTGAGTGTAATCCATGTTTATGAATTATGAATTATGGATTATGGATTAAAGGGATGATGAATTATTCCGTCGCTTTTCTTCCGGCAGGCAATTCATAATCCATAATTCATAATTCATAATTTATTAAGCGTCTCGCGTCCCCGGGCGACCATCTCCCCGGCGTTCGTTTCGGTCAGGTCGGCGGCTTTGAACTGCGCCACGGCGGCGTTGAGCTCGGCCAGCTGCCGGGTCTTGCCCGCGGCGGTAAGGGCTGTGCGCAGGATGCGGATCTTCTCGGCGTCCTGGATCCCCTCGACCAGGCGTTCCATGCGGATGCTGCTGCGTTCGGGGTAGACGATGTAGCAGTCGCCCCCGCCCCAGCTGCGGAAGCGCGAATCCCGGAGCGGGTCGGCGTTCCAGTTGGCATAGGCCCAGCGCAGGTAGCCGTCGTAACCGCTGGCCACGGCGAACCAGGGCAGCCACGCCCCTTCCGCCGGGGGCGAGAAAGTGAACAGGTTGGGCCGCGACTCGGAGCAGCAGGTGTAGACCGTGGTCACCTTACCCGCCGCATGGCGTGCGGCGAGCACCTCGGCGGGCAGCGGATGGTTGAAAGCCATGCTCAGGTCGTATATCTCGGACTCGATCGCCGGGTAATGGCCGCCTTTGTTGCCCTGGAACGAGATCTTGAAGTCGGGATCGGCCTTGCGGATCAGGGCGATCGTGTGGAGCATCGCATCCTGTTCGCGCTCGTCCATCGAGATGGTCGTGTGGCCGAACCACCCTTTGGTGCGCAGGTGGCGGGCGAAATCTTTCAGGAACGGCAGCCAGTAAGCCTCATAGGCAGCCTCGCCGGGTGCCGCCTTGATGAATTGCACGCTGCTGGTCGCCTGGTCGAAATAGTCGAATTCCAGCGCCCAGGGGATCATGGTGAAGCAGTTGATCTGCTCGCCGATGCCCATTTCCTCCATGAATTCGATCCAGCGGTCGAACACCGTGTAATCGTACTGCCAGCTTCCGTCGAGACACTTCTTTTTGGCGACCATGCTCGGGTAGACGTCATAGGACTGCCCGGCCCAGGGACGGTGCATGATCGTGGCGGTGACCACCTTCTGTCCCGCGGCGGCCAGGCGGCGCATCATCGGGCGCATGATTTCGAAGTGCTCTTCGCTCCACAACGGCACCCCGTAGAGACGGGCCACCGCATAGGGATGTTGCCACAAATCGAGGTGGAAAGCCCACTGGCCCGGCGCGGGCAGCGTATGATCGAGCACTTCAATCCCGAAAGGCAGGTGCAGGGGCGCGATCCCGTTGGCCGTGACGGTCAGCGTCCCGGTATATTTCCCGGGCCGCGCGTCGCGGGGTACGCTGACCGTGAGCCACACGGGTCGCGCACTGCGGGCCTCCATCCGCAGCAACACCGCCGGGTCGAGCACGTCGGCCACCAGCGAGGAGTCGAACAGCGTGCGGTCGGGGCGGTGCCCGCAGGTCCCCCGGCCGTTCTTATTCAGCTCGGCGGTCCTCACCTAGCGCACGAAATGGGGCTCAGCGGCCGAGGCGGGAATCACCTCGCGCCCGCTGCGCAGGTCGGAAACCGACACCGCCAGATCGCCGAGTTCGCGGGCCGTCCACAGTACGGCCTGGGCGTTGACGCGCTCGCCCCGCCAGGCTCGGGTAGTCCACTTGACGGCGGACACCGCGGCGGGCACGTTCCATTTCGCGTAGCGCACATCGGTCGAGCCCCACTGCAACTGCACCGGAGCCTTCTGCGCATCCCATTTCGCCGCCGTGTCGCGGGGCCTGGAGTCCTCTAATTCGGTATAATCCCCGACGGGAGCCTGCGCCCAGGCCGGGACGGCGAAAAAAATAAGTAATAAGCACGTTATCAGGTTTCTCATGACTGCGATTTTAGGTTGATTCAGCGTGTCTTTCCCGCCGCGACCGCGACCTGTTTGCTGAATATTCGGGTTAGTCTTGTGGTTGGTAATCAGGATTGTATGCAGTATGAACGAGCAGGGGCCGCCTCTCCATTTACCCGAAAAATACGCAAATCTATTGAAACCGCCATGACAAAAGCGAAAAATGAGCGCAGGTTTCTCATTCGCAGGCGTTGGCGCCGGAGCGGCGGCCATTCATTCCGGTTCATTGCCATCTTGAGATCCTTCACCTCTCGTTCAGGATGACAAAAGAGAAGAAGGAAAGATAGAACGTTATCGCTCTCCACCGGAAATTCAGACTGAGCCCCTGTTTGCATTATAATCAATTCACTATAAGCGCGATACTAAACCATTGCCGCCAGAAGGGGTAACGGCAATGGAGACGCTGACATCAAATGTGTGAATCCGCGGGATCGCACCCGTCAAATTTCACTGCCACAAATATATAAAAACTTGATATTTTGCACCATAGAAAAGAGCGGCTTATTGAAAAATAAACAGCCCGGGGGTTGCGCCGGCCCGGTTTGATTTCCATCCGTTTTAAGTCTATCTTTGCCCGCATGGAAAAACTCGTCATCGCCGGATGCGGCTATCTGGCTGAAATCGTAGCCAATGCGGTTATCAACGGGCTGTTGCCCGAATACGACCTGGTCGGGGTCTATTCCCGGACGGCCGCCAAAGCCGAGCGGCTGGCCTCGAAAATGAAAGCCCACGGCAGGCCTTGCGCCGCATGCACCTCGTTGGAGGAGTTGCTGGCCCTGGGCCCCGGCTACCTGGTCGAGGCGACCTCGCCCGCCGGCATGAGGGCGCTCGCCATCCCCACGCTGCAAAACGGCACCTCGATCGTCACCCTGTCGATCGGCGCGCTGGCCGACACCGCATTTTACCAGGAGGTGATCGAAACGGCCAAAGCCCATAACGCGCGCGTCTATATCGCCTCCGGCGCGACCGGAGGCTTCGACGTGCTGCGGACCGCGACGCTGATGGGCGACGCGTCGGCCCATTTTTTCAATGAGAAGGGGGTATCCTCCCTGCGCCGCTCGCCCTGGTACGATCCGGCGATGGAGAGCCAGAAACGGACTATTTTCACCGGGACGGCCCGCCAGGCCATCCAGACCTTCCCGACCGGACTGAACGTTTCGGTCGCCGCGTCGTTGGCGTCGGTCGGCCCCGAGCGGATGCAGGTGACCATGCGATCCTCGCCCGAACTGGTCGGCGACGTCCAGCGGGTCGAGATCCGCAACCGCCAGGTACACGCCGTGGTGGACGTTTACAGCGCCACCGCCGAAATCGCCGGATGGTCCGCGGTCAGCACGCTGATCAATATCGTTTCGCCGATCGTTTTCTGATTGGTTGCGCCCCTGCCCGGCATGGGGTAGGGTGGGTCTGTATTAAAATATTCTATTACCTTTGCATCAAGGCGGATATGGGGTCCGCGCCGCAATATTTGCCGGAATGATCGTAAACGGGTGCAAAGGATGAAATGTAAGATCGGCCGCATCATCAGGCGGGGGGTAGCCCCCTGGGGCGACTATGCGCTCATTTCGCTGGCCACCATGGCGTTGGTCTTCCTTTTTATGCTGATCCCGCTCTCGTTCGCCCGGTTCAATACGGCGCAGAACCTGCGCGAGCAGTACGAGCTGACCGATGCCTTCTTCACCATATTCCACAACGGCCGCCGGGCGTACGCCGCCGTCGACGAGCGCATCGTGATCGTCGACGTGGGCGGTATGCAGGACCGTGATTCCGTAGCGACGCTCCTCGGGCGGATCGAGCGGATGGAGCCGGGCGCCATCGGTGTGGACCTTATTTTCCGCGAGGCGGAAGAGCCTGCGGCGGACGCGCGTCTTGAGGCGCGGATAGTGGATAATCCCCGGGTCGTTACGGCCGTCTGGTTGACGGGCCGGGACGGCGCGGGTAGCTTCACCTCTTGCCTGGACTCTTTTTTCGGCTCGGACCCCGCCCGCCGCGGGTTTGCCAACCTCGAAACCGAGGGCACGCTCGGGGTATGCCGTTCCTTCTCGCCCTGGCTGACCCTGGACGGAGAAAAGGTTCCGGGCTTTACCACCGCCCTGCTGCGAACGGTGAGCCCGGAGCGCTACGCCCAGCTGGAAAAAAGGTCGCCGCGCAAAAGGAACCTGATCAATTTCAACGCCGGGCCGCCGCTGATCGTCGACGCCCGGCAGGTGGATGCCGCCGCCGACCTGCTGCGCGGCAGGGTGGTGCTCGTGGGCGAGGTTTCGTCCACGTCCGACGTCCACCCCACGCCGATCGACCAGCGCATGAGCGGGGTGGAGATACACGCCTACACCCTCGCCACGATGCTGCACGGCCGCTACATCGGCCAGATGTCCGAGGCCGGGGCTTGGGTCATGGCGCTGCTCTCCGTTTTCCTGCTGCTGCCCCTGCTGCGCCTGGTGAAGCGCAACGAATGGCTGCGCATCAGCATCCCCGTCATACAATTGCTGCTGATCCTGGCCGCTATTTTTATCGGGTATTGGCTTTTCGTCCGTTACGGTTATTACGTCCGTTTCATTTATACGCTGCTGGGGATCGGATTTGCCGAAACGGTCGGCAACTATTATTTCAAGATCCGCGAAACCATTAAAAAACGATAGAATATGAAACCGGGAATCTTTTGTCTGGCGGCGGCCTGCTGTATGCTGACTGTCGTTTTCGGGGCGGAGCCCGAAACCTACCGGGTGGTGAGCCTGCAGGGGGATTGCAATGTCCGTGAGGCCTCGGGGCCGTGGCGGCCGGTGGCGTTCCGGGATAGCTACACGTCCGCTTCGGAGTTGCAGAACCCGGGCGAATCGCTTTCGCAGGTATATGTCCGCAAGGCAGGAACCCAGGAGTGCTTCCTGATCCGATTGCAAAAGAGCGAATTCGCCCTGAGCCGGCTTGCCGCATCGTCCGCGGCCCACTCCGCGCAGCCCTCCATGGGCGGCGCCATAGCCTCTTTCACCCGCTTCGTGCTGGCCAAAGCGCCTGAAACGGTCATCAGCCACAGTACCCCGGGGGCGGGCATGCGCGACGGCACCCAAGGCGCCAAAGTCGAGGTGCCGAAGGCCATGCTCGGTTCGCTGAACCGCAAACTGGACGGCGTGTTGGATCTCGATAAATTCGTGCAGGTGGAATCGGATTATCCGCTGGACGTGCAGTTGCAGCCCGCGGCGGATGGCGGCCAGGCGCTGGCCACGATCTCCAACCTCAGCGAACGCACCCTCTACGCGGCCCTGTACTGCGCTCGCAAAAAGAATGACGGGAGCATTACCCTGCTCTCGCTCAATAATTACATGATGGTACCGCTTCCGCCCATGACCGAAGTGCAGGCCGCCCTCGCCGTCGCGAATCCGGACCGGGGGACCCTCGTCCTGCTGGCCGGTGAGCGTGCGTTCAATTGCTGGGCGCTCGGAGAGTGCGTGGAGGCGGGTAGCTGGTCAAATGCCAAGAAGACCTATTCCGCCGACCCGATCGGTATTTGGGCGCGATGAGAGGCCGTGATCAGTAGGTGCTGATCAGCTTAACCGTCTTTACCCCGATGATCTGCTTGTTGGCCGACATGTCTTTGACGGCCGCGGGGATGGCTTGTTGCAGGTATTCGACGATGAAATTCCCGCCTTTACGCTTGCCGCCCGTCACCTCTTTCACCGAAACCAGGATGTCGAACTCCCCCTTGCTCCAGCAGGTCTTGTAACTCCCCGCGTCGACGAAAGCGCCGTAGGAGCGCGGGACGAAGAAGCACGACCCGCTCAACAGGTTGGTCGCGTTTTTCCCGCTGAACGAGGCGATGGGCTGTTTGGGGTCATACTGCAGTTGCGAGAGGTTTATGTGGAATTCGCCCAACTCGCTCTCCTTGTGCACGGCCATTTGCTCGTCGATCCATGTGGCCTGCACCTTGATGCCGATCTGGATGGAGATCCGTTTTTTGCGACTGTATTTCGCCTTGATGCGCGACAGGTCGATCGCCAGCGTGTCGAGTTGCAGCGAGAAACGCGAATTGGTGATGTAATCCCCGATCTGCTCTTCGGGCATGCTGCACTCGATGTAAAAGACCTCGTGGCGGGCGGTGTCCGCCGGGGCGATCACCGTGCGCGAGAGCGAAAATCCCTTGAACTGAAGCCCCGACGGGTCGAGCGCGCCCAGGAAGGAAGGGGTTTCGTAGAAATAGTCGCGCGTGGCGGGGGCGGTCCATTCCGAGGTACGGTTCTTCTCGCGCCGCTCGGCGATGGAGACCAGGGCCTTCGTGGCGTAGGAGGCCGAGAGCCCGATGGCGGTGCTGATCAGGCCGCGCTGTTGTTCGTCCCCTTCGTTGCTCACCATCGCCATTTTTTGCTGGTATTGCCTGACGCGCTGGCCGAGTTGGCCGTCGCGTTTGATCTGGAGTTGTATCTCTTCGCGCAGGTTGCCGCGCTGCGGCTGGGCGAAGACGACGGCCGGCAACGCCGCCAGCAATAGTCCGTAAATACAAATGCGTGTTTTCATAAACTGCGTGTTTTAATATCCGTTACGCCATATTTTCAAAGAGAGGTAGAGGCCGGTAATTGTCCCCATATCGGCTTCGGCGCTGTATGTGGCCCGTTTGTAATAAGCCACCTGCCGCAGGTCGAACAGGTTGCCCTGTCGTTTCTTGTAGAACGTGTAGAAAAAACCCAGCCGCCAGCGATTGTAGTCCACTCCGAATTCCAGCCGCCTGAAAACCCGGTGGGAACTCATCCAGTCGCGGTTCATTCCCATTACGGTGCTTCGGTCGTCCAGGTGGAAGTCCGTCAGCCATTGATGTTCCGTTCCGTACCTCAGGTAAAAAAAGGCCGCCCGCATTTGTATGTACGGCATCCAGACGGCATAGCCGCACCGGTACCGGCTTTCGTCCGAAAAGTAGAGCGAGCGGATATCTCCCTTTAGGCGTTGGTAGCGCAGTTCGTTTCCGAAATCGAACGAAAAATAATCCGCCCCGAACAGGACGATCTCGACCGCCGCACCGGCGTAATAGCTATTGGCCGAGGCATAATAAATGTCCTGGATCGATTTAAGGGTGAAATCTTCGGATATAAGCCCCCCGGCCAGCACGTTGACATTACCTTTGAAGCCGGAGGCCCTTCCCGGGGTGATCGTCCTTATGTTTTCCGGCTTCGGGGGCGTCTGCTCCATGATGGAGCCGAGGATGACGTTCGAGGATGCGGCCAGCGAGTCCCGCCGCAGAATACCGGATTGCGGATTCCCGGGCGCATGCTGCTGCCCGTACCCGCTGAGGTGGCATATCCCGAGCAAGATTGTCGCTGCGGCGATCCGGCGTATCATGTTGTATGGAAATTGATCACACAAAAATAGTTATATATTTTAAAAATACTATTTTTGTGGATAAATCGCTCATAATATGGTGCGCCGTCTTTCGCTTTTCCTGCTTTTGTCGTTGGTCGCGTTGGCCGGTCGGGCGCAGCATGACCGCAGCGCGCAGTGCGCGGCGTTGATTTCCCGGGCCGACTCGCTCTGCTCGGGCAATGCGTTGCAGGAAGCCCAGTCTGCCTATCACAAGGCATTGGAGTTGTCGCGGGGGCAGAACGATTCGCTGTGCGGCCTGGCCCTGGCCGGCCTCGGATCGGTCTATGTCCGCCAGAAAATGTTCCAGAACGCCATGGAATGTATCACCGAACTGGAGGAACTTTCCGGCCGGCGGACGCAGTTGTCCGGCGTGAGCCTCGAAGGCCTGTATGTCGCCGTGGCCGAGATAACGACCCAAACCGCCCGATCCCAGAAGTTGTTGACCAACCGTAGCAATGCCCTTAAGCAATCCTGGGGTGTGCTCGACCCGGGGGCCGACAGGTATGAGCTTTCGGGGGTGCTGAACCGGCTGGCGGCTAACTACTACCTGCAGGCCGTCGCCCTGCACCGTCCCGCCGGGGACGCCGTGTATGCCGGTTACCTGATGTCCGTGGGCGAGTGCTTCGCCAATGCCGGCCGGGCGGATACGGCCACGGTCTTCGTCGACCGGGCGCTGGAACTGTCCAGGCGGCTTCACGGCGAGCGGAGTTCGGAATATGCCGCCATGCTCACCCGCGCCGGGATGGCCTGTGTCCAGGCCGGAGATTACCGGCAGGGCAAGAAGCTCGTCAATTCCGGTTTCAATGTGTTCGGCCGCCTCAAAGACGCCGCCGACCGGCGGGACACGCTTGTCTACATCGAATTGCTCGACGCCCGCTCGGCCATCCGTTTCGCCGTCGGGCAGAGGGCCGCGGGCATCCGCTCGATGAAGTCCGGCAATGCCCTGCGCCGGGAGTTTTACGGTGATAGCAGCGAGCAATACATGCAGGGGATGCTCGACGTGTCGATGCTTTACTCGTTGCTGCCCTCTTCGTCGCAGGCCGAACGGTTTCAGAACGCCGCCTACGATTACCTTTTTTCCAAAGTGCGCAGCAGCTTCAGCGTGATGTCCGAGGACGAGAGGGAGAAATACTGGGGAGTCAACTACGAATATTTCCAACAGAGCATCGCCCAGGCGGATGCCTGGCACCGCTTCTGGAAGAACCTGCGCGCCCGGCCCCGGGGCCGTCCGGCCACGGCTTACAACTCCGTGCTGCTCTCGAAAGGGATCCTGCTCAACTCGGCTAACGAGCTGGGTAACTACATCCGCGACAGTGGCGATACGACGCTGCAAAAAGACTATGCCCGGTTGCGCGTGATGCGTTACCAGCGGGACACGCTTTCGGCCGAATCGCCCCAGGAGCGCGAACTGATCCGCAAGACCGACAGCCTGGAACGGGATATCATCGGACGGGTCGGGCCGGATTTCACCAAACAACTTTCGCTGACCTGGCGTGATGTAAGGGATTGCCTGGGCCCGCGCGACGTGGCGATCGAATTCTACCGGACCCCGCAAGGGAAATACGGGGCGCTGGTGCTCAGGCGCAACTGGCGCGGCCCCCGCCTGGTGCGTCTGCGCAAACAGACCCGGGACGTGCAGCAGATGCCGCTGGTTTCGCCCCGCGAGGCGGCGTACGTGGCCGGAAAGTACCATATCAGCACCTCCGCCGCCGATCAATTTACGGTCGCCCAGGTTCTCGACACGACGTGGAGGACTGAGTCGGTGTTGCCGATCGACAGCACGGTATCCACTTCTAAAAAAGCTGCGCGCGCAGCCTTGAAAACCCTCGGGACCCCGTCTAAACCCACGAATTTCACCCAAAAGATCTCGATATCGGAAGCTGACGCCCGTTCGTTGCTGATGCAGTCATGGCGGCTGCGCCAGGGCGTGTGGAGCAAGCTGACGCGCTATATGCCCCCGAGCGGGAAGGGGAACGTTTACTTCGCCCCCGACGGGGTGCTCAACCTGGTGGGCATCGAGTACCTGCCGGCCGACAAACTGTGGCGGCGGCGCCACAAGCGGATCGAACACCGGTCGGATTCCTCGACCATGTCCGACCGGTACGATATCTACCGTCTCTCCTCCATCCGGCAACTGGTGGCGGACAGCCGCCCTTCCGTCATCCGGCAGGCGAGCCTGTACGGCGGCATCAAATATAGCGCCTCGCAGGACGAGCTGCTTGCCGCGGCCGATGCGCGCCGCGCCGGACAGACCTCCCTGGTCGATGTGCAATACGAGGGGAAGCTCGGCTTCGTTCCCGAGGCGCTCTACGCCGAGCAGACCGACAAGCAGCTTAAATCCCAGTCGCGCGCCGTCCCGGTCGATAAAACGCTTATCCTTCCGCTCCCCGGCACCGTCACGGAGGTGCACGGCATAAGCGAACTGCTGGCCGGCAGCGGCATCCGGACGGGGCTTTACACGGGAGCCTTTGCGAGCGAGGATATCTTCAAGGCCAACACGGGGGATAACCTGATCCACCTGGCCACGCATGGATTCTTCCTGCCGCTGAGCGACGCGACCGCCTACGGATTTTTCAACAACGCCACCAAAGAGAGGCCGGAGCGGCTCGGCAACCCGCTTTACCGCACCGGGTTGCAGATGGCGGGCGCGAATACGGATTGGGTGGACTGGGGAACGGTGGAAGGCACGGAAGACGGCATCCTGACCTCGAAGGAGATCTCGGCGCTCGACCTGAAACACGCCGACCTGGTGGTGCTTTCGGCCTGCCAGACCGCGGTGGGCGACTTGAAGCAGGACGGGGTTTTCGGTTTGCAGCGCGCCTTTAAAATGGCGGGCGCCCATACGCTGGTCATGAGCCTGTGGAAAGTCGACGACCAGGCCACCATGCAGATGATGATCCATTTCTACGAGAATCTCCGCAACATGGATGAACACAGCATGGATAAACACAGCGCCTTCATCAACGCCCTGAAAGCCCTCCGGGCCGACCCCCGTTACAATTCGCCGTTCTTCTGGAGCGCGTTCATCATGCTTGACGCGGATATTCCGCCTTCGCCCAATGCCAGGAGCCGTTAGATATCTGTTGCTGCTGGCGTTGGCCTGCGGCGTGGGCGGGGCGCGGGGACAGGCCTTGCCTGTCGAACTCTTTTTGCAGGCCGATTCGCTCTACCGCGCAGGCGATTACGCCGGTGCGCTGAAGGGCTATACGGCTTGCCTGGCCGATGGCTCCGGCGCGGCGGCGGACGAAACGGGATTCGATTATCCCACCCTGGCCAACGGCATCGCCCTGTGCCATCAACGCCTGGGCGATTTCTCGCAGGCGCTCCATTACCACCGCGAGGCTTTGCAGGCCGGGGAGGCGCTGCGCGAGGTATTTCCCTCACAATATGCCGGCCTGCTGTGCGATTACGCCACCTGTTATATCCGGACGGGAAAATCCTCCCAGGCGGTACCGCTCTACCTTCAGGCGCAACCCTGGTTTGTGCTCGGCGAGGACCCCTCGGGGCTCTCCACGCTCTACAACAACCTCGCGGCGGCATACAGCAACATGGCCGACTACGGGCAGGCGTTGCGTTATTTCGACAGCGCGGACTCGCTCAACCGCGCCTGCGGCCTGCCGGACAGCTACCGCGTGGCCACGTTCAATAACCGGGCCCACCTATACACCCTTTTCGGCAATTACCCCAAAGCCACGGAATATTACACCGCGGCCCGCAGCCTCACCGCGCCCGAAAGCGGCCAGTACATCGTGATCACGCAGAATATGGCCGACCTGGCCACCCGGCAGCGCCGTTACGACGATGCCAAACGGCTCTGCGAGCAGGCGTTGGAACAGGGTGGCGGTGCCGCCGATTCGCTGGCCGTTTTCCGGCAGCAGGGACTCATATACGCCCGCCAGGGCAACGGGACGCTCTCGGCGCGTATCCTCGCGCAAGCGCGCGCCCTGACCGCGCGCACGTATCCCGCCGGGCACCCCGAGCACATCGCGCAACTGGTCACCGAAGCCACATGCAGCGAGGCGTGCGGCCGTATGGAGGAGGCGTGCGAACGCTACCGGAAGGCGTACGGCCTGAGCAGCGTACTGTTCGGCGGCGATAACCCGCAAACCGTTTCGCTGCTCTACGGATTGGCCAAAAGCGAGTTGATGCTGGGCCATAACGCCGACGCGCTGCGCGATTACAGGGCGTACATCGCCGCGAAACTCGATTTCCTGGAGCGCCGGTTCTACGGCATGGCGGAAGACGAGCAGGCCGCTTTCTGGCGCGAGAGCCGCGAGGGCCTGCTCGCCGCCCCCCTGTTCTGTTCCCTCGCAAAGAGCCAGGAAGGCCCTTTTGCGGGGGAGGTTTACGACATCGTGCTGCTGTGCAGGCGGCTGCTGTTCGCTTCGGCCGTGGACTTCGAACGCTCGGTCCGCGAATCGGGCGGGCAGGCGCTTTACGACGATTACCTGAAGATGCAGGATTACCGCATCCGTTCGCGCCAGCAGTTGCTGCTGCCCGTTTCCCGGCGGACGGCCGATTGCGCGGCGTTGGACAGCATGGCCATGCGCATCGAGCGGGAACTTCGCCAACAATTGGCCCACCGCGGGGGCGACTTGTCTGATAGGGTGCGCTGGCAGGATATCGTATCCCGCCTCGGACAGCAATCCGTCGCCGTCGAATTCACCGATTTCGAATCGGGCGATGAGCGTGTCTATGCTGCGCTGGTGCTGCGCAAAGGGTGGAATTCGCCCCGGATGGTCACGCTCTGCAACCAGCGGGAACTGATGGCGGCGATGGACGGCGCGATCCCCTCCACGCCGGCCGAGTTGGACGCCTGCTACTCGGGCGATCGTTCGCGGCGATTGTACGACCTGATATGGAAACCGTTGGAGGCGTCGGTCCGCGAGCGGGACACGCTCTGGTTCGCCCCTTCGGGGCTGCTTCACAACCTGCCGTTGGAGTGCCTGTCCGGCGAGCGCGGGATCATCGCCGACCGCTGCGCATCCCTGTGCAGGCTCTCGTCGACGGCCGTGCTTTTGCACCCCCCCGCGCGGGTGAAATTCGACCGCGCGGTGCTCTACGGGGCTATCGATTACCTGGAAAACGCGCAGCAACGCGGACAGGAAGACTATTTCGATGTACTGCGCCAGGGCGCCAGTGAGATCACGCGGATACGCAAACAGGTGCAGCCGTTCATGCCCGTCAGGTTACGCTGGGGCGCGGAGGCGACGAAAAGCGATTTCAAGAGCCTTGAATTCACGCCCGGCGAGCATGTGCTGCTTCATTTTTCGACCCACGGGTTCTACCTGCCGGACAGCCTGGCCGGGCAGCGGACCTACTATAAACACATGCAGGCGTCCGTGTTGAGGGATTTCCCGCTGCTGCGTTCGGGCCTGGCGATGGCCGGGGCGAACCGCGTGTGGAGCGGACGCCAGGCCGCGGCGGCGGATGGCGACGACGGCATCCTGACGGCGCAGGAGATCGCCGCGATGGATCTGAGGTGCGTGGATCTGGTGGTGCTGGCCGCCTGCCAGACCGCACAGGGCGACGTGACCAATGACGGGGTCGCCGGATTGCAGCAGGCCTTCAAACGGGCCGGGGCCCGGAGCCTGATCGTCAGCCTGTGGTCGACCAACGATACGAGCACGGCCGAACTGATGGGCCACCTGTACCGCTTCCTGATGCAGGGAGACAACCACCGCGAGGCGCTGGACAAAGCGCGCAGGGCCTTGCGTGAAGAGCCCCGTTTCGCCAGCCCGTACCATTGGGCCGCCTTCGTGGCCCTCGATTAAAGGCCCTGGGCACGCGTAAGTTACCTACGCCCTGCTCCTTAAATATCCCGTTATATTGGCCAGCACCTTTTCGCTCAGGCGGTCGAACGCCTGGCGTGTGCGGCCGGTCGAGACGTTCATGCAGCGCACGTGCGGATGGCTCGTCAGGCTCTCCCCGCCCAACGCTCCCGCGGTGTCGCAATAACAGAGGTTGTCGCCTTCGAGCCATTTCAGGAACGGCGCCTCGTCCCACGCGGGCGACAGCCCGGTGTTGAACAGGATCTTCCGGTTTCCCAAGCTCTCGAATTCGGCCTGATGCAGCAGCACCGTGTTGCGGTTCAGGCAACAACAAACCACCTCGCTTTGGGCCAGCAACTCGTCGAGGGGCAGGAACCGATACCCTTTGGCCGCCGCTTCGGGCTTCTCGCTGCGGGCGAAGTAAGCGATCCGGGCGCCGAAAAATTTCAACGCGTCGGCGATCATCCCGCCCGATTTACCCAGTCCCACGATCCCGGCCCGCAGCCCGGTGATCTCGCGGGGGATGCCTTCCCACGGCTGCTGCCCGAACCCGTGAAAGCAGCGGACCAGCTCGCTGAGCACATATTCCACCACCCCCTCGTCGCCATAGTCGCGGATCCCGGTCACGGTGATCCCCCGCTCGTTGGCGAAACGGATATCGACGTTGGCGCTCTCGGGCGAATAGAGCGAACAGCACATGCCGATGTAACGCACATTTTCACACCGTTCCAGCACCGCCCGCCCGATGCGCGAAGTGTAGCTTAACAGTACCGCGTCGGCGTCCCCGATGCGGGCGACGATCTGCTCGTCACCGGCGGGTATGTCGCCATACAGGATCACCTCGCCGGCCAGGGAGTACAACTCCTTTTCCGCCGACGGGATCAGGCTTACGGGCTCGATGGCCACAAGTTTACGGAACATAATCGTCTTTTAGTAAGATTAATAAACGTGAACTCTGGATAAGGGATTTTGCTTAGATTATTGTATTTCAATCCGTTAATACGAAATCCCTTATCCGGATTTCGCGTTAACGGCTTCTTCGAAGCCGATTTTGTGCTGATAACCCCACCCAAACCCTCCCCTTGAGAGGGGAGGGCTTTGCAAACGGCCTTACGGCCGTTTGCGGAAGAGGTAACTCTGCTTCTTAAGCAGAGTTCACGTTA
>JAVBPS010000098.1:0-21589 GCA_031549495.1 Rikenellaceae bacterium | reverse complement strand
CCGGCGGGGCACCCCCCGGTGGGGCCCCTTTGGGCGCTTGGGGTGTCGTATTGGCGCGGGCCCGCCGACACATCTAAAACCCACACTTTTTTTGGTCTGGGCGGGCGCTCGACATGACGACTCCCATCGCGCAAAAAGGGCACCCACGAGGGGTGCCCCTACGGGACCGGAAATATGTGGTATTTAAAAGCGACGGGAGCGCGTCCGGGATCAGCGTAACCACCGTCCGAACTTTCGCTGTGCGCAGAGTGGGTCAGATTTTGCGCATCGTTTCTGTTTTTATACCGGAGCGGGCTTGACGCCCGTGAGGATTAAAAACAGGAAGGATGTGTGAAATATGGCCCGCTATGCGCGCAGCCGCACCAAGAGCACTTACTTCTCGGACATGTCAGGCACGGGCTTGCAGTATTCGCCCGCGTCGAGTTTGCTACGGCAGGCGTCGAAGCAGTTCAAGGTGTACTCGACGTCTTGGAGCGTGTGTACGGCCGTGGGGATGATGCGCAGGATGATCTCGCCTTTCGGGATCACCGGGTAGACGACCACCGAGCAGAACAGGTTGTAGTTCTCGCGCAGGTCGACCACGATGTTGGTCGCCTCGGGGATGCCGCCCTTCATGTAGACCGGGGTGACGGGCGAGAGCGTGACGCCGATCTCGAAGCCGCGCTTGCGGAAGCCTTCCTGCAGGGCGCGGGTGACCGTCCAGAGCTGCTCGCGGTATTCGGGATGGGTACGGATCAGGTCGAGACGTTTCAGGGCGCCGATCACCATCGGCATCGGCAGCGACTTGGCGTAGGTCTGCGAGCGCATGTTGTAGCGCAGGAAATCGACGATGTATTTTTCGGAGGCCACGAAGGCGCCGATGCCGGCCATCGACTTGGCGAAGGTGTTGAACAGCACGTCCACCCCGTCGATGCAGTGGAAATGCTCGGGCGTGCCTTTGCCATTCTCACCCATCGTGCCGAAGCCGTGGGCGTCGTCCACCAGCAGGCGGAAGCTGAAATCCTTCTTCATGGCGATGATCTCGTCCAGTTTGCCCAGATCGCCCTTCATGCCGAAAACGCCCTCGGTGATCACCAGCACGCCGCCGCGCTGCTCTTCGGCCAGGCGCGTCGCCTTTTCGAGCATGTGGCGGCATTTCTCCATGTCGTTGTGGGCATACACGAAGCGTTTGCCGCCCTTCGCTTTATGGATCAGCAGGCCGTCGATGATGCAGGCGTGGGCCTCGGAGTCGTAGACGATCACGTCGCGCGGACCGGCCAGGCAGTCGATGATCGAGATCATGCCCTGGTAGCCGAAGTTCAGCAGGAAGGCGTCGGGCTTGCCCACGAAGGCGGCCAGTTCGCGCTCCAGTTGCTCGTGCCATTTGGTCTGGCCGCTCATCATGCGCGCGCCCATCGGGGCGGCCATGCCGAATTGGGCTGCCCCCTCGGCGTCGGCCTTGCGCACCTCGGGGTGGTTGGCCAGGCCGAGGTAGTTGTTCAGGCTCCAGTTGAGCACCTCGCGGCCGCGGAACTGCATCCTCGGGCCGATGTCGCCTTCCAGCTTGGGGAAGGAGAAATAGCCGTGGCTCAACTTCTGGTACATGCCGATCGGGCCGCCGGCGTTTTTCTGAATTTTTTCGAAAATATCCATGATCGATTGAGTTTTTTCGGTAAGTAGCCGCAAAGTTATACTTTTTGGACGGGATTCCGAAAGACGGGGAAAAGATTTCGGCAAAATGGGTGCATTTACGGATAAGGTCGTGAATTTCCTGATCGAAGCTCCTGTTATTTATGATTCAATGGAATGGAATTTGTACGACACACCTCATGGACAATGCCGCCTCCACTCGGCGGCATTTGTTTTAAAACAGTTCATCACGGAAGCCGGACAAGGGCGAATGGATCTGTTATTTTTTCCCTATATTTGTTTGAATCGCGATCAGAAACCATACAAACCGACGTTATGAAAACAATCAATGTGTTAACTCTCGTGGGAGGAATCAGTTCGGCCTCCATCAACAAGAGGTTGTACCACGAATTGGTGCGCCACAACCAGTCCGGCCTCACGTTCCAGACGTTCGACATCGCCACGCTGCCGTTTTTCACACAGGACGATGAGTACGAACCCGCCCCGCAGGTCAGGGCGCTGCGGGAAGCGGCCAAAGCCGCCGACGCCGTGCTTTTCATCACCCCCGAGTACAACCGCTCGATGCCGGGCGTGCTGAAGAACGCCATCGACTGGTGCTCGCGTCCTTACGGCGAGAACTGCTGGAACGACAAGCCCGCCGCGATCATGGGGGCATCCATCGGCCCCATCGGCACGTTCGGGGCGCAACAACACCTGCGCAATGTCTGTTCCTTTTTGAACATGCACCTGATGAGCCAACCTGAATTCTACTTCAATGCCACGACCGGCATGGGCGAGGATGGTCTCACGGAAGATTCCGTAAAGTACCTCCAAAAGTTTCTGGCCAGCTTCGGGGAGTGGATCGGGCGGTTCTGAGTTTTCCCCTGCCCGGCGGCATTTGTAGAACAAACGCGAATTTGAAATTCGCGAAACATCCCGAGCGGCATTACAACCGCTCAACCGAGGAATCTTGGCCGGAAGGGTTCTGAGCACAGCCCGGCCAAGATTCTTCACTCCGTTCAGAATGACAAGCATTCAGAAAACAAACGGGGACTCGCGACGAGCCCCCGTTCCTAACTGTATTCAAAAAGGTTATTTCTTTTTCTTCGCAGCCTCCTGCTTGCGCACCACCGGGACGATCTCCGTGAGCGAGGCGATCTTCACGGGCTGGCCCGAGTCGCAACTCTTGCGGGCGGCCACGCCCACCAGCACCGCCAACGCCCCGTCGCGCAGCGAAGCGCGCTGGCGCATCGGGTCGGGCAGGTTGCGGGTGATCTGGGCCAGCATCACCTTGTCGCCGCCCCAGTGACCGCCGGAGCCGTCTACCACGCGGATGAACTGCGGGGTGCCGAAATTCTCCGTGAGCACGATTTCCTCGTAGTCCGATTCGAAAGTTTTGTTGCGCTCCTGCACCCACAGGTCGATGCGGCCCTTGGTGCCGTTGAAGGCGATGCGGTAGCCCTCGTAGGGGGAGTAGGCGGTCAGCGAGTAGGTCGCCTGCACACCGTTCATGTATTTGATCGTGGCGCACATCTTGTCGAAGATGTCCACATCCTGCTTGAAAACGCAGCCGTCGCGCTTGTAGCCGTCGTATTTTTCGTTGTCGGCGTAGAGCTCCATCGAGGTCTTCGCCTTGGTCATGTCCCAGAAGAACCGGCACTCCTTGGTGTGGGGGCAGACGCGGCAGTTGTCGGCGCGCAGCTTACCGTTACGGCCGTAGAAGTCCAGCGCCCCGAAGGCGAATACCTCCTCCGGTTCGGCGTCCAGCCACCAGTTCAGCAGGTCGAAGTGGTGCGAGGCCTTATGCAGCCAGAGCGAACCGCCGAATTCGCGGCGGCGGTGCCAGCGGCGGAAGTAATCCGCGCCATGCTTTATGTCGAGGTACCAGTGGAAATCGACCGAGGTCACCTCGCCGATGCGGCCCGCGTGGATCAGCTCCCATATTTTGGTGCGGTGGGCGGCGTAGCGGTAGTTGAAGGCCATCACGATGTTGCGGCCCGTCTTTCGCTGCGCGTCGATGATCGCCTGGCATTTGCCCTCGTCGGTGGTCATCGGCTTCTCGGTGATGATGTCCACGCCCAGCTCCATCGCCCGGATGATCTGCTCGTGGTGGGTGGAATCCATCGTACAGACGAACAGGTAATCGGGTTTGGTCTGGCGGATCATCGCGTCCAGGTCGGTGAAGGTGGGACAGGCGGCGCCGGAGTGCTTCTTCGACGTCTCGACGCGGCCGGGGTTCTTGTCCATCATGCCGACCAGGTCGACCACGTCGGGGCAATCCGCGAGCATCTGTTTGATCCAGAACGTGCCGCGATTACCCGTGCCCGCCATCGCGATGCGCAGTTTTTTGCCCGTGGCGGCGGCTTCGTCCGCCTTTTGGCCGAACGTCTCCCCGAGGATGGCTCCCGAAGCCGGGAAGGCGGCCGCGGCGGCGGCGCCGAGGCCCGCTACTTGTAGAAATTTTCTGCGATCCATAGTCGTTTTAGGGTTTGTATATGAGGAGCTGGTTAGAGGCTTCCTCGCAAAATTACAATTATTTTACTAAAAACGCGGTCTTGCCGCGAAGAATAAAACGGCCTACCTTTGCCGCATCCAAAATGATTTTCAATGAATTTACAAAAACGACTCTCCCCCGACAAAGAAAATACTCCCCGGGAAGCGCTGTCCCCCGCGCAGAACGACAGCGGACATCACGCCCCGAAGACCCGGACGCAGCGTCTGGTCTTTACGGTGATCATGGTGCTGGTGATGGTCTACTGCATGACGGTCTATAATGCCGCGATAGCGCATGGGCTCAGTTGGGGGACGTTCCTCGCGGCGCTGCGCACGATGTGGCCCGAGGTGGCGGCGGCTTTCCTGGCGCAGCATTTCCTGGGGGCCCCCATCGCCGCGCGGCTGCTGCCGCAGATCGTCGATCCGGCGGATAAACGGCGCATTATGGTGCAGGTGGCGATGGCCGGGTGCATGGTCTTCGTGATGGCTCCGGCGATGACGCTCTTCGTGAGCGTGATGCATAGCGGGCTGACCGCGGATATGCCGTTGCGGTGGCTCGAACGGCTGGCGGTCAATATTCCTTTCGCTTTCTTTATCCAGATCTTTTATGTCGGGCCGCTGGTGCGGCTCATCTATCGCTCAGTCTGCCGCATAGGCGTTACCAGCCGGTGACCGGCAGGAAAAGAGTGGAAGTTTTCATTGTGCGGGCTTTGAATCCCTACAAAGATAATGCTTTGCGGCATTGTTTGTCATTCTGAACGCAGTGAAGAATCCTGGTCGGAATTGCTGCGGCACAGCCCGGCCAGGATTCTTCACTGCGTTCAGAATGACAAACCGGCGGGTCAACGCTCGCGGTAAAGTTCGGTCAGGCGCGAAACGGGGTAATCGTCCAGGTCTGTGGCGACGATGTAGCTTACGGGCAGGTCGGGGAAACGGTCGAGGCGGATGCGGTGGAAACGGGCGTGGATCACCTGGTGCGAGAGCACATGGCGGGGCATGTCGACGGTCTCTTCCAATATGAAGCCTTCCGGCAAGAAGGGGATTTGCAACTCCTCGAAGCCGGCCGGGCCTTCGGTTTCGATCATCGGGTATTCGAAAAGGCCCTGCCAGATATCTTTGCCTTCGCGGCGCACCAGCAGGGTGCGATCCCCGCAACGCAGGTCGAGGTAGTTGAACCAGCGTTCGCGCACGGCGGTGCGGGTGGTTTTTACGGGCCGCTGCGCTACCGTCCCGTGCGCCGAGGCCAGGCAGCATTCCGCCGACGGACACTCCCCGCAGCGGGGCGAGCGGGGCACGCATTGCAGGGCGCCGAATTCCATCACGGCCTGGTTGTACAGCCCGGGGCGCGCGGGGTCGAGCAGGCTTTGCGCCAAAGCGGCGAAGGCGCGTCGTCCGGCCGGGGTGTCGATGGGCAGCGCGAGGTCGAACAGGCGCGAGAGCACGCGGTAGACGTTGCCATCCACCGTGGCGTAAGGCAGGCCGTAGCAAATCGAGCAAACGGCGGCGGCGGTGTAGGCCCCCACGCCGGGCAGGGCGAGCACTTCTTCATACTTCGCGGGGAAAACGCCGCCGTGGCGCTCCACGACCTGCCGGGCGGCGGCGTGCAGGTTGCGCGCGCGGCTGTAATAGCCCAGGCCCTGCCAGTAACGCAGCACCTCCTCTTCCGCGGCCGCGGCGAGCGAGGCGGCATTCGGGAAGCGCTCCGTGAAGCGCAGGTAGTACTCTGTCCCCTGCGCCACGCGGGTCTGTTGCAGGATCACCTCCGAGATCCAGATCCGGTAAGGGTCGGCGGTCTGCCGCCAGGGCATCTCGCGGCGGTGCTCCCTGTACCATTCGATGAGCAGGGGAGCGATCCGGGGATCGGGAAGTATGATGTCTTGGTCGTGCATGCGGGGTCTTAATAACGAGGGATAAAGATAGCGACTTTCAGGGGAACGGGGCGCAGAAAATTTTGCCGATATTAAAAATCGTATCCGAAACTTCTGAAAACAGGGAAAAACGCTTGCATTTCTCGCCGATTGTCGCTAATATTGTTCGAATTATCCGGTTTCGTATTACAAACCGTTATTTATCACTCCGGTCACAGGAGAGGATCTCAGAACGGCGGCGGCGGATATTCCCGGGCAGACCTAAACCTAAAACGCTACTATATGGGCAAAAATGTCGATTTCGCCGATGTCATCGCATGGGTGGAAATGCTTAACGGTATGAGCGAAGCGGCCATCACGGGCGGCGAACGGCGCGAACAGCACAAGTACGCCACCCTGATCCGCAACCCGAAGGACAAGATCTTCCTTTCGAAGATGCTCGACGAATCGAGCCAGATCCGCAACGACTGGAAGCTCTCCATGCGGGTGCGGTATCTGGTGAAGCAGTACGGCATTCCCGAATTTTTCCCGTGGCATTACCGGGTGCTCATGACGCTGTTCCAGTGGGGCGGGTTCCTGTTCGCGCCCATCGCCATGCCGATATTCAAGAAAGTCCTGCGCGCGGAGACCAGCGGGGTGATTATCGACGAAAAACGGCCCAAACTGACCCGCCACCTGGAAGAGCGCAAGCGGGAACATATCGGGCAGAACGTGAACCTGCTGGGTGAAGTGGTGTTAGGCAACGCCGAGGCCGACGCCCGGTACCATCACTACCTCGAAGCGCTCGAACAGCCCGATATCAACTATATATCCATCAAACTGTCGGGTATTTACGCCCAGATGCACGCCCTGAATTTCCAGGTCAGCCGGCCGGAGTTGATCGAGCGCGTGAAGACCATCTACCAGAAGGCCATCGACTTCCCTTACATCGACTCAAAGGGTGAGAAACATGCGAAGTTCATCAACCTCGACATGGAGGAGTACAAGGACGCGCACCTGACGCTGGACGTCTTTATGAGCGTGCTCTCCATGCCGCAGTTTAAAGACTATTACGCGGGGATCGTGGTGCAGGCTTATCTTTGGGACGCCTGGGAATTCCAGACCGCGTTGTTGGAGTTTGCTAAAAAGCGCGTGGCCGAAGGCGGGTCACCGATCAAGATGCGCCTGGTGAAGGGGGCGAATTTGCAGATGGAGACGGTCGTCTCGTCGCTGCGCGGGTGGCCCAATCCGGTGCGCGACTCGAAGGTGGATGTGGACGCCAACTATTTGCATATCCTCGACCGGGCGTTGTCGGCGGAAAATGCCGCCGCCGTGCGCGTGGGGGTCGCTTCGCACAACCTTTACACGATCGCCTACGCCCACCTGATGGCCGAGCGCAACGGGGTGCAGGAGCATGTCGATTTCGAAATGCTGGAAGGGATGGCCAACCACCTGTGGCGGGCGATGAGCGCGCTGGACAAGCGGGTGACGCTCTACACGCCGGTGGTTTCCGAGAAGAATTTCCTCAACGCCGTGTCGTACCTCGTGCGGCGGCTGGATGAGAACACGGGGCCTGAGAACTTCCTTTCCTATTCGTTCAACCTCCATCCCGACACCCAGGAATGGGACTACCTGCGAGAGCAATTCGAACAGGCCTATGCGCTCAAGGACAAGGTCGAATGCCGCGTCACGCGGACGCAGGACCGTAATAAGCCCTATCCGTCCCTCGGCACGCTCCGGGAATTTACGAACGAGCCGGACACCGATTTCGACCTGGGGCCGAACAAGCAATGGGCATTGAAAATCATCGAAGGGTGGAAAAAACCGGCGGGATACGCTCCGGTTCAAATCCCCGTGCAGATCGGCGGCGAGCAGAAAACAGCCGAAAAACGACAGCGCTATATCGACCACAACCAACAGGATGCAGAGATTTGCGTCTACGAAATGTCAAAGGCTTCGGTCGGCGATATCGGGCGCATGATCGGGATTTCCCATGAGGATCCCTCGGGTTGGGGGCGCACAAGTATTGAGCATCGCAAAGAGATTTTGCACAAGGCGGCCGACACGCTTGCCGCACGCCGCGGCGAGCTGATCGGGGTGATGTGCGCCGTGACGGGCAAAACGATCACCGAGGGGGATGTGGAGGTGAGCGAGGCGATCGATTTCTGCCGTTTCTATCCGCTCACGATGGAAAAATTCGCAGCGCTCGATACGGTCGAGGTTGCGCCCAAAGGGGTCGTGGTGGTCATCTCGCCGTGGAATTTCCCGCTGGCCATTCCCTGCGGGGGTGTGGTGGCGGCGCTGGCGGGAGGCAATCGCGTGATCCTCAAACCGGCTACGGTGGCCGCTCCTGTCGCCTGGGAAATGGCGCAGGCGCTCTGGGACGCGGGAGTGCCGAAAGAGGCGCTGCATGTGACGATCTGCGACGGGGCGGAGGCGTTAAACCTGCTGACCACCTCGCCCGATGTGCGCCATACGGTGCTTACGGGCGGTACCGACACCGCCGTCAATATCCTGAAAGCCAATCCGCGCACGCCCCTTTCGGCTGAGACCGGGGGGAAGAACGCCATCATCGTCACCTCGTCCGGCGATCGTGACAAGGCGATCCTCAACGTCGTGCATTCGGCCTTCGGCAACGCGGGGCAGAAATGTTCGGCCTGCTCGCTGCTGCTGCTGGCCGCGGATATTTATGACGATCCGACCTTCCGCGTGAAGTTGCGCGATGCGGCCACGAGCATCAAGGTGGGCTACAACTGGGACGCGGGCAACGTCGTGGGGGGCATGATCAGCAACCGCAACGACAAGATGGAGCATGTTTTCGCTAATCTCGAACCGGGCCAGGAATGGCTTGTGGAACCGCGTTACGTCGACCCGGAGCGTTATATCCTCGCCCCGTCGATCCTCTGGGGCGTTACGCCGGAGTCCTATATCTTCCGCACGGAACTGTTCGCTCCCGTGCTGGCGGTGGTACGCATCGCTTCGCTGGAAGAGGGCATCCGGCTGGTCAATTCGCTCGACTACGGCCTCACCTCGGGGCTGCAATCGCTCGACGAGCGGGAGCAGGCGCTCTGGGAAAACACGCTCGAAGCGGGCAACCTCTACATCAACCGCGGCATCACGGGCGCCATCGTGAACCGCCAGCCGTTCGGGGGGATGAAACTCTCGGCCTTCGGCGGCGGCATCAAGGCGGGGGGCGTGAATTACGTGAGTTGTTTCCTGCAGGCGCGCGACAAACGGGAATTTTCCGTGGCTGAAGCCCAGGAGAGCTATCTGCGGGCGGCCGAGGCGGAATTTAAACATCCGCGCGATGTGAACAACCTCTACGGCGAGCAGAACGTTTTCCGCTATCTGCCCGCGGGGCGTGTGGTGGTCAGGCTGTTCGAAGGGGACGACCCGGCCGACGCGGTCAAGACCTGCCTGGCCGCCAGGGCGGTCGGCGTGGAACCGGTGATCAGTGTCGAGGCGGGGCATTTCGCGGGCGCACTCGATGCGGCGGGGTGTTTCATACAGACCGAAACCCTCGACGCTTTCCTCGCAGGCATCGCGAAATATGACCGCATCCGCGCCCTGCAGCCCGATATTCCGGTGCAGGTGTATGAAGCGGCGGCGCAACACAATAAATACGTGGCGTGCAGCCCCGTCGTCTCGGAAGGCCGCCTGGAATTGCTGCACTACCTGAAAGAGCAGAGCATCGCCAACGAATACCATCGCTACGGCAGCATTACGACCATACCGGAAATAGCGGAATTTCCAGCGTAAACCGTGCATATTAAAAAGAAAAGCAGTTACGAGATCTCTCGTAACTGCTTCTTTTTGCGGGTGGGCCCAACAGGGCTTGAACCTGTGACCCCCTGATTATGAGTCAGGTGCTACTAACCAACTGAGCTATGGGCCCCCACGGCCGGCGATTGATTGCCGGAGTGCAAAAATACATAATTCATCCGCATTTGCAAAAAATCGGATCGAAATATTGCGAAATAGCCACCGCCATCCCCTCCCAATTCCCGCAAAAAGGCGACTGGGCATAACTTTTGCAAAGCAAGGTAGACAAACAGGCATGAGAGACAGATAATTATTAATAAAATTAATTAATCCGGCACAGGGATAGAATTATCTACCTATATTTGCAACGTAGAACTGATGTTATGAAAAAACTCTTGGGCGTTCTTGTCGCCACAATTCTCTTATCTTCAGCCGCTTCGGCTCAGAATTATTTCTGGGGGATCGGACTTCGCGGGGGCTTCATCGCCGCCGGGCTCGATGCCAAGATCAATTTCGATCCTTCCAATTCGATGGAAATGATCCTCAGCCTCAACGAAGGGGCATGTTTCTATGCGCTTTACGAGCGCCAGGTGCCCGTCATCAAACAGGGGTTCAATTTCTATTACGGCGCGGGCGCGCATGCGGGCACGTGGGGATGGAAAGAGGGGGACGATGAGTTCACCGCCGGCCTGGACGTCATCGTGGGGCTCGAATACTCGCTGCCCAAAGCGCCGATAACGTTTGCCGTCGACTATAAACCGTGCGTCAATTTCGCGGGCCAGACCGGGTTCAAACCCCAGGATTTCGGCCTGAGTGTCCGATATACCTTTTAGAACTTGTATGGAATTTCCCACCTTCGCGCTTATCGCCCCTTTTCGGCATTTTTTCACGCCGATTATCGTTACATATTCCCGACATGCTCCTCTAATCGGCGTAAAAAACTGCTCGAAAACGAACAATAATCGCTTCGATGCGAAAATCCAGACAAACTCTTAATACCTTATAATTATGAAAAAAGTGTTAGCCGTTGCCCTGGTGGCGCTCGCCGTCCTATCGTGCAACAACAATGTCAAGCAACAACAGGCCCAGGCCGATGCGACCATAGACTCCCTGCGCGTGGTGATGGCGCAGCAGGACAGCCTGATCAGCTCCGTTTTCCACTCCCTGGAAACGGTCGTCGGCAACCTCCAGGCCATCAAACAACGTGAAAACATCATCAACCAGGCCGTGATCTCGGAATCGGGACGCCTGGGCGAATCCTCCGTCGCCCGGATCTCGGACGACATCTCCGCCATCGACTCGCTGCTGCAGCGCAACAAAAAGACCATCGAATCGCTGCGCGGCTATGTGGGCGCCCTCAAACAGTCTAAACTGCAGGTGCAAACGCTCGAAGCGCTGGTGAGCAAACTCTCCGCGCAGGTCACCAAGGGCGACACCGAGATCGCCGCGCTGCGCCGCCAACTGGAAGAGCGTAACTTCGAAGTGTCGACCCTGAATACCGCCGTGTCCGGCCTGACCGAAGAGCGCGCGATACTGCAGACCGAAGTGGTGGCCAAAAGCGACCTGCTCAGCACCGCCTACTACATCTCGGACAGCAAGAAAAACCTGATCAAGAACAACATCGTCAACGCCAGCGGCTTCATCGGCCGCACGCTGAAGATCAACGAGAACCGCAACCTCGATTCGTTCGTGAAGATCGACACGCGCACCTTCGACCGCCTGCCCATCGACGGTAAGAAACCCGTGCTGGTGAGCGCGCACCCGGCCGGATCGTACCAATTCACGGTCGACCAAGGAGGTGTCGAGTGGCTCCAGATCCTCGATGCGGCGAAGTTCTGGGAACTGACCAAGGTGTTGGTGGTTAGCTACAAATAACCTCTCAATTCTGAGGTTGGCTGCACATATAGCACGCCGCTTTTCACCGATCCCTCGGCTTTTGATGCTCGACGTACAAAAGTACGCCTGCGCTCAAAAGACCTCACGATCGGCAACCGACAAAGGAGTGAGCGCAGAGGGCAAGCGTCTTTTTGCTTGTCCTTTGCCGAACGACGAGGAGGAAAACGAATGCGTCTTTTTGCATTCGTTAACAAGAAAATCGACGCACTCTATGCACAGCGAAAGTTCGGATGGTAGGTTTTGCTAATGACGGGGACACTTCTCACGCCAACCACATTGACCCTTAATAAAGACAGGGAATTTTCGGTGCGGAATTTTGGTAATGCGGGAAAAAAGATTACCTTTGCACCCACCATAAGAATTTTTAAAACCAAAAAACACGATGAAAAAAGGTATCCATCCTTCGAATTACCGCCTGGTCGCATTCAAGGATATGTCCAACGATCATGTGTTTTTGTGCAGGTCCGCCGTACAGTCGAAAGAAACGATAGAAGTGAACGGCGAAACCTATCCCGTGTACAAGATGGAGATCTCCAACACATCCCACCCGTTCTACACCGGTAAGATGAAGCTGGTAGACACCGCAGGTCGCGTCGATAAGTTTATGTCCCGCTATCAAAAACACTACGATAAGAAAAACGCGAAGTAATCTTCGCCAGTCAGCAAAAAAGGCAGCCTCCCGGCTGCCTTTTTTGTTTGGCATTGTTCCCTGTGGGTTTGTCCGTCATTCCGAGCGCAGTCGAGAAATCTCAGACAGACCGTTTGAGATTCCTCGACTGCGCTCGGAATGACGAGTACGGCCCAACAGAATAGTTTCAGAAAACTATGGCGCATTTTTTGCCTTACTGCTGATAACCGGAATAGTTTATTTCTCACTCAACCATATCCAATAATCTATTTCACTATGCAGAACAATTCGATCCGATTGCAGCGCGGCAAAGCGATGGTTGCCCTTACGGCAGCCTGTGCGGCCGGCATGGTCGGTTGCGGCGGCGGCGGGAACGCGCCCAAGACCGACTCCAAATTCCAGGGAACGATCAACCTCGACATCCGGGATTCGAAACCCGATTGGAACGCCTTCCTCTACCAGAAAGCGCCCGCAGGCGCCCCGAACGTGCTGTTCATCCTCTACGACGACACGGGCCAGGCCTCGTGGTCGACCTATGGCGGGGCGATCAACATGCCGACCCTGGACCGCCTGGCCAGCAACGGGATCACCTACACGCAGTGGCATACCACCTCCATCTCTTCGGCCACCCGCTCGTGCCTGCTGACCGGACGCAACCACCACCAGAACGGCTTCGGCTCGATCGCCGAGTCGGCCGTCGGCTTCCCCGGCTACAACGGCCATATCCCCGAGTCGAACGCCACCATGGCCACCGTCCTGCGCGACGCGGGTTACGCGACCTTCTGGATCGGCAAGAACCACAACGTGCCCGTCGACGCCTTCGGCATGGCCGCATCGAAAAAGGCCTGGCCGCTCGGCCTGGGCTTCGACCGTTTCTACGGCTTCATCTCCGGCGAGACCAATCAATGGTATCCCACGCTGATCGAGGATAATCACTTTATCGAGCAGCCTTACCTGCCCGAGCAGGGCTACCACCTCTCCAAAGACCTCGCCGACCAGGCCATCCGCTACATCCGCGACGCGAAGCAGTCCGATCCCGCGAAGCCCTGGTACATGTGGTACTGCCCCGGCGCCAACCACGCCCCGCACCACGCACCGGCCGAGTACATAGCCAAGTATAAAGGGAAATTCGACGAAGGGTACGAGGCCTACCGTGAATGGGTCCTCCAGCGCATGAAGGCCAAGGGCGTACTGCCCGAGGACACCGAGCTTACACCGATCAACCCGATGCCCGACGGCACCTATTCGAAAGACGATATGGTCCGTCCGTGGAACTCGCTCTCGCCTGACGAGAAGCGCCTGTTCTCGCACATGGCCGAGGTGTTCGCCGGTTTCTCGGAGTACACCGACGCCCAGATCGGGCGCGTGATCGACTACCTCGAAGAGTCCGGCCAACTGGACAACACGCTGGTGATCTACGCTGCCGATAACGGCGCTTCGGGCGAAGGCAGCCCCAGCGGCACGGTGAACGAGAATAACTTCTTCAACGGCTATCCCGAAGACATCAAGCTAAACCTGCAGATGATCGACAAGTTAGGCTCGCCCGACACCTACAACCACTACCCCACCGGTTGGGCCGTGGCCTTCTCCACCCCCTACAAGATGTTCAAACGTTACTCGGGGTACAGCGGCGGCACGTGCGACCCGCTGGTCATCTCCTGGCCGAAAGGGATCAAAGCCCGCGGCGAAATGCGCAGCCAGTACCACCATGCCGTCGACATAGTCCCCACGATCCTCGAAGCGTGCGGCGTGGCCATGCCCGACGTGGTGCATGGCATCAAGCAGACCCCGCTGCCCGGCGTGTCGATGGCCTACACCTTCGAAAGCGCCAACGCCCCCACCGCCAAAAAGATCCAGTACTACGAGATGCTCGGCACCCGCGGCCTCTGGTCGGACGGCTGGATGGCCACCACCACACACGGCCCGCTGCCCTCCAACATCGGCCATTTCGACAAAGACAACTGGGAGCTCTACCACACCGACGCAGACCGCTCGCAGTCGAAAGACCTCGCCGCCCAGTATCCCGACAAAGTGAAGGAGATGCAGAAACTATGGATGCAGGAGGCCGAGAAATACAACGTCCTCCCGCTGTGCGACCTCTCCATAGCCGATTTCGTCAAGTACGAATACTACGTCCCCATCCCCGAAGACGGCCTGTTCACCTACTATCCGAATACCTCGGAAGTCCCCGAAGCATCCGCCGCCCCCACCACCGGCCGATCCTTCAAGATATTCGCCGAAGTGACGCTCGACAAGGGCAGTAAAGGCGTGATCGTAGCCCAGGGCTCCCGCTTCGGAGGCTACTCCCTCTTCCTGCAGGACGGCAAAGTGAACTTCGTCTACAACTTCCTCGGTATCCCCCCCGAACAACTCCTCACCACCCCCATGCCCGCCCCCGGCAAGCACATAATAGGCGTGGAATTCATCAAGGATAAAGTAGGCGTAGGAGAGATCCAAGGCACCATGAAGCTATACATAGACGAAAAAATGGTAGCCCAAATGCCCGCCCGCACCGAATTCCACCGCTACTCCCTCGGCGGCGACGGCCTCTGCGTAGGGTACGACAGCTCAGACCCCGTAAGCAAAATGTACGGCTACCGCAACCCCTTCACCGGAGGAGGCGAAATCCACAAAGTAATCTACGACGTAACCGACAAAACCCCCTACATCGACCGCGCCAAAGAATTCGAGAACAAAATGCGTGCACAGTAGCACGGCCCAGCCTGCAATCGCCGCTTTTTGGAAAAAGCGGCACCAAAAACTTTTGTGAAAACTGCGTTTTCTGATATTTAGTTATTCCGGACTTAGTAGAAGTCTTTAGATAGAAAGAACCCCGGTGGAGCTTGCCGCACTTTGCAAGCTCCACCGGGGTTCTTTCTATCTAAAGACTTCTTTTAAATCTCCCGAGCAAACTAATCATTGGATACGAAGTATCCACAAAAGTTTTGGGGCGCCTTTTCCAAAAGGCGCGATTAGAGCCTGGGCGTGCTATTGCAGCGCCTTCGGCTTCGCGCTTTCGGGGATGCCGAGTTGTTTTTTGACCTGGGGGAGGATGTTGGTTACCTGGGCTTCGTCGACGTAGACGGTGGCGCCTACGGAGTCGTCGAATACGAGGAGGTAGTTGCCGGCTTTGGCGACTTGTTTGATGGCGTTTTCGGCGCGGGTGATGACGGGGGTCATCAGTTCCTGCTGTTTACGCTGGATGTCGAGCTGGGCGGTCTGGCGGAAATTTTCGAAGCGGTTTTGCAGGTCTTGCAGCTCTTTTTCCTTGAGTTGCTTGACGGCTTCGCTCATGCCCGACATTTTGTTCTGGTAATCTTCGTATTTCTGGTTGAATTCGACCTGAATGCTCTCCATCTGGGATTGGAGTTCGTCGGTGTAGGCTTTCATTTTGGTCTGCACCGTGTCGATCTCGGGCATTGTGGCGATCAGTTCCTGGGTGTTGATGATGGCGTACTTCTGGGCCGAAGCGACTGATGCGCTGAGCGTTAAGGCGGCGAGCAGGAGCAGGCTGGAGAGTTTTTTCATGGGAAAACGGTTAAATTTTATTGGTTATTTTTTCGCTAAGGTAATTATTTCTTGCGTTTTGTCAACCGACGGGGAATAATAAATCACCGTGGGGTTGGTGGTGATGTCCAGCACGAGGGTATAGCCGTTGGCTTCGGCGTACTTATTGATCACGCCGAACACCTTATCCTGAATGGGTTTGATCAGTTCGACGCGCTTTTTGATGATCTCGCCTTCCTGGCCGAACTTTTCTTCCTGGTATTTTTCGACCTCTTTTTCGCGGGCGACGATGGCGTCCTCACGCGAGCGGCGGGCGCTCTCGGTCAGGTAGGCTCTCTGGGCCTGGTAGTCGTTGTACTGTTTTTCGATCGACTGGTAGTTCTGGTCGATCACGCTCTGGTACTGCTTGGCCAGGTTGTCGATCTGGTCGATGGCGGCCGTGTACTGGGGCAGCGCCTTGAAGATGGTTTCGGTATTGACGACCATGTGTTTCTGCGCGAAGGCTGCGGTGCAGGCGGCACAGAGGACGAGGGAGAGAAGGATGGACTTTTTCATGACTTTCTATATTTAGGTTTATACTATATAGATGCTTGCGGGTAAGTTAAAGTTGCACGGTTAGAACTGCATACCGATCATGAAGTGCGGGTGGCCGCCGCTGCGCTCGTTGGTCCCCGGGACGCGGTCGAAGCCGTAGCCCCAGTCGATGCCGAGCATGCCGACGATGGGCAGGTAGAGGCGTACGCCCACACCCAGCGCGCGTTTGATGTTGAACGGATCGAAATCCTGCCAGGAATTGAAGGCGTTGCCGCCCTCGGCGAAGACCAGGCCGTAGATGGTCGACGAGGGTTTGAGGATGAACGGGTAGCGCAGTTCGAGGGTGTACTTGTTATAGGCACGCGCGTAGTGGCCCGAGGTGGTGTAGGGCGTAAGCGAGCCGTTTTCGTAACCGCGCAGGCCGATGATGTCGACCCCGTAGACGTTGTAGCCCGACATGCCGTCGCCGCCCACCTCGAAACCTTCGAAGGGCGAGGGTTTGTTGGGGTTGTAGGCGCCGATGTACCCCATCTCGGCACGGGCCATGAGCACCAGGTTGTTGTTGCGCGAGATCGCGTAATACCACTGTGCCTTGAGGAGCCATTTGTGGTACTCGATCATCTTGTAACGATCCTGCTCGGAGAGCGTGGTCGAAGCGTAATCCTTGCCGTCCCAGAGCGAATAGGGGGGCGTGAGGGCCAGCGATATCGAGAAGTCCGAGCCGCGGCGCGGGTAGATGGGCTGGTCGACCGAGTTGCGGCCGAAGACGGTGCGCACGGAGAGGATGTTGGAGTTGCCGTTCTGGATCAGGAAGTAATCCCAGTCCTTCATGTTGTAGCGCTGGTACGACCCCTCGATGTAGAGCGTGAAGTACTGGTCGGGCCAACGGAGGCGCTGCCCGAGCCCGGCCGATGCGCCGAAGGTGCGGAAGTGCTTGTCGCCCTGCTGCCACATGTAGTAGGCGTTGGTCTCGTCCGAATAGAACGTACTCACGGTGAGCGAGTTGGGCTTGCGTCCGCCGAGCCACGGCTCGGTAAAGGAGACCGAATAGGATTTGTAGTACGAGCCGTTACTCTGCGCGCGCACGGCCAACTGCTGGCCCTGGCCCTGCGGGTAGGGACGCCAGGCCTTGCCCTTGAGGAAGTTGCGCAGCGAGACGTTGTTCAGTTGCACGCCGACCGAGCCGACGAACATCCCGGCCCCCCAGCCGCCCGAGATCTCGAATTTGTCGCTCGCCTGCTCTTCCAGCGGGAAGGCGATGTTGACCAGCTCGTTCGACACGGGCTGGATGTCGGGCATGATCGCCTCGGGGTTGAAGTGCTGCATCTGCGAGAGCTGGCGGATGGTCTGCATGAGCAGCGCGCGGTTGTACAGGTCGCCCGGACGCACATACAACTCGCGGCGGATCACCTGGTCGTTCACGCGCATGTTACCCGTGATGGTCACCTCGTTCACGGTGGCCTGCTTGCCTTCGAATATCTTGAGTTCCAGGTCGATCGAGTCGGCGCCGATGATCGTCTCGGCGGGGTCCAACTGGAAGAACAGGTACCCGTTGTTCTGGTAGACCGAGGTGATGGACATATCGTCCGGGTTGGCCTCCTTGCCCAGGCCGAGGCGCTTCTGCATCGTCTTTTTGTCGTACAAATCGCCCGGCTCGATGCCCAGCATCAGGTTCAGGTCCTTCGTTTCGTAGAGGCTGTTGCCCACCCAGGAGATGTTGCGGAAATAGTATTTGTTGCCCTCGACCAGCTTCATGTCGATGCCGATGCGGTTGTGGCTGATGTCGTAGATCGAGTCCGAGACGATGTGGGCGTTGCGGTAGCCCTTCGAGTTGTAGTAGTCGATCAGGTTCTCTTTCGACTCTTCGAACTCCTTGTCTTTGAGTTTGGCGCTCTGCCAGAAGAAGATGCTGCGCTGGTGGGTCTTTTTGAGGGCGGCGCGCAGCTTGGCGTCCGCGAATTGCTCGTTGCCCTCGAAGGTGATCTGGCCGATCTTCACCTTTTTACCCTTGTTCACGTCGAAGGTGACCATCACGGCGTTCTGCATCGAGGTGTCGTCCTTGATCAGCGGAGTGACGGCCACATTCCGGAAACCTTTGTCGACGAAGTGTTTTTTGATCAGGATGATGTTCTTGTCGATCGCGTAGTTCGACAGCTCCGAGCCGCGGCGCAGTTTGAGATCCTCGACCAGCGTCGTTTTCTCCCCCTTGCGGATGCCGGAAAAATCCCACTTGAAGACCCTGGGACGCTCCTTCAGGTAGACCTGCACGCGGATGCTGTCGCCGCCCATCGGCTCCGCGAAGACCTTCACGTCCGAATAGAGGCGCTGGTCCCAGAAACGGGTGATCGCCTGGGCGAAATAGTTGCTCGGCACGAACACCGTGTCGCCCTTGTGCAGGCCGGCGATGTTGGCGACCAGTTCGGGATCCTGGTACTTCACCCCGTTGACCTTCACGTCGCGGATCACGTATTGCTTGGGATTGGCGTAGTCGGCGAACGTGCCGGTCATCACGACCGACGTGGTGTCGCTCTGGGCTACCGCCTTCCCGGTACCGCACAAGGCCGCAAGGAGCAGCATCAGTCTGGCTTTGTTTCTCATCTATTGTTTTTCATTTATGAGTCCGAACCTGCGCTCCCGGCCGGCATAGTCCGCCAGGGCGAGGTCGAAATCCGATTCCCGGAAATCGGGCCACATCGTTTGGGTAAAATAAAGTTCCGCGTAGGCCAACTGCCAGAGCATGAAGTTACTCAGGCGGCTTTCCCCCCCGGTGCGGATCAGCAGGTCGGGGTCGGGCCATGGGGCGGTATATAGTTCGTTTCCGATCAGTTCGGGGGTAATTTCCTCGGGTTCCAGCACCCCGGCCGCCGCTTCGCGGGCCAGGTGTTGCACGGCGCGGGCCAGTTCGCTCTTCGAGCTGTAGTCGATGGCCAGGATCAGCGTCAACTTGTCGCAGGCCGAGGTGTCCGACTCGATCTGCGCCACCAGCGCGGCGACCTTTTCGGAGAGCTTGCCGCGCTCGCCGATCATCTTCACGGCCACGCCCTGTTCGAGCAATTCGGGGGTCTCGGCCTGGATGCTGCGGCACAAAAGCTCCATCAGCGCGTCGACCTCCTCGGCGGGGCGGCCCCAGTTCTCGGTCGAGAAGGCGTAAAGGGTCATATAACGCACACCGTTGCGCACCGCGGCCTTCACCGCCGCGCGCACGCTCTCCACGCCGTTGGCATGACCGAAGATCCGGTCTTTGCCCTGTTGACGGGCCCAACGCCCGTTGCCGTCCATGATGATGGCCACGTGCGTGGGTATTTTTGCGCCTTTGCCCATTTATGACTTTTTCCGAAACCGCAAATATAACATTAATAACCCGATTTCCGGTAATTTTGTTGAAAATCTGCCTGGAAATTAACGGCCGTATCCCCGTGCTTTCGTTCGCTGTGCATTCTGTCCGTCATGTCGAGCGAAGTCGAGACATCCCAAACAGAATAGGAAACGCTGAGATGTCTCCACTGCGCTACGCTTCGGTCGACATGACGCTCGCCGCGCGAACGGCGGGAATAACATCCTATCTTTCCTCTCTTTTATCCACGCCCCACAGCATCTTATTCCTTAACGTATCGTAGAACGATATATTTTGCAGGCGGACTAAATTTATGAAATTTTTTGCTTTAGAGAGGGTGAATGTCGCTCCGTCGGCCACTTCTATCGTCCGGTTGTCGAGGGTGGCGTAGGGCTTCGAATAGCGCTCGCGCACCTTCATGACCACCGTGCTGCCGCCGGGGATCACCACCGGGCGCATGGTCAGGTTGTGCGGGGCGATGGGCGAGATCACGAAACAGTCGCAACCCGGCGCGAGCACCGGCCCCCCGGCGCTGAGCGAGTAGGCCGTCGAGCCCGATGGGGTCGAGACCATCGCCCCGTCGCCCCAGTAGGTGGCCACCATCTCGCCGTCCACGTAGGTCTCCACGGCGACCATGCCGCCAGGGCCGCGCTGGATCGAAAATTCGTTGAACGCGTAGGGGTACGGGGGTTGCTCGCCGAAATCGCCTTCGGCGTGGAGTAACGCCCTGCGTTCCACCGTGAAACGTCCGGCGGCGATGTCCTGAAAAGCCTTTTCCATACCATCCACGGGCACATTCGCCAGGAAGCCCAGGCGGCCGGAATTGACGCCCAGGATCGGCGTGCCGGTGCTTCCCACCGTGCGTACGCACTCCAGAAAGGTGCCGTCACCGCCGTAGCTGATGGCTACCGCATCGCCGCCGGGCATCGTCCGGAGCAGTTTTTCCGCCGGGACGGCGATCCCGGCCGCAGCCGCAGCACGGGCGAAATCGGTACTGGCATACCATCCGGGCAGGTATTGATCCAGCAGCCCTAACAATCCGGACAACTCCTCGCGGGTGCGTCCCGCGTCGGGCCTGGAAAAGAGGCAGATTTTCATTTTCGGCGATTTTTTACTAAATTTACCTCGGCAAAAATAAGGAAAACCTATGACAAAATTGAGCGTAAACGTAAATAAGATCGCCACCCTGCGCAATTCGCGGGGAGGCAATCTGCCCGATGTGGTACAGGCCGCGCTGGCCTGCGAACGCTTCGGGGCGCAGGGCATCACGGTACACCCGCGGCCCGACGAGCGCCACATACGTTACCGGGATGTGCGCGACCTGAAACGGGCGATCTCCACCGAGCTCAACATCGAAGGGAACCCCGTCCCGCAGTTCATCGACCTGGTGCTGGAAGTGCTGCCGGCGCAGGTGACCCTCGTACCCGACGCGCCGGACGCGCTGACCTCCAACATGGGGTGGGACACGCTCTCCAACAGGGCGTTCCTCAAAGAGGTGTGCGCCAAGTTCCGCGCGGCGGGGATCCGTACCTCGATCTTCCTCAACCCGGCGGTCGAGATGGTGCGCCATGCAGCGGGATGCGGTTGCGACCGCATCGAGTTCTATACCGAAGCCTACGCGACGGGGTATCCCGCCGACCGGGCGAAGGCCATCGCGCCTTACATCGCGGCGGCCAAGGAGGCGAAGTATTTCGGGCTCGGGGTCAATGCGGGGCATGACCTGAACCTGGATAATTTGCGGTACTTCAAGCAGAATGTGCCGGGGTTGCTGGAGGTTTCGATCGGGCATGCGCTGATCTCGGATGCGCTTTATCTCGGGTTGGAGACGACGGTGAAAAGGTATCTGGACGAGTTGAAATGATTTCGGCGCCCTCTCCCCGCAGCTACTATCGGTGCTTGTCATTCTGAGCGCAGAGAAGAATATTGGTCTGAATTGATTTCTGCACACAGACCGACCAAGATTCTTCTCTGAGCTCAGAA
>JAVBPS010000001.1:0-65175 GCA_031549495.1 Rikenellaceae bacterium | reverse complement strand
AAGAAACCGAAAAAATCAAAAGCGAAATAGCCTATTTTCGTCATGTCGAGGGAAACCCAGACAAATTAAAACAAATTACTACAAACAGTCGGCTGCACAAGGAAAGACGAAAAAGAAACAAGAAAATAAACAGAACCAGATCAGACAGTTTTTTTAAGAGGTCTCGGCTTCGCTCGACATGACGAAAAGAGGCTATTTCGCTTTTGATTTTTTCGGTTTCTTCTCTTCCAGACCGGCTTCCTCTTCTTCTTCGAAGTCAGCCAATGCAGCAGGCAACGATTTATCAGCCTTAATCCCCAGACGGCGCAGGTTTTCGCTGCGCGAGATCAGGTTGCCCTTGCCGGTTTTGAGCTGGTTCAGCGCCTTTTCATAATTTTTCTGGGTCGAATCGAGGTTGCGGCCCAGGTCGAGCAGTGTCTCGGCCAGGCCCATCAGCTTATCGTAGAGGTTGGCCCCCGCTTCCGCGATGTCGCGGGCGTTACGGCTCTGATCCTCGCGCCGCCAGAGGTCGTGCACGATCTTCAGGATGGCGAAGAGGTTCGTCGGACTGGAGATGATCACTTTTCGGCCGTACGCCTCGCTCCAAAGGGCGTTGTCGGCCTGGATGGCGGTCAGGAAGGCCGGCTCGTTGGGAATGAACATGATCACGAAATCGGGCGAAGCGATCAGATTTTGGTATCCTTTGCTGCCCAGCGAGCGGATATGGTTGCGCACGGACTGGATATGCGCTTCGAGGGCCGTGCGGCGCGCGGGCTCATCTTCGGCTGCGGAGAGGTTGACGAAGGCGGTGAGCGAGACTTTCGAGTCGATCACCACGTGCTTTTTATCGGGTAAATTGAGGATCACATCCGGGCGCAGGTTGTTCCCGTCCTCGTCTTTGAGGTTCTCCTGCACGCTGTAATGCACGCCCCGCTGCAATCCCGAAGAGTCGAGGATCGTCGAAAGCAGCATCTCGCCCCAGTCGCCCTGCGTCTTCGAGTCGCCGCGCAGGGCACGCGTGAGGGCGGTCGTCTCGGCCGTGATGCGGTTGGTCTGCTCCAGCAGGTTCTTGATCTCGGCTTTCAGCTCGCCCCGCTGCACGTTCTCGGTCGAGTAGATCTGCTCGACGCGCTGTTTAAAATCGGAAATATTTTCCCGGAACGGTTTCAGAAGCAATTCCAGGGACTCCTTGTTGGTCTGCTTGAATTGCGACGATTTTTCGTCGAATATGCTGTTCGCCAGGATTTTGAATTCGGCCCGGAACGCATCCTGTACCGTCGCAAGATTCTCTTTCGCATCGGCGATCTGCCGCTCGTAAGACTCGATACGCACCTGCGCGGCCGCTTCTGCCGCCGCCGCGTCACGCAGTTGCGCCTGTTGGGCATCCAGCTCGCGGCGCCGTTGTTGCGCCAGTCGCGCACTGTAATACCAGCCCGCACCAAAAACGGCTACGGGGATGACAAGGATGAGCAGGAAAAACCAACCGGATGAAAGCATATCGCAAGAGGGATTATATCTTCGCAAATTTAGAAGATTTGGCGTACCTTTGCAAAAAAGAGTGCGATAATGGGAAAGATAATATCCGTTTCGATGCTGTCGGCCGATTTCGGCCACCTGGAGCGCGATACGAAACTGGTCGACCGTTCACGGGCTGAGTGGGTGCATATCGACGTGATGGACGGGGTATTCGTGCCCAACATCTCGTTCGGCTTCCCCGTGTTGAAGTCGATCAAGGCCGCCACGGGCAAATTCATCGACACGCACATCATGATCGTCAATCCGGAAAAATACGTGGAGCGCTTCGTGAAAGCCGGATCGGATATGGTCACGTTCCACCTTGAGGCGACCGACGATCCCCGCGCCGTGGCCGGTATGATCCATGCCGCAGGCGGCAAGGCCGGGATTTCGATCAAACCCGCCACACCCGTGAGCGCGCTGAAAGAGATATTGCCTTATATAGATATGGTGCTCATCATGAGCGTCGAGCCCGGTTTCGGAGGCCAGTCGTTCATCGAAGGCAGTCAACAAAAGGCGCGTGACCTGCGCGCGATGATCGCCGCCGCAGGGTTGGATGTAATGATCGAAATGGACGGCGGGATCGGCCCGCACAACGCCGCGGAACTTTTTGCCGCCGGGTGCGACGCCCTGGTGGCCGGCAGCGCGATCTTCGGCTCGGCCGATCCGCTCGCCACGATTGATGAAATGCTTAAATGATTATGAATTATGGATTATGAATTATGAATTGCCTGCCGGAAGAAAGGCAACGAATAATTTACGATCCAATTAATTCATAATCCATAATTCATAATTCATAATTTACGAAGTTTGATTTCCATAGATAACGTAACGGTCTCCTTCGGGGGATGGGACCTTTTTAGCGATATTTCCTTACTCGTAAACCCCCGCGACCGCATCGGCCTGGTCGGCAAGAACGGCGCGGGCAAAACGACCCTCCTCAAAGTGCTCATCGGCGAGCAGCCTCCCTCCTCGGGCAAGGTGTCCGTCGGTACGGACTGCACGCTGGGCTACCTGCCCCAACAGATGAAGGTCGCCGACACGACCACGCTCGTCGAGGAAACGGCCTCGGCATTCAGCGAACTGCTCGACCTGGAAGCCCGCATCGCTGAAATCAACGAGCAACTGACCGTCCGCACGGATTACGAGAGCGACTCTTACGAGCAATTGATCCACGACCTGACCGAGGTGACCGACCGCTACCACATCCTGGGAGGCGATAACCGCGAGGCGGAGATCGAGCGCACGCTGCTCGGCCTGGGTTTCAAACGGTCGGATTTTAACCGGCCCACGCGCGAATTTTCGGGCGGCTGGCGGATGCGCATCGAATTGGCGAAACTGTTGTTGCGCCGTCCTTCGGTCTTCCTGCTCGACGAGCCTACGAACCACCTGGACATCGAGTCGATCCAATGGCTTGAGGGGTATCTGCGCGATTATCCCGGGGCGGTGGTGCTCATCTCGCACGACCGCGCGTTTCTGGATAACGTGACCAACCGCACGGTGGAAATTTCACTCGGCAAGGTTTACGATTACAAAGTTCCGTACAGCCGCTATGTCGACCTGCGCCGCGAACGCCGCGAGCAACAGATGGCGACCTATGCCAACCAGCAGCGCCTGATCGAGAAGACCGAAGAGTTTATCGAGAAATTCCGCTACAAACCCACCAAGAGCAACCAGGTGCAGTCGCGCATCAAGCAGCTGGAAAAGCTGGACCGCGTGGAGGTGGATGAAGAGGATTTGTCGTCCCTCAATATCAAGTTCCCGCCCGCGCCCCGTTCCGGCCAGATCGTGGCCGAGATCAAAAACGCGGGCAAGGCCTTCGGCCCGAAACGCATTTTCGCCGGGGCGGAATTCCATATCGAGCGCGGTGAAAAGATCGCCCTGGTGGGGCGCAACGGCGAGGGTAAAACGACTTTCGCCCGCATGCTGATCGGCGAGTTGGAACCCACGGAAGGGGTCGTGCGCGTCGGCCATAACGTGAATACGGGCTACTACGCGCAGAATCAGGATGATCTGATGAATGGCGATTTCACGGTCTTCGATACGCTGGATCGTGTGGCTGTGGGCGATATCCGTACCCGCCTGCGGGATATTCTCGGAGCGTTCCTCTTCCGCGGCGAGGACATCGACAAGAAGGTGCGCGTGTTATCCGGCGGCGAGCGTTCGCGCCTGGCGATGGCGCGGCTGATGCTCGAACCGTACAACCTGCTGGTGTTGGACGAGCCGACCAACCACATGGATATGCGCAGCAAGGATATCCTGAAAAACGCGCTCAAAAAATACGACGGCACGATGGTGGTCGTTTCCCACGACCGTGAATTCCTCGACGGGCTGGTCGATAAAGTCTATGAGTTCCGTGACGGGGGCGTGAAGCAATACCTGGGCGGAATCTACTATTTCCTCGAAAAGCGTAATCTGGAATCCATGCGCGAGGTGGAAGCCCGCAAGGTGGAGACGAAAGCCGCCGCCGTCGAAAAGACCGCTCCCGCCAAACAGGATTACCGCGAGAAACGCGAAACGGACAAGGCTGTCAAAAAGTTACAGGTCGCTATCGAAAAGGTGGAAGCGGAGATTTCTACCCTTGAAGCCGAAATTGCCGCCGCCGACGCCCGGATGGCCGATCCCGCCGCCCATGGCCTCGATCTGACCGACCCGAAAGTATTCGAAGCATACAACGCCCTGAAATCCAAGCAGGAGAAGACCATGCACGACTGGGAAAAACTGCATTACGAATTGGAGATCGTGTCGGGCGAATGATTTCGTCCGGATCGGTTTCGTGCTTGTAGGGGCACCCCTTGCGGGTGCCCTTGTTTTGCATGAGGGCACCCGCAAGGGGTGCCCCTACATTTTCGCCAACGTATGCGCGTCATCCCGAGCGAGCGGTTATGGTTTGTATCCCTTGATCTGCCGCCGCAACTGCGCATGCCGGCCGCCGGTCACACGGTCGAGCAGCGCGTGGAATTTCGGGCCGTGGTTTTTCTGGACCGTGTGACAGAGCTCGTGCAGCACGATGTAGTCGATCAGCTGATCGGGCAGTTGCATCAGCCGGATGCTCAGCGAGAGGTCGTCGCGGGCCGAACAGCTTCCCCAGCGGCTGCGGGTATTGCGTACGGTTACAGACCTGTATTTGAAACCGTGTTGCGCGGCGAGGGCGGCGACGCGGCCGGGTAACACTTCCGCCGCTTCGATGCGCCAGGCCGTTTCGATGCCGCGCTTGATCGCCTGCTGGACAGGCTCGCTCGTGTAAGGTTGGTCGATGGGGTATTTTACGTGGATGCGGCCGCCTTGGACCGTTACTTGGATCTTGTCCGTGGGGGCCGGATCGAGCGCCAGTTCATGCCCGCGCGTGCGGTATGGCATCCCGATCACGGGCTCGGGCTTCACCTTTGCCGCCACCTTGCGCTTAGCTTCTTCGATCCACTGCGCCCGGCTTCCCAGAAAAGCCATCGCATCGCCCACCGACACTCCATAGGGAATCGACAGCCGCACACGGTCGGGCGGACGGACGCTGATCGAGATGCGCCTCGCGCGCCTCGATTTGCAGACCGTTACCGGGCCGATGACAGGGTGGTTGATCTCGGTTGTCATTTATGCGTTGTTTGTCATTCTGAACGCCAGTGAAGAATCTTGGTCGGAATTGTTTCGGTACAGTCCGACCAAGATTCTTCACTGGCGTTTAGAATGACAAATACGGAGACTATTTCGTGAGTTCCTGCTCGGCCTGCGCCACACGCTCAAAGCCGAATTGCGCGACGGTGTCCGCCATGAGAGCGGCGATCTGTCCGGTGCAGAGGTTGCCGATGCTGCCCTCGTGGGTGTGATGTACGGCGCGCTCGGGCGAGAATTCCCCGCGTTCGATCTGCATGCCAACCTCGCGGTACGCCTCCCGGAAGGGTTTCCCGGCGAGTACATGCCCGTTGACCGCCTCGACGCTGAACAGGTAGTCGTAGCGCGGATCGGTGAGAATGTCCTCGCGAACGGTAACGTTTTCAAACATGTAACGCGCCATCGCCAGGCACGAGTGTATCTGTTCCAGCCCCGGGAAGAGCATCTCCTTGAGCAGTTGCAGGTCGCGGTGGTAGCCGACGGGCAGGTTGGTCGTGAGCATCGTGATGTCGTTGGGCAGCGCCTGCAACAGGTTGCAACGCCCGCGCATGATCTCCCAAACGTCCGGGTTTTTCTTGTGCGGCATGATGCTCGACCCGGTCGTCAGGTGCGCCGGGTAGGAGATGAACGCGAAATTCTGGCTCAAAAAAAGCGTGTTGTCCATCGCCAGCCGTCCCAGCGTCGCGGCCACCGAGGCCACGGCCTGCGCCACGACCCGCTCGGTCTTGCCGCGCCCCATCTGGGCGTAGACCACGTTATAGTCCATCGAATCGAAGCCCAGTAGCTTCGTAGTCATGGTGCGGTCGAGCGGGAACGACGACCCGTACCCGGCAGCCGACCCCAACGGGTTGCGGTTGCAGATCCGGTAAGCCGCCAGCAGCATCTGCACATCGTCCACCAGACTCTCTGCATAAGCCCCGAACCAGAGGCCGAACGACGAGGGCATGGCGACCTGCAGATGGGTATAACCCGGCATCAGCACGTCTTTGTGCCGTTCGGAAAGCGTCTGTAAGAGAGTGAATAACTCCTGTATTTCGCTGATCAGCAGCCGTATCTCGCTGCGTAAGAAAATCCGCAAGTCTACCAGTACTTGATCATTGCGCGACCGTCCGCTGTGTATCTTCTTCCCCGCTTCGCCCAAACGTTCGGTGAGCAGGAATTCGACCTGCGAATGGACATCCTCGATCCCTTCGGCGATCTCGAAGCGGCCTTCCTGTATTTCTGCATAGATCGCTTTCAGCCCGCGCTGCACTTCGGCCAACTCGTCAGAAGTCAACAGCCCGATCGTGGCGAGCATGCGCGTATGGGCCAGCGAACCGAGCACGTCGGCCCCGGCCAGCCGCCCGTCCATCTCGCGGTCGCGCCCGACGGTGAAATCCTCGACCCGCTTGTCGCTGTCGGTGTTCTTCGCCCAGAGTTTTTTAACGGTCATGATGATAAGGTATTATAACTTTCCTTATTTGTCATTCGGCAGCGCAGTGAAGAATCTCAGACAGCCGTTTTGAGATTCTTCACTGCGCTGCCGAATGACAAAAGAGTGCTTACAGTATGGCGTCCAGTAACTTGATATACAATTCAATCCCTTCCTTGATCTCCGAGAGCAGCACGTATTCGTCCGCCGTGTGGGAGCGCGCCGAGTTGCCCGGGCCCATTTTCAGCGAGGGAATACTGAGCAGCGCCTGATCCGACGTGGTGGGCGACCCGTAGCATTTGCGCCCCATGGCCAGCCCGGCCTGCACGATCGGGTGTTCCTTGGAAATAGACGAGGGCTTGAGGCGCGTCGAGCGCGGGATCACCTCGCACGACACATTGCGGCGGATCTCCTCCAAAACCTCCTCGTTCGTATAGCAGTCCGTCACGCGCACGTCCACCGTGAAGCGGCACTCGGCCGGGATCACGTTATGCTGCGTACCCGCGTGCAGGATCGTAACGTTCATCTTCATCGGCCCGAAACTCTCGGAAACCTTCGGAAAACGGTAATCGCGGAACCATTCGATGTCCACCAGCGCCTTATAGATCGCATTGTCGCCCTCCTCGCGTGCGGCATGGCCCGAGCGGCCGCGCACGATGCAGTCCAGCACCATCAGGCCGCGCTCGGCCGTAGCCATCTGCATCTGCGTGGGTTCGCCCACGATGGCGAATTCCAGGTGCTCCAACTGCGGCAGGATCGATTCCAGGCCGAAACGCCCGCTGATCTCCTCCTCGGCCGTGATGGCCACGCAGAGGTTGTATTTCATATCCTTGCGGTCGTAATTATGCAGGAAGAGCGTCAGCAGCGACACCACGCTCGCCCCGGCGTCGTTGCTGCCCAGCCCGTAGAGCTTATCCCCCTCGACCGAGGCTTCGAACGGGCTGCGCGTGTAGGCCGGGTTGGGGGCCACGGTGTCGTGGTGGGAATTGAGCAGGATGGTCGGCTTCGTGGGGTCGTACCAGCGGTTGACGGCCCACACGTTGTTGTGCAGCTGGTGCACGTTGCTCACACCCGAATCTTTCAGGAAAAGCCGGATGATCGTGGCGGTATCCTGTTCCTCCTCGCTCACCGACGGAGTGGCGACGAGCAGTTGCAGCAACTCGACCGCGTTTTTGTAGGGAGTACTCATATCGTTATTTTTTGTTTGCCCTTTGCCTGACCGCTTCGAAGAGCATGACGGCCGCGGCGGCCGACACGTTCAGCGAACCTATTTTCCCTTTGATCGGGATCGCCACTTCCGCATCGCACAACTTGAGTACCTCTTTCGAGATCCCTTTATCCTCGCTGCCCATGACGATCACCGTCGGTTGGCTCAGGTCGTACCAAAAGACCTCTTTATTGGCTTTCTCGGTGGCGGCCACTGCCTGCAAGCCTTCCGTTTGCAGCGTTTTGATCGTGTTGCGCACGCTGCCTACGCGGCAGACGGGGATCACATTGAGCGCCCCGGCCGAGCTTTTGATCGCTTCGGCGTTCACCGGCGCGGCGTTCTTCATCGGCACGATCAGCCCGTGCGCCCCGGCGCATTCCGCGCTGCGGGCGATGGCCCCGAAATTGCGCACGTCCGTCACCCCGTCGCAAAGCACCAGCAGCGGCGCCTGCCCCTCGGGAATGGCCGAAAGCAGATCCGTCAGTTCCATGTAGTCGATAGCCGCCGTGCGGGCGATCACGCCCTGGTGGTTGCCCCGCACCAGCCGGTCGAGCTTTTCACCCGGCACTTCCTGCGTGGCGATATGCTCCTTGCGGCAGAGCGCCCGCAATTCGTTGATCAACTGCCCGTCGGAGCCTTTTTTGAAAAATATCTTTTCGATCTGGCGTCCCGCCTCGATGGCTTCGAAGACGGGGCGGATGCCGAAAATTATGTTGTTTTCCATTTTGTAACTTTAAGTTAGTGCCGCCCGGCACCCGGATATATTCTGTTCGGACAAATGTACGAAAAAAGTTGCGGGAAAGAAACACAAAACGATTTTCACAAGAAAAGGGGAAAGCAACGGCTTCCCCCTTCCTCTTTTATCGCGTCCGGACGGCTACTTGTCGTCGTGCTTGCGGCGCTGGAACAGCCCTGCAATGGAGCTGTACCCCTCCCTCACGCCCGTGATGAGCGCCTGTATGTTCTCGATCTTGCTGAAGATCGTGCGCGTGATATTGGCGAAGGTGAACAGAGAGCAGACATAGCGGTACTCGCGTTGCAGCACATCTTCCGACGAGCGCAACTGCCAGCGGATCTTCTCGCGTTCCATGCGCAACTCGGCCAGGGAACGGATGTTGCGGTAAGCGGCCCGGTTATTCATGGCGCGTGGTTTTTTCGGGGAAGAACATCCGCGAGAACATCCGCACCATTTGGTCGGCGAACAGCCTCTGGCGGTTGAAGTAGAGCAGCAGGGCGGCGATAGTCAGCACGCCGCTGGCGATCACCACGGCCCAGAGCACCGACCCGATGAGCATCCCGAGCAGGTAGACCAGCACCCCCGTGAAACCGAGCAGCGCCGTGCCCCCGAGTATGATGAACATCACCACGCCGAACACGTTGCAGAAGACGACCGAGAGGTTCTCGACCATATCCAGCTTGAAGGCGTTGATGCGCATGTTTACATATTCGCCGGCTTCGGCCATGATCCGTTCGGCGTCATTGGTTTGGCTGTCCATACCTGTCGTGATTTTTAACGGGATTATACCTCGGCGGCTTTGTCTGCGTCGCAGTCGCAGCCGTCTTTACCGCAACGGCACATTTCGCGGTATTTTTCCGCTTCGGCATCGACGTATTCTTTGATGCGGCGGCGGGTTTGTTCGCCTTTATCGGGGGCGAACAGCAGGGCGATCGCCGCTCCGGCGATGGCTCCTCCGACGAATGTCAGGAAATGGGAAGTTTTCATGACTGATGGATTTAGATTAAACCAAAGTTAACTATTTTATCCCGTAATTGCAAATATGATGCCGTCTAAATGGCGAAACGGCCGTTTGTATAGCAGGTTTCATTCTGTAGGGGCACCCCTTGCGGGTGCCCAAATAGAAAAGGGCACCCGCAAGGGGTGCCCCTACGGGACCGGACATTCATATAAGCGTCATCCCGGATGCACTGAAGGTGTGTTATAAATCGTACAGCCCGATCAGGTCTTTGATCCTCTCGTAAAGCCTCTCGGTGCAGGGACCCAGCGGCAGGCGCACGCCCGTGTCGCACAGCCCTTTGACCGACAGCGCGGCCTTGATCCCGACGGGGCTGCCCTCTTCGAACAGGGCGTCGACCACCTCCAGCAGGCGCAGGTGCATCGCGGCGGCTTTCTGTACATCGCCCGCGGCCGCGGCGGCCTGCATCGCGGCCATCTGCGCGGGGAAAGCGTTGGCCGCCACGGAGATCACCCCGTCGCCGCCCATCCCGGCCAGGGCGAGGGCCATGCCGTCGTCGCCGGAGATCACCCGGAACCCGGCCGGCCGGTCGCGCAGGATGTAAGCGATTTGATTCAGTGATCCGCACGCCTCTTTGATCCCCAGGATATTGCGCACCTCATGCGCCAGGCGCAGCGTGGTGGCCGGGGCAAGGTTCACTCCCGTGCGCGAAGGCACGTTATAGAGGATAATGGGCACGGGCGCTTCCAACGCCAGGCAGCGGTAGTGCTGGAACAGCCCCTCCTGCGAGGGTTTGTTATAGTAGGGCGTCACGCTCAGGATCGCATCCACGCCTTCCATTTCATACTGCGAGAAGTTGCGCACCACCTCGGCCGTGTTGTTGCCCCCGATGCCGAGGACCAGCGGCAGAGCGGTGGTGTTGTTGCGTTTGATGCAGGCGAGCACTTCGCGTTTCTCATCGGCCGACAGGGTAGGGGTTTCGGCCGTGGTGCCGAGCGCCACCAGGTAGTCCACGCCCCCTTTTGCCACATGGGAAACCAAACGCCCCAGCGCGTCGAAATCCACTTCTCCGCTTGCCGCGAACGGGGTGACCAGGGCCACGCCGATGCCTGCAATGTTATTTTTCATACAAATTGTTTTATTTTTTCACAAAGGTAATGCTTTTTATGGTTATGTGAAACCCGGATTGAAAAATATTCACAAAACGTGCCGACTTGGCAGATACGGTGGAAATCCGCCGGAACACATTATCTTTGCGCCCGTGAAAAGCCATACAAGACAGATCGGTTTCCATCTCCTGGCGTTCGGGATCGTGGTGGTGTGGGGCACTACCTTCGTTTCGACGAAGTTGCTGCTGTTTGCGGGATTGGGGCCGCAGGATATTTTCTTTTACCGTTTCCTGCTCGCTTACGCGGGTATATGGCTTGCGGGCGGACGGCGGCTGCGGGCCGGCACGTGGGGTGACGAGGGGCGGCTGGCCCTGCTGGGGGTTACCGGCGGGTCGTTCTATTTCCTGGCTGAAAATATCGCGCTCGAATACACGTTCGCCTCGAATGTGGCGCTGCTGGTGAGCACGGCGCCGCTGCTGACGGCCCTGCTGGCCCATTTTTATATGCGCGGCGAACGGCTCAGGCGCAATATCGTCACCGGGCTGCTGGTGGCTTTCGCGGGCAGCGCCCTGGTGGTGTTCAACGGCAATTTCATCCTGCACATGAGCCCGTTGGGTGATGTGCTGAGCATCGCCGCGGCGCTTTGCTGGGCTTTCTATACGCTTATACTGAAAGGATTGTCAAAGAAATACGATACGGTTTTCATCACCCGCAAGGTGTTCTTTTACGGGTTGCTGACGATCCTTCCCGTGTTCCTTTTCCGGCCGTTGAATACGGATATGGCGATTCTGTCCGATCCTGTGGTGGCGGGGAACCTGCTTTATCTCGGATTGGTCGCATCGTTGCTCTGCTTCCTGGGGTGGAATATGGTGGTCACGCGTTTAGGGGCGGTCCGCACGACGAATTACGTCTATTTCGCCCCGCCGGTGACGCTGCTGACGGCAGCCATTGTGATCGATGAACCCATCACGGCCATTGCGCTGGTGGGCGCGGCGTTGATCCTGCTGGGGGTGATTCTCGCGGAAAAAAGATAAGACCTTCCTGTTTGTCATTCTGAACGCCAGTAAAGAATCTCAGACAGATGTTTTGAGATTCTTCACTGGCGTTCAGAATGACAAGATTATGTGGGCATGGCAAAAGCCCCGTTGTTTAAAACGTCAGCGCCGTTTCCCGGATAATCTCGGAGACGGTCGGGTGGGGGAAGATCGTCTTTTCCAGATCGTGCACCGTCATGCCGTGCTCGATGATCAGGCAGCAACCCGCTATCATTTCGCTCGCCGGGCTGCCGATCATATGCACGCCGACCACGCGGCCCGTGCCCTCCTCGGCGACCACCTTGCACAATCCCACGCCCATCTCGTTCTCGGCCACGAACCGCCCGGCATAGGCCATCGGCAGATTCACCTCGCGGCAAGCCAGCCCGCGATCCGCCGCCGCCCTGAGCGTCAGCCCCACCGAGGCGACCTCGGGCGAGGTGTAGACCACACCCGGCACGGCGTCGTAGTTGATGCGGATGTCGAGCCCGGCGATGTTGTCGACGGCAATTTCCCCCTCACGGCTGGCCGTGTGGGCGAGCATCGAGAAGCCCGTCACGTCGCCCGCGGCGTAGACGCCCGCCACCGAAGTACGCATCCCTTCGTCCGTTTTGATCCCGCCCCGTTCGATCTGCACATCCAGGTTTTCGAGGCCGTAGCCTTTGAGGATCGCCCGGCGGCCTACGGTCACGGCGATCTTTTCGCTTTCAATCGTTTGCACGGCGCCTTCCGGGTCGGTGAAGGTGACTTTACCGTTGTCGACCCGGGTGACTTTGCAGTTCAGGTTGAAGACGATCCCTTTCTTCGCGTATTGTTCGCGCAGCATGGCGGCGATCTCACTGTCGATGCCGCCGCCCAGAATCTCGGGCATCATCTCCACGACGGTCACCCGCGCGCCGAGCGAATTATAGAGGCTGGCGAATTCCATGCCGATCACCCCGCCGCCGATCACCACGAGCGAGGCGGGTACTTCTTTCAAGGTGAGCAGGTCGCGGTGGGTGAGCACGCCCGCGTCGGCGATCCCCTCGATGGGCGGGATGAACGCCTCCGAGCCTGTGCATATCAGCAGGTTGGCGGCCGTGTATCCCGTGCCTGCGCAGGTGATGCGGATGCCCCCAGCGTCTTTGCCCAGGATCATCGCTTCACCCTTGACGACCTCGGCGCCGTGGGCTTTGACAGAAGCGCCCACGCCTGCTACCAGGCGGCGTACCACGCGGTCTCTGCGGGTGAGCATTTTCGGCAGGTCGAAGCTGACCTGTTGTGCCGACACGCCGTACTTTTCCCCGTTGCGCGCCGTGTCGTAAACCTTCGCGCTGTACAGAAGGGTCTTGGTCGGGATGCAACCCTCATTGAGGCATACCCCGCCCAGTTCGGCCTTTTCGAACAGCACTGTTTTCAGCCCTTTCGCACCGGCGCGTCCGGCTGCGACGTAACCTCCAGGGCCTCCCCCGATGATCGCTAAATCGTACATGAATTTTTGCTTTATATTATGTTTTTCAGTTTGTTTTAAATCAATATTGTATATTGATTTACATGAAGTAAAAAATTAATATATTTCCCGCACCATACGGAGTACATTTTCCGTGCCGTCCGTGATCCGGAAACGGTCGTCGATGCGCCGTCCCACGACCCACACGATCTGCTCGCCGCTGCATACCACGGCCTGCCGTTGCTTCTCGGCAAGGGGTACCTTTTCGTCCACCAGCAGGTCGCTTACTTTCTTGTGCCCGGTCATGCCGAACGGGATGAACGAATCCCCGTCCGCCCAGCGGCGCAGCGTAAGCGGGAAGGTGAGTTTGTCCGCGTCCACCAGCGCGATGTGCGACGGCTGGACGGGCGTGTCCACGTCGTCGATATTGATATGCTCGAAGAAGACCACCGAGTTGGAACAATAAGCCTTATGGGTGCGCGCGTCGACCTCCACATTGCATGTGTCGTCTTCGGCGATGGGCGCGACGATGATGCGCCCGCGGTCGAGCATCGCCACATGTTCGCGGGCATAAAAACGCTTGCCGCTGCCGCCGTGGTGCAGCGAGCGGCAGAGGGCGTCGACCACGTCGCCCTTGAAACCGTAGTAGCTGCTCAGTAACTCGTAGATCACGAAGTTGGCGGGGTAGGCCGCGTCAATCTTACCCGGGTCGATCACATCCAAACCATTCTCATGCGTGAGGATCTCTTCGCGGATGCGTTCGATACCGTGGCTGATGAATTGCTGCGCCTCGGTCAGCCGTTGCACGTTGCGCGACATGAGTTCCGTGAATTTCGGGTTGATCTCGCGGATGCGCGGCACCAGGCCCAGGCGCACCTTGTTGCGCAGGTATTTGGTCGAACGGTTCGACGAATCCTCGCGGAATGCGATCTTGTTGGCATGCGCGTAGTCGAGGATCTCCTTGCGCGTGGCGAAGAGCAGCGGGCGGATCACCCGGCCGTTGGTCACGCTGATGCCCGTCAGGCCGCGCAGGCCCGTGCCGCGCAGCAGGTTGATGAAGAACGTCTCGACCGAGTCGTCGGCATGGTGGGCGATGGCGATCACGTTGTAGCCGTGGTCGTTGCAGAGCTGGTCGAACCACGTGTAACGCAGTCGGCGGGCGGCCATCTGCACCGATTCGCCCGTGGCTTCCATCTCGGCCATCGTGTCGAAGCGGATGTTGTAGTGCGGCACGCCCATCGCGGCGCATGTGCGCTCGATCACCTCCTCGTCCTCGTCCGCCTCCGCGCCGCGCAACTGGAAATTGCAATGCGCCACGCCGATCCCGTAACCCGCGGAGGCGAAGAGCGAGAGCATCACCATCGAGTCCACGCCGCCGCTGACGGCCAAAAGGACTTTTTCGCCGGGCTCGACGAGAGAGTTCTCTTTGATGTAACTTTGGAAACGGTCGGGTAACATATTTTGAAAATTTTATAGCATATTTTGTCACTCTGTTTCGGCTGAGGCCGACCTTCTTTTTGGCTTGATCCAAAAAGAAGGCAAAAAGATCAAGGCGCCGCGCTCCGGCTTACCCGCTTACGGGTTTTCGAAGGCAGTCGACCGGAAATGGTGGGTTCTGTCGTCATTCGGCAAAGAACAAGCAAAAATACGCTTGTTCTATGCGCTCTCTCCTAAGAACATTCCGCTACTCGCTTCGCTCGCTTAACGCTACAGTTTCCGGTCTTGGTGCCTCCGAAAACCCTGGCGGGTCCCAAGCCTCTCGCTTAAGGCGCCGGCCCCGCCCTTCGGGCTACCGACGGTGGGGTTCCCGGAAACGCCGCCGTAGGGGCACCCCTTGTGGGTGCCCTTTATTTAAAGAACATTTACCTCCATGTCGATCCCGATCCCGAATTTCGCGGCGACATCCGCCTGGATGGCCCGGGCCAGGGCGAGGATTTCGCTTCCGGTCGCCTCGCCGCGGTTGACGAGCACCAAAGGCTGCTTATCATGCGTGGCGGCATGGCCCAGCGCGCGGCCTTTCCAGCCCGCCCGGTCGATCAGCCAGGCGGCGGCCAACTTACGGTGCGCGTCGTCCTGCGCCGGGTAAACAGGCATGTCGGGATATTGCTCCTGCAAACCAGAAATGAGCGTCGCGTCGACCACCGGATTTTTGAAAAAGCTGCCCGCATTGCCCATCACGGCCGGGTCGGGCAGTTTCGCCCGGCGGATACCGATGACCGCTTCGCGTACGTTGCTTAAGGTCGCCGGGCCGTATTTGGCCACTTCGGCGTCCAGGTGGCCGTAGCAGAGGTTGGGTTGGCCCTGGCGGTCAAGCGTAAGGCGCACGGCAGTGATGATCGCACGGCCGCGCAATTCGCGCTTGAAAATGCTGTCCCGGTAGCCGAAGCGGCATTCGTGCGCCCCCATCGTCCGGGTCTCGAACGTGTCGGTAAAGAACACCTCGACCGATTCGGCCACGTCTTTCAATTCCGAGCCGTAAGCCCCGATGTTCTGCACCGGCGCCGCACCCGCGTAACCCGGGATCAACGAGAGGTTTTCCACTCCCCACAATCCGCGCTCCACGCACCAGGCCACCACGTCGTCCCACTCCTGTCCGGCCTCCACGCGTACCGTCACGCGCCGCCCGTCGTCGGCCGTAATGGCGATGCCTTGCGCGACGGGGTGGAGCAACACGCCCTGGTAATCGCCGGTGAAAACAATGTTATTCCCGCCGCTGAGCACATACCAGGGCCGCCCACCGAATCCTTCGGAAAAAAGCGCGCGCAGGTCGTCGGCCGACTCGTATTCGACGAGTTCGCGCGCCGTGGCCTCCACGCCGAAACTGTTGAGCCCTTGCAGGGGGATGTTATGCAGATGTTTTATCATTTGAATGCAAAGCTACATAATTTTTAGGCAATGATCCATACGTGGCACCATTTGTCATTCTGAACGCAGTAAAGAATCTTGGCCTGAATTGTTTCGGCACAGTCCGACCAAGATTCTTCACTGCGTTCAGAAAGACAAAATACGACCTCATTCCGTGACCTGCGCCTTCGCCCGCAGGGTGACGCTCTTTCCGCGCCAACGTCCCGAATAATAATAGATAACGGCGGAAATAAGCCCCACCGACCAGGCGATCGGAATGGCCCACCAGATCCCGGCCGGCCCGAAATGCTTCGAAAGTGCCGCCGCCACCGGGATGCGGCAGATCCAGAGCGAGAAGAGCGTGGAAAGCATCGGGAAGATGGTCGCCCCCGCCCCGCGCAACATGCCGTTGATGACGAACATCACGTTGAAGATCACGTAGCACGAGTTGAGCGCGATCATATAATCGTAACCGATGTCGAGCACCGCCGGGTCAGTGGTGAAGATCGAGAGGATCGGCCGCCCGAAGAGGATCATCACGGCATTCATCGTTAGGCAGAACGTGGTCGAGATGATCAGCGTGGCGCGCAGTCCCCGGTTGATGCGGATGTACTTACCCGCCCCGGCGTTCTGCCCCACGAACGAGGTGAGCGCCGCGGCGAAACTCATCACGGGCATGGCCACGAAAGCGTCCAGGCGGTTGACGGCCGCGTAGGCGGCGATCACGTCCGTCCCGAAACGGTTCACGATCCCCATCAGGGCCACCATGCCGATCGCCACGAACGTCTGTTGTATGCCCGAGGGCAGCCCCATGCGAACGCAGTCGCGGAAAATCGGCCAGTTAAATTTCGGATTGACGATGTTGAACCGCAATAGCTTATGTTTTCGGTTCACATACCACACCGAGGCGAAAAAAGCCGATCCCTGCGAGATGACCGTCGCCCAGGCCACCCCGCCCACGCCCCAGCCGAACGCAAGGATGAACAGGAAATCGAGTCCGATATTGAGCAGTGTCGAGAAGATCAAAAAATAGAGCGGCGTGACCGAGTCGCCCACCCCGCGCAGCACCGCCGCCACGGCGTTGTACCCGAAAAAGAAGATCGTCCCCAGGAAATAGGTCTGCAGGAACTCCTTAGCCATCGGCATCAGCTCCGCGGGCAGCCACGTGAGCGCGAGGATCTCATGGGCGAAGAAGACACCCAGCACCATGACGACGATACCCGACAAGAGCAGGAAGATCAGCAGCGTGTCGACCGTGACCTGCACCATTTCGAACCGTTTGGCCCCGAAATATTGCGATATGACGATCGAGGCGCCGATCCCCATCCCCACCACCAGCGCGATGGTCATAAAGACCACAGGCGTCGACGCTCCCACGGCCGCCAACGCCTCTTTGCCCAGGAAACGGCCCACGATGACCGTGTCGACGAAATGGTAGAGCTGCATGAACACGTTGCCCACAAGCATGGGCAACGCGAAATTGAGGATCTGCCTCCACTCGCTCCCTTTGGTGAAATCTCTCGCCATTAGTCGGTCTTCTGTTCTGGGTTGGCTGCGCATATAGCACGCCATATTTCACTTATCCTCTTCGCCTCAAATCCTCACGTACTCAAGTACGCTGCGGTTTGAGGCGTAGACGATAAGCAAAATCTGACGCACTCTATGCACAGCGAAAGTTCGGACGGTGGTTACGCTAAAACACGGGAGACACTTCCCATGGCAATCTGCTTTTTAGACTGATGCACAATAATTAACGTGAACTCTGGATAAGGGATCTTACTTAGATTGCTGTATTTCAATTCGTTAACACGAAATCCCTTATCCGGATTTCGCGTTAATGGCTTCTTCGAAGCCGATTTTGTGCTGATAACCCCACCCAAACCCCCCCCCTTGAGAGGGGAGGGCTTTGCAAACGGCCTTACGGCCGTTTGCGGAAGAGGTAACTCTGCTTCTTAAGCAGAGTTCACGTTAATTAACATTCTTCTACTTCACCAAGCGACACGTACCACAAATATCCCTCTATGTTGGTGTAACCCATCGAAGTGAGCAGTTTTTTATACTCCTCGACCTGCCGCTTGTGAGCGTTGTCGTGGCGCAGGCCGAATTTGTAATCGACCACCACGGCATTCCCCTCGCGCACCATTACGCGGTCCGGCCGCCGGGTGCCCAGGCCGGGGACGATGATGTCGTTCTCGTTGCGCACGCGTTGCCATGAACCATCGAACCAGGAGGCGATGCGCTCATCGGACAGGGCGGCGGAGACCATGCTTTCCAATTGTCCGGCCTCGGCGGGGGAGAGTTCGCCGCCGAGGCGCATGGAGGCCAATGCCTCGCGCAACTGTTCGACCGTGTCGGCGCTTTCGAAGACGCGGTGCATCAGCATGCCGTAGTCGCGCGGCGAGAGGGCGGGTGCGCCGCCCGCATCCTCGAAATAACGGCTCGACGGCAGGCGTAGTTTCACCCGCGGGCCCGCTTCGCGCGTGAGGTAATCCACCGGGATCGGACCTTCGCCTTTATGAATCTCCTGCGGCGGCGGGGCGGGCTGGCCGAATTCGATCGTTTGCATCCGTTCGTCGTCGCGCGTGGTCTCCCCGCCCATGCCCGTCACGGCCTGGGTGAGCAGGTCGCCGACCGTCACGTTCTCTTTCGCTTTCGCTTTGCGGCGCGGGATACAGACGTGCAATTCCCGCTCGGCGCGGGTCAGGGCGACGTATAGCAGGTTGATGTTGTCCACATGGGCCAACGTCAATTCCGTATAATAATCCTCGGAGAACCACGATTGCGAGGCCGCATCGCCGTGGCTGATGTCCACGCTGCCGAGGTGGCTGACAGGGGAATTCTCGCAGGAGGCCCGCATCACCGATCCCCCTTTCGGGGCCAGCGGCCATGAGCAGTAGGGAAGGATCACGGCTGGAAATTCCAGCCCCTTGGCTTTGTGTATCGTGATGATGCTGATCGCATTGCCTCCTGCGGGCATCCAGATCGCCTCGGTCGCCCCCTTCTCATGCCACCACTCCAGGAACAGCGGCAGGTCGGCCACGTTATTCGAGCAATAGCGCAGCAACTGTTCATGTAGCGCCTGCACGTAAGCCGTCTGATCCGTACCGACGTTGTAACGCGCCAGCACCTTGTTGAACGCCTCCTGCGGCGGGCAGAGCGCCAGCGGGCGCAGGAAATCCTCCTCTTCGGCGGGCAGCGGCTCATGCATCGGCCGTCCGAAATGGCGATTCCAAACGACGCGGCCGAGCGTTTCCTCGGGATCGGCGGCCATCCCCAGGCAGGCGATGATGAACCCCACGGCGGGTGAAGAGCCCACCTGCAACGCCTCGGCCGTCACCACATCGTAGCAATATGGCGAGCCGGGCTGCGAGGCCTTGCGGTCAAGCAACAGACGGGCGATCTGTTGCGCTTCGGCGTTGCGCCTTACGAGGATGGCGATCTGCGAGGCGCGGTAGCCCCGCCGCTGCAACTCCTCGACGCGCCCGATGACCGGATCGGGCCCCTCGTCGTCTTTCGACGCGCTGCGCATCGTGACGGTCACGTACCCCCCGTCGTTGCCCGGGCGTACCTGCTGCTCGAAAGCGGCGTAGGCGGCGGGCAGCATAGCGCCCAGTGCCTGCGCCTTTTCGGCGGAGAGATAGCCGTCCGCCTGCGCCGTGGCAAGGATCCCCGCCATCGTGGCCTCGTCCAGCGTGCGGCACTCGCCGATGGCGCGGTTGTTGAATTCGACCACCTGCCGCAGGCTGCGGAAGTTGGTCGCCAGCGGCTTCTCGACCGCCTCGCCGAACAGGCGTGGCACCTGCTCCGAAAGGATGCGCCAGTCGCCGCCCCGCCAGCGGTAGATGGATTGTTTGATGTCGCCGACCAGCAGCACAGGCTCCCCGGACGACTGCGCCAGGGCGTTTTGCAGCAGCGGAACGAAATTGCCCCATTGCGTGTGCGAGGTGTCCTGGAACTCGTCGATCAAAAAGCGCGAAAAATGGTTGCCCGCCTTTTCGAAGATGAACGGGGCGTCGTTGCCCGCGACCAGGCGGGCCAGTATCTTGTTGGTCTGCGCGATGGGGATGATGTTACCCTCGCCGCAGAGGCGTTCCACCTCCTGCGAAATATCTTCCAACAGGCCGTAGCTGCGGAAACGGCCGCGCAGCACCTCTACGGAGTTGACCAGCGTGCGGTTTGCGTCCCAAAGCGCGCAGATGCGTTCCAATATCTCCAAGAGCGCGGGCAGAGCTTCCATGATGCGCGTCCGGGCGGCCGAACTTTTGTTGATCCAACCCGTGCCGTCCTCGCTGCCGCGGGCGTTGGCCACGCGGGATTTGGCGCGGTAATCTTCCAGGCGGCCCTGTGATGTGCGCAGAAAGAAACCGGAGATGCCGTTTTTGCCGTAGGAGAAATCGGAGATATCGAGGTAATGCTCATCCATTACGGCGAGGGCCTCGCCTGCCGCGGCGCGGATCTGTTCGAAAACACGGTCGCGCTCGGCAGTGGCCTGCGCGACCGCCTCGCCTAACATGTCGCGCAGGGAGCGTTCTTCAGTCGGGGCAGCGTCCCAACCCTCGCTGAGCACCGTTTTGCCCGCGTCGGCCAGCTTGGCGCGCACGTCCCATCCGGCACTCTCGTCCAGCCGCTCGCCTACGAATTCGCCGATCCACGTTTTCAGCCCCTCGTCCTGGTTCGAACGTTCGATCAGCGCGTCGGCGGCTTTTTCGAGTAACGTATCCGTTTTTAACTCCAGGGCGAAATCGGGACTGATGCCCAACTCACGCAGGAACGACCGCAGGATGCTCTGGAAAAACCGGTCGATGGTCATCACGTGGAAGCGGCTGAAATCGTGCAGGATATTTCCGCGCGCCTGGGCGGCGTTGGCCCGTATCGCCGCTTCCGTAAGGCCCGTTTCCGAGGACAGGGAAGCGGTGTAGCGGCTCGGCGCACCCGAGGCGAGCGTGTGCAGCTCGCGCAGGATACGCTCCTTCATCTCTTCGGTTGCTTTATTGGTGAAGGTGACGGCAAGTATATTTCGGTAAACGAGCGGGTTAACTACCACCGCGCGCAGGTATTCGCCCACCAGATTATGGGTCTTGCCCGAGCCTGCCGAGGCCCGCATGATCTTGATCCTACCCACGGCGTTTGAGTTTTAAGGTTTCCAATGTTTTCAGCACCATATCCTCAGCCATCTTATTGGCGTCGGGCGAGAGGCGCAGCAGGTAGACCGGCAGCCCGAAAAGCGCCCCGGCCGCCAGCGTGCGCAGCACGATATCCGCGAGCCAATGGCCCGTGAAAGGCAGGATCGTGATCAGCGCCAGCGCCGCCACGGCGATGAGCGTCGCGTAAACCCCTTCTTTGGTAAACGGCTGCATCTTATAGTATTTCAGTACGATCCATACCCGCGCTATATTGACCGCCACTACCGAAATAGTGGTGGCCAGCGCCGCCCCCTCGATGCCCCAGAGGGGAATGAAAATACTGTTGGTCGTGATGGCCAGTATGATAAGCATTACGGCGAGCCAGAGGTCCCAGCGGTAGTGCCGGCTGGTGCTCAGGATGGTCGAGTTGAGCCCCGCGGCCATATCGACGAACTTCCCCGCGAACATGATCACGAGGGCCCATTTCCCTGCGGCATACTCGGCGGGCATAAGCGAATAGACGAAGTCGACGTTGGCCCAGACGACCACGAAAAGCAGTAACGAAACCGCGGTGATATTGGTGGAAAAACGGCTGTAGAGCGCCGCCATATCGCGCAATTTATTGTGCCGCCAGTATTGCGCCACCAACGGCGAGGCCGCGGTGATCATCGAGCGGTAAGGCATTTGCAGCGCGCTAATGAAATAGATCACGATGCCGTAGACCGCGACGCTCGCCAGCCCCACGCCGCTGCCCAGCATCAGCGAGTCGATGCTGCTGACCAGCGTGGTGCCGAACCCGGCGAACAGGCAGAAAAGCCCGTAATTGACCGCCGGGCGGATATAAGTGCGCATCTCGGGTGTGATCCGCCAGTCCCATGAGAGCATCCCCCGCCACCAGCAATGCACGAGCAATCCCAGCGCCGGGATCCCATACCCGCAGCAGAACAGCCAGATGAAAAGGTCAAACGAAACCACCCCCGCGGCATAGAGCAGCAGCGCCCCCATGCAGCAGATCTTCAGCACGATCTCGATATAGACCGCCGCCGCGACGACTTTCATCATGCTGCGCAGCCAGGCGGCGAAAAGGTTCTGAAAGACCATCCCGACGCTGATCGGGATCACGAAAAGGCAATATTTGACGAACAGCGCCGATTCCCCGCTGTAATAGTCGACCACCGCCGGGCGAAACAGGATGAAAAGCCCGGAAAAAAGCATGACCCCGATCAGGGAAATCAAAAAGGTAAGCGTGAAAATCCCGTTGAACCGACCGTCGTCCGTGCGGAAGAAAGGAAAGAACCGCAGCACGACGTTCGTTCCGCCCAGCGCGCTCATCTGCGCCAGCAGCACCCCGGCGCTGCGCAGGATATTCGTCAGGCCCACCTCCTCGGTGGTTAAAAGGCGCGGAAAGAGCAGCACGGCGCTCACGAATCCCAGGGCCACGCCTGCGTAGCCGATGACCGTGTTCCAGAAACTGTTCTTTTGGATTATGCCCATGCCGTGATGTTGATCGCGAAGACAAAGTTATCACTTATTTTGTCATTCAGAGCGAAGCGAAGAATCCTGGTCGGGCTGTGCCGGAACCATTCCGACCAAGATTCTTTTGTTAACGAACGAAAAAAGACTCGTTCGTTTTCCTCCTTGTCGCTCGGCCGTCGTCCAAACAAAGAGACGTTTGGCCTGCAGCGCTCGCTGACTGCGTCGGATCGCTTCGCTCTGAATGACAAAAGATATTATTCCGGGGCGTTGATGAATAGCGAGTCGAAATCCGCCCGCTCGAAAACCTCCAGTTTTCCGCCCCGGGTGGCGTTGTAGATCCGGATGCCGTGCGCCTCGCAGTATTCCCGGGCCTGCCGGTAGGCTGCGAGCGTTATGGCGGGGCGGGGCAGGGCGTAATTCATATCCTTATTGAACAGGCGCTCATCGAAATAACAGCCGGCGTTGATCTCCGTGTCGCCCTTGGCGTAGTTGAAATCCACGCCCAGAAGATAAATCTCCGAAAAACCCATATAGGCCGCGAACTGCATCATGCTGTACATCACCGTCCAGCCGCCGTACACGCCTTTCGATATGTCGGGGCTGAATGCGATCCGGTCTTCGTAGATATTATAATAGATGGCGTCCTTAGCGTGATAACGGGACGCGTAATGGGCTTTGAGGAATTTTGTGACGCCGGGCGTCGTACGGATCAACTCCATATTGTCCTTCATCACGCCGGAGTCCTGTGCGAAATAGTAGGTGGGCGTGTAGCTTAAGTCGCCGAAGATGCGGATGATGGAGTTGGTGACCATCGTCGTCTCGTTCCTCAGACATTCCAGGTCGCCGACCGTCAGGCTCGGGCCGTTGCCGATCAGGAAGCAGCGCCCGCCCCGGTGTTTACCGCGGAAAGATTTCAGCCTACCACGGTATTTCGGACGCAGGATGTAGTAGAGCCGGTTGGCCGCATTCCACCAATCGCCGTCGTAGATCTTCATCGGTCGGGATGTATGAGCGGCAGGATCCTCTCTGCGAAGGCGAAATCCTGGGGCATGTCGATGTCGACGCCTTCCAGTTTATCCACTTCGGCGATGAACGGGTTGCTGCCGATGCGTTGGTGCAGCCCGGTCCAGACCTCTTTGCGGAAAATATAGAATGCGCTGGTTTCGACCCAGACCGGTTCCAGGTCCTGCGTCCGGGGCACATGGCTGAGGCTGTAATTGAGCGGTTGGCCGCCGTACCAGGCGAACGTGCGGATCTTTTCCGCGCTGAATGCCGAATCGTAGCTGCTGCGCACGACCTGGCCGATCGCATGGTCGATGGTGGAGGCTTTGATGAACGGCGAGGTTACGTGCGAAAGCATATACACGTCGGCGTCGACCTGCCGCACGAACGCGTCGTATATCTCCCCGCCCAGAGTGGTGTCTTCATCGAGGGTCTTGCTGCGTTCCAGGAATTTTACCCCCTCGGGGCAATATGCCTTTATTTCCGGAGAACTGCAGAACACATAGATCTCGTCGATGCCCTCCACCGTGACCAGCGTTTCCAGTAAATAGGACAATAAGGGCTTGCCACCCAGTGTTTTCATATTTTTACCGACGACCCGTTTGCTGTTGAGCCGGATGGGTACGAATGCGACGACTTTCATCTTTTTGGCCTGGCTATAAAGGGACAATTTTAGCGATAATCGGCGAGAAATGCAAATCGTCTCCGCCGGACGCTACCGCACCGGGCCGGATGGCGAAGCGGGAATTACGCCTCGTCCCCTGTGTCCCGCAAAGCGTCGCGCATGGCGTTGATCTCGCCCGATATGCGCAGGAAGACCTTTACCCCGACCAGCGCCCCGGCGATGAGGCCGGATGCAAAACCGTAAAGCAGGGACGATTGTACGAAGGTCGAAAAAAAGATTCCCAGAGCGATAAGCAACGGTACCGCCAACACCGCGCCGGCAATGACCCCGCCCAGGAAAACCTTGCGCAGCCGGAGTACGGCGGCACAGGCGTCGCGCACGCTCATCGTCCCCGGATCTATTTTCGAAAGCATGCGCAGCAGGATGATCTGCCGCACGAGTATCGCCACGAAAAACAATCCGAGCAATACATGGACGGCTATACCCGGATCGGCCCCGAGCAGGCGGAAGATCCACATGAAGCAACCGGGTAACAGCAGCGGCAATACAGCCGTTATGCGGAAAGTCCGCGTCAACCGTTGTTTGGCCGAGGTGAGGCGGCCTGCGGTAATTTCGGCGGCCATGCTGCGCATTTTGGCTTCCGTGCGGTCGAGGCGCTCGTCCAGCTCGCGCCATTTGGTTTTCAGTTCGTCGAGTTCCATAATTCCGGATTTTAAGCGTTTGCCTGCTCACGCAGTTTCAGTTTGATGCGGTGGAGTTTCGAGGCCACGTTGTTGCGCGTGAGGCCCGTGATGGCGGCGATCTCCTCGTAGGGCTGCTCGTCGAGCCACAGCATGACCACCGCTTTTTCGAGCGGGTCGAGACGGGCGATCAGCGCGTAGAGCTCCTGCAGCCGTTCGGTGCGTTCGGTGTCCTGCTCCGTGAGGCCCGGGCACTCCGCCAGGGGTAGCGTTCCCGTGTGGCGCCGGTTGCGGCGGTAGAACGAGATGCAGGTGTTCAACCCGACGCGATAGACCCACGACGAGGCTTTGGCCCGCCCTTCGAAACGGTCGAATCCTTGCCAGAGGTTGATCAGCACCTCCTGGTAGAGGTCGTCGAAATTCTGGTCGTCCGTGGCGTAGAGGTAGCAGATCTTGCCGATCACGCGGCGGTGCCGGTCGGCGAACTGTTCGAATTCACGGGCTTTGGTTTGATCTGTGGTCATACGTAAAACTGTTTTGCCCATAAGACGCAGGCAAACCGGAATAGTTGCAAAGTAAAACGAAAAAAATCGTTGTTTCCGCCATTTGATGAAATATTCCTTCCGGAATCTGTTGCGTTTTGTCGCTTCGATTCGCTATCTTTGCTGTAATTTAAACAGAAGATTATGAAAAGGATGATTTTGGCGCTCTGCCTGTTGGCCGGGGTCGTAGGCGCCCAGGCGCAGCAGGTGATCAAAGGTGAGGATATCAACGACTTTACCTCCGTGTCGTTGGTGGGAAGCATGAGCGTGGAGATGCTGCCCGCGGACAAACCGGGCGTCTACATGGAACTGCACGGTATCGACCCGGGGCAGGTGAGCTGGAATGTGAATAAAGGGACCCTGGCGATCAAGGTGCGTCCCGCGCAGCAGAAGCCGGGGGCGCTGGCCGTGAAAATATATTACCGCCACCTGACCTCGCTCACCTCCAACGGCGCCGACGTGATCTTCAAGGAGGTGCTGACCGAAGACCTCTTTGCGGCCGATATGACCACGGGGGCCAAGTTGACCGCCACGCTCGATTGCCGCGATTTCACGCTGAGCCTCACGGGTAACTCGGCCGCCCAGATCGAGGGCATGAGCAAATACATCACCCTGACGGCCAACCAGCGCAGCAAGATCGACGCCCGCCGTTGCGAGGCGCGTGCGGCTTTCGTGAAATCTTATGTTTATTCCGAGATTTATGTTTGGAGCACCGAGCGCCTCGTGGCTGAAACGAGCACCGGCTCGTCGGTCTTCTACCGCGGCGAACCGGAATTGTTGCACATGGTGACCAAGCTGGGCGGTAATGTGAACGATATCGGTAAATAAATGGAGGGATTCCTTGCGCAGGTGGCCGGGCAACTTTACCGGCGGACAGGGGACGAAATTTCGTCCCTTTGCCTTATTTTTCCCTCGCGCCGGGCGCAACTTTTTTTCAATGACGCCCTCTCGCGTTTGTGCGATAGGCCGTTGTGGGAACCTTCCATCACCTCTGTCGACGAATTGATGTCGCGCATCTCGGGGCAGCGGGCGGGCGACCGTACGCGGCTGGTGACCGAATTGTATAAGGTCTGGGCGCGCCACCACAAGGAGGATTTCGACTCGTTCTACTATTGGGGCGATGCGCTGCTCACGGATTTCGATGCGATCGACAAATACAGGGTCGATGCCGCTTCATTATTCCGCAATATGCGGGAGATGAAGGAGATCGAGGCCGTGCAGGATTTTTTGGACCCGGACCAGTTGAAGGCCATCCAGCAGTTCTGGACCGGGTTTGGGCCCAGGGAGCGGGATTCGGATGAGAAGCGCGCTTTTTTAAAAGTGTGGGATTCGCTGGGGGACGTCTATAAAGAATATAAGGAGGCCCTGGCCGCCGAAGGGTTGGCCTATACAGGGATGATGCACCGCACGGCGGCCGAACGGCTGCAAGCGGGAGAGGTGCCGGAAGGGATCGCTTCACAGCGTTATGCCGTGGTGGGGTTCAACGCCCTGACGGGATGTGAAAAGGTGCTGCTCGATTACCTGCGCGACTCGGGCGTGGCGGAGTTTTTCTGGGATTACGACGATCATTATATTGAGAATAAGGGGCACGAGGCGGGGTTGTTCATGCGTGAGAATATCGTGCGTTACCCGATGACGGAGCCGCTTCCGGGCGGGACGGCTTCATTTGCAGGGAAGAAGGAGGTCGTGGCCGTTTCCGCGCCTTCGGACGTGCTGCAATGCAAATACGCAGGGACTTTTCTCGCTGAGATCGCCGCGCCGGGTAAGGAAACGGCGGTGGTGCTTGCCGATGAAGGGCTGTTGGAAACGCTGCTCTGGTCTGTGCCGCAGAATGTGGAGCAAATCAATGTCACGATGGGTTACCCGCTGCGGCAGACCCTCGCGTATTCGTTTGCCGAGAGGTTGCTCGAATTGCAGCGGAACAAACGCGTGGATGCCGAGGGAACGCGTTTTTATCACAGCGACGCGACCGGATTGCTGCGCCATCCCTATGTGCTGGAGCAGGCCGATACGGCTAAGATATTGAAACGGATCACCGAAAACAGTTTGGTCTACCCGGATGTTTCCGTTTTCGCCGAAGGGGAATTCCTGACAGAGCTTTTTACCCCGAGGGAAGGGTGGCGGCCGTTGGGCGAATACCTCGTCGGCATGCTTTCGCGCGTGTCGCGGGGGCCGGGTGCGGAGGGGGATCCGTTGCGCGCCGAATTCCTTTCGGTCACGGCCGACGGGATACGCAAAATGTGCAATTCGCTGGAAGAATGCGGCGTCGATCTCTCTGACCGTACTTTTGCCTCGCTACTGCGCCGCCATTTGCAGGGGGTGCGTATTCCCTATGAGGGTGAACCTTTGCAGGGGTTGCAGGTGATGGGTTTTCTGGAGACGCGCGCGCTGGATTTCGAAAACGTGGTGATCCTTTCGACGGGCGACGACCTGCTGCCGGGCAACCGGGCTTCGAATACTTCGTTTATTCCCTATACGTTGCGCGCGGCTTACGGTCTGCCGACCGTACAGCACCAGGAGGCGATGTACGCCTACTATTTCTACCGCCTCATGCAGCGCCCCGGGCGGATCCATTTGGTTTACTGCTCGCGTAGCGATGAACGACTGCGGGGCGAGCCGAGCCGCTATATCTATCAATTGGAATATGAATCGGGGCACCGCGTCGAAAGGCGCGAGGTGGCCCTGGATGCCAATATTTTCAACCGCGAGCCGATCACGGTCGAGAAAAGCGAGAGCGTGATGCGCAAGTTGAACGCCTTCCTCGAACCCGACTGGAAGATGGGCGGGCGGAGGCTTTCGCCCACGGCGTTTTCCGCTTATGTAGCCTGTCCGCTCAGGTTCTATTTCCGCTCGGTGGCGGGGATCGCCACGCGCGAGGAGGTTGCCGAGCAGGTCGATGCGCGGCTTTTCGGCACGATCCTGCACAAGGCGATGCAATATATCTATGCCCCATTGAAGGGTGTGGCCGACCCTGCCGTCAAGGAGCTTATCAACTCCGCCACGGTCGACGAGGCCGTCCGGCGCGCCATCGCGGAGGAATATACCCGCACGGAGGGTGAGGCGGAATATGGCGGTGGCCTGCAACTGGCCAGCGATGTGATCCGGCGTTACGTGAACCGGGAGATTCTGCCCTATGACGCGGCGCAGTCGGAAGTGCGCTTCGAAGAGTTGGAATACAAGTTGAAAGGCGAGGTGGCGATCGGGGCAGGCCGCACGGTTTATTTTACCGGCACGGCCGACCGGGTGGATCGTCTGGCGGGCGACCTGCTGCGCGTGATCGATTACAAGACGGCGCGTGCGGGGGGCAATTCGCTCATGCTCTCGTTCGACGGCGTGGAGTCGCTGTTTACGGGCGACGCGCGCGGGGCGGCCGGGGCGGCGATCCAGACGCTGCTCTATGCCATGATGCTCTCACAGATGCAGCATACGGATGTCCAGCCCGCGGTTTATGCCGTGCGCCATCTGCATGAGGCCGATTATTCCCATCTGCTGTGGGATAAGCAGGCGGAAGACCATGTGACGCGCTACTCGCATTATGCCGAACGATTCGAGGAACAGTTGCGGCTGATGCTCACGGAGTTGTTCGATCCTGTGCGGCCTTTCGTGCAGTGCGAGGATGTGCGGCAATGTAAATACTGCGATTTTAATGCCGTTTGCGCCCGCTCGGAATAATGATATAAGGAAGTTTCCTCACCTTCGTTCGGGATGACGTTGATTGAGTTTGCTCGGACACAATAATAATAACGTCATCCCGAACGAAGGTGAGGGAACTTCCTTATATTATTCTGAATTGCGTATCTTTGCAGGAAATAAGAATTGTAATAATCTACAATATGTTTACAGATAAAGATTTAGAGCAGATCGCCTCGCGGGGCTCCTCTGTGGAGCAGGTCGGACGGCAGATCGAGAGTTTCCGTACCGGTTTCCCCTTCCTGCCCCTCGCCGGAGCCGCCCTGGTGGGCGATGGGATTATGCGCCTGACGGATGAGGAGGTCAAGGATTTTTGCGCCATCTGGGATGAGGAGCGCGGCCACCTGCGCGTGGTGAAATTCGTTCCCGCCTCGGGTGCGGCCACGCGTATGTTCAAGGAGCTTTTCGAATTCCTTTCGGACGGTAAAGTCAGCCGGACGGTCGATGAAACGCTGGCCGGACTCGATAAATTCGCCTTTGCCGGAGCATTGGAAGAGACGCTCGGCGGGGATCGCGACCCGAAGAAGGTGATCGGCGCGATCATCAAAACCCCCGGACTGAATTATGGGGCGATGCCCAAAGCGCTGATCCGGTTCCATCATTACGATGACGGGGCGCGCACGGCGGCCGAGGAACATCTGGCCGAAGGGGCGATGTATTGCGCCAATGGCAGCGGGGTGAACCTTCACTTTACGGTTTCAGGCGAACACCTGCCGCTGTTCAAGGCGTTGTTCGATAAGGTATTGCCGAAATACGAGGAAAAATACGGCGTCAAATACGAGATCAGTTTTTCGCAGCAGAAATCCTCGACCGACACGATCGCCGTCAACGAGGATAACACGCCTTTCCGCGAGGCGGACGGGCGGTTGCTCTTCCGTCCTGCGGGCCATGGTGCGCTGATCGAGAACCTGAGCGACATCGACGCGGACATTATCTTTATCAAGAATATCGACAATGTGGCCCCGGATCGCCTGAAAGAGGATACGGTGACCTGGAAAAAAGCGCTTGCGGGCGTGCTGCTCTATTTGCAGGAGCAGGCGTTCGTGCTGCTCGACCGCATGGACGAGGGGGCGAACGTGCTGGCCGAAGCGATGGAATTCGTCGAAAAATCGCTTTGCTACCGTCTGCCGGAAGGTTTCGCTTCCAGGCAGGAAAAAGATCGCCTCGATTACCTGCGCGCAGTGCTCGACCGCCCGATGCGTGTGTGCGGTGTGGTGCGTAACGAGGGAGAACCGGGCGGCGGCCCGTTCCGGGTGTCGAATCCGGATGGCTCGGCGCAGTTGCAGATCGCCGAATCGTCGCAGATCGACCCGGCCGACCTGGGAATGATGCGCGGGGCGACCCACTTCAATCCGGTGGATGTCGTCTGCGGGGTGAGGGACCACAATTGGGATCGCTTCGACCTGACGAAATATACCGATCCCGAGACCGGATTCATCTCCGAAAAATCGAAGGACGGCCGCAAATTGCGCGCCCAGGAGCTTCCGGGTCTTTGGAACGGCGCGATGGCGCGATGGAACACGGTTTTCGTTGAGGTGCCCATCTCGACTTTTTCGCCCGTGAAAGTGGTGACCGACCTGCTGCGGCCGCAGCATCAATAGCCCGTTTTTTCGTCATTCCGAGCGAAGTCGAGGAATCTCAGACAGCAGGTTTGAGATTCCTCGACTTCGCTCGGAATGACAGACGGGGTTTACGGATTATTTTTACCTTTGTACAAAATCTGAACACTTGGCTAAAAGCGGCAAAATAGGTTTCCGTGACGCGGTCGCGGAGTACGAGCGCCTTTGCGGGCAGATACGGGCGCGCAAATTCGCCCCCGTCTACCTGCTCATGGGCGAGGAGGGGTATTTCATCGACGCACTGGCGGAACTGCTGGCCGAAAGCATCCTCGACGAGAGTGAACGCGCCTTTAATCAAATAGTCGTCTACGGCAAGGATACCGAGCCGGGCGCCGTGGTCAACCTCTGCCGCCAGATGCCGATGATGGGGTCGTATCAGGTAGTCTTTGTGCGCGAGGCGCAGCAACTGCGCAAGATCGAAACGCTCAGCGTCTACACGAAAAGCCCGTCGCCGACCACGATCCTCATCCTCTGTCACAAGGAGAAAAACATCGACAAACGATCGCAACTCTACAAACAGATCAGCGAAAAGGGCGTGGTCTTCGAATCCCCCCGCCCCTACGATAACGAACTGACCGCCTGGCTTTCGGGCTTCATCCGCACGAAAGGGTGCGAGATCGACCCGAAGGCGTTGCAGATGCTCACCGACCACCTGGGCGTGGACATCGCCAAAATATCGAACGAACTCACCAAACTGCTGACGAGCCTGCCCGAGGGGACGAAGCGCATCATGGCCGAGCACATCGAGCAGAACATCGGCATCAGCAAGGATTTCAACACGTTCGAACTCACGCGTGCCCTCTCGGCGGGCGACCAGGGCAAGGCGATGCTGATCGCCGACCATTTCGCACGCAATCCGAAGGAGTACCCGCTGGTGGTGACCCTCTCGTCACTGTTCACCCATTTCCAGCGCGTTTTCATCCTCAATTACCAGGTCTGGCTCTCGCGTAACCGCGCCACACCCATGCCGCAGGATCTGGACCTGAGCCGCATGCTCAAACTGCCTTCGCCGTTTTTCCTGGGCGAATACCGACAGGCGGCGGGGCGTTACCCGAACCGCAAAGTATTTAATATCTTGGGCATGATCCGCGAATACGACATGAAATCCAAGGGGATGAACGCCGGGGGCGCGGACGACGGCGAACTGCTCAAAGAACTGTTGCTCAAAATCTTCCTGCTGCCATGACGCTGGTGCTGATCTTCGTGACGGTTCTCGTGTCAATCCTCTGTTTCCGCAGCCGCAAACTGTTCGACGCATTGGCCCTCGACCCGTGGGCGGTGTGGCACAAACGGCAGTGGTACCGGGTGGTCACGCACGGATTCGTGCATGCCGACGTGATGCACCTGCTGGTGAATATGTTCGTGCTGTACTCTTTCGGCAGTGTCGTCGAGACGTGGTTCAAGGCGATGGAGCGGGGTGGGGTGCTCGGCAATGCGACGCTCACGTTCCTGCTGTTGTATTTCGGCGGGATGCTTGCCGGGACGGTTTATGACCTGATCAAACGGCGCAATACGTTGCATTATCTGTCCGTAGGGGCTTCGGGTGCGGTCTGCGCCGTGATCTTCTGCTCGATTTTTCTTTCGCCGCTCAATAAGCTCCTTTTTTTCGGGATCATCCCGATACCCGCAATCATTTTTGGGGTGCTCTACCTGCTCTATGAGCGCTATATGGCCGGGCGGCAGAAGGATAATGTGAACCATTACGCCCACCTGTTCGGGGCGCTGTTCGGATTTATTTTCCCGCTGCTGATCGATCCGATGCTGATCCATACCTTTTTTGACGGTTTCTCGAAATGACGCACGTCAATTCCGTTTACCAGCTCATCGCCGCCGTGGATGGTTGGCCGCTGCACCTGGCGGCGCATGCCGACATCGCGCGTGAGGCTTTCTTTGCGCTTTACGGCGTCGACGCGGGGCTGGATGACGAGCGGTTGCTGGATGATCTCCGCAGGTTGCTTGCGGAGCGTGGCTTTGCGAAAGGGGGAGTTTTGCTGGAAATGAATCTTACGCCTGGATGGCGGGAAGATGCGCCGGCTACGCCCGGCGTGAAATTGTCGCTGGAGGTGTGCGGCCGTTTGCTTTATCCGCGCTATGTGCTTTGGCATACGCGTCCGGCCGCGGCCGTGACGGAATATGAAAGTTTTCTTTCTGAATGGCCCTGTACGACATCCCGGATCAATGCCTGCTATGCCGGGCGGTATGTGCGCCGCGAGCAGGCCGGGGCGGCGGTGCATGTCGTCCGGGGTGCGGTCACGGGAGCGGCCTATGAGGTGTGGTGCGACGAGGGGAGCGGCGTTTCGTCTGAGGGTGGGGCGGGGGAGTATCCCTTGTTCTGCGTGAGCGGCGGACGGGTCTGTACCCCATCGCGCGCGTCCGGGGCGCAGGACAGTGTGCCGCGCCGGTTGGGACTGGCCGCCTTGAAGCGTCTTAGCGTCTCGGTCGACCAGCGCGAGGTGGTACAGGGCGAGCTTGCCGCTTTCGATGAGGTTTTTATGATCACCCCGCAAGGTGCGGTGAGTCTTTACGGCTGTTCGGGTGTATTGTATTTTAGTTTGTTCGCTGAAAAAATCGCAGCCGTCCTGCCTTCGTTGTCCGCAGAAACGTTGCTTTAATCGGATGAATATGTTGGTGTTTGTCATGCTGAACGCAGTGAAGAATCTCAGAACGTCTTTCTGAGATTCTTCACTGCGTTCAGCATGACAAGAACAGCACACAAAGGAGTAATTCCGTAAAAAAACGGACGAATTGTTATTTGTTATACTATTTTTTATAATTTTGCCGTTCATAAACGAAGCGAATACGCTTCGATTTAATTGGTTGAATTTTAGCCCGTTAACTGAAAAATGACGATCGACGATTTTGTGGTCAGGGTGGCCACGCCGGAGGATACCTCGTTCGCGCAGGAGATTTGTGATGAAATGGCCAGCTCGGCCAAGGCTCGCGGCACCGGTATCGCCCGACGATCGGCGGAGTATGTAGCCGCTAAAATGCGTGAGGGCAAGGCCGTTATCGCCTTTCATAAGGATGGGCGCTGGGCCGGTTTCAGCTATATCGAATCGTGGGGCCACGGCCATTACGTAGCCAACTCGGGCCTGATCATCAGCCCTGAATTCCGCCGTATCGGCCTGGCTAAAGCGATCAAGACCAAGACGTTCTTCCTCTCGTTGGAAAAATTTCAGGGGGCGAAGCTCTTCGGCCTGACCACCGGCCTGGCGGTGATGAAGATCAACTCCGAACTGGGCTACCGTCCGGTGACCTATTCCGAACTGACGGACGATGAATCGTTCTGGCGCGGTTGCGAAAACTGCGTCAATTTTCCTATCTTGCAGAGCAAAGAGCGAAAGAATTGCCTCTGTACGGCGATGCTTTTCGATCCCGAGATCGATACGCCCCGCGTGGAGCGTGCTGAAGATAATCTGTAAATCAGTTTTCGTCATTCCGAGCGAAGTCGAGGAATCTCAGAATAACGGTTTGAGATTCCTCGGCTTCGCTCGGAATGACGGAGTAGAATGAAAATTTAAATAAAACATATCATCATGAAAAAAGTTTGTCTGGCATTCAGCGGCGGTTTGGACACCTCCTATTGCGCGATCTTCCTCTCCAAAGAAATGGGCCTGGAAGTACATGCGGCCCTGGCCAATACGGGCGGTTTCTCGCCCGAGGAGTTGCTGCGCATCGAGGAGAGGGCTTGGGCGTTGGGGGTGAAAAGCTATGTGGCCCTGGATGTTACGCAGGACTACTATGAGCGCGCCATCAAATACATGATCTTCGGCAACGTGCTCAAAAACTCGACCTATCCCATCTCGGTAAGCTCGGAGCGCATCTCGCAGGCCACGGCCATCGCCCGTTACGCCCGTGAGATCGGCGCCGACTACCTCTGCCACGGCAGCACGGGCGCGGGCAACGACCAGGTGCGTTTCGATATGATATTCAATATTATCGCCCCCGAGATCGAGGTGCTGGCCCTGATCCGCGAGAAACGCCTTTCGCGCGAGGAGGAGATCAACTACTTGCGCGGAGCCGGGGTGGATTTCGATTTCAAGAAGGCCGAATATTCGATCAACCAGGGTATCTGGGGTACTTCTGTCGGTGGCAAAGAGACGCTCACTTCGGACAAGACGCTGCCCGAGGCGGCCTATCCGTCACAGTTGGAGCAGACCCTGCCGCGTACGGTGACGCTCACCTTTTCGCATGGTGAACTGGCGGGTGTGGACGGCGTGAAATTCGTCGACCACATCGCCGCGATCCAGGCCCTACAGGCCATCGCGTCGCCTTACGCCATCGGCCGCGACATGCACGTGGGCGATACGATCATCGGCATCAAGGGCCGCGTGGGCTTCGAGGCCGCCGCTCCGATGATCATCATCAAGGCGCACCACATGCTTGAAAAACACACGCTTACCAAGTGGCAGCTTTTCTGGAAAGACCAGATCTCGGCTTTTTACGGCAACCACCTGCACGAGGGGCAGTATTACGATCCCGTGATGCGCGACATGGAGGCGATGTTGGAAAACAGCCAGCGCACGGTGACGGGCGATGTGATCGTCGAGCTGCATCCCTACCGCTTCGTGGTGGTGGGTATAAAGAGCACGCACGATTTGATGAACACGAAATTCGGCGCCTACGGCGAGACGATGAACGACTGGTCGAGCGACGACGTGAAAGGTTTCGGCCGCATCTTCGGCAACCAGAACAAAATCTACTATAAAGTCAATCCCGATGAAGCGGAGTAAGAGGTTGTTTGGAATTTCGCACCTTCGCGCTTCTTGCCCCTTTTCGGCATTTTTTCACGCCGATTATCGTTACATATTCCCGATATGCTCCTCCAATCGGCGTAAAAAACTGCTCGAAAATGAACAATAATCGCTTCGATGTGAAAATCCAAACAACCTCTAAGATAGCCGTCGGCATCGTCGGCGGGGCGGGCTACACGGGCGGCGAGGCCATCCGGCTGCTCGTGAACCATCCCGACGCCGAGATCCGGTTCGTGCACAGCACCAGCAATGCGGGAAACCTGCTCTCGGACGTGCATGCGGACCTGGTGGGGGACACGCAGATGCGGTTCGCTTCCGAGTTGGATTACGATGTGGATGTGCTGTTTTTGTGCGTGGGACATGGCGATGCGCGCAAGTTCATGGAGCAAAATCAGGTGCCCGCGCATGTGAAGGTGATCGACCTGAGCCAGGATTTCCGCCTTTCGGAAAAATCCTCGATCGGGGGTCGTAAATTCGTCTATGGCTTGCCGGAGCTTAGTCGCGAACGGATCGCAACGGCTTCGAATATCGCCAATCCGGGATGTTTCGCGACTTGCATTCAACTCGGATTATTGCCGCTGGCGAAGGCCGGACTGTTGCAATCGGATGCGCATATTTCGGCTGTCACCGGCTCGACCGGAGCGGGGCAGAAGTTGGCCCCGACCTCCCATTTTTCGTGGCGCGCCAACAATATGTCGACCTATAAGGCCTTTGAGCACCAGCATCTTCATGAGATCGGGGAGAGCCTGCACGCGCTCATGCCCACAATGGACGCGACGCTGAATTTCATTCCTTATCGCGGCGATTTCACCCGCGGGATCATCGCTTCGATCTATACCGACTGCGCGCTTACAGAGGAGCAGGCGCGGGAACTGTACAACGATTTTTACGGCGATGCGGCGTTTACGTTTGTTTCGCCGCGCGGCGTGGATCTCAAACAAGTCGTCAATACGAATAAATGCCTGATCGCCTTGGAGAAACACGGCGACAAGCTACTTGTAACGAGCGTAATAGATAACCTGCTGAAAGGCGCGAGCGGCCAGGCCGTCCAGAACATGAACCTCATGTTCGGGCTCGACGAGCGGGCCGGCCTGCGGCTGAAGGCAGCAGCATTTTAACCCGGGCGCAGCGGAATCTTCTGACTGTTTTGTCATTCTGAGCGAAGCGAAGAATCTCAAAACGGCTGTCTGAGATTCTTCGCTGCGTTCAAAATGACAAAAATCATGAAATTATTCGATGTTTATCCCCTGCATAACATCTCGATCGTAAAGGCCGAAGGCTCGCATGTCTGGGATGACAAAGGTACCGAGTACCTCGATATGTACGGCGGTCACGCCGTGATCTCGATCGGCCACACCCATCCGGCGTATGTCGGCGCGGTGACCGGGCAGTTGAATCGTATCGGCTTCTATTCCAATTCGGTGATCATCAAGCAGCAGCGGATTTTGGCCGAAAAATTCGGAAAGATTTCCGGCAAGGACGACTACCAGCTGTTCCTGATCAACTCGGGCGCGGAGGCGAATGAAAACGCGTTGAAACTCGCCTCGTTCCATAACGGCCGCCGCAAAGTGGTCGCGTTTACGGGCGCGTTCCACGGGCGCACCTCGCTGGCCGTGGCCTGCACGGACAATCCTTCGATCGTCGCCCCGGTGAACCAAACGGAGAACGTGATCTTCCTGCCGTTCAACGATGTGGCGGCCCTCGAAAAACTCTTTGCCGAACAAGGTGGGGAGATCTCGTCCGTGATCATCGAGTGCATCCAGGGCGTGGGCGGGATCAAGGTCGCCAGCCGCGAGTTCCTGCAGGCGATACGCCGCCTGTGCGATGCTCACGGGGCTGTTTTCATCGCCGATGAGATCCAGTGCGGATGCGGCCGGAGTGGAAAATACTACACGCTCGATTGGGCGGGTGTCGACGCCGATATTTACACAATGGCCAAGGGGATCGGCAACGGTTTTCCGGTCGGAGCGATTGCCATTACGCCTCAGATCGCTCCGAAATACAGCATGTTGGGCACGACGTTCGGCGGCAACCAACTGGCCTGCGTGGCGATGACCGCCGTGGCGGAAACGATGGAAAAAGAGAATCTTGTGGCCAGTGCCGGCGAAGTGGGGGAGTACCTCATGGAACGCCTGCGCGCGATGTCCGGCCCGATCAAAGAGGTGCGCGGCCGCGGCCTGATGATCGGCATCGAACTGGAGGGCGACAGCGCCCCCGTCCGCCAGCGGCTTCTGCATGAAGAGCATATTTTCGTGGGATCGTCGGGCAAAACAGTGATTCGTCTGCTGCCGGCGCTGAGCCTTACACGGGCGAATGCAGACCGGTTCCTGGCTTCGTTCGAAAAATTATTGTGAATGGATTACACCTAAAGCCTGTTTTGTCATTCTGAACGAAGTGAAGAATCTTGGCCGGGCTGTGTTCTGCAAACCATTCCGACCAAGATTCTTCACTTCGTTCAGAATGACAAATCCGAGAAAGGAGTCATTGTTAATAACCTGTCGATAGCATGTTGAAAATTATCAAAATCGGAGGAAATATTGTGGATAACCCGGCGAAATTGGATCGATTCCTGGCCGACTTATCCACATTGCCTGGTGATAAAGTGTTGGTCCACGGCGGCGGCAAGGTCGCCACGACGATCTCGCAGTCGCTCGGCATACAGACGCAAATGATTGACGGACGCCGCGTTACCGATGCCGAAACCCTGAAGGTGGTGACGATGGTCTACGCCGGAGTTATCAACAAAACAATCGTCGCTAAATTACAGGCCGCCGGATGCAATGCCATCGGCCTGTGCGGTGCGGACGGGACGCTGATCACCTCGCGCCGCCGCAATCCCGAGCCGATCGACTACGGTTTCGTCGGCGACCCTGAAAAGGTCAATACCGGGCTCATCGCCAGGCTTTCCGCCGAAGGTTACACGCTCGTGGTCGCGCCGATCACCTACGACGGCCAGGGCGGCGTGCTCAACACGAACGCCGACACGGTAGCCTCTGCACTTGCCGGGGCGATGGCTGCCGTGACGGAGGTGGAATTGGTCTATTGTTTTGAGAAGCAAGGTGTCCTGATGGATGTGGAGGACGATGCCTCTGTCATTCCCCAGATCAACCCCGACTATTATGCCACCCTGAAAGAGCGCGGCGTAGTGGCGGCGGGCATGCTACCCAAGCTGGACAATGCGTTCCGGTCGTTACGTGAAGGGGTAAAGCGTGTGGTGATCTGCTCGGCCGAGAAGATCGCCGCGGAAGGGTATGGCGGTACGGCGGTAGTTTTATAAAGGGGATTTTTCCGGTTCGGCGGTTTTGCCTGCGGATTTTTTGTATAAGACTAAAAAACTTCCCGCCAAAATTCGGAAAAGTAAAAATAATTATTACCTTTGCGACCTGTTTGGAGAGATGCCGGAGTGGTCGATCGGGGCGGTCTCGAAAACCGTTGAACCCTCCGGGGTTCCGAGGGTTCGAATCCCTCTTTCTCCGCAAAGACAACTGAAAATCAATTAGTTGTCAAAAATACACCCAAAACGACACCCATTTAGCTGTTGTTTTGGGTGTTTTTCTTTCTTCGGGGATGCTTTCCGGAAGGCTGATTAGCCAGATTCATTAGCCTCAACAGTATTTCTGTATCGACAATGATTTTTCTTCCCTCCTTGTGTGTATGATAACCCCGGTCAGTTTGAGGGTGACAATGCCATTCCTGCCTTTCGCAAAGGTAATGATGGTTGCCCTGCTGCGCAAGGCTATACAAGCGCCTTCGGCGGCCTTGCGCAGCAGGGCAACCATCTTTGGCTGAACGCTACGGCAAGAATGGCATCCCATGCAGTCGCGAGTTTTCTTTAGCTCACTACCATTCCGTCAAGGTAATGTAGTAACTATGGGATAACCCGCGCAAATCAGATGTCTGCACGGTTTTCTTATTCCGGAAGTATTGCAAAATATGCGATTCCCGGGCGATTCAGCCCTGCAAAATCGCAGCTATTTAACCGGGCCCGGGTTGTATTTCAGGTTGGGTGGCGGGGCGAATACGGGCCGTAGCAGCGAGGCAATATGTTTGCGGGGATAGTGACGGAACAGCAGGTCGAAAACCTTGTGGCGGTTGCTGGCCAGACTCCCGGAAAAAGTTTCGCCGATACGCAGGAAGATGTCGGCCAGATTGAGATAATCGTATATCCGGTTGTGGATGGGCAGGCAATGCAGCACGGGCAGGGCGCGCTCACAGCGCCGGGCAAAGCGGTCCATCATCGGACGCTCCATCTCCAACAAGTACTCCACGTCGAAGCGAACGCAAAGCAGCAAAGCGTCTGCCAGGGCCGTGACCACGTAGTCCATATTCGCCGGAACGACAAAAAAATGGACGGCTTCAACCTGCTTTAAACCGTAGTATCCGGAGATAAAGAGCACCGGACCGCGCATCAGTGCGATCAGCAACGCCTCGTCGCCCGTTCTACCCGCCCTTTCCTGTCCGGCGTCGAGCCAATATTTATGCCACGGCCCGGCCTGGCGGTCGACCCGGCGGGGGGCGGAGGTTTGAGTGAAGGGGAGAGTTGCGGTTTCCATGGTCCGGTATTTTTAAAAAGCCGCCCCGGCTTTTTTTACACAACCTAAATTTTGTGAGCATGCGGTCGGCCGGTTATCACTAGCGGGCTTTCCCTGAAGAAGAGAGTGCCGGGGCGGTATCGATCCTTCGTTTTCAATAGGTGTACTTTCAATTTGCACCGTTATCCTTGCTCCCGTCCGGGAATCCCGCCCCCGGAATCAAGCCTGTCCTCGTCGTACGTCGCGATGAAACCGGGCCTGGCGGCTGGCCCGGGCGGTACTGCGGACAGTCGGGATTCCTGTGTCGGGGCGGGTCCCGCAACGGCAGCCTTTGTCCTGCAACGGGTTTGCTCCGTTTTATCGTGCAGGAGGCAGGGAAAGGGTGCGGACCTTTTCCGTTTGCGGTTGTAATCGTGTATTCTGGTGTCCGGTGGCAGGGAAGAAGCCCTTCCGGGCTATGCCTGCCCCGTGGAACCCTGCGGAGCGGTCAGGCTCCGCAGGGTATTATCAGGGATGGATGGCGCCGTTCTATTGGCTAACGCAGCGGATAGCGGCGGTGGCGCGGAAAAGTTGAGAATTGGCGTTGTTCACGTTTGCGGAGGAATTCCCCCTCTGAATGTACATGGAGTACCCATAGGTGGTATCGTAGAAAGTGTTCCAATACAATCCTGAGGTGTCGTAGGACTCACCAAAGGTTGCTCCCGCATTCCCGCGATATCCCGCATAAGAGAGGAACAACGACTTGTTGCCATTCATATAACGGCCGTAGACGGTGATCCCCCCTGCATTTATCGAAACATCAGGCGAGGTTCCATTCGTATATCCACCCCCGTTCCAGTTCTTACCCGTCGGCAGCGAGTAGGTACCCGCGGCGGTACCTTTGTCGGCATACGTGCAGGGGTTGCCCAGGCCGGCCGCTTCGTCGCCCGGCGTCCAGGGGGCGGCGGTGCGATAAGGTATCATCTCCCAGCGAACCAAACTTATGCTCTTGGTTTCGGTCGGTTCCGCGTCGCGCATTGCGGTTTTCAGCGCGGCAAGGTCGTATCCCGACGGAGCCCAGGCAATTTGGTCGTAAGTTTCGTTTGTGGCAGGATTGTTGGCGTACATGGCGATCAGAGAACCCCATTTGAAATAGACGGCCCAGACCGTTTCGTCCGCCAGCGGGCCGAATTCCGAGTTGGCTGCCACGTCCGTGCCGGCAAACTCCTGCGAGCCGCGCAGGGTGAGCCTGCCCGAAGCCGCGCCGACACCGATCACTCCCGGAGGAGCCAGGGGAAGCAGGACGCTCGGCTGCGTCGAACGGCAGTTGGACGTATGCGCGACGGTGGTATAGAGACTCTCCCAGACGCCGGGGGATTTCTCGTATTGGTAGTAGATATTATTCCGTGTGGCGCCCGTTCCGTTCGGTCCGACCTTCAGCGTGACGGAGGAGGCGCCCGCGACGGACGCATCGCCGGCCACGACGTTGCTGATTAAGTTACCGGCGGCGGCTATCGCCCGGTAGTTCATCGCAGGGAAATTGCCGGACAGCGTAAGGATCGCCTCGCCACCCAAAGCGGGGATCGTCGAGAGATTCACCGTGCCGGTGATGGTATAACCGGTCTGGGTGAAGACGATCGTATGCGGCACGTTGTCGTAACCCTTGGCGGTCAGGGTGGTGGTCTGCGTTCCCCACGGGATTGCGTCGATCGTCATCGACAGTTGGTCGTCGACCGGGATGTCAGCCATAAAGTTGGGCGAAGCCTCTTCGTGCTGTCCCCAGTAGAGCCCCCAGAGCGAGTTGGTATTGGCCTTGGCCGTGACAGTGTAGGCAGAGGTGGACGACAGGACGATCGGGGTCACGCCGTCGTAGATCTGTCTCACGTTATCGATGAAAAATCCATTGAACGTAAAGATGTTGACCCGGGTGGCCTGCGTAACCGTCATCGGCAGGCGCAGGCGGCCGGCGGAGACATAGAACGTGGCCGTGCGCTCGGCGCCGGAGGTGTTGGCTTTGGAGGCACCCAGCGTGACGGTCTGCCTGCCGTTACCTCCCGTCGTTTCCGATAGGACCAGCCACTCCTCGCCCACGGCGACCGCAGGGGAGTAGACGATCTGGCCGATCTTCCAGCCGTTGTTCACGTCGGTCATGACGGTGAACGTGCGGAAATCCGCCGCGACACTACCCGCATACGCGGGGAGGTTGAACTCGCGCGGGGTGACCGCGAGGTAGTTCTGATCGTTGAAAGCGATCTCGTCGATATCGGCCTCATCCCAGACCAGCACGCCGCCGTCCATGTTGATGGGGGTCGAATTCAGGGCCTCCTCCTCAGTGGGATAGCCCGCCCCATCGACTGAACTGATGTTGAACAGGTAACGGTGGTTGCGCAGGATGTCCAACTTGACGTTGGCGGGCTGGCTCTCCGTGGCGCGCTGGTAGAAATCGAGGCGGTACCAGGTTTTAACGCTCGTGTTGACCGCATCGCCGGGCTTGGTGTAGTAGCCCGCGATCACCAGGCAGGTAGGGTTCGAGGCGTTCTTGTTGTCGGCCTCGGCCAGGTAGATGTCACGGAAAGAACCCAGGGTGCCCGTGCCGAAGGAGTAAGCCAGTTTGGCCGCGTTGCGGTCGGCCTGTGCGGCTGCCACGGTGGGGAGCACCGCCTTGCCCGCGTCATCGCCCGTGCCCATATTGGCGGACAGGGGAGCGGCGTAGCCCGCCTTGTTGGAGTAATAAACGTTCACGTCGGTGATCTTGAACAGGTCGCCGAAGCCTGCAGCCACGGGGTTGTTCAGGTCACCCGATACGTTTAACCCCACGTCGACGCGGGCCACCGAACGCAGCATCGGGATCACCCCGAAGGTCGTACCCGGCGTGACAGGCACGAGCGCGGAGGTCTCGCCCCACATCGGTAGCGGGGTGAAATCGGTGCCGCCCGTGGTGTTCCATTTCGAAGCGCTGGCGAAACGGACGAGGGCCAGCACCTCGGCTTTGGTCTTGCCGTCGAACAGGGTGCCCTGGTCGCCGCCGCGGGCCGTGCGGATTTCGCCACGCAGGTTAGCCAGGATCACGAAACGGTACTGTTCGGTGCCGTTGGGGCTTTTGCGCAGCAACACCTTGAACTGCTTTTTGGAGGAATAGACCCCCGGTTCGCTGTTGGTCACCTCGTTGATGTCGGTGCCATGGGTCAGGTAGGCGAACTCCTCGCGGCTGTTTTTATACTCGAACACCAGCACGTCGAGCCCGTCCGAGGCGATGTGGCTCTCCTGCGGCACACCGAGCGAGCGGGCCACGGGGGTGCTCGCTCCCGGGACCTGGATGGTCAGCGTGAACGCCTCGCCGTCGCGCCCGGCGGGACATACGCCCTGCCCGTTGTCCTTCATGCATCCCGACAGCGCCGCCACGCAGGCAGCCAGGCCGAGGATCTTAAACAATTGATTTTTCATATGGTTTCGTTTTATTCGTTTTCGATCGGAATTACATACCGCTGCCCTGCTGGACGATCTCCCAGCCGTTGATGAAGATCTTCACCACGGTCCATGCGCCGCCCGTGTCGCGCACAACGTAACGCAGGGTGTAGTCGTCGTGGCGGTCGAGGTCTTCCATTGTGTTCACATCGGGGATGGCACGCAGTATCTCGCGCGTGAGCTTCAATTCATACAGCGGACTGCGCGGGTGGCTGTTGGCGACGATCTTCAGGTTCAGCCCGTCGCTTTCGTCCGAAAAAAGGCGCAGCACGTTGAAATTGGCCTGGGCCCAGCCCTCGTCGCCAGTCGAGAACGAGGGTATATAATTGAGGGGCAGGGAAGGGCATTCCGCTGCGAGCGAGTTGTCGTAGTTGTAGATACCGTTGGTCCCGGTCAGGGTAACGGTGAAAGCGGAGAGGTCGGCACCCGTGCCGTTGACCTCTTCCATAATGACGTGGACCGCGTTGGTGTTCTTGGTCAGGTACATTTCGCGCCGGGTCTCGCTGTTGCGCACCACCTCCAGTTCGGTCATCGCGTGGAACAGCGAGCAAAGGGTGGTCACGTCGCCGTCGTTGTTGTTCAGGCGCAGCTTCACCTCTTCGCAGTTCTCATGCACGGAGAGGATATGGTCGGCGGGGGCGTAGTTTCCCCATACGACGATGCGGTACGAGCCGGGGTCGAGGAGGAGTTTTATCCCCTGGGCGGCGTCCAGGTTGCGCGCGGCCACGTGGACGTGCTGTGCCAGCGTGCCGTCGGAAATATGGTAGGCGAAGATGTCGAGCGTGTTGACCTGCTGTGCTAACAGGTCGCTGTAACTGGTGTTGAGCGTGTAGTGGAAACGCAGGTAGGCGCCCTGGGGACAGTGCGAATAGTCCTCCTGCAAGGTGTTGCATCCGGCCAGCCACCCGCCTGCGAAAAGGAGCAATGCGAGGGCGGCGAGCGGGCGGAAAACGAGATTGATGATTGCTTTCATGCGTGGCGATGTGTTATGAAGGTGAATATGTCCCATACCGGGCTGTGTGAGGCTTGTCGGTGCGTGAGTGGATACCCACCTTTGAAGTTTTTTGGAAAAACCTGCCCGCAGCCACACGGTCGCGGGCAGGTTTCGGTAGGGATGGTTTAGATACCGCCGGTCTGCTCGACCTTCACCCATTGCAGGATGCTGATGGTGGCCTTCAGGTTGGTGGTGGTCTCGAGGGGATTTTCGGGATTTACCGGGCCTTCCTCGTCGGGCTGGCCGCCGCCGAAGCCGCTGTCGTCGTCATTGCCTTCGTTACCGCCGCCGGGCAGTTGGGGATCGGTACCGTTGCCGGGATCGGACGGGGTGGCCGAATTGTCGATCGTGCCGTCGCCGGGACCGTCGGTATAGCCTGCGCCGTTCACGCTGGTGATATCGACATAGTAGTACTGGTTACGCTTGACGGTGTAACGGGCCTGGACATCAGTGCCGGTCGCATCTTTCAGGGGCAGCCAGTAGTAGCAGATCCCGTTGGTGTAGCGGACGGTACCCTGGCCGGCGATGAGCTGGCCGACGTTGGGCTCGGCGGTGTAGTAGTAGTCGCCGTAGGATACGATCTTGCCGTTGTCCAGGTTGGCGATACGCCAGAAAGTACCGGCGGCGGGCAGGTCGGCGGCCACGGCGGCGGTGCCGTCGGGCTTGCGCAGCAGGCTGGCGTCGGGGGTGAACTTACCGCGGATGAGCAGCGTCGAGGCGTTGCCTTCCTTGGGGACGTTGTTGCTGTTCTCCATCATGTAGGAGAAGCCGGTGTCGCCCGTGGCTGCGGTTTTGCGGTAGGGCTTGTTGTTGAAATAGTTGGCTGCGTTCACCGCGGCTTCCGCGTAATAAGGGCTCTTGTAGAAACCGCCCTCGATGACCGGCATCAGGTGCAGTTTGACCGGGTTGTTGATCACGCGGTAGAGCACGTTGGTCAGTTTGCCGCCCATCTGGGTGGCGGTGGCGGGATCGAAATGAACCTGTACCTTGCCGATGGCACGGCCTACGTTGATCACGAAGTTGTTGTTGTGACCGGCCGTGGCAGCCTCCGTTTCGGTGGCTTCGACCAGGCTGACCTGCTTGGCGCCTTCCGTGTTGGTCATCCAGAAACCGGTCGTGGCGTTGGTCGGCGCGTTCATGTCGGCCAGTGCGGAGGAGAGGAGTTTCTCGAACTCAACGGTGGTGCAGTTGGCGGGAACCGTGAAGACCGGGCTGGCGGCATTGACCTCGGGGGTCTTGACCGCCATGTTGATCGTGGCGTAGAAATAGTGCAGGCCGGTGGTCACCTCGATCAGTTTGCTGGCCGTTTCGCCCGAGAGGTCCATCGCGACGGTCGTTTCGAGGACCCGGGTGGAGTTGAACACATAGACGGTAGCCGACTTGACCGCTTTTTCGGTGGCGGTAGGATCTACTTTGTCACCTGTCGCGCGGCTGTTTCCCGTACCCGACTGGCTCAGCACGATGCGGGCCATCGTTTTTTCACCGTTGGAAGAGGTGATCACGCTTTCCGCGTTCTCCTTGCTGCACGAAGCGAGCAGGACGGTCGCCGCCAGGGCGGCTGCAAAAATTTTGTTGATTTTCATAATTAATTAAGGTTAAAAAAGTTAATGGTGTTTGGTTTTTTGAATTATCGTGTTTTTGAATGAGTTGATTACCTGTTTTTGTAACGCTCCATGCGGGCGTTGTCTTCCCGTTTTTTGGCCACTTCCGCGAGGTTGTGGGTCGCTTCGGCCACGCCCTGTCCCTGCGCCCGGCGGAAGAGTCCCTCCGCGCGGTCCAGGTCGCCTTCCAGCAGGCAGACCACACCCAGGTCGTTCCATGACTGCGGGTCGGAGGCCCATTTTTCCAGGAGGCGTTTGGCGGTGCCCGTTTCGCCCTGGGCGATCATCACCGCCGCGGCATTGACGGCAGCCGTGGCATTGTCGGGATATTGCCTGGGGATCAGCTCCTGCAGGATAGCCCGGTACGCGGCGCTCTGCGGGTCGTAAGTCTGCGCGGCCAGGAACATCTCGCGCTGCGAGAGGAACGCCAGGTTGTTCTTGTCGATGAGCACCTTGGTTTCATCGGCCGAATACTCTTTTACCGTGTAGTCGATCTGGTACTCCACCCGGCGCAACTGCGGGAACATATCCTTGAGCATGGTGCGGTAGGGTATCCCGCCCGCCAGGCGCATCAGGGCGCTCTCGCGGTTGTCGAAAACAGGCGTGGTTTCGATGACGCGCAGTATTTCCTCCTTTTGGGCGATGTCGCTCGCGTTGATCAATTCGACCAGCCCGTCCCAATCCTCGGCCGTCCATTCGACCTTGATCCGGTCGTCGGCGATGGGCAGGCGGAAATTGGAGGTGATGTAGTTTTTCAGCGCGAAGGAACGGTCGCGGGCCAGCCGCTCGTTGCTTTCGTATTTCCCCTCGGGCGAGGCGTACCCTTCGATGAACAGCCCGCCGATCTTCACGTCGGGGTTACCCTGTATCTCGTTGAAGGCTTCGCGGATCTTCGCCAGTTCCGCCGGGTTGTTGCGGTAGGTGGGGAGGATGACCGATTTGGCGACCTGGAAATCAAGGAAGGCCTGGCCCTGCTTGCGGCGGCTCTTTTGTTCGGCGGCGGGGAGGTAGTAATTCAGTTTGGGCTCTACCTGGTAGGGGGTGCGCGGGGCGAGTTGCACACGATCGGCCATCGAGAAGAACACCAGTTCGCGGCGGTTGGCCGGAGCGGTCAGTTCCTGACTGACCGCGAGCGCGGCTTCGTCCATCCACGGCTCGTAGGGCGCGGCCCAGGTGTAGGTAAAGGTGGTGTCCGTCCGCTTATCCACCCGGATCACCGTGGCGGGTGTGGCCGTCTCCGCCCGGCGCTGCCGGCCGAGCAGGCGCAGGGAGCGGCGCTCGCTTTTATAGCGGTTTTTGCCCACGATCATCAGGTCGGGAAGGGCGATGTTTTGATCCGGGTTGCCGAGCACCGGCACCAGGTGCATACTCCGGCCGGTGGGGACCGCGGCACGGTCGACCTTTACATCGAAGCTCACTTTGAGCGAGTCGTTCTGCTCGCGGGCCGATCCGTTCGAGAACATCAGCGTTCCCTTGTAAGGCGTCGGTTGACCCCAGGCTACCGCCGCCAGCAGCATAGCCGCTACTGTAAAATATACCTTTTTCATATCTGGTTTGCAGTTGCTTATTTGATGAAGAAGATCAGCGAAACGCCCGTCTTGGTGGGGCCGAAATAGTGTTTGTAGCCTTTGCCGGTCTGCTGTCCGCAGTTGGCGCAGTCGTATTGCTTGTAGTCGGCGTAGAAATACCCCATCCCGAGGGTGGCTTCCAGGCCCCAGCGTTTACCCCATATCCATTGGTAACCATAGGCGACGCCTGCGCCGTAGAGGTTGCCCTCGTAACGGTACTCCTTCAGGTCGGGCCAGATGCCCAACGGCAGGTCGATGTTACCGGCATTGAAATAGGAGTACAGGCCGTGGAACCCGAAGAAGTGGCCGTTGAACGACTCGCCAAGCCAGTAACGGCCTTCGGGGGCGAACGAAAGGTGGCGCCATTGCCTGTTCTCCGAAAATTTCCACGGGTTGTAACTTACGGGCAGGTGGATGGTCCACCGGTCTGACAGGCGCATCTCAAACCCCAGGTTGATGCTCGTAGTGGCGTCGTCCAGTAGGTTGGTCTTGATGGCCAGCAGCGGAAGGCGCTGTTTGGTGAATCCTCTGGGCTGCGGCCCGCCGGTAATGGCCGGGATCCATTGCCATCCGGCACGGGGCGCGGGGGCCGGGAGCGTTCCGGCATTGTCGGCTCGTACCGGCGAGGGGGCCGCCAACGATTCGGGTGTCCCGGATCCGCCCGGCTGCGTCGGCTGTGACCGCGCGGCCACATATATGTATTGCGTGGTCTGCGATCCAGGCTGGGATTCAGGGCGCAGGATCACATAATTGCCGCTGTGCTCGAACGTCTGTCCCGTGCCGGCGAGCAGGTTGGTCATGATCTCTTTCGCCGTACCGGAGGCGCTGGGCAGCGTTACCCGGCGGTCGGTGTTGAATACGGTGTGGTTGATGGCAACCACCAGTCCGGTTTGCCGTTCGATCTGCTCGAAGGCCTGCTCGATCGTGATTTCGCGCGACGAGAGGGTCACTTTTTGCTCCTGGGCGGCAGCCGCCAGGCCGAGGGCCCATACCCCCAGGGCGGTAAGCAGCGTCATGCTGATCCGGTTGCCCGGCTTACGTTGTTTCTCCATTATCAGTTCTGTCCGTTTAATTTGTTTGCTTCATTACCGTTACCGTATCGCCTTCGATGCGGTAGTTAAAATCGAGCGTTATGTGTTCCACCAGCGCCATCGTGGTCTCCAGATCCTCCTCTCCGTTGAGCCGGAACGAATACACGTTGTGATTCGCCAGGCTGTCGTGGATCCGGATGCCGTAGTACCATTCGATCCTGCGGAATATTTCATCGAGGGTGGTATGCTGGAAATTCAACCGTTCGGCCACCCAATCCGGCAACAACGCGACCACCTGGTCGATACGGTATTTGCCGCTGGCGTGATCGTAGGTGAGCCGCTGGCCCGGCCTCATCATGATCTGCGTGGTGCCTCCATCGTTCGCGATCCCGTCCGCCATGACCTGGCCCTCGTAGAGCGTAACCACGGTCTGGTGTCGGCCGGGCTGCGCCTGCACATCGAAACGGGTGCCGATCACGGTCACGGTCAGATTCTCCGTTTCCACCACGAATTGCCTCACGCTGTCCCTGGCCACCGAGAGGTATATTTCCCCGCCGGCCAGCATCAGGCGGCGTTTGTCGCCGGCTGCAAAATCCTCCTGTATGCCGATGGTCGTGCCCGGCCGGATCCAGATATCCGTTCCGTCGGGCAGTTCGGTGCGGCCCTGCGCCCCCAGCGTGTCGGGAACACTCATCATCACCATCGCCATTTGAGGCTCCCCCCCTCGCGTATCGTGTGTAAAGAACCATGCACCGCCGGCCAGTAGCGCGACCACGGCGGCGACAGCCGCCACCCGCGCCGGGGTGAGGCGGCGGGTGGGAGAGGGAGCCGGTCCCAGGAGTTGCCCGAGCTGGCTTTCCATATTTTTTTTCACCTTCGCCCGGTCGCGCCTGCGTTGCCGCAGGTCTTTCCCCGCAGCGGTCACATACAGCGGAATATTCTTATCCATCGCCTTGTAACCCGGTTCGCCCGGTCCCGGAAGGTCCAGCCTGGACCGGAGTTTTTCCATCCCGGCTTTGATCCTTTCCTGGTCCGGATTCCGGTCGTATTCGACCATCTCGTCGAATATTTCCTCCATCGCGTCGAACTTTTGGTCATCGGGGCGGGCATTCGCGAACCAACGGCCGATCCAACGGCGCATACTTGTGACAACCCCTTCCGGCAGGTCGGGGTTGTTAAAATATGCATCGAGCATTTCTTTTATCCGGTCGAGGTCGCGCTCTTTGTTGCCAGCCATAAAAGACCAAAATTTTAAGGATTCAAATGTTTTGTACGCCAGGGCTATCCGCATCCGGTAGTGCCGTTCGGTATCCCCTGCTATTAGATAAGTAGCTTTCGGGGAGCACTTATCAAAGTTGGGATTGCACTTTTTTTAATATTATTGCATAATGTATTGAAAATAAGTGATGTAACAGTGATTTTTTTGTTGCTCGGTTCGCCAGGTCTGTCCGCGTGGAGTGTCATTTCTTCTACCCCTCTATATGTAAGTAGCCTTGGGGGGGACGCAATCAAAGTTGCGGTCAAATATTTTTGCCCCATTTTACATATATAGCTTATATTAAACTGGTTAACCGGGGATAGAAAAAACAAAACCGCCGGACAACGATTATGTCCGGCGGTGATTTCCCATCCTGCGTCCGAGGCTATGGCGAGAGGAAAAGAACGATCAGCAGCGAGAGCAGATTGCTCAAATCTTTACGGGCGTTGTATATATGGCTCGACACGTCGTTTCTGGTCATGCCGAGTTCAAGGGCGATCTCTTCATAGCTTTTCCCCTCCTGGTAGTGCATGCGGAATACCCTGGCCCTGGTTTTCGCCTTGCCTTGTTCCATACACGAAAGGGCGTATTCCACATACATCTGCAGGTCTTCGGCGACCAGTTCGCTGTCGGCGGAAAGATCCCCGAGGTCGAAGGTTTCTGCATATTGGTAGAAATTGTCCCGGGCGCACTGGCGGCGGAAAAACCGGATGGAAGAGAATTTGGCAATGGCATAGAGGTACGATTTAAAATTGCGGACGTCCAGGACCCTTTCGCGCCGCTCCCATATATTGACGAAAATATCCTGTGCGATGTCTTCCGCATCATGTGTGGAACGGGTAAGGTAGGTGAGGAATGTGAGGATCGGCCGGTAATAACGGGTGTAGATCTCGGTGAAAGCCTCCTGGCTTCCGACCTTCAACTGTTCGAGGACTTGCGGGGAAATCTGTATCTCCTCCGGAACTTCCATGCGGGCGCGACGCAGATCGGCCTGCCTGATAAATGGAAATGATTGGTCTAATTTTGAATTTTCGTAACTCATGTGCATTAATAAAACTAATAATTAATATTGGATATTTAATGTATATGAGCCTGTTACCCATCAAGAGACTAATGATTCCCGATGAATGGGTTATGGTTATCTATTTGTGAAAAAATATTCATTTGATCATACCCTGCTGCTTGACCAATCATGCACATGGGCCCGTTCACACCCTCGGGCAGCATAGAAAAAGCGTGGCGCTCTGCCTCTCGCGGACAGCCCTGGCGGGGCCGGTAGGGATAGACAAATGACACCACGCTATACGGTTGTATAGAATGTCCATTCAAATGTCCGATCCCTTACTCGATTTTGTACGCCAGTATTTTCCGCGAGCAGATCAGTGCGCCGACGGATTTCTCCCCGCCGGATGGGGCAAAAATAGCGATTTTTCGCTAATAAAAAATAAATCGGTAAAAATGTCAACCCCAACGCAATAGTCAACATCCGGTCGATGTCGCCACATGACGGGAAAGTCTACCGTCCTGCTAACATCCTTGTCTGCTCCCAATTTACCCCCCCCCTTCCCCTTTTTGTTTTTCAGAAGTATATCACTATATTTGTATCGATATGAAATGCTGAGCAGCAGGCCGCAAAAACGGGGATGCAAATTCGCTAACATATCTGAAAACGGAATTTACACATATTGACTATAAGGCGATTAGGGAAAGGCACAAAATCCTTTTTCTCCGCAAAAACACAGAGAACCCCTGCGAATTTTTTTATTTGCAGGGGTTTTTGTTTTGACCCGGTCGGCCAGGGAGACGCCTGGTGCAAACAGCGCGCTAAATTTTGGGTCAGTCCGAAAAATAGGTTGGCGAATATTTTAATTCATACCCTCTCTGCATGTGTTTGTCATTCGGCAGCGAAGTGAAGAATCTTGGTCGGGCTGTGTACTGTAAACCATTCCGACCAAGATTTTTCACTTCGCTGCCGAATGACAAGCCCGGACTGAGGAGACACAGCCATAATGCGTGCCGAATTTACACCAACCTGTTTTTCGGGCTGATTCTAAATTTGATCCTGTTGATTCAGAAAACGTAACAGGAAAGCGCCGCCATCCTTAACGATCCGGTAATAATTTGATAAAAATTTGATAACCGCCGCTTAATTTTCCGGTAACATTGGCCCGGTACTTTTGTCTCCGAAATCAAACGGATACTATGGCAAAATTTACCGACGCAATTAAACTGACGCTCTTCACATGCTTTTTTTTCACCACGGTCTTTACTTCTTACCGATCGGCTGCACAAAGTGCGACTCCTTCCGCGGTACGCGAAATCTCGGGTACGGTACGCGATGCCGCTACCGCCCAACCGATTGCCGGCGCGAATATTACCCTCGGAAACACGACACGGACCGCTACCACCGATGTCCAGGGCGAATTTTCCATTAAAAATATCGACGCGGGCGTTTACACCCTCCAGGTGCAGATGCTCGGCTATAAATCCTATACGTCCGATCCGGTGACGCTTGCCGACGGGCAGCGCGTCGACCTGAATGTCTCGCTCGTCGAGCAGACGAGTGATCTGGATAACGTGGTGATCGTGTTCCGTATGCCGGTCAATACGGATGCGGGGCTGATCTCCCGGATGCGCGAGACGAGCCTGGTGGTGAGCGGCATATCCTCACAGCAGATCGCCCGCACGCAGGACAAGGACGCCTCGGAAGTGGTGCGCCGCATTCCGGGCGTTTCGATCATCGACGATAAATTCGTGATCGTGCGCGGCCTGGCCCAGCGCTATAACAACACCTGGATCAACGGCATGGCCGTGCCGAGCGCCGAGGCCGATTCCCGCGCCTTTTCGTTCGACGTGATCCCCTCGTCACAGATCGACAACATCATGGTCGTGAAGACCCCCACGGCCGAATATCCGGCCGACTACACGGGCGGCTTTCTGATGATCCAGACCAAGACGGCCACGGGCAAAAACAACGCGACCATATCTTACGGCACGGGTTGGAACACCACTACCCACGGCACCGATTTCAGCGCCCCGGCGGCCAGCCCGACCGACTGGCTCGGTTTCGACAACGGGATGCGCTCGCTGAAGAATGTGCCGGCGCGTGTGAGCACCTCGGACGTCGCTACCGTCGACCGCGTCACCAAAACGGGCTTCGGCAACGACTGGGCGGTCGCCACGCGCAACCCGATCCCCGACCAGAAATTCAGCGCGTCGGTCAACCGTAGCCGCGCACTTGGAAAAGGCGACAAACTGGGCATGGCCCTGGCGCTCAATTACAGCTATACGAACCGCACGATCCCCGACATGGAAAACTCTCAATTCGGGGTCTATGACGCGGTGAACGACCAGCCCGTCCCCCGTTTCAACTACAATGACGACCAGTACACTACCGACGTGCGCCTGGGCGGGATGGCCAATTTCTCCTGGACGCGCAACCGCCGTGCGGCGTCGACCTACGAGTTTCGCAATATCGTCAACCAGTTGGGCCGCACCCGCTACACGTTGCGTGAGGGGTGGCGCAACATCAGCGGCTACTATGAGCAGCAACAGGAGGAGTATTTTTACCAGAGCCGCACCTCTTACGCCGGACAATTCTCGGGTAAGCACACGTTCAATACCCCGGCCGACGACCGCCTGGACTGGAACGCCGGGTACAGCTACTCGAACCGCTACCAGCCCGACCGCCGCATCGTGCAGCGCACGAAGGATCCTTCGAACGGCATCGACGACTATCAAGTGGATCAAAGCGACATATCGCGCTACTTTACCACCCTGGATGAAAACGGCCTCTCAGCCGCCGTCAATTACAGCCGCAAACTGGGCAGGGTGGTGCTAAAAACGGGCCTGCTCGGCGAAATGAAACACCGTGACTACTCGACGCGCAGTTTCGTCTACAAATGGGATATCAACAACAATACCCTGCCCGCAGGCTTCGCAGCGCTTCCCACACCCGAGGTAATGGCGCCCTCAAACCTCGGCGCACCCGACAAGATCCACATCCAGGATCAGACCGACAACACGAACAACTACCTGGCCGACAACAAACAGGCGGCCGCCTATCTCGCCGCCGAGCTGCCTGTGGGAGCGTTCAGATTCTACGCCGGCCTGCGCTACGAGCACTACGACACGCAGATCACCTCTTTCACGCAGATCGCCACGGACAAGAAGCATTACGACGATTACGTCTACGACAACCTCTTCCCGTCGGTCAACGCCACATATAATGTCAACAAGCGTTCGCTCGTGCGCCTCTCCTGGGGCCGAAGCGTCAACCGGCAGGAGTTCCGCGAACTCTCCCCGTCCGTTTTCTACGATTTCGAGATGTTCTCTTTCGTGATGGGTAACCCCGACCTGAAGCAGGCCACCATCGACAATTATGACCTGCGCTGGGAATTTTACCCCGCATCGGGCGAAACGATCAGCCTGGCCGTTTTCTACAAGCGTTTCAACAACCCCATCGAGTGGACTTATTTCGATGCGGGGGGCAGTTATCAATATTCGTTCACCAATGCCCTGAGCGCCGATAACTATGGTCTGGAGCTCGACATCCGCAAACGGCTCGATTTCGTGGGGTTGCCCGACTTCACCCTGACGATGAACGCCTCGGTCATCGAAAGCATGGTGCGTTTTGAAGACAAAAGCCAGGATCACGACCGCCCCATGCAGGGCCAGTCGCCCTACCTGATCAACGGCGGACTGTTCTGGCAAAACAAAAAGGGAAGCGTTTCGGCGGGAGTGCTCTACAACCGCATCGGCAAGCGGATCGTGGGCCTGGGTAAAGTCGAGGCCAGCGGCGGCCAGTCGTTCAATAACAACATTCCCGATATGTACGAGTTGCCGCGCAACGCCGTGGACCTGACCTTCAACGTGCGCCTCTCGAAAGCCTTCGAACTGAAAGGTGCGGCACGCGACATCCTCTCCGAGAAACTCGTCTTCGCCCAGTATCCCAAGTTTACCGACGCGGCGGGCAAGGTACATGAGCGCACACAGGTGACCAAGTCGTTCGATCCGGGAAGCACGTTCAGCCTCTCCCTCAGCGCCACTTTTTAGAGCAAACTCCACTCAAAAACCCTAATTGTAAAAAAATATGAAAAAGTACATGATGATCTTCGCCCTGGCGGCCGCTGTGTTGACCGGTTGTGACAAGAATGAAAATGAAGGCGGAACCGACGGCGAATCGGTAGACGGGCTGGTATTCGTCGAGAACGGCATTAACTACATCGGCGACGGTGATAAGGAGTTCGATGTGGTGGGCGATTTCACGCTCAGCGCTTCGAAGCAATACGTGCTGCGCGGCTGGGTCTACATCACCGACGGTTCGTCGATCACCATTCCCGCCGGTACCGTGATCAAAGGCAAGCAGACCGGCGACGAGGTCAAAGGTTCCTCGCTGATCGTCGAGCGCGGCGGCAAGATCTATGCGAACGGTACGGCTACCCAGCCCATCGTGTTCACCAGCGAGCAGCCTGCCGGACAGCGCAAACCGGGCGACTGGGGCGGAGTGATCATCTGCGGCCGCGCGAAGAACAATAAGACCGAAATGCCCATCGAGGGCGGCCCGCGCACCAAGCACGGCGGAACGAACGACGACGACAACTCGGGCGTGTTCAAATACGTGCGCATCGAATTTGCAGGCTATCCTTTCGAGACCGACCAGGAGATCAACGGCCTGACGATGGGTTCCGTGGGCCGCGGCACCGAGCTGCACCACGTGCAGGTATCCTATTCGAACGACGACAGTTTTGAATGGTTCGGCGGCGCGGTCAACTGCCACCATCTGGTCGCTTACCACGGCTGGGACGACGATTTCGACACGGATAACGGTTTCAGCGGTACGGTACAGTTCATCCTGGGCGTGCGCCACCCGAAGATCGCCGACACCTCGTGCAGCAACGGCTTCGAATCGGACAACTGGGCCAACGGCACCGACGCCACGCCCGTCACCTCGGCCAAATTCTGCAACGTGACCCTCGTGGGCCCCATCGGTCAGGACGACGCCTTCTACAATCAGGCCGGTTCGGGCAAATACATCACCGCCGGGACGCTCAATCCCAACAACGGTTCGCAGGTGGGCCAGTTCCAGGCCGGTTTGCAGATCCGCCGCTACTCGCAGATCTCGATCGCCAACTCGGTCGTCCTCGGTTGGCCTGTGGGCGCGATCATCGAGAACGACAAGGGCAGCCAGACCCAAACCGCCGCCAACGCGCGCAACGCCATCCAGAACGTCTTCTTCGGCGGGTACACGGATAACGCGGCCGACGCCACGTTCGACAATGCCGCGGTGAGCGCAGCCACCATCCTGGGCAGCGACAAGAACAAAACCTGGCAGGACCGCCTGAATACCGACAACGGTACGGGCGCCGCAGGCAGTAAATCGTTCACCCACAGCTACATCATGGAATCCACCCGAGCCAACACCGTCACGACCGTCGCCGCCCTGAAGCTCAGCGACCCGCGCAGCGTGATCGGCGGCAGTTTTACGCCCAATGCCGCGGCCAATTACGGCCCCGTGTCGGGCAGCCCGCTCGTGAACGCTTCCTTCGCGGTTCCTGCAGGCTTCGATGCCACGGGCAACGGTTACGCCGGCGCTTTCAAGAGCTCTTCCGCGGCCGACGACTGGACGAAAGGCTGGGCCAACTTCGATCCGCAGAATGCTACCTATTAAGATATCCTGGTTATTGGAATGCCGCCTCTGTTACGGAGGCGGCATTTCTTTTTTAGGCTTTTTGTCATTCAGAGCGAAGCGAAGAATCCTGGCCGGGCTGTGCCGAAACTATTCCGGCCAAGATTCTTCGCTTCGCTCAGAATGACAACGTAAATCGTAACGGAGGGTACCTCCGTTCTTTTCAAACAGGCTGGAAGCCTTAGGGCGTGTTAACATAAACGTTTATGTTAACACGCCCTAAGAATCGCCCTTCACGAGGATCGTCTTGCCCGAGGGGTCTTTGAAAGAAACTTTCGAAACACCCGAAGCCGAGACGCGGGGGTTGCCGATGGCGGTAAATTCCGCGTTCGACGCCCCGGAGAGTTCCACGCGGAGGGTTTCGTAGACCAGCGGCAGGCACCGGAAATTCACCGCCCCGGAGCCTCCCACCTGGCATGCGCGGCAATTTCCCTCGATCTTGGCTTTCGCCGCGCCGCTGCAATTCATCTTCAGTCCGTCGCAGTCGACCCGCCCCGAGAACGAGGCTGCACCGCTCATGTCGAGCGTGATCCCGGCCGGGGAGAGGTAGCTTCCCGAGCATTTGGCCGCGCCGCTGATGTCTATCTTTAAAGGCGTGCCCGCATGGAATGCCTCTGTGGTCAGGCTGCCGGCCCCCGAGATCGTGATCGCCTTGAGCGTGGGGGCTGTCACATAGGCCGTGATCTCTACCTCGCCACGGAAAGAGGATAGGGATTTCACCCCGATGTGCAGCGTGCCGTTGCGGACGTGAATTTCGATGTAATCGTGGATGTTTTCATGCGTTTTGATGCTCACGGCGCATACGTCGCCCTGGGTGAGCACGACTTTGACGATGCTGCTTACGTCCAGGGCGTCGAATCCGCCGACGGATTGTTCGCGTGTGACCACCGGCCCCAGGGGTTTGGCGGCAGATGCCTCGCTGAAGCCTCCAAAGAGGAATATGGCGGACAAGAGGATGAATGGCAGTTGGTTTCTCATTGTATTCATAGGTTTAGTTTATTGCCGGGCAGGCCCTTTGTTACCGAACATGCCCAATGATATTCCGATCGTGTAAGGATATAATTCCGGACCATGTCCTTTGGTGAAGAGTGGGGTCATCTGGTAGTTGAAGAATATTTCCGCGAACGAAAATCCCGCGCGGAACGTAAGGTCGTAGCGTAGCATATTCAGGTTGTACGAGTTAGCCTCTTTAAATTTGCCACCCCCATTGTAGTATTTGACCTTGGTGTGCGAGCCGACCCGCAGGCCGCCGATTACGCCTGCGCCCAGGGTGAACGGGAATTTTTCTTTGATGGGTAAGGTCCAGTACAGGATCAAAGGTACCTCCATGTATACCGCCGTCAGTTTGGATTTCGATACGGTGCTGTAACCATTGTCGATGTAGCGATCCGAAGGGATGGTCACCCCGTCGACGCTGGCGATGCTCCATCCGTTCTCAAAACGGTAGTTGCTCCAGTCGAACCCCAGGCCGGTCTGCAGGCGTAGCGCCTTGCTATTCTTGCACAGATTCAGGTAGCCCACCAGGGGGTACCAAGTGAAGTCAATCGATTTGGCGGTGTTGAGCGACAGGAAATCGTCATGGCCGTTCGCGCCGGTGAACAGGTTGCGCGAGCCATAGTTACTCATCCCGATGTCGAATACCATACCGACGCCTAAGCCGCGTTTGGCGGTCCGTTTTTCGCTGTAGGTGGTGATCTCCGTGCGGGAGCCGCCGTCTTCTTTCTCCACGACGATGACTTTGCCTTTCTCGACCGTCACGATGACGGTGTCGGAAGCGTTGACGGGATCGTTCGCGGCCATTGCGCCTGTGGCGAGCAGGACGGCAAAACTGAGGAGTGCGATCTTTTTCATATTATGAGTGATTTTTAGTTTTTGCGTTCGGGACGGGAGGTTTGCCGGGCGTAATAGACCAGGTTGCCCTCGCTGTCGTAACGGCTGATCTCGGTCACCTGCCGCTCGAAGGAACGGGCGAGGGCTTCCATGCCCTGATCTTTTTTATCGAGGATGGTCGAGATGAGTTTTGAGAATCCTTTGCGTACGGGGGCGATTTCCTGTATGGTCACCTCCCCCTGAACCAGCGCCAACAGGGTGGCCGCGGCGGCGTTTTCCTTGTTCGCGGCGACGGCTGCGGGCTGCGGGATGGTTATGTCCGCCCCGATGCTTTCCTGCTCTGCTATGAGTCGTTGTTGCGGGGCGAGGGATTCGGGAAAAGGTTGTACGGAGCGTTCCGGCTCGGTTGCAGCCGGGGCGGGTTCTGCGACTATCGGCACAGCCTTACCCGTTCGCGCAGGTTGCGCCGGGGCGGGGTGGGCTTGCTCCATCTTGGGTGTGATCTCCGGGAGCGGCGTGGAGATTGTATCTTTTTCGATTGCAACGACGGCCAGGGGCGTATGCTTTTCCTCCGAGTGGCGCGGCAGGATCAGCAGCAGCGTTATGGCCACAGCTGCGGCTGCACCGGCCCATAAGAGTGCCGGGCGCGGCAGGGTGGGGCGGCGTTTCAGGGCATCCTTGCCGTCGAAGCGCACGGTCTGGTCCGGCGTCAGGCGCAGCCGTGCGAATTCGCCCGCGTCGCCCGCCGCGTCGCCCTCGGCAGCCGCGATCTGCAGCTCTTCCTGCATCGTGGCGTCCAATCCCGCCATCCCGCTGCGTTTGAGCATTTCGGGATTCGGGAAGCGCTCCGTGCCGGGGCTTAGGAGCGGAAAATCTTCATCGCGTTTCATCGTCATATCATCCTTTCGACCGAGCCGATGTACCCTTTCAGGAACATGCGGGCGCGGTAAATGTATACTTTCACCTGCGAGGCGTTCAGGCCGGTGATCCGGCCGATCTCCTCGTAATCGTACCCTTCGTAATCGCGCAGCAGCACCACCATCCGCTGTACGGCGGGCAGGCGTTCCAGGGCGGCGTGCAGCGCTTCGTTCAGGTCTGAGTAGTGCTGTGAATGGTGCTGTACGGGGAGCGAATCGTTACCATCCAGCCGTTTGTCCCGCCTCAGTTGGTCGATCATGGCGTGGTAGCCGGTCGTGAACAGGAACGAGCGCGCCTTGTCCGCATCCACATCGCCATGCCGGCGCCAGAGCCGTTCGAAAGCGTCCTGAACCAGGTCGCGTGCCTTTTCGCTGTCGCGCATCCCTCTCAGGATGAAGCGGTAAAGCGCATCGGCATGGCGGTCTACACAGGCATTATACTCTTTAGCGGTCATGGGCGGATCGGTAGCGTTTTATCGTAAGACGGGCAAGGGTGTTGAAAAGTTACAGCGGCAATGCAAATTTATCGAAATTTCCCTTTCGGACAGCGGTGAGGATAACTGACAAGAATTGTTATCTTTGCGTTCGGAATCCGGAAATCCGACGCATGCAAATACTCTATCCAGCGACTATCTACGCCTCGGCCCTTATCTGCCTGCTTGCCTCCGCCTTGCTTTTTCTGCGGCGCAGGGATGGCGAACGGTCGCGTACGATACTGGCTTTCATTGTGTTGTTGTCGGTTTTTAGTTATACGAACCGGTTTCTCAGCGTGCTGGACGGCCATGTGCCCGCCCTTGTGGTTTCGGTGCCGATGCTGCTGGTTTGCCTGGTGATGGTGATCTCTTATATCCTGTACCCCGTGGAGGTGGTTTCGCCCGGGTGGCTGAATTTCAAACGGGTGTTGCTGCTCTATTCGCCCGTGCCGGGGCTTGCCGTCCTTTGGTTGATCACGCTCTGGGCGGGGGTGGAATACACGGTCTACGGGTCGTTGCGGGAGATGTTGCCCGATGCGCTGCATTTCGATGCGGGATTCCGGTTGATCCTCTGTCTGCTCGCCTTCGCGCCGTTGGCGGCCATATTTTTCGTCCCTTACACCCGGCGGTATAACAACACCGACCATGTGTGGATGCGCAAATATTCAATTGCCTTCATCGTCAACTCCCTCGCTTATATCGTGGTGCTTTCCACGGACGACATGCTGATCAACACGCTCTACTACTACATCAGCGTGGGGTGTTCGCTCTGGGTTGTTTACATGGAACTCTTTGAGCGGCTTATCAGTAAGCCGCCGGTCGCCGAAGCGGTTGCGGAGGCTCCCCCTGTGCGGCAGGAATCCCCCGTATTGAAAATGAAAAATTCGGTTGTTTTCGAACGGCTGGACAAATACATGCGCGAGGGGAAGGTTTGGCGCGATCCCGACCTGGCAATGACGCGCGTAGTGCGTGAGATCTACACGAACCGGACCACTCTGGCGCAGGCGATCCAGGAGCAGGGCTATGAGGGGTATTCGGCGTATGTGAACAGCCTGCGCATCGCCGATTTTCTGGAGATCATGCAGGGCGATATGGCGGAGAATTTCCAGAACGCCTTCTTCGACGCGGGTTTCCGCTCGCGCACCACGGCCCACCGTAATTTCCGTCAGGTGACCGGAATGAGCCCGACCGAGTATTTCCGTAAGGGTTAAATCCCACGCGCGCGGGGTCGTATAACCGTAGCTATACCCCGTATTGATAGCCGTTATACGCCCCGGCGTGGGTGGCTTGATGGAATAGGCGGCAGGAATGCTGCTTGCCGAATATCAGAGTATCTTATTGAATAGGTTGTTCTATCTTTTCGGAGGGCAAAACTACCATGTTTTGCCTTCGCGGCTGTCCCGTATAGGCACACAGGTGTTCCGCTTTTACAATAAATCATTCTCCCCGCGGCCTGATATCGGCCGCAGACAGGCGGCGGTGCAAAAACTTTGGCGGCGATTTTGCATCACATGGCTAAAAAACTTACCTTTGTAGTTTACAACCAAAACAAAGATGGAGTTAAGTAAAATTACGGCAATATCCCCTGTGGACGGGCGCTACCGCGATGCGGCGGAGTCGCTCGACCGCTATTTCTCTGAATTCGCGCTGATCCGCTACCGTGTGCTGGTGGAGGTGGAATATTTTATAGCCCTGTGCCAGATCCCGCTGCCGCAACTGGCCGATGCGGATCCGGCGTGCTTCGAGGAGCTGCGCGACATGTATCGCGATTTCACGATCGACGACGCGCTGAAAATCAAGCAGATCGAACGCACGACCAACCATGACGTGAAAGCCGTCGAGTATCTGCTCAAAGAGAAATTCGAGGCGCTCGGCATCGGGCGTTATCAGGAATTCGTCCATTTCGGACTCACCTCGCAGGATATCAACAACACGGCCATGCCGTGCAGCCTGCGCGATGCCGCCCATGAGATTTACTATCCCGCATTGGAAGAATTGATCGCGCAGTTGGAAACGCTGGCCGAAGAGTGGAAGGAGGTGCCGATGCTGGCGCGTACCCACGGGCAGCCCGCTTCGCCGACCAAGCTGGGCAAAGAGATCATGGTCTTCGTGGACCGCCTTCGCAAGCAGGTCGACCTGTTGCGTATGGTGCCTTGCCCGGCGAAATTCGGGGGGGCGACGGGTAATTTCAACGCCCATGTGGCCGCCTATCCCGAAGTGGACTGGGTTGCCTTCGCCAACCATTTCGTCAACGACATCCTGCGCCTGGACCGTTCGCAGATCACCACGCAGATCGAGCATTACGACAACATCGCCGCGATCTTCGATACCTTCAAACGCATCAACACCATCCTGATCGACCTGTGCCGCGACATGTGGACCTACGTGTCGATGGAGTATTTCAAGCAGCGCATCAAGGCGGGCGAGGTCGGCTCGTCGGCCATGCCCCACAAGGTCAATCCGATCGACTTCGAAAATGCCGAGGGCAACCTCGGAATCGCCAACGCCCTCTTCGAGCATCTTTCGTCGAAGCTGCCCGTGTCGCGCCTGCAGCGTGACCTGACGGACTCCACGGCGCTGCGCAACACCGGCGTGCCGATGGGTCACACGATGATCGCCTTCAACTCGCTCATGCGCGGGTTGGGTAAGTTGATCATCAATACGGATGCCATCGAAGAGGATCTGGAATCGAACTGGGCCGTGGTCGCCGAGGGGATCCAGACCATTCTGCGCCGCGAGGGGTATCCGAAGCCTTATGAAGCCCTCAAAGCGCTCACGCGTACGGGTAAGGCGATTACGCGTGAAGAAATCCGCCTGTTCATCGACTCTTTGAATGTGTCGGCCCAGGTGAAGGCGGAACTGAAAAAACTCTCGCCGCAGAGTTACACAGGAGTTTATTAACCATCTTATAAAAGACGATTATGAAAAAGTACAAATGCACCATTTGCGGTCATGTATATGACCCGGCGGAAGGCGATCCCGATAACGGCATTGCACCCGGCACCGCTTTCGAAGACCTTCCCGCCGATTGGGTTTGCCCCATTTGCCAGGAAGGGAAGGAAGTTTTTGAGGCCATTTAGTCGCTTGAGCCGGACGCTTTCCTGTGGAAAGCGAAATGAAGATCATGTCGTCCCGGGTGAGTGAAGCGTGCTTCCCTTGCCCGGGATGTTTTTAAAATGGATGATATGAAAAAAGAACTGACGCGCTGCGCCTGGTGCGGGGATGACCCGTTGTACCAAAAATACCACGATACGGAGTGGGGCAAAGAGGTGAAGGACGACAGGACGATGTTCGAATTCCTGCTGCTCGAAGGGGCGCAGGCGGGGCTGAGCTGGATCACCGTGCTGCGGCGCAGGGAAGGATACCGGAAGGCTTTCGCGGGATTCGACCCGGTGAAGGTCGCGGCTTTCTCCGCGGCGGATGTCGAGCGGCTGATGCAGGATCCGGGGATCATCCGCAACCGCTCTAAAATCTCTTCGGCGATCGGCAACGCGCGGCTTTTCCTTGAATTGCAGAAGGAATTCGGGAGTTTCTGCGCTTACCTGCGCGGGTTCCTGCCGGACGGCAAACCGGTGGTCAACCGGTGGAATTCATTGTCCGAAATTCCCGCTTCGACACCGCTTTCGGATGCCATCGCGAAGGATATGAAGAAGCGCGGGTTTCGCTTTTTCGGCACGACGATCTGTTACGCCCACCTGCAGGCCACGGGCCTGGTGAACGACCATATCTTGTCCTGCGATTTCCGCTGATTTTGTCATTCAGAGCGAAGCGAAGAATCTTGGTCGGCACTGTTTCACACAGCCCGACCAAGATTCTTCGCTTCGCTCTGAATGACAAAAATTATTCCGCGAAGGGAGTGAAGGCGTAGCCGCCGGCTGCGCCTTTCTTTATGCTGCCCATACCGGGATAGGCTACGTGCATACCTGCGACGGGGACGCCGTTCTTAGTCGCGAATTGCAGCGTTTTTTCACGTGAGGAGGCTGCTATTTCAGGGTCCGTGTCGTAGGTGACCGATACTTCCGGGTAGGGCATCTGCATGGCCATGGCGTGCGTCAAATCGCCCCAGACCAGGATGCGCTCACCACCCGAGCGGATCATGAACATCGTGTGGCCCGGCGTATGGCCGTATGCGGCGATGGCACGGATGCCGGGCAGCACCTGCCCGGGTTTGGGGTCGTTGAGTTCGGTAGGCTGGAAAAGATTGAGCCGGTCGCCGTAGGCCGCCGTCGCCTTGACGGCGAGCTCGTTTTTCTTCCCGGTTACCCAGTAGTCGTACTCGGGCTGGGCGATATAGAGTTTGGCGTTCGGGAAAGCCACCTTGCCGTCACGCAGCAGGCCGCCGATATGGTCGCCGTGCATGTGGGTGATGAGGATCACCTTTACCTGGCCGGGCGTGATCCCTTCCGCGGCGAGGTTGTCGAACAGCTTACGGCCGTAGCCGGTGTCGATCAGCAGCACGCGACCCGGGGAGCGCACCAGAAAGGCGTTGGCGGCATTGGGTATCTTGCCGTCCGGCGCGCACTGCCGCAGCATCGTGTCCGTGGCGCCGACGAGGATCGACGCAGAGGCCTGGCCCTGTCCTTCACTCAGCAGGGTGACCGTCGCCTCGCCGACTTTATGCGAGAAAATATCCTGGGCGCATACGCCCGTGACTAAGGTTGCCATGATCGCAAAGGTCAATAATTTTTTCATCGCCGGATTCGTTATATTCATGTAAAAATATTCTTTTTTAAAATAAAATCCAAAAAGGCAAGGATTTTGCAGAGATGAAGAGCTAAGACAAACTATTAAATAAATTCGATATGAAAAAGTTACTTGTTTTAGCCGTTGCCGCTTTGGGCAGTACCGTCCTTTGGGCACAAACTCCCGTCACTACGACGGCCGACGCGAAAGGCGAATCGCGCGAAGTACGCCGCGAAGAGCGCGAAAAGGAACGTGCCGCCAAGCAGGCCGATTTCGAGCGTTTCATCGACTCGCTGGTGATGACCCACAACTTCACCTTCCTGCCGACCGACTTCCAGATGCAGCCCGCGGGCCGCCTGCGCCAGATCACCAATCCCAATTTCCGCATCGGGATCTATCCGACCTATGTCGATATCTGCATCCCTTATTACCGGGGCATGACTCCGCCTTACGTGATTACCGTGATGAACTATACGGTGCCCAATCCGGATAAGATGCTCTATGTTCAGCGGAGCAAGGGTTGGGATGTGTCGTTCCAGAGCAGTTTGTATAGTTCGAATAACTATACATTCAAGTTCTCCATCGAGGGAACGACCGGTGAGGCCACGCTCGATATCGAGTCCGATTTCCTCAATACGGTGACCTACACCGGGTCGATCATAGGAAATAATTGACGATTGGGCCGTCAGGCCCATGGCGTCATCCCGAGCGAGCCCAACGCCCAGGGTACAAACCAATTTATATGGAAATTGACACCTGGCGACGCGCGCGCGGGGGGAGGTCTGAGTTTTGGGGGGGTTAAAACAAATCGTGAACC
>JAVBPS010000043.1:0-10051 GCA_031549495.1 Rikenellaceae bacterium | reverse complement strand
CGGTTTGGCACCTCGATGTCGGCTCGTCACATCCTGGGGCTGGAGAAGGTCCCAAGGGTTCGGCTGTTCGCCGATTAAAGTGGCACGCGAGCTGGGTTCAGAACGTCGTGAGACAGTTCGGTCTCTATCTATCGCGGGCGTTGGAATTTTGAGGGGTCCTGACCTTAGTACGAGAGGACCGGGTTGGACGAACCTCTGGTGTATCAGTTGTGCCGCCAGGTGCAGTGCTGAGTAGCCACGTTCGGATTGGATAAGCGCTGAAAGCATCTAAGCGCGAAGCCTTCCCCAAGATAAGAATTCCCTTGAGGGTCGTCGGAGACTACGACGTTGATAGGCCGCAGGTGTACAGGCAGTGATGTCACAGCCGAGCGGTACTAATTACCCGAACGGCTTTCTCTGTAACGCCGGTTCTCTTACCGATCATGTCAGATATAACAGCGCTGAAGTTGCTGGTATCGCGGGAAACGAGGAGGTGTGGCTATGCCCGCCCTCGTCCGGAGATATAAAACTTTAGGTGGTTATAGTGTTGGGGTTCCACCTCTTCCCATTCCGAACAGAGAAGTTAAACCCAATTACGCCGATGGTACTGCACTAACCCGTGTGGGAGAGTAGGTAGCCGCCTGCTTTAAGCCGGATCAGAAATGGTCCGGCTTTTTTGTTGGTATTAAGCTATCTATACGCATTTCATCTTTGGCTGGCAGGGGATGCCGGCTTGTTGATAGGCGGTTACGTCGCATGCTCTCGGGTGCGGATGCTTACGCCCCGCCTCTCTCGGCATCGCTCAGTGCGCTCCTCGTGCCTTCCATGCGTTTCGTCGGGTGGTGGCCGCCTGCGTCAAGGGCCGATTCGAAAGAGTCGGCCCTTATTTTTTGGCATGATGGACAAAAATGGCTGGTTTTTTGGTTCTCGTGAAACCTGCCCTGCGCCCACCCATGGTGCCCGGAGCAGGTTTTGCGCTAAGTTTTATGGATGTCTTATCGACCTGGATGAACCTGACTTTATCTGTTTGAATGTAATTCGACCACCATCATAAATTTACAGCCGTTCCGCCATCCCCTTTCGTCCATTATACCTCTTTTTCCAACGCCGGCCCTTGGTTTTTCCCATTATTCAGCTTAATACACAAAAGGGATGGTGAAGATGGGTATAAATTTCTATTATTCGGTGTAATCTCTAAGGGTTCAATACCCCGCCGGTTTGGTTACCCATGCGATGCATGGGTTTCCTCCCCGCGGCCCGGCATGGTTCGCAAGCGACCCCTGCCCTCGCCCGCAGCGTCGGTTGCGGCGATCCTCTCCCCATCTCCCGCGGCTGGGGGGCGCGCCGTCAGGCCAACCCGAGGGATATAAGCCTGCCTTGCAGGCTTTTCCTGCTTCGCGCCCCGGTCATTCAAACCAGTTTGATGGCGCCCGGCTTAGCGTCGGTTGCACCATCGCGGCAAGATCGCGGGTCGTCCGGCCACCCGGAAAACCGACGGGGTGGCATGAAATATATAATTCCCCGGGTCTTATCGCCTGACAAAGCTGTTTTATGTGTTTCGTGCAAAACGGCCCGGCGTCTTGGATCCTTTCAGAGATTAAATTCTCTCCGTTTAGGGCGATCATAGCGCATCCAGGGGCTACAGGGGGTGGCGCGTCACGGGATGTTACGCGATTATTCACAGGCGGTCGCGGCTTTGTAAATACCTCGCAGCCGGTTATTCCTGTCGGTTGGCAAGGCCCTGATGCACGGTGGATATTGGCCTGAGCGGATCGATGTTTCCGGGTGCCGGGCAAACTTGCTGTACGTTACCGAACCCCTATGCAGCTGTGAGGGGAGGCGCCGTCTTTGTCCGGCCCCCTTTCGATGTTCTTTTTGTCGCTCCTGGAAAGCGCTATATTTTTGTGAAAGTAGTATCTTTGTGAACATGCCCTAATGAAAAAGGAATGCGATGAATGAGAATGTGGCCAGGCCTAAAGTCAGTGTGGTGATGCCGGTGTACAATACGGCCCCTTACCTTGAAGAGGCGCTCGGGAGTATCGCTGCGCAGACGTTGCGTGAGATCGAGATCCTTGCGGTGGACGACGGGTCGACGGACGGGAGCCCCGGCATATTGGAACGTATGGCTGCCCGGGACGGGCGTATCCGCGTATTTACGCAGGCGAATGCCGGATCGTCCGTGGCCCGGAATACGGCGTTGGACCGGGCCCGGGGCGAATTCATATACTTCATGGACAGTGATGACCGGCTGGATGCCGATGCGTTGGAATGCTGTTATGCGAAATGTGTGTCGGATGAACTCGACCTTCTCTTTTTCGATGCGGATTCATTCAGCGAATCGCCGGAATTGGACCTGAAAGAGAATCACATCCGGGCCGGAAGGCTGGAGGACCGGACCCGTACGGGAATGGAAACGCTGCGGAACCTGCTGGCCGTGAGGGGATACAGCGTTGCGATCTGGACCCACTTCACCCGGCGGAGCTACCTGGAGAGGATCGGGTTGCGGTTCTATCCGGGCATATTGCACCAGGATGAGCTTTTCACTCCGCTCCTGTATATTCCCGCCGGGCGTGTCGGGCGGATCGAACGGACGTTCTTCCATCGCCGCTACCGGCCGGGATCGGTCATGACCAGCGCCTTCTCCTGGCGGGATGCCAATGACTGCCTGGTCGTGCTGGAACAGATGCAGGCCTGCCGCCGCCATGCGGGCGGCGGGGAGGAGCGCCGGATGATGCACTGCCTGATGGCCCGGATGCTCAAAGGTACAGTACGACGGGCCCGGGTTCTGCCGCATGCCGGCCGCATGAGGTTGCTGCGGATCGTATTGCGGCGTTATCCAGCATTGATCAGTCCTAAATATTACTTCCTGTTGGCCGCCGGCAGGCGTCAGGCGCACCCTACTTCCTGAATATGAAATAAACGGCCAGCACCAGGAATACGAAACCGATGATGTGGTTGGCGCGCAGCGTTTCGTTGCGGAAAACCAGCGTGGTGAAAGCCGTGAATACGACCAGCGTAATGACCTCCTGGATCACTTTGAGCTGCCAGAGCGTGAAGGGGCCTCCGTTGCCGTCGAAACCGATACGGTTCGCGGGCACCTGGAAACAATATTCGAAAAGGGCGACGCCCCAACTGATCAGCACGACCGCCGGAAGCCCCAGGCGTGAGAACCAGCCTGTCTGGCTGAACCGCAGGTGCCCGTACCAGGCGAAGGTCATGAATATGTTGGACATCACGAGCAGGCCGATGGTGTAGAGTGCTTTCATGCAACGATCTTTATGGCCGAGAAGATGCCTTCCGGCACCCGGCGGATTTTAGTCGCACAAAAGTAAGCAATAAACCGTTACGGACAAAAGCGTTACTCTGCCAGAGCATACAGCCGGGCGATTTCGCTGGGCCATTGCGATTCGTCCGGGGTTTCGAGGATCAGCGGCAGGTCGTCGAAACGCGCGTCGCGGGCGATGTATTCGAATACCGGCATCCCCAGCGCCCCGCCGCCCAGATTGGAGTGCCGGTCGACGTGGCTGCCCTCGCCTTTTATGCTGTCGTTCAGGTGCATCCCCCGGAGATAATGCATTCCCACCACCTTGTCCAATTCGGCGAACGTGCGCTCGCACGCCTCGCGGGTCGACAGGTCGTAGCCGGCGGCGAACGCATGGCAGGTGTCGATGCAGATACCTACGCGCGACTTGTCCTCCACTTTCGAGATGATGTGGGCGAGGTGCTCGAAACGGAAACCGATGTTCGAGCCTTGTCCGGCAGTATTCTCGATCACGGCGCAGACGCCCTTCGTAAGCCCTAACGCGATGTTGACCGACTCGGCCACCCGGTCGAGGCATTCGTCGATGCCGATAGCGCCCAGCGTGCCTCCCGGATGGAAATTCAGGCGGTCGAGCCCCAATTGCTCGCAGCGCAGCATTTCGTCGTTGAACGCTTCGCGCGATTTGGCCAGTGCGGCCGCCTCGGGATGCCCCAGGTTGATCAGGTAGCTGTCGTGGGGCAGGATATGGCGGGGCTGGAACCCGTATTTTTCGCAATTCGCGCGGAAAGCGGCGATGGATGAGGCCGTAAGCGGTGCGGCATTCCACTGGCGCTGGTTCTTGGTGAAAAGGGCAAAGGCCCGCGCACCGATGGCGTGTGCGTTCACGGGGGCGTTCTCGACCCCTCCCGATGCGCTGACGTGGGCTCCGAAGTATTTCATGGCAACTTTAGTTTTGAACAAAATTAGTATATTTGCGGCTAATATCAATCGATGGCCGGAAGGATGAAGCGTTTTATAGGGATACTGGTGCTCATGCTCGCCGCGGGAAGCGGCCGGTTGCAGGCCCAGTTCACCGTGCCTACGTCCGAAACCCCCCGGCTCGCGCCCATCCCGGATACGGCTTACCTGCGCCCCCAGACCATCGACAATCGCTTTTTTAGCCTTGCACGCTGGAAAGCCGAGCGCCGCGCGCTGCGCAGGCAACGGAACTCTATCGAATTTAATGCCAGCCTGACCGCTTCGCAGACCCAATTCGTCAATTGGCAGGCGGGCGGCGAGAATACCTTCTCGGCCCGCTCGACGCTTTCCTACAGGCATCTCTATAAGATCGACAAATTCAATTTCGATTACCGTTTCGATGCCCGCTACGGCATGAACTATATCCAGGACAAGATGTTCAAGAACGAGGATGAGTTCAAATTCAGCATCCAGGCCGGATGGCAGATGTATAGAAACTGGTCCTATGCGATGACCGTCAACCTGCGCAGCCAGTTTACGGAGGGGTACCGCTCACGGACCGACAATACGGTCGTTTCGCGTTTCATGGCCCCCGGTTACCTCGACGTGGCGGTCGGTTTCAACTGGAAGCGGCAGGGCTCGCCGTGGGATATCACCATCTCGCCCGCCTCGGGCAAGATCACCATGGTGCTCGACGACCGGCTCAGCGAAACCGGTACCGCAGGCGTGCCCAAAGGCGAAAAAACCAAAGGGCAACTCGGCCCGTCGCTGCAAATCTATTTCGATAAGGAGTTCTTTAAAAAGGTCTGCCGCTATAAGTCGAACCTGTATTCGTTCACCAACATCAAAAAAAGGCCTACCGTCCGGTGGGAAAATACGTTGGAAATCAAGGCGACCAAGCTGCTTACCACCAAGCTCTACGGGCTGATGAATTACGACTGTTCGACCGGTACCGACAAACCGCAGTATAACTATTCGATCAGCGTAGGGCTCGCCTATACCATAAAAAACAAGTAGATGTACAATAAAAGGAAATACCTGGCCCTGATGCCGCTGCTGGCGGCCGTTTCGCTCGTCGCGGGCATCGTGTTCGGACTGGTCCTGGGGCGCAGCGACACTTCGTCGGCCGTCAACCGCGCCATACGCGCCGCGTCGTCGAGCAATAAACTGACCTACACGCTCTCGCTGATCGAACGCATGTACGTCGACCCGGTCGATATGGACTCCCTGAGCGAGCATATGATCCCGCTGCTGCTCGAAGAACTCGACCCCCACTCGGTTTATATCCCCGCCTCGCAGACCGCCCAGGCCAACGAAACCCTCGACGGGGAATTCGACGGTATCGGGGTGGTGTTCAACATGACCACCGATACGGTGATCGTCCTGAACGTGATCAGCGGGGGGCCCAGCGACAAGGCCGGCGTACAGAACGGCGACCGCATTATCAAAATCGCCGACACGCTCGTGGCGGGCCGGAAAATGGACCAGAACGCCGTGGTCGGAATGCTGCGCGGCAAGCGCGGCACCACCGTCAAATTGGATATCCTGCGTGCGGGCATCCCGGACCTGGTCCCGGTGACCGTCACCCGGGGCAAAATCCCTATCAAAAGCATCGACGCGGCGTTTATGATCCGCCCCGGGGTCGGTTTCATGAAGCTGACCGCCTTCTCGCGAACTTCTTACGAGGAGATGGCCGCTGCGCTCGACCGCCTGCGCGACGAAGGAATGAAGAGCCTGGTCTTCGACCTGAGGGGCAACTCCGGGGGATTCCTCGACCAGGCGATCCGCATCGCCAACGAGTTCCTGCCCGAGGGACGGCTGATCGTCTACACGCTCGACCGCCAGAAACGCCGTACCGAGGAGTACAGCGACGGCAAGGGGCGTTATACCGGCCTGTCGCTGGCGGTGCTGGTCGACGAGGCCAGCGCGTCGTCGAGCGAGATCCTCGCCGGGGCGTTGCAGGACAACGACCGCGGCGTGATCATCGGCCGCCGTACCTACGGCAAGGGCCTTGTGCAGCAACCCATCAAGTATGCCGACAACTCGGAGCTGCGCCTGACGATCGCACGCTACTACACGCCCACCGGCCGCTCGATCCAGAAACCGTACACCCATAACACGGCCGAATACGCCATGGATATCCGGAACCGCTACGACCACAACGAGCTCTTCTCGGCCGACAGCATCAAATTCGCCGACAGCCTGCGCTACGAAACCCCCGGCGGACGGGTGGTTTACGGCGGAGGAGGCATCATGCCCGATATTTTCATCCCGCTCGACACGACCGACATCACGCGCTACTATATCGAGGTGTCGGGGCGCAACATCCTCTACCGCTACACGCTGGAGTATGCCGACCGCCACCGCGACCGCATCAACGCCATCCGTACGCTGCCCGAATTACAGGCCTTCCTGGACAGCGATAAGAACCTGCTGGAGAATTTCGTCGCCTATGCCGCGCGCCACGGCGTCGTCCCCAACCGTCCGCAGATCGAACGCTCGCGGGCCATCCTCCTGGCGCAGTTGCGTGCCGGGATCGCCCGGAATACCGCCCTTGAGGACAACGGATTCTATGCCAATATCTATGTGATCGACCGTGCCGTCCTGCGTGCCATCGAAGAACTGGAGTAAACGCCCGGGCCACCGGGCCACCGGTTTCCGGGCGGTCGCGGGCGTGCATCGGCGGGCGACGGGCTGTCTTGCGTGAATCCGGGATAAATCCCGGATGGCCTTTGGGCGGCCGGCCTGCAAGGCCGGTCACAGGTCCGCCCCTTGCCAAGGGGCGGGCGGGGGTGGATTATCTTAACGTGAGTTCGAAATAATATCCCGAACAACCATTGGGCGATCGGCCTGTAAGGCCAATCACAGGTCCGCCCCTTGTCAAGGGGCGGGCAGGGGTGGGTTATCGGCGCTAAAACCGGCGTTGAAAGGACCGATAACGTAAACCCGGGGGACGGTGCTTCGGTGCAATGACTGGTGCGATGGCCTCGGCCGGGGCGCCTGATCCCGACTCACGTTATCTTAAGGGTTTGCCGGCGTTTCGCGCATATCGCATCACGTTGGACGGCGCCCGGTTATTCTGTAATTCCGTTTTCATAAAGTCCATGTAGGGCGCCACATGCCTGAAAAATTTGTGGTAGCCTTCGCATAAATAATTCAGGCCTTCTTCTCCGTCCGCGGTCCTGGCGATCCGGTTTTTGGGACATTCGCCATGACAGGCGAACAGGTATTCGCATCGTTTGCAATGCCGGGGCAGCGTATCGGATTTGTCGGCCCCGAACCGCAGCTGCGCCGGCGAGTACATCATTCCGATCAGGGATTCCGTATGGATATTCCCGAGTTTGTATTCGGGAAAAACAAAATGGTCGCAGGAATACACGTCGCCGTTGAACTCCATCACGCCGGCATGTCCGCAGGTCGTGTCCAGGATGCAGGTCCCGGGCTTTTCCCCCACCCAATTCGCCAGGGTGGAATCAAAATATTGCACATAAAACTCGCCGACATCGTTTCTTACCCATTCATCGAAGACGGCGACCAGGAAATCGCCCCATTTTTCCGAAGGTACGTTCCATGGGGCCGGACTACCATCGGGCAACCGCTCCACGATAGGCGCGAATTGGATGAAACGGGCGTCTATTTCTTTGAAGAAGCGATAGAATTCGAGCGGGTAACCGACATTGTAGTCATTCACCACGCCCATGACGTTGAATTCGACCCCGTGCTTTTTCAGCAGATCGATTCCGCGCATGACCTGTGCGAAGCTGGGCCGTTGATCGGCGGTCTTGCGGTAGATGTCGTGGCAATGCCGGGGCCCGTCGATGGAGATCCCGATCAGGAAATTGTTGTCCCTGAAAAACCGGCACCACTCGTCCGTGAGCAGCGTCCCGTTCGTCTGCAGGTTATTCCCGATGGGACGGCCCTGCCCGTACCTGCGCTGGAATTCCAGCGCCTTCCGGTCAAATCCGATGTCGCGCATCAGCTGTTCGCCGCCGTGCCAGGTGAACAGCACCTCGGCCATGGTCTGCGATTCGAGGTACTGCCTGGTGAATTTTTCCAACAGCGCTTCCGTCATCATGAATCGGCCCTGGTCGGGATAGAGCTCCTTTTTGTCGAGGTAGTAGCAGTATTCGCACCGCAGGTTGCACGCTGCACCCGCAGGTTTGAGCATGACATACAACGGTGCGGCGAACGGCGTGGCGAAGGTCCCTTTATTCATGGCGATCGATTTGGGCAAAGGTATGGATTTAAGGAAAATCCCCCCTTTTTGTGGCGACAGAAAGGGGGGATTTTTTCGTGATCAACGGCTAAGGGCCATTATTGCGCCTTCATTTTCGCTTCAAATTCCCTTTCGACATTGATATAGGCGTCATTGGCGACGTCGTAAACGACTTTTATGATCTCGCCGCCCGTGAACGGGTATTTGTAACCGTAACTTTTGCTTACGGGGTCGCCGGTGTCGTATCCCACGCAGAGGCCTTCGCCGCTATTGAGCGAGAAGCGGCCGGACTGGGTGCGGAACGGGGCCTGGGCCACCATCTTGTTGTCGATGTAGAGCTTCATCGTGCCGAGGCATTCGGCTTTCGGGGTCATCTTCTCCTTGACGAACTCCACGCCGATGATGTGTTTGCCGACGGGCATCGCATAGTTCAGGTTCTGCACCGGATCGAGGCCGAGGAAATTATATTCGAAATTCACCTTATTGTCTTTCAGGTACATGGTGTAGCCTCCGAAGCGCGAGCCTTGCGAAACGATGACTCCCTGGGCGCCGGCTTTCAGGTCCACTTCGGCCAGGATCTTGAACGAGCGGGCGGCCGTACGGACGGCGTTGGCTTCGGGCACTTCGGTCGTGTTCGGGTAATACGTGTAGCGGCCGTCCGCCGGGACTGCCGGATCGTATTCGTATTTGATATACTCGAGAATGCTCAGGTCGTTCAACGGAAGCACGTTGTATTTCCTGGCTTCATCCATCCACAGTTTTTTCATCTCTTCCACTTTCTCGGGATATTTTGCCGCCAGGTCGGTGGATTGGGAGCGGTCTGCGTCGGTGTGGTACAATTCCCATTTGTCCTGGTCGAAGTGGCCCAGGTTCGAAGGCATCGGTCCGTGTACGGCGGTCGCCATCCAACCCTCTTTCCAGATTCCGCGTGTGCCCAGCATTTCGTAATACTGTACCTTCTTCTGGGTGGGCGCGTTGGCGTTGTTGAAACTCGAAACCATGGAAACGCCCGCCAGCGGGGTTTGTTTGATGCCGTGCACCACGTCGGGCATCTTCACGCCGCAGGCCTCCAGGATGGTCGGTACGATATCGGTGCAATGGTAATATTGGCTGCGCAATTCGCCGCGGGCCTTGATGCCTTTGGGCCAGGAGATGACCAGCGGGTCGCACGTGCCGCCGCTGTACCCCGAATAGCGCTTGAACATTTTGTAAGGCGCCGAGAATGCCATGGCCCAACCGGTCGGATAGTGGTTGTAAGTTTCGGGGGAGCCCAATTTATTCATCATGGCGATATTGTTCTTGATATCGTCGGGATACGAATTGAAATAGTAGGTTTCATTGACCGTACCGTTCGGGCTTCCTTCGCCCGACGCGCCGTTGTCGGCACAATAGATCACCAGCGTATTATCCAGCTGTCCCGATTCTTCCAGGTAATCGATCAGACGGCCCACCTGCGCGTCGGTGTATTCCGAGAACCCGGCGAACACCTCGGCCATGCGCGAGAACAATTTCTTTTCATCCGCCGAAAGGGTGTTCCATGGGCGCAACATGTCCAGCTCGGATGCAATCCCTTTGGGCAACTGATTTTCCTTCGTCAGTTTCGTGCCTTTCGGGAGGATGCCCTTTTCGATCATCCG
>JAVBPS010000052.1:0-38197 GCA_031549495.1 Rikenellaceae bacterium | reverse complement strand
AAGCGGCCGGATCATGGAGGTATGGACCGATCAGCCCGGGATGCAATTCTACAGCGGCAATTTCTTCAACGGCGGCACGACCGGCAAACACGGCCGGGCGCACCGTTGGCGGGAAGGGGTCGCCCTGGAAACGCAGAAATTCCCCGATTCCCCCAATCAACCCCAGTTCCCTTCGACCCGCCTCGATCCGGGTGAAGCATATACCCACACATGCGTTTATCATTTTGATGCGAAATAGCCTGAAAGGATCTTAGCTCGCCGGCTATTAGGATATAAAAACAGTTTTGCAAAACGATCGCAGGACTGTTTTTTGAGAAGATATAGAACTCTACCCTTGTTCTTGCATTTACTCCGAATTACCAACCAAGTATATCCGACCTGGCGGATCACCTATTCTCTTTCTCCCTTTCAAGGGATTCCCGGTACTCTGTGGGGGAAATACCAAACTGTTTGCGGAAACAGCGGGCGTAATAATTCGGCGAGGAAAACCCGCATTCATACGCGACCTCCGATATGTTGCGGTTTTGCAAAAGCAGCCTCATAGACTCTTTGAGACGTATATTGGTAATAAACTGCGTGGCAGAAAGGCCCACCGCCGCCTTGAGTTTCACATAAAGCAATGTGCGGCTCAGACCTACCGCCCCCACGATGTCATTGACAGACAACTCCTCGTTGTCGATATGGTCGCGGATGTACCGCTCTATTTTTTCGATCAGTTGTTTGTCCTTGTCGTCGACGACCACCTCGTCAAGCGGAAGCTGGTTGGCGACATACTTCCGACGCAAGCTCTCTTTGAGATTCAGTAAGTTGGATATTTGCGTCAGGAGGATCTGGGGGCTGAACGGTTTTTCGATATAGAGTTCCACCCCCGATCCGTAAGCCTCGTACTCAGCCTGTTCCCCCACCTTGGCCGTAAGCAGGATGATCGGGATATGACAGGTATCGATGCGCGATTTGAGGCTGCGCGCAAGCTCGTAACCGCTCACCGACGGCATCATCACATCGCTCATTACCAGATCCGGCATTTTAGCGATCGCCGCCTCGAGTCCTTTCGCGCCGTCGCTGGACAGTATCACGTTGTAGCGATCGCTCAGCAACTCGTGGTAATGATTCAGCAGTTCGATATTGTCCTCAACGACCAGGATCGTTTTCAGGCCGCTGCCGGCTTCCACCAAAGCCTCGATACCGGCAGAAGAGACATCGGAGAGCAGGAACGAATAGTTCTCGCTTTTTTCGTAAAGGCCCTCTTCCCCGTCGTGGATCTGCCGCGGGTCGAAGGCGCGGCGGTCGACGCACAGCGTGACCGTGAAAACGCTCCCCACATTCGGGGTACTTTCCACAGCGATGGCCCCGCCGTGCAGAGCAGCCAGTTCGCGAGTCATCGAGAGGCCGATCCCGAAACCGCTTCGGCGGTCGTGCGGCCGGTCGTTGGCCTGGTAGTAATTTTCGAAGATCCGTTCGTGCATCGCCTCATCAATCCCGATACCGGTGTCCGAGACCGACAGTTCGAGCGTATCGAAGCCTTCGCACGCGTAAAGGTCCGCCTTTATCTTGACGATCCCCTCATCGGTATACTTAAAAGCGTTGGAGAGCAGGTTATAGACGATCTTCTCGAGCTTCGGGGCGTCGAACCAGACCTTCTCGCCGGCCACCGGCACGTCGATTCGGAAAACGATATTGCTGCGTTCTTCGGCCAGCACCTCGAATTCCCGGGCGATTTGGTGGATGAAACCAAGCACGTCCCCGCGACAGAGGACGGCCTTCTCCTTGTCGGTGGTCACCTTGGTGAACAGGATCAGTTCATCGATCAGCGCCTTCATCCGCTCGGCGTTGCGAGTGATCGTCTGCAGTTTCCGTTCGACGGCGGGGTCGAGTTCCCGTTTCCCGAGCAGGGACTGCAGGGGCGAGATGATGATCGTGAGCGGCAGGCGCAACTGGTGCGACACGTTGGTGAAGAAATTCAGTCGGATGTCGTTTACCTCGGCGATCTTCTGCTTTTCGAGCCGCTCGGCCAGCAGCAGGTTGCGTTGCCGCTGACGGCTGGCCTGGTAGCGGTAAAGCAGCCACGAGAGCAGCAGCAGGCAGGCGGCGTAGAGGCAGTAGGCGGCGTTTGAGAGCCAGAATGGGGGAGAGATCTTCAGGGTGATCCTGGTAACGGGTTCGCCGCCCATCCAACGGTTGTTGAACGAGGCTTTCAGCAGCAGGGTATACTCTCCCGGGCGCAGGTCGGCGAACGTGATCTGGTTCTGCGCTCCGAGGTTGTCCCATCCCTCGCGCGATTCGAAGCGGGCCAGGTAGAATATGCTCGCGGCATGGCTGACCGTCGGGACGGTGTAGCGTACGGAAAACGAGCGAGCCTGCCTGTGGGTCAGCCGCACCGTCCAACTTTTCTCCATCGAGGCGTAATTTCCGTCCGGGGGAGTGTCGTCCCCGACCGGGACATCTTCGCCGAGCGAGCGGATACCGGTCAACTCGACGCTCGGCGTGTTGCCCGGCTGGCGCAACCTGTCTGGCATGAAGGATATCATTCCGTCGATAGTGCCCAGGAAGATCTCGCCCGAGGGATCCCTGTACACCGAATTATGGCTGAACTGTTTATTGGGCAACCCGTCGCTGATCGAGTAGTTCGTGAAATCGTCACTCTCCGGATTATAGCAGCTCAGTCCGTTATTGGTCGCCACCCAAAGGTTACGCTCGTTGTCCTCGCAGATCGAAAGGATGGTATTGGAAGGCAGGTGGTCGGCAATGGTAAAGTTGCGCAGCGTGGCGTTTTTGCGGTCGTAGCGGCTCAGGCCTCCCTGCTGGGTTCCGATCCATACGTTCCGCCCGCCGTCCTCATAGAGCGTATTGATGAAGTTGTCGGGCAGGCCATCCGGGCCATGCCGGAAATGTTGCATTTCGTCCGTGCGCGGGTTGTAGCAGTAGACCCCCACGAAGCGGGTGGTGATCCATATATTGTTGTCCGAATCGCGCAACAGCAGATCCACCCACTGCCGCCCCAGTATTTCGGGTTTGAACGCGTAAAATCGTCCCGTGCGGATATCGTACCTCGCCACACCGTTCTTGGTTCCCAGCCAGAGGGTGCCGTTGCCCCCGTCGAGTACGTAATAGATGCTGTTCAGGGTCTGATTGTCGTCCGAACCGATGTGGGCCGAGGAGATCCGGCGGCCGCTGCGCGGATCGTAGCGGTTCAGGTTACCCGAGTTCGTTCCGACCCACAGGTTGCCCTGAGCATCGTGTAGCAGGGAGGTGATATTCGAATAGTCGCTTTTCGTGTTTTGGTCGGCCAGCATAACGCGCCGGAACGTCTGGCGCACCCGGTCGTAGCGGTTGATACCGCCGTCTTTGGTCACGACCCACAGACCGTCGCGGCCGTCCGGGACGATCTGCTTGACGATGCGTCCGGACAGATGCCCCGGCCCGGCGCCCTGGGGATAGTAACGAAACTGGGAGAACGAGTTGGGCGCTATGCAGATCCCGCCGTAATAGGTCCCGACAAGCATGTTATCCTCACGGTCGCGCAGCAATGAATAGATCGTGTTATCGCTCACTGAGTAACTGTCGTCGCCCGTTCGCTTTTTGAGGGTAGTTGTGCCGGAAAGCGGATTATGGATATACAAGCCGTCCTCGGTGCCGACCCAGAGGTTGCCACGCGCATCCTCGCAGATGGCGCGTACGAACGAGGGAGGGACCGGCTCCAAAAGCACGAAACGATCGGAGAGTTCGTCGTAATAACAGACTCCCTTGTTCTGCGTACCCACCCAGATGCGGCTGCGGCTGTCTTTGTATAGCGATTGGATGTTATTCGAGACAAGCGAGCCCCGGACGCGGGGGTCGTGGATGAAATGGCGGATCGTGTCGCGCCGGCGGTCGATGCACAGGATGCCATCGTTTTCGCTGCCCAGCCACAGAAAGCCATCCTTGTCGGTCAGCACGACGTTGAAGTCGCCCGTGACGTTCCTGCCAGCCACCTGCAACGGGACAAAAACCCGTTGCCGCTCGTCGAAAAAGCAGACCCGGCCCCCGCCGCCGAAGTAGATCGTTCCATCCGCCGCCTGGTGGATCGTACGCGAATTGTAGGGTGAGTCGGGATTGTCCAGCGTCGTGAACGTATCGCTTTGGCGATCGTAGAGGCGTATGCCGTGCAGGGTGGAAATCCACAGTCGGTAGCGATCGTCCTCGAAAACGAACCGGATGCGGTTGTTGGGCAGCGTGGGATGACTTTCGGATGTGTAGGTGACGATGCTATTACCGTCGTAACGGCACAGGCCGCCCACTGTGCCCACCCAGATGAAGCCTTTGTAGTCCTGGCACAACGAATAGATCGTGTTGTCGGGCAACCCGTCGCGATTGGAGATATTCACGAAGCGGATGTTGTCCCCGCCCGACGCAAAGGCGCTCTTTGCCGTAAAAAACACGGCAAAGAGCACGATCGCGGCAGTATGGATCCACTTCGTTCGCTTCATTAACGAAAGATACGAAAAAATTCTATTCGTCCAGCACCCACGTAAGGATCGATGAGTAGAGGGTTTCGGGGTATTCGAGCATGGCGTGGGCCTTGTCCGGGTAGACGTCAGCCACGTAAGGCACACCTGCCGTCTGGAGGGCGGTGACGAAGCTGCGCGAGTTGGCATCGATGTTCACCACCGCATCCTGCAGTCCGTAGGCGACATAGGTGCGGGGCGTAGTCGTGGTAACGTGCAGTTCGTTGGAATACTGGTCTTTGAGCGCAATTGAGGGGCTGGCGCCCAGGAAGTTCGTGCGCGAGAGGGTATGCGTGCCGGCGTCCTGCATCGTGATTACGGGATAGATCAGGATGCCGAAATCGAGCTTTTCCCGGTACCCGGCCGTAACGGTCGCGTATGAGGCCAGGTGGCCACCTGCCGAAACGCCCAGGATACCGATCTTCACAGGGTCGATGTTCCACTCCGTCGCTTTGGCCATGCAGAGATCGATCGCTGCAGTCAGGTCGTTGAGCGGGATCTGCGGACGGCCGTTGGGCACGCGGTAGTTCAGGGTGATGAACGCCACGCCCTTGTCGATGGCCTTTTTTGCGAACAATTCGAACGATCCGTAGAACAGGTCGGTGTAGCTACCGCCCGGACAGGCAATGATCGCGTAGCCGGTGGCCTTGTTTTTCGCCGGGCGATAGACGATCAGTTCAGCCTTGGTGTTCTTCGAGAGCAGACTGCCCCCGTCCGTGGTCTGCGAGGGGTCGATACCATTCCCGCCGTCCGTCGGGGTTGTGGCGTAGAGGTTCATCCGCTCGGTGTCGGGAGCGACGGCATTGGGATCGAAGCGGTCGCCCGGGTTATCGAACTCGACCCATCCCCCCGAGGTAATGTGTACATCCTTGATGGTAATGCGCTCCGGGCCCGAGTTGGGCGAATGGTAGGAGATCTTCAGTTTGCCGGCCAAGTCATTGAAAAGCATCGCGTGACCGCCGCGGTCCTTATTGAGCGGGTACTGGCTCAACTCCCACGGGCCTGTGGGGTTGCCCGAAGCGGAGCGTGCCTGCCCGATCACATATTCGCCATTCTTGTTGAAACTTGACCAGAGCATCACCAGCGACCCGTCGGCATTAGTGTGGATGCAGGGAGCGTCGGTGATGTAACCCGTTTTACCCTCCGAAGTGATGGGTTTGCACCAGGGGGCCTGCGAGGCGGAAAAAAGTTTGGTTGGCGTACCCTCGGCCGTACTGAGGTCGGCAGACAACTTCTGTACGTAGATCTCCCCGTCGACGATCGATCGCCATGAGCGGCAGAAAACCATCCACGGCTGAGCATCGGCGTCGACATAAAGCGTCGCGTCGAGGCACATCCACGTAGGGGGCGTGAGCGGCCCGTTGCCGAGCGGCGTGAAGGGGCCCCCGGGCGTGTCGGCCGAGAAGATCGAAGTTCCGCGATCCGAGCCGTCGGCCTTGGTGCTGAAGGTGACGAACATATAATATTTCCCGTTGTAGTAAGTCATATCGGGGGCCCAGCAGTCGAGTTTACCCCAGAAATCCGCGCCCGGCACATAGGAGTCGCCGCAGTGCTTCCACCGCTGCAGATCCTGGCTCACGTAATATTTCACTTTCAGCACGCCACCCACCGAACTGCGGGTGTGAAGGTAGTAGAGACCTTGTTCGGTGTCGGTGTAGACCCACGGGTCGCGAACCACCATTTGCCCGGTGTTGATCGTATAACCGTCGGTCGGGACAGCCCCGGTACCGGCCGAGCCCAGGTCGGCGTCCTCGCACGACCCCATCAGAAAGGTCGCGGCAAGCAGGGTAAGTATCGTCATGTGTATGCGGTTGTTATTCATAGCCTATTTTTTTGCGGATTAATAGCCGGGGTTGGGCGTGATATTATGGTTTTCGATCATCACCGCGCGCGGGATCGGGAACAAGTAGTTTTTATCTGAAAAATTGCCGGCTACCGAACGTCCCACGGTCATGTACTTATCCATGCGGATTAGGTCCTGACGGCGTTTGCCCTCGTACCAGAACTCCCAGCCGCGTTCCTTGAGGATCCACTCGCGCAGGTCGTCCTTGCCGGGAAAATCGGCCAATTTGACCAATTTTGGGCTATTCTGCGAGGTATCCATTTCCAGCGCGGTTATTTTTACCGCGTCGATCCACAGTTCCGTGCCCACAGGCAGCGCCCCCAGGGCGAAGAATATGGCGCCGTCCGTGATGGTCGAGGTGGCGGTACCCAGGTTGAACTCGATGTCCCTGCTCACACCCGCTTCCAGCGTGACCACATGGTCGGCGGTCAGTCCGCCGCGCGGCGCGCGGAAATTGAACGACACGTCCGAACTGGAGCGAATCTTGAAGCTGGCCGTGTACTGCCGGCCCGCCTGGATCGGGAGCGATTCATTTCGCACCTGCAGATCACCCTGGATGGCGGCGACGGTTCCTGTTCGCACCTTGGTGATTTTGATGTGCAGGCAGTTCACGCCCGAGAGCAGCGAGGTGTTGTCTATGCCGGTCTCCCACCCCGCCCCGGCGGCCTGGTAGTTACGCACCATCAGCGCACCCGAGGTTTCGGTCGGCGGCGTACCCGCCAGAGCGTTGAACTCCTCATTGATGAGCACCTGCTCTGGAAGGGCGGTCTCCACTCCGAATGCGCGGCCACGGATACGATTGACGAGTTTGACGCTCTCGGCGTTGGGGCCGTTCAGTTCATTCAGGGCCTCGGCCTTGAAGAGCAACACCTCGGCGTAGCGATCCATCACCTTGTCGTTGCCCGCCCAGGTCCCGATCGCTTTGGGGTCGATGCCGTATTTGAGCGGCAGGGGGCCCACGTCGCCGTTGGTGCGCAGGTTGACCGTCGTACCGCCCGTCGAGGCGTAAGTGGCCTGGATGAGCGCCCGGCGCGTGTCTTCGGCGTCGAACGTGTCGTAGAACGCCCAGGGCATGCGGTGGCCGTTCCACCCGCTGATCGTGTTTTCGGTCGGCGACTTGTAATTGGTGGGCAAGATGTTGGCATAGCAATGGTTGCCGTAATCTTCCAGCGCCTCGGCCGTTACCACGAAGATCAACTCGCGGTTGCCCTCATTGGTGGCCGAGAAAATCCCGGCGTAGTCCTCTTCGAGCGAATAATAACTCAATGCGTCAATCTCGTCGATCACATTCAGCGCGGCCTGCCATTGTTTCTGGTTCATGCGTAGTTTAAGCAGGTAATGCAGCGCCGCACCTTTGGTAATACGCCCATAGGCGGTCTGCGTGACCGGCAGAGCATCGGCGGCGGCGCGCAACTCGTCGGTGATGAAAGTCTCGACCGACGCGGCCGTGGGACGGAAAGGTTTGTAGTTGGGGTCGGGATTGAGGGCCATCTGCCCGTCAAGGATCATCGGCATCGGGCCGTAGAAACGGTACAGGTCATACAGGAAGAAGGCCCTCAAGGCGCGGATCTCGGGTACATACTTGTTTTTTATATCGTCAGGAACACTGCTGAGCGCGATTTGCTCGAGCACGAAAGTGCAGCGGGTGATGTTCTTCGCGGTACTATTATAGAAACCCGTGGACATAGCGTCGGTGTTTGTCCAGCCGCCGTTGATGAACGAAGTCCACCCGGCCCATTTGACCGTCCACTCGTCAGTGCATGCCTCATCCATCACGAAGCAGCTGCCATCCGAGAAGAGGTAGGGACCCCAGCCGACCTGTTTGAGTTCATAATAAAGGGCTACGGTGGCCGCTTCGATGCCCGCCTGCGTCGAGAAGGCCGCTTCGGGCGAGATCACCCCGTAGAGATTGGGCTCCAGGTCTTTTTCGCACGAGCAGGTAAATATCCCCGTAAACGCGACACATAAGTATAGAATCAGTTTTTTCATGGCTGCAATTTTTAGAATTTAATATCTAGGCCCAACGAGAAACTCCGTTGCTGGGGATAGGTCGCCCGGTCGTTCTCTACTTCGGGGTCGAAACCCGCGTAGTTGGTTAGCGTGAAGAGGTTCTGGACCGAAACATAGAGCCTCATACCGACCGTGCGCATACGCAGCGCGCGGGAGAGGTCATAGCCCAGGGTCAGGTACTTCAGGCGCACGTAGGAGGCTTTCTGCCAGTGGGATCCCGCACCGATGGCGTCGTAGCTGCTCGTGAAGCCGCTGGTCATGGAGGTGTACATGTTGTCCGAAGTCCAACGATTTTTTATGTCAACCAGGTAGTTGTAGCTGTCGCCGATGCGTTGCAGGCCGTAGCCGCCATACACGCCGTGTTCGATGCTGGTTCTGGCCTGACGGTAGGCCCCGATCGAGGCGTAAAAGAAGAAGTTCAGGTCGAAACCCGCGTAGCGCAGCGTATTGTTCAAGCCCATCGTGCATTTGGGCTGGCGGGTTCCCAGGTAGACCAGATCCGCCTCGTCGATCACCCCGTCGGGCACACCGGTGAGCTTGCCGTCGGCGTCCTTGCCGTTGATGTCACGGTATTTCATCTGCCCCGGTTCGAGGTTGGGCATGTGGGGTACGCTCTGGCCCGGCATCATGATCCCGTCGGCGACGAGCGTATAGATCGAGCCGATGTTGCCGTAGGGATTGACATAGGCCGCCAGCATGACCATCGGGTCGCGTTCCTTCCAGCGGTCGCGATAAGCGGAGAAGGTAAAAGTTGTCCGCCATGAGAGCGGCCCGGTGAGGTTGACCGTATTCAGGGTAAGTTCCACGCCCGAGCTTTCGGTCTTTCCCACATTCCAGTAAACGCTCTTGCGGATGGCCGTATGGGGCAATTCGCGCTCGCTGAGCAGGTCTTTGACCTCTTTGTAGTAAACATCGACGCTGCCGTTGATCCGGTTTTTGAAGAAACCGAAGTCCAGACCGAGGTTGTACTCGGTCGTGGTCTCCCAGCGCAGGCTGGGATTGCCGAATTTGCCGAGCGCCATCCCGCTGCGCATCGTTCCGTCCCAGTAGTAGTTTTGCCCGCCGAAGGCGTAGTATTCCGACGCGGCGTCGTTGGGCAGGTTCTCGTTGCCTACCTGGCCGTAGCTCAGCCTGAGTTTGCCGTCCGAGAGCCAGCGCCATTTGCGGGCGAAATTCTCCTGGTTGAAACGCCAGGCGAAAGCACCTGATGGGAAAAAGGCATATTTGTTGTTCTCCCCGAAACGGTCGCTGCCATCCACGCGTCCCGTGAAAGTGAACAGGTAACGCTCCTTGAACGAATACTGAAAACGGGCGAAGTACGACGCAAGTACATGCTTGCCCACGGCCGAGGTTACCTCCGGACGCTGCTCGCCGGCCGCCAGGTCGTAGTAGAGCAGATCGTCCGTCATGAAGCCCTGCGCGCGGGCGGTTACCCCGTTGCGGTTGAACTGCTGGTACGAGTAACCCAAAAGACCTATGAATTTATGACGGTCACCGCACTGCTTCTGGTAGTTGAGTACCGCATCGGCGTTGTAGTCCTCCCGGCTGAGATTGTTGATGTTGGCATCGCCGCCCACCTCTCGCCCATGGCGGGTGGTCATCGGATAGTATGCCTGCCGCTGGCCGTTGCGGAAATCGCCTCCGGCCGAGAGTTTGATCCACAGTTCATCCTTAATGATATGGATGTTGGTGAACACGTTAGCCAGAAAACGCTTGGTAATCGTCTCATCGGTCGAGTCCAGATACGAGAGCGGATGGTTGAGCAGCGCCTGGTTGGGGTCTTCCGACCAGCCACCGGTCAGCGGATCGCGCTCCATCGCCATCAGGGGGCTGTACGACATAGCCGATTCGAGGATACCTGCATTTTTGTCCTGCCCCCCTCCGAGGGCGGCGTTCTTTTCGGTTACCCGCGAACCCAAAGCCGAGAGACCGTAGTCCCACCATTTGGTAATGCGCTGATCGAGGTTGTAACGAAGGCTGTAACGGGTATATTCGGAAGTTTTGACCACCCCGTCCTGATCGTAGTAGTTGAACGAGACCAGGGTTTTGACCGATTCGTTACCCGAGGTGATCGTGAGTTGCTGCTGGTTGATGCGCCCGTTGCGCGTTACCTCGTCATACCAATTGGTGCCTTCCCCCGCGGCGGCGATCTGCCCGGGTGTGTAGTTGAACTTCGGGACGTAGGTGTATAATGACGGATCACCCCCGCCGTAAGGATAGAGTTTATTGGTGTGCAGGAACAGCTCGCGGTCGTAACGCATTTGCTCGGCCATCAGCTCGTCCGCCGAAAGCAGGTCGGGCCGTTTGATGATCTGCTGCACTGACGTGCTGCCGTTGTATTCGACCTTCGTGCCTTTCGTGCCGCGCTTGGTGGTGATCATAATGACCCCGTTGGCACCCCGCGCCCCGTATATAGCGGTGGCCGAGGCGTCCTTAAGGATCTCGATCGAGGCTATGTCGTTGGGGTTGATGTCAGCCAGGGGATTGGTCTCGCCCGCCGTCCAGACCGAACCGCTGCCCGGGGAGACGCTCGCATTGACCACCGGGAAGCCGTCGATCACATAGAGCGGCTCGTTGCCCGCCCCGGTCGAAGCCGCCCCGCGTACGAGCATCGTGATGCCGCCACCCGGCTTGGCGCTGTTCTGGGTAACGGTCAGGCCCGCTGCGCGGCCCATCAGCATCCCGGACAGATCGGGCGAAGCGGTTGTGACGATGTCATCCGCCTTGACCGAGGAGATGGCGGCGTTAATGTCGCTTTTCTTCATGGTGCCATAAGCCACCACGACCACCTCGTCGACGAGTTCAACGGCCTCGCTCAACCTGATATTCAGGGTCACGGCCTGCGACACAGGGACAGTTTGCGATGCAAATCCCATACAGGATATCTCCACGATCGAGTTGCCCTGCGCTGGCAAGGCGAAATAGCCCTTTGCATTGGTCGTGGTCCCCTGACGCAGGTCTTTGATCACGATGGTCGCCCCGGCGACAGGCTTGCCCTCAGGGTTGGTGACCGTGCCGTCGACCGTGTAGTTCGAACCGGACTGAGCCATCCCGCTTAAAGGAGATATTATGCCTATGAGGCACAATATCGGCAGGAATACAAAATGTCTTACGTAAATTTTTGGTTTCATAGCTTAAGTTTAGGTCATTAGGCTTGCGCTGCATACAAAAGTATTCAGCCCTCGCCGGGCGGTGTAGCACAAATCATCGGAATTATAGCACACATAACAACAGTCCGGCTGCAAATGCATGTCCTGAATATTTGTGCTGAACTTATGAGCAAGAGTGCGCGCCGGTTGCCGACCGATTGTCTTTCTTTGCAATATACAAATAACCCGATGAGCAGACACTTTATTGCCACAGCCTTGCTGGTTTTCGCCGCCGTGAATGCGAAGGCGCAGAAAAAACCGAACATCCTTTTCATCCTGGCCGACGACCTGGGATGGAAAGACCTGGGCTGCACCGGGAGCGATTACTACGAAACGCCCAACATCGACCGCATCGCGGCCGAAGGGATGCGTTTCACGCAATCATACGCGGCGTGTCAGGTCTCGAGTCCCTCGCGGGCCAGCATCCTGACAGGCCAATACCCCGTCCGCCACGGGATCACCAACTGGATCGGCGAACCTTCGGGCGAGGCGTGGCGCGGGCGCGGCCGCCACTCGAAACTATTGCCCGCCGACTATGCCCTCACTCTTTCGAGCAATGAGGTGACTCTGCCGGAAGTGCTGCGCTCGGCCGGTTACGCAACCCTGTTGGCTGGGAAATGGCACCTGGGTGGTGAGGGGTCGATGCCCGAGGATCACGGCTTCGAGGTCAACATCGGAGGCCATGAAGCCGGAGGCCCTTACCCCGGTGGTTATTTCTCACCCTACGGCAATCCAAAAATGAGCGACGGCCCCCGGGGGGAAGAGTTGAACGTTCGCCTGGCGAGGGAAACGGCGAAATTCATCGAAGAGTGCCACGGCCGGCCCTTCTTCGCTTACCTTTCTTTTTATGCGGTGCATGCCCCGATCGAAACGACCGAGGCGAACTGGCGCCATTTCCGCGACAAGGCCGTCAAAGGCGGCGTGCCCGAAAGCGGCTTCGCCGTCGAGGGCGTCCTGCCTGCCCGTCAACGGCAGGACAATCCCGTTTACGCGGGCCTGGTCCGGCAGATGGACGATGCGGTGGGTGTCGTGTTGGACAAACTCACCGAACTCGGCCTGGACGAAAACACGATTGTCATTTTCACGAGCGACAACGGCGGGGTCTGCTCGGGCGACGACTACGCCACTTCGAATCGCCCCTTGCGCGGCGGCAAGGGCCAGCAATGGGAGGGCGGCCTGCGAGTGCCGCTGCTGGTGCGTTATCCGGGCCTTTGCCTGGCGGGCAGCGAATGCGACACGCCCATTTCGGGCATGGACTTCTATCCCACGCTGCTGAGAATGGTTTCCGTAGGCTTACCCCGCGAACAAAAGGTCGACGGGATCGACTTTTCGCCCCTATTCCGAGGCAGGAAGGTCGGGCCGCGAGCACTCTACTGGCACTATCCTCACTACGGTAACCAGGGCGGTGCGCCGTCGTCCGTGATCCGTGAGGGCGATTGGAAACTGATCCGCTACTACGAGGAGGGGCGGGACGAACTCTACAACCTCGCCGCAGATCCGGCTGAGACCCGGCCCGTGAACGAACTGCATCCGCGCGAACTGAGCCAACTGCAAAACAAACTCACGACCTGGCTGTGCCGGACCGGCGCCCTGTTCCCTATCGCCGACCGGGAATACGATCCGGAGAAAGAGCGCGCCTATGTGGAAAAAATGCAACGACAAAAAATGACCCAACTCGAAGCCCTGCGCCGAGACATACTCCGCCCCGACTACCGTCCCAATGCAGATTGGTGGGGCAGTTCGACCGAAGACTAAATCCTACGATAATTCATGAAAAAGATCCTTTTATTAATTCCTGTCCTGGTTTTGACATCCTATCTTTTCGCACAATGGAAACCCGCGGGCGACAAACTCCGTACCGAATGGGCCGCACGGGTCGACCCGGCGAATCCCTTGTCTGAATACCCCCGTCCGATCATGGAACGCCCGACGTGGACGAATCTAAACGGCCTGTGGAACTACGCCATCACACCCTTGGGTACATCCTCCCCGGAGACGTTCGAGGGTAAGATTCTCGTTCCGTTCGCCGTCGAATCGTCGCTCTCGGGCGTGGGCCGCAGACTCTCCCAAGACGAGTTACTGTGGTACGAGCGCGAGTTCACCATTCCGGCCGATTGGAGCAAGGGCCGTATCCTGCTCCATTTCGGGGCAGTCGACTGGGAGTGTGCGGTTTGGATCAACGATGTCAAAACCGGTGGACATGCGGGAGGTTACACCCCGTTTTCGTTCGACATCACGAATGCTTTGCAAAAAGGCCTGAATAAAATTCGTGTCCGGGTCTTCGACCCCTCGAACGAAGGAGTCCAGCCTGCGGGCAAGCAGTTCAATAAGCCCCACGGGACGCGCTATACCCCCGTAAGCGGTATCTGGCAGACGGTCTGGCTCGAGAATGTTCCCGACCGCCATATTACCGGCCTGAAAACCGTCCCCGACATCGACCGGGGAATCATTAGCATTAGCATGGAGACTTCCGGAACCGACCGGGCCGACCTGTTACAGGCCATCCTGCTCGACGGCGGACGCGAGATCGCCTCGGCACAGGCCCTGCCCGGACAGAAATTGGAGTTGCAACTGAAAGATTTTAAACTATGGAGTCCGGATGACCCCCACCTCTATGGCCTGAAGGTCAGGGTTGTGAACGGCGGCAAGGTTATCGACGAGGTCGGGAGTTATACCGCCATGCGCAAGTACTCGACCCGGCGCGACGCCTCGGGTATCGTACGTCTGCAGCTCAATAACCGTGACCTGTTCCATTTCGGGCCGCTCGACCAGGGATGGTGGCCCGACGGTCTCTACACCGCACCCACAGACGAGGCCCTCAAGTATGACATTACCAAAACCAAAGAGCTGGGTTACAATATGATCCGCAAACACGTCAAGGTCGAACCCGCGCGCTGGTACACCCATTGCGACCAAATAGGTATGATCGTATGGCAGGATATGCCCAATGGCGATAAGAAGACCGAATGGCAGAACAAAACGATGTACTCCGGCACGGAATACGCCCGTTCGTGCGAGTCCGAGGCCATCTACCGCCGAGAATGGAAAGAGATTATGGACTGCCTTTATTCCTATCCGTGCATCGGCGTTTGGATCCCTTTCAATGAAGCGTGGGGGCAGTTCAAGACTGTCGAAATCGCCCGGTGGACCAAGAGTTACGATCCTTCGCGGTTGGTCAACCCCGCCAGTGGGGGCAACCATTTCCACTGCGGCGACATGCTCGACCTGCATAACTATCCCGCACCGGCGATGTACCTTTACGACGCCTCGCGGGTCAATGTGCTGGGCGAGTACGGCGGCATTGGACTCGTGTTGCAGGCTCACTGTTGGGAGCCTGATCGCAATTGGGGTTACGTACAGTACAATAGTCCGGATGAGATAACCGCAAAATATGTGGAATATGCCGATTCGCTCAAAAAGATGATCCGAAACGGTTTGTCGGCGGCCGTCTATACCCAGACCACCGACGTGGAGATCGAAGTGAACGGCCTGATGACCTACGACCGTCGGGTCGTCAAGATGGACGAGGCGACGCTGCAACGCACGAACGCTGCGTTATGTAATGTTTTCATCGAGTGTAACAACCAGGCTGCCTGGTAAAATCAAACATCGTTATATCTGGAATACTTTCCTGTCTTCCGGTATCATTATCGTCAATATACGCACCATAAAAATGCCGCTATGATCATCTCTGACGCCTTATGAATTTAAGGCAAATGACTTGATGGGGGTGAAAAATACCTCTTAAAAAAGCGAAAATGGAACTTTTTTCCGAAATTCGTTCCGATATTTCGTAATGAACTGACTGACACCGCAGGAAAAAATCCCCGGTAGGTCAACACAAACCGAGCAGTTTTCTGCTCGGTTTTTTATTCCATTTTAGATAAAAGCCCTATGTAGATTTTGTTCCGGCGCGTAATTTTATTACAATTTTACAATGCGGCAGAAGAAAGATACGCATCAGCCGATGCGCCTTTGTTGTAAAGCCGTATGTAGGATTCCGTTCGCGCGGATGGGGCAACGTCCCGGTCGAAAACAACCAGGCGATCGACTTTCATCCGAAAAATCGTATCTTTGTATCATGTTCAGCCTTTTGAAGATCGTCCGGTCGACGGTGGTTACGGCCGCCTGTTTCTCGCTGCTCCTGGCGTGCGGAAGCGGGCGGCGGGGTGTTGCCGGAAACGGCCCCGAGCCCTCGCCGCTGGTGTTCGACACGACCCTCTGGCGGCTGGGCACGATCCGCGAGACGGATGCGCCGCTGACCCATGTATTCCGTTTCACGAACACCGGGACCTCGCCGCTGGCCGTCGAGCAGGCGATCACCTCGTGCGGATGCACGTTCGTCGAATTTTCGCGCGAGCCGGTGATGCCCGGCGGCCGCGATTCGGTGAGAGTCACTTTCGATCCGCGCCACCGCCGGGGCGGGGTGATCAAGATCGTGCGCCTGTTGAGCGGCAGCGGCCGGCTTTATAATAATTTGCAGGTGAACGGCACGGTGCTGCCGGCCGAAGAGTAAAAAAGCGCACCTCGATAAAATAAAGCCGCCGGATCGTCTCCGGCGGCTTTATCTTTCAGGGAAGGGCGCAATCAATAGAGTCCCCGGTTGCGGTGGTCGCTGTGCTTGTAATCCGTCCGCTTCAGGGGGACGTTCATGCCGCCCGTGGTCTCGAGCCAGTCATAGAGTTCGGCCGTGAGCGAGGCGATCGTATCCTGATAGCGGGGATCGGCGATCAGGTTATGCAACTCGTTGGGGTCTTCCTGCAGGTCGAAGAACTCGTTCGTATCCCAGATGCCGTGGTAACGGATCAGCTTATAGCGGTCGGTGCGCACGCCGTGCATCGTGGGGGTCTGCGGGAATTCGTACTCCCAGTAATACTCGTAGAAGATCCTATCGCGCCAGGGCACGCTTTTGCCCGTCAGCAGGGGAACGAATGAGGCGCCGCGCATCTGCGCGGGCTTCTGCAGCCCGGCCGCTTCGAGGATCGTGGGGGCGATGTCGACGTTCTGCACCATCTGGGAGATCACCTCGCCGGGCCGTGCGATCAGCTCGGGACACCAGGCCAGCATCGGCACACGCACCGACTCCTCGTAGAACTGGCGCTTGTCGATCAGCCCGTGCTCGCCCCAGGCGAAGCCGTTGTCGCCCATGTAGATGACCAGCGTCGAGCGGTCGAGCCCGGCCTGTCGCAGGTAGTCCATCACCGCGCCGATACTCTCGTCCAGGCTGCGCAGCGTTTCGCAGTAGCGCACGGCGTTGTCCATCCAGTATTCGCGCCCGTGGTAGGCGTAATCGACCCCGTGCCAACTCTCGCGCTGCGATTTGACCCAGTCGGGATGCATCCGCTCGCCGTAATACGCCTTGCCGGCCAGGGGCTGGCTGGTGCGCGGATCGGCGTTGGGCAGATCGGTGCGTCCGTAGTAGGGCTCGCCGAACGATGCGGGAAGGGGTACGGTTTTGCCCGCATAGCATCCGGCATGGCGCGGCGGCGGCAGGAAATGGTCGTGCACGGCCTTGTGCGACAGGTAGACCATGAAGGGTTGTCCGTCCTGCTGGCGGCGCATCCAGTCGATGGCGTGCTCGGTCAACAGGTCGGTGATGTAGGTGCTGTCACGGTATTCGACCTGCTGGCCGTCGATGTTGAGCACCGGGTTGTAATACTCGCCCTGGCCTCGGAAACTCTCCCAATGGTCGAAGCCGGGCTGGGGCTTATCGTCGGTGTTGCCCATGTGCCATTTGCCGAAAAAGGCGGTCTTGTAGCCGGCCCGTTGCAGGTATTGCGGGAAGTAGACCAGGCCCTCGGGCACGGGGGCCGTGTTGTCGACCACCGTGTGTTCGTGCGAATAGAGGCCCGTAAGGATCGAGGCGCGGCTGGGCGAGGAGAGCGACGTGGTAACGAACGCGTTGCGGATATAAGCCCCCTCGCGCGCCATGCGGTCCATATGGGGGGTTTCGAGCCACGGCACGCGCCCGGTGAAGCCCATGAAATCGTAGCGGTGGTCGTCCGAGAGGATGAACACCACGTTGCGGGGCTTGCCGGCGCCGGGGATACGGGCCAGTTCGAGGCCGTCGTCCCCTCCCCCTCCCCCGGCGCATGACCAGGCGGCCGCGGGCAGCAGGCAAAGGTATTTGAATTGGGTTTTCATGAAAAATCGCAGATAAGACGCTCCCCGTGCGGCCCTCCAAACCGGCCGCACGGGAAAACGCCGTCAAAAAATCAAGGATCAGGGATTACATTTCACGCCGGTCTGCCAGATGGCGATGTCCTGGGGCGTACCGCCCGTCGAGCCCGCGTACCGCTGGGCCTGGATATCGAACTGGTTGGGCGAATAGTCCTTGATCAGCCCGCCCTCGCCCTCGTTGAAACGCCAGTAGGCGACCAGGCCCGGGGTCTGCGGATCGACATAGCACATGTTGTTGACCAGTTCGGCCTGCGAGCGGGCCACCGACCACACGCGCATTTCGCTCAGGTCGGCCCACAGCCAACGCCCGTTGCCTGCCGCATAACCGATGCGCCACCCCTCGTTGCGGTCGCCGTCGGGGTTGACGCCCGCCAGGTTGACCGTACCGGTCTTGGTGGTCGAGGCTTCGAGTTTGCCGTCGACATAAATGCGGTACATGCTCCCGTCGTAGGTCAGGGCGATGTGGTACCACCTATCGACCTCGAAAGGCGTCGGCACGGTCAGCGGGTCGCCGCCGCCGGCCACCTGCAACTGGTTGCGGGCGATGCTCACATCGCCGAAGCGCAGCAGGCAACGCTCCTCGATGCCCATAATGGAGCAACTGGTCGGCCGCTCGGGGTCGGAACGGAAGCGGTGGGGGCAAATGCGCGTCTCCATCGTGAACGCACCCATGTCCTTGGTGGCCTCGCACGTCTTGAACTGGGTGGCCTCGAAGAAATACTGGCCGTTCAGGTTGGGCGCCGCGGTGATGATCGGCACACTGATGATCACGTAGATCACCGCGCAGGCCTTCAACACGGGCATGTCGGCCCCATCGGCGATGCGGATGGGCACCAGGTAGGCCAGATCGCCGTTGATGCCCTCGGTGGTGGTAATCTCCAGCATGGCCGGGCTCGACACGGCTTTGCCCGCCGGGATGGTCACCTGCGCATCGACCAGGCGATAGGTATTCGCGGGCAACACATTGTAGATGGTGTTATGCTCCTGGTTATAAGCCTCGACCAACTCGGGCGCGGGCACCAGAAGGGCCGTCACGTCCGAGGAGACCAACGCCGACGCCGAGATGCTCACCGGGTAGGAGATGGGCGCGATGTCGACCGGAAAACGCTTGGTCACGGCCATTTCCGTCCCCGTGAAGAAGATCTTTTCCTGATAGTCGCCGGGATTCTGGCAACCCGCGAGGGCGGCGCACAAAAGAAGGAGTGAAACGATATACTTTTTCATAACAGTCTTTTTATTTATCCGTTAAGGGGATCACTGTCCGGGGATCTCGCCCGAAGCCAGGGGCGTCGTGCCGGCCGGGTTCATCGCCTGGATCGCTTTGCGGATCCACTTGTAGTCGGGGTTGTTGTTGTAGTCATACTCCATGTGGTAGGCCCCGATGCCGCCTTTGCGCACCAGTTTGCCGTCGACCATCGGCTGGAACAGGCCGTAGCCGGTCAGGGCGTTGGTCGTGCTGCCGTCGCGGTTGGTGAATGTGTAGCCGCCGTCCTGCCAGCGCCGCTCGAAGGTCTCGGTATGGACGATCTGCTCAGGACGCCAGCCCGCATCGAGCACATAAGCGGAGTAGTGGCCCTGCAGGGAACTGTAATAAGAATACTCGTAATCCTGGTAGATCACATAGTCGAAAGCCCCCACCTGGTCGTTGGGCACACGGCTCACGGTGCTGCTCGTACCGTCGAGCAACAGCAGGCGGCCGCTCCCTGAAAGGGGCCCGAAATATTTGGACACCTCGTCGGTAAAGATCCGAAAACGCGCCGTGGTTTCGAAATAGAACGTGTATCCGGTGATGTAGGGCTCCCAGTCGATGTCCAGCCCGTCGAGACCGTCGTTGATCAGGCGGCTGGACAGGTCGCGGGCATATTGGCGGATCGCCCCCTCCTCATCCGTTGCGGCCTGTTCCTGGTACTCGTCGGGCAGCCAGAGCAGCAGTTGGGTCATGGTGACTTTCGTGCCCAGGGTCTGCTGCACGAATTCCATGTCGACCTTGCGGGCCGGGGTGATCGTGCCGTAGTCGCCCCACAGCGAGAGGATGTCGACGCTGTCGGGAACCGAGCGGAAACTGTTGCCCGGCGAGGGTTTCTCGGGGTTCCAGCCGCCGAACCATCCGAAAAAGATCTGGTGGTCGGAAGCCTTGTAGGCGCGCAGGTTGTTGTAATACTCCTGCGAGCGGAGTTTCGACCCCTGCAGGTCCACGTCCTCAATCTGCGTCCACTCGTCGCATGCGCCCAGAAGGAGCAGCGAACAAAGCGCAAAGCAATATTTTTTCATCGTTTTCATCATTTTTCGGTTATTTCTTGTCCCACCACAGTTTCGTGCCGCCCGTGTCGGGGCCGTCGAGCATGTCGGCATTATTGACCACTCCGGCCATCACCGTCGCCCCGTCGCCGTCGTACTGGCTGAGCGGGTATTTCAGGCGCCGGATCTGGGTGGCGGAGTTGATCGCCCCGAACGAATAGTTCGTTTTCACGGGAAAGAGTTTCGGGTATCCCGTGCGGCGGAATTCGCTCCACGCCTCCTGCCCGTCGGGATACATGGCGATCCATTTCTGGGTGATGATGCGCTCCTGCCTGGTCTCCTCGGGATCGCCGTCGACCCATTTGACCGTAACCGTACCCAGGGCCGCGGTCGTCGACCCGCCGGGTTCGACGTAGTTCACGGGTTTGGCGGTCGTGTTGGCCAGGTAGCTGTCGGCTCCCGTCGCCCCGTGCTGCTCGAACGAGGTTTTGATCCCCTGATTGTAGAGCTCCTCGGCCGTGCCGCCCATCGTCCAGCCGCGCATGGCACCCTCGGCGCGCAGGAACCAGACCTCCGCCGCGCACATCCATTGCACGGGCTCGGCGCCGTCGAAGTTGGGGCACGAGAAGGTCTTATAGGTTTCGCGGTTGGTCGCGTTGATGAAGGTGCCGTTGGCCAGGCCGATATAGTCCCTCGCCCCGGTACCCGAGTAAGCGGCCTTCTTGAAATATTTGGGCAGGCGCGGGTCGCCGTAACCGTTCAGGTAGGAATCCATCGTGGCGCCCATGCGGGTGTCCGAGTAGTTATCCCACAGCATCTTCAGCGGATGCGCGATCACGGTGCTGCCCTTGGAGTGGACGGCAGCGGTCTGCGAGGCAAGCGTAAGCACGCCGTTGGGGGTTTTGGTAATATCCATCACCTCCTCGGCCTTTTCCCGGGCCAAAGTCTGGTCGACGTAGTAAAGCCGCATGGCCAGGCGCAGTTTGAGCGAGGCGGCCAGTTTGACCCACTTTTCGTAGTCGCCGTCATAGACCAGGTCGAAGCGTGCGCCCGGTTTCGCGCCCGGGTTTTCCGAGATGAATTCGTTGAGCACCTCAATGGCGCCGTCCAGGTCGGTGAAGAACGAACTGTAGATGTCGCGCTGCGAATCGTACGGGGTCGCCATGCCGGGATTCTGTCCGAAGCCGAAATAGGGCAGCGGGCCGAACATATCGGTCAGGCGGCTGACGGCCAGCACCTTCATGATCTGCGCCACGGCATAGCTGGCCGGGTTTTTCTCCTGATCGATCCCCTGGATGCGTTTCCAGGCGGACATCACCTCCTTGAAGGTCTTTTCGTAGGAGACGCTCACCCAGCCGTCGACCAGGTAGTAAGTACAGTTATTATAATTACTCTCCCAGCTGTTGTTGCCGGCCATATAACCCGCGTAAATGTCGCCCGCCAGGTTCTGCACCCGCTGGTAGGGGTTCGAGCCGTCGCCGATCGGGAAGATGTTCATCTGCATCTGGGTCCAGGAGGCCATCCCCGAATTGAGGTAATCGCGTTCCAGGTCCTCGTCGGTCAGTTCGTTGGGGTTGGTGTTGTAGTCGCCGTACATGCCCGTGCACGCGCTGCAGAGCACCAGGCAGCACACCACGGCGAGGGCCGTGCGGACCAATTTCATGATATCGTATCTTTTCATGGTTCTTACGCTTTTAGAATTGGATTTTCACCCCGAAGCCGATGCTGCGCAGGCTCGGTTGCATGAAGTAGTCGAAACCCTGGTAGTAGGTCTCCGTCGAGGCGGTCAGTTCGGGATCGAACGGCGCCTTGTTGTAGATCATCCACAGGTTGCGCCCGGCGAGCGAGAGGGTGACGTTCAGCTTGTCGCCAAACCAATGCGAGGGGAGGTCGTAGGCCAGCGAGAGTTCGCGCAGGCGCACGTTGGTGGCGCTGTACACATAGGGCGCCAGGGTCTGGCCCCCGCCCACGGTCTGGTAGTAGTTCTTCGGGTTGACCTTGTTGCGGCCCCCGTTGATCCACACCCCGCCCTCGTCGCGCGCCTCGGCCGACTGGCGCGAAACGCCGAAGCCGTCGAGGTAGGACTGCGTGGCCGAAACCACGATGCCGCCCACGCGGGCGTCCAGGAGCACGTTCAGGTTGAAACCTTTCCATGAGAAGGAGTTGTTCCAACTCGCGTTGAAATCCGGAAGGGTCGTGCCTGCGTAGAGGGGCGTGTCGGACACCTGCACCTCGCCCGTGGTGGCCGAGACCCAGATATCGCCGTGCGAGTCGGTCCTCAGACCCTTGACGTAGACGTCGCCCATCGTGCCGCCCGTGGTCAGGATCATGCGGTAAGCGTTGTTCAGCGCGCTGCTCATCGGGATCGAACTGGTCTGAAAATCATAGCCGTCGATCTGCGTGCCCTCGGGGACGAGCTCTATGATCTTGTTAATGTTACGTGAGTAGAGCAGCTTGCTGTCCCAACGGAAAGCTCCGAAGGTGTGGCCGAAGCCCAGGCCCAGCTCGACGCCGTGGTTGCGCACGCGACCGGCGTTGAGGGGTATCTTCGTGTATTCACTGTCGAGCGGCGGGGTCAGTTCGAAAAACTGCTTGTAGGTGTTGTTGTCGTAATAGGTGGCGTTGAAGGTGAACATACCCCGGAGGAATTTCACGTCGGCACCCACTTCGAATGACTCGGTACGCTCGGGTTTGAGCCAGGTCCCCAGCGGGTAGGTGCTGGTGCTGTAATAACCGTTGTCGAAGGCGTAGGTGGCCTTATACGTATAATAAGGCTTGGGGGCGTTGCCCACGCCGCTGAGCGAAGCGCGCAGTTTGAGGTACGAGATCCCGGCGACGTTCATATCGACGATGTCGCTCACCACGCTCGACAGGCCCACGGACGGGTAGAAAAGCATGCTCTTATCAGCCCCGTAGAGCGCCGAAGGCCACGATACGCGTCCCGTCAGGTCGAGGTAGGCCCAGCTGCGGTAGGAGAACTGCATGGTGGCGAAAGTGGCCTGGTCCTGGTAGTGGTAGCCGTCCTCGGTGGGATAGCTTTTGGGATCGGTCGTGTCGATGTTCTTCACATGGAACTTGTTGGCCACCAGGCCCAGGTTGCCCTCATAGCCGTTCATGTCGTACCGGTTGTCCATCAGGCTGGCCCCCACGTTGGCCACCACGCGCCAGTCGCGGCAGATCTTGCGGTCGAAATTGACGATCACGTCGGCATAGGACTGCTTGGTGGTGGTCGTGTAATCCATGTAGTGGCCGTTGTCCGAGGCGAACAGTTTGTCGGACGAGGCGTAGAAATTCTTGACCGACTCGGCCTCGGTGTTGTCGAGTTTCACACGGCCGGAGATGTTGACCCACGGGGCGATGTTCCAGCGCAGCTGCGCGGAAAGCGTGTAACGGTCGCGGTCCTGGTAGAACATACTGCGCTGGGTGATCCAGTAGGGGTTCTGCATCCCCATCCCCATATTGCCGTAAGGCCAGTATTGGGTCTTGAAATTGCGCTCGACGTTGTAGCGTTCGAAGAGTTCGTACTTGTCGATGTCGTCGCTGGGCGGGAAGAGGTAAATGGGCACCAGCGGGTTGTGGTACTGGCCCTGGGCGCGCTGGTTCTGGTCGTTCTGCACGACGTAGGTGGCGCCCAGGTCGAGCGTGAGCTTATCTTTGACCAGGTTGCTCGTGCTGCGCATGTTGAAATTATAGCGGCCGTATTTGGTGTTGGGCACCACCCCGCGGCCGTTGAACGAGCCTACGGACGCGTAGACCGAGGTGGCCTCGGTGCCGAACGAAACACCCACCGTGTTGCTGACCGTATATCCGGTCTGGAAGAAATCGCGGGGATCGTAGGAGGACGGCGTGCCCAATTTGGCCCCCCAGCTCTGGAACGAGCCTTCTTCCGCGCCATAGGTGGTCTGGAACTCGGGCATCACCAGCGGGTCCATGAACATCGTGTTGTTGGAGACCGACACGCGCACCTTGCCCGGCGAACCCTGCCGGGTGGTGATCACGATCACGCCGTTGGCGCCCTGCTGCCCGTAAAGGGCGGCCGACGCCGAACCGGTCAACACCGAAACGGTCTGGATATCGTCGGGGTTGAGGAACGAGATCCCGTCGTTGTCTCCGTAGTTGGGGACTTTATAGAAGTCGCTCGGCTGCTCGGTCTTCAGCGAGGGCATGGGCACCCCGTCGACCACATAGAGCGCGTTGTTGTTCCCGAAGAGCGACTTGGCGCCGCGCATCACCACGCGGGTCGACCCGCCGATGCCCGAGGCGCTGCTGTTGATCGTCACGCCCGAGATCTTGCCGGCCAGGCTGTTCACGAAGCTGGCGTCCTTGACGGTGGTGAACTTGTCGGAGCTCACCTCCTGCACGTCATAGGTCAGCGATTTGGTTTCGCGCTTGATCCCCAGGGCCGTGATCACCACCCCGTCGATCGTCAGGTCTTCGGGGTTCATGGCGACGTTGACCACCGCGCGGCCGGCCACGGCCACGTTCTGGGTCTGGAATCCCACATAGGTGAACGCAAGCACCGGGGCGCTGCCCATCGTGCGGATCGAGAAGCGGCCCGAGGGGTCGCTGGCCGTCCCGTTGGAGGTGCCCTGCTGGACGATGCTCACACCGGCCAGGGGTTCGCCCTGGGAGTCCTTGACGACTCCGGTGACCACCTCTTTACCGGCGATCATTTTGCTGAATTGTTCCTCTTCGTCGCCTCCCCGGGTGGTCACCACGATGTAGGTCTCCACCAGGCGGTAGTTCATGCCCGTGCCCGCGAAAAGTTCGCGGAGGATCTCGGAAACGGGCTTGCCGTCAGCGTCCACGTCGAGGTTGTGCGAGGAGCTGACCACGGCGTTATTGTAAAAGAACCGGTAGGCGGATTGTTTTTCGATCTCGCGGAAGACCTCCGCAAAATTGGCTTTTTTGAGGTGTACGCTCACCTTGGTATCCTGCGCGAACACGCTGCCGCAGAGTAGAAAGATCGCGGCAAAAAGTAGCAGAACCGGGCGTGTTTTACGGGAAAATCTTGTCGGTAAAAATATTTTCTGCATATTTGTAGTGCTTTATTAAAACAAAATTCGTTTTGTTTGCCGGAGCGGGATGTCGGTCCTGTTCCGGTTTTTTCGTTTTCGGGGGCTATCTCATAGGCAGAATCGGTTTTAGGTTAGTGTAGTTATCGAAGTAAGGTTTTAGTCGATGTAGACCATGCCGTGGTCGATGCGGTATTTGATCGGGGTGCTGACGCTGATCACTTTCATGATCGTGTCGAGCGATTCGTAGCTACGGAACGTGCCGGCGAACGACTCGCTTTTGACCTTTTCGTTTTGGAAGACGAACTTCACGTCGAAATTGCGTTCCAGGCGTTTGACCAGCTCCTCGAAGGTCATCCGTTCGAAAGCCAGCTCACCGAAGCGCCAGCCGGTGTGGAATGCCGGATCACCCCGCCGTACGGCGATCTTGTGCGTCTTCTTGTCATACTCGACCAGTTGGCCGGCCTTGACGGGCAGCGTGTAGTCGTCCCGCTGGAGCGACACCGACCCTTCCACCAGCATGAGCGACTCGATGCTCTCGTCGGCGAAGGCGCAGACGTTGAACGAGGTGCCCGTGACCCGGTAGGTCAAATTGTCGGAATGGACCAGGAACGGGCGGGTCTTATCACTGAACACGCTAAAAAACGCCTCGCCCCGGATCTTCACCGAGCGCTGTTTGCCGCCGAAACCGCCGTCGTAGCTGAGTGAACTGCACGAGTTGAGCCACACCACGCTGTTGTCGGGCAGGGTGATCTTGGTGCGTTCGCCGACGCCCGTTTCGATCGAGGTCACGGCCATCGGGTGTCGATTTTCGCGCTGGCGCAGCAGGTCGACCGCTTTAAAGGCGACCACCCCCAGCACAAATACGGCGGCATAGCGCAGGGCTGTATTGCGCAGGTCGGCCAGACGGCCGCGGCGCTGCTGCCGGGTGTCGGCTTCGATGGCCTGGCGCATCTTATTCCATTGGCGGGTAGTGTCGGCCCGGGCGATGTCCCGTTCGACGCGCCCCAGGTCCCAGGCGTCTTTCATCGCGCGGAACTCGCGGCGGTTGGCTTCGCTCCCGTCGAGCCACGAGAGCAGTTGCCGCTCCTGCTCCGGGGTGGCTTCCCCGCAGAGGTGGGCGACGATCAGTTGTTCGGGTAATGTCTCTTTCTTCGTTGTCATACACCTTATATACGATTCACTCCGGCCTGTTACTTAAGCCGGAGTGAAAAATTTTTACGAATTTTCATAAATGGAGTACTCATTGCGCCCTGGCCCACTCGTGCAAATCCTCCATCGCCCGGTAGAGCACACCCGCCTCGCCACGGAACGTTCCCGACCCGGAGGGCGTCCCGTCGGGCGCGTACCACTCGTAGAACCCGCCGTTGCCCACCACGCGTTCGAGCATCGGGGTGATCGCCTCGTAAGCCTCGTGTGCAAAGCCATGCCGCACCAGTTGGCTGACCATGCGGGCCCCGAACCACCCCCAGTCACCCCCGTTCTGGTAGCTCCAGGGACGCATCCCCGGATTCTGGAAATAGCCTTCGGGGTACGGCGGGTAGAGCGTAAGGCCGATCGTCTGCGCCCCGGCCGCCGCGACGTTGGCTTTCATTTTGTCATAAGCGGCGGCGATCTGTTCGCCGGAAAGCAATTCCGCGGCGATCGCCGTGGCCGTGCCGCCGTGGTAGTAGATGGCGTTTTCGTCGAAGCCGGCCGGGAAAGGCGAACCGGCCAGGTAGACGTGGGGGATGAATTTCCCGTTTTCAGCGTCCCACAGGTGGCGGCGCACATTGTCGCGGATGCCCTCGCGCACGTCGAGCCACCGGGCCCGGGTGGCCTCGTCGTCGGTCAGGCCGAGGAATCGGTCGATGGCGACGATGAAGAAGGCGTTGTCGTAAATATCCAGGCACAGGTGCGAATCCCCGTCGAGGGCCACGCCCCACGGATGTTCGGGCTGCACGTCGCCCCAATCGGCCGTCGTGGCGCCCCACAGCAGACCGTACCGTTGATCGTAACGCTCGTCGAGCAGCCATTGCAACGCCCTTTCGAGGCGGCGGAGCACCGTCTGGCCGTCGACCTGCTGCTGCAGGAAACCCCGGTCGCCGCTCTTGTCCACATAGCGCGCCACAGCCTCGACCAGCGACGATTCCTGATCGGTCTCGACCGTGTTCTTGTGGGCGGCGTAGCGGGGTTCGAGCGGGCTGTAACGGTATTTGTACCCGTCGGGCGACTGCACGGCCTGCCGGATGTCGATAAAACCGTCCACGATATCGCCGCCCTCGCCCTGGAATCGGAAAAAGGTGAGCAGGTTATCGCGCACCAGGCTGTCGGGCACCTCCTCCATGGCCAGTTCGATGAAGGTGTTGTAGTCGCGGATCCACACCTCGTCGTAGCCGTCGCCGGCCGTGAAGCCGCCGCGGACGACCTGGCGGGCCATCGCCTCGACGCGCTGCATGAGCGTGTCGTTCAGGATGCGGCCGGCCAACGCACGGTCGCTCGCCCGCTGGCCCCCGCAGGCCGCACACAGCATGGCCAGGGCGGCAACAATAGATTTCTTCATATATATGATCGTTTGATAGTTAGCGCAACAGGCCCGGATACAACAGCATGATCAGGGGCAGGTAATCCTTCAGTTCCCTGCGCAGGGCGCCCAGTGCATTATAGAGCTGCGTCTCGACGGTGCGTACGCTCACGCCGAGCTGCCGGGCGATCTCGCCGTTGGTCATGTTCCGGTAACGGCTCATCACGAAGATCTCGCGCCGTTTCTCGGGCAACTTATCTATGCACAGGCGCATCAACTCCTCGATCTCTTTCATATAGAGCTCGGTGAGCGGATAGGGCGTTTCGGGATGAAGGGAGTGTTCGGCGATGCGCTCGCGGCAGGAAAGTTCGTAACCCGTGCGCACGCGCTTCGCCTTGAAGTGCGACATGCAGCGGTTGTGCACCGACCGGAAAAGATAGCTGTCATAGGGCGGCGCCACATGGGCACGATGGTTCCACAGGCCGAGGAAACACTCCTGGACGATATCGCGCGCCGCCTCCTCATCGTCGACCCATTTACGGCAATAGGCGAACAACCGGGGCTGCAAACGCCCGAAAGCCTGTTCGAATAGTTCTATCTCGGTAGCCGCAGAAGACTGCATGGAAGGTGGGTTCACCAGGGTTTCGCCGACAAAGTTATTCAATTAATCGGCATCTGCAAGTGGCTGCATTTAAACTCTCCCCCGGCAGAGGAGCTGTAGTTTCCGATCTTGAATCCCAGCCATGAAATCGCCATGCGCTATATTGATCCACCGGATGTTCTTTCTTCAAACCCTTGCATATATGGATTCAGCCTGAGCCTATATCATTCTGAGGTCGGCATGACCGAACAAATCAAAAAATCCCTATATTTGCTTCGCGCTGCCGAAAAGTTTTCCCCGCAGCCTGGATACTGCTAACTGCCGCCTGAGGAATGAACGCCACAAAGAGACTGGCCGAAGAGTTGCGAAATGGATCGTATACAGCCTTCCAAAGGCTATACGACCTCTATTCGGGAATGCTCTATGGTTTTGCGCTCGACCTGACCAAATCCCCCTCGGAGGCGGAGGACATCCTCCAAGAGACATTTATGAAGGTGTGGCTCAGCCGGGAAACCATTTCGTCCGACCTCTCGTTTAAGGCCTATCTTTTCAGGATAGCCCGGAACCTGATGATCGACGCCTTCCGCAAACGGATGTCATATCAGGTATTTGCGGATTATATGAAAAGCGAAGAATACCGGAAAAGTCTGGCGGACGATATCGAAGGCCGGTTGACTTTCGATGAATTCCTGCGCGACATAGAATCGGCTAAAGAGGAGCTGACCGCCCGCCAAAAGGAAATTTTCGAACTGAGCCGTGAAAAGGGGATGCCGCTCGCCGATATCGCCCACCATCTGGGGCTGTCCGAACAGACGGTCAAGAACCAACTGAGCGGCGCCCTGAAAATCCTGCGCGAAAAACTGCACAGGTACACTTTCTTCCTGCCTTTCCTTTAAAAAACAAAAAAACGATTTTTACCCGGTACTAACCGGGCGGTCATCCGTATATATTAATGAAACGAAAATCCACAAAGAATGAAGACGTTGCTCGAAAAATATATGTCGTGGAAGATCACCCCGGCAGAATTCGATAAACTTAAATCCGCCGTACAGGCTTCCGATGATGCGGTGCTCGGCCGGGCGATGGAAGAAGTGTGGGACCAGGCCGGACCGGGAGCGATCAGCGGTGAAGCGGCGGCGCGGGTAAAATCGTCGTTGCGTGCCGACCTCGCCCTTTCGCGGAGCAGGCGTTGGCGGTGGCATTCCGTCGCGGCGGCCATCATGCTACCCATGCTGGTCATCTCCACCATCTATTTTTACCTGGATTCAAGGGAAAGCCATATTGAGCACCAGACCTTCTCCGTATTTGCCGAGGGAGGGCAGAAAACCCGCATGAGCCTGCCCGACGGCACGCAGGTCTGGCTTAATTCCGATTCAAGGATCGACTACAATACGGGTTTCAATATCGACAACAGGGATATAACCGTTTCGGGGGAAGTGTTTTTCGACGTGAACCGGAGCGAGGCGGCCTCTTTTCGGGTTACCGCGGGCGGTGTGTCGGTCGTTGTCCACGGGACGGCTTTCAACGTGTCGGCATATCCCGAGGAGCAAACGATAACGGTCACCCTGAACAGGGGACTGGTTACCGTGGAAAATGAGCAAACCCATGCCACGATCGCCCAACTCCTTCCCAATCAGCAGATCGTTATTGACAAGGCAAACCTGAGCGGGGTGGTTACCGACTGCGACGCGCAGTTCGAAAGCCTGTGGACCCAGAATAAACTCAAACTCGACGCCGTGGACACGCAAAGCCTGTTCAAGGCCATGGAACGCTGGTACGGCGTGGATATCAAGGTCGAAAATATCGATCCGCGCTATGTCTACTCGCTCACCATCATGACCGAGTCGCTCGCGGATATGCTTAACCTGATAAACAGGCTGACGCCTATAAACTACACGATAAATGGGGAGGAGGTGACCATCAGGTATAAATAAGACTACACCCTACTGTAAAAAATGCATGAGGAATTGAGCTCCTCATGCAAGAGAAAACAGCCCGGATACCCTTTGGAGTGCCTTACCGTTTGTGCGGATAAGCGAGACCGGTGTCTTCAGGGCAAAGGTACTAAATTTTAATTTAAACCTAAAGCTTATGAACAGAAAGACTTTACCAGTCTTCTTGCTTTTCTTGTTCTCATTGCACGTTACATTTGCCCAAACGACTAAGCGAATTGACCTTGAGTTGCAGAACGCAACGTTGAAGGAGTTCATGTCGGCGATCGAGAAAGCGGGGGATTTCACTTTCATGTACAACAATATCGACCCGTCGAAGACGGACGGTATAACCGTTAGTGCAAAGCAAAAAACCATCGACGAGATCCTTCGCACCGTCCTGCCGCCTAAAAAACTTTCGTACCAGATCATCGGCAGGCAGATAATCCTTAAGGAAGTCAAGGAAACGGCCTTTTCGGCCGTCATCACGGGCCGTGTCGCAGACGCTGCGGGCAATGCCATGACCGGTGTTTCAGTCGTGGCACAGGGAACCTCGACAGGAACCGTGACCAACGCAGACGGACGGTACACGATCGTTGTGAGCGACGCCAAAGCGCAACTACGATTTTCGTATCTCGGTTATGACGACCAGGTGGTTCCCGTGGGCAACCTGCGCACGCTGGATATTACGTTGACCGAGAAAAGCGAATCCCTCGACAACGTGGTGGTTATCGGTTACGGATCGGTAAAAAAGACATCGCTTGCCGCTGCCGTATCCACCATGAAAGGCGCCGAGATCGCGATGAAACCGATCACCAACCTGAGCAACGGACTGGTGGGTAACATGCCGGGCATCATTGCGCAACAATCGAGCGGCGAGCCGGGCGTGGAAGGTTCCACGATACGTGTACGCGGCAGCTCCACTACGGGCAACGGCGATCCGCTCATTATCGTGGACGGAGTCCAGCGTTCTTTCTCGCAGCTCGATCCCAGCTCGATCGAGAGTTTTACGGTGCTCAAGGATGCCGCTGCCGTGGCGCCCTATGGTATGGGTGGTGCGAACGGCGTTATCCTGGTAACCACCAAGCGCGGTAAAACGGGAGCGCCGACCCTCTCCTATAACGGATATACGGGCATCCAGAATCCCACCCGCATGCCCGAAATGGTCAACTCGTATCAATACACCCTTCTGCAGAACGAAGGAGCCATGAACAGCGGGTTGCTGTACATGCCTTACAGCGACGCGCAGATCGAACAATATTACAAAACCGTGAGCGGGGCGTCGGACGCCGATCCGGACAGGTATCCCAACAGCCGCGGCCTTCGCGACGTTATCCGCCGCAATGCACTGATCAACAAGCATGACCTGCAGCTTTCCGGAGGAACGGATAAGTTCCACTACTATACTTCCCTGGGCTACCAGGCGTCGGAAGGCCAGTTCGACAATATATGGTCGAAGCGCTACAACGGCCAACTCAGTATAGACATACAGGCGACCAATACGACAAAGGTAGCCGCTTCGGTCACCGGCTACGTGACCAACTATACTTTCCCCGGAAAAGTCGATTGGAGCGCGGGCAGCCCGAACGAGGTCTATACCGCCGGTAACGGGGGGATCCTGTACCAGGCGTTCCGTACCCCGCCGACATCCGCCATCTGGTATTCCAACGGCCTGTGGGGCAGCTATCTCGGTAAATCGCTGGTCGGGTATATCAATTCCAGCGGGTATGCCCAGCGCGACAACACCCAGATCTACACCACCTTCTCGATCGACCAGCAGTTGCCTTTTCTCGAAGGGCTGAGCGTGAAAGGGCTCGTGGCATACGACCCCACGTTCTACAACCGCAAAGTATGGCAGACCCCGGTAGCGTCGTTTACGCCCGATTTTACGAGCTCGCCGGTCGAATACATCCGCGTGGAGACCGAATTCTCGAATCCGCAGTTGAACGAGGAATTCTCGCAGACGCAGGCGTTTACCTACCAGGCGCACCTGAACTACCACAACACGTTTTGCAACAAACACGATGTTTCGTTCCTTTTCGTGGCCGAAGCGCGCCAGGAAAAGTGGAAGGGAATAAACGCCGAACGGAAGAATTACCTGCTCTCCATCGACGAGATCGGCATGGGCGGTGTGGCCCAGGGCGATATTAACAACGGCGGCGGATCGTGGCAGACGGCACAGGCCGGCTTTGTCTACCGCCTGGCGTATAACTACAACGGGAAGTATTTCGCCGAGTTCTCGGGCCGTTACGACGGAAGCTATTATTTCGCGCCCGGCAAACGCTGGGGATTCTTTCCCTCCTACGCCGTGGCGTGGAATATCTCGCAGGAGCCTTTCATGCAGAAACTCGATTGGATCAACATGCTCAAGGTCAGGAGCTCCTACGGTTCGTCCGGGAAACTGGCCGGGGAGTCGTTCCAGTATCTTTCGGGTTACGAAACGTACGGCGGCGCGGCCTATTTCAATGGAGCCTCCACCATAGGCCTTTATGAGAAAGAACCGCAGGCCAACCCCGAAATCACCTGGGAGAAGGCGAAGAAATTCAATGTGGGCGTGGACGTCGCATTGTGGAACGGGCTTCTTAATTTGCAGGCCGATTACTTCTATGAGAAACGTTCGGATATGCTCTGGCAGCCCTCCGTGCTGGTTCCTGTGGAATACGGGACGAGCATGCCCGACGTGAACAGCGCCAAGATGAGCAACCAGGGCGTGGAACTGAGCCTTTCGTCATCCTACCGCATCAACAAGGATCTTACCGTACGCCTGGCGGGGAACTTTACCTACGCCCGAAATAAGATCATCGAGATCTTCGAGACCTCCTCGACCTACGACAATCCCAACCGCCGCCGTACGGGGCGTTCATGGGGCACGCAGTTCGGCCTGAAGGCGCTCGGTTATTACACGCCCGACGACTTCAACCCGGACGGGAGCCCGAACATCCCCTCGATCCCCGACGCCCCCGTAGGCCCGGGCGACCTGAAATACGCCGACCTGAGCGGCCCGAACGGGGTGCCCGACGGGATCATCGACTCGAACGACGAAACGGTCATCGGCCATCCCAACGGCATGCCGCAGTTCATCTACGGCTTCTCACCGAGCATCACGTGGAAGGATTTTGACCTGAACGTGCTCTTCCAGGGCGCGGCGCGCTACAGCCTGCCGGTAAGCGGCAGCCTGGTATGGCCCTTCTTCTACCAGGGGTCGGCCTCGGAACGTTCCTACAGGGATCACTGGACGCCCACCAACACGAACGCCCTCTATCCCAAAGTGTACAGCAACCAGCCCGATTACAATACCCGTTATTCGTCCTGGTGGTGCCGCGACGCTTCGTACCTGAGGATCAAGAACCTCGAAGTAGGCTATACGCTTCCCTCGAAGATCTCCAAAAAATTCTTCGTGCAGCGCTTCCGCGTTTACCTTTCGGGCCAGAACCTGTGGACCTGGACCCCGAACATGAAGGAGACGATCGACCCCGAGGCGCAGAACTCCAGCGGCCAGTATTACTATCAGCAGCAGGTATTCAGCGCCGGCGTAAACATTACGTTCTAACCTAAAACCTACCAGAGATGAAAATAATAAAGACAATTACGGCAATAGGTGCGCTGGCGACCGCTGCGGTTTTGCTGGCGGGATGCAACGACTTTCTGGAAATAACGCCCAAGAACTTTATCTCGGACGAAGTCGTCTGGTCGACCCCGGAGAATGCCGACCTTTTCCTGAATGACATATACGAACAGTTGCCGGTACTCAATTCGGAAACCGAGCACCTCGACCAGTTCACCGACAATTCGGACGTGGGAGTTCTGTGGATGAGGGGCTACTCGAATATCGCCACCGCCCAGATCACGCCGACCAACTTTCCCGACGTGCCGTGGAAGATGTGGTACTGGGAGACCTCCTATGAGCGTATCAGGCGCTGCAACCTCTTCATACAGAAGGTCACCGAATCCACGGATCTGCCCGGTTCCTATAAAACGCTCAGGTTGGCCGAGGCCCGGTTCCTTCGCGCGCTGTTCTACCATTGGTTGTGGTTGGCCCACGGCGGGGTGCCCATTATCGAGGTGCCGCTCAACAACATGACCATGGGCGATGGGATTTACGTGGAGCGCAGCACCGCGCGCGAAACCTTCCTGTTCATCGACCGGGAATTGGAACAGATCGCGCCCGACCTCCCGCCGACCGTCGCTTCGTCCGATTACGGACGTGCCACCCGCGGCGCGGCGCTCACCCTGAAGGGATGGTGCGAACTGTTCGAAGCCAGCAAACTACGCAATCCGGGTAACGACATAAGCCGGTGGGAGCTTGCGGCCCAAACCAACAGGGATGTGATCGACCTGGGCGTTTACGAAATTGTGGACGATTTCACGGGCATGTTCCTCGAGAGGGGCAACAACAGCCTCGAGTCGATCTTCGCCCGCCAGCACGGGCCCAACAAAGGCTCGTCGATCCTGATGAAGCAGGGACCCACCAACGACGGAAGCGGAACGCAGGTGAGTTGGGGCAATTTCCAGCCCACGCAGGAACTGGTCGACGAGTTCTCGATGGCCGCCACCGGCAAGGCCATAACCGAGGAAGGATCGGGTTACAACGCCGCGACCCCCTATGCCGGCAGGGAGGCGCGTTTCTACAAGACGATCCTTTACGACGGGGCGGCCTGGAAAGGCTTTACGATGCGCACCCGCGAAGGCGGTAACAATGCCATCGACCTGGGTTACGCGAGCGACAGGACCCATACCGGTTATTACGCGTGCAAACGGATCGACGACAGCCACACCCCGGCCAGCTACGGCGAGGATATCTGCTACCAGAATTACATGTTCTTCCGTTTTGCCGAAGTGCTTCTGAGTTTCGCCGAGGCGGAGAACGAGGTGAACGGGCCCACGAGCGAAGTGCTGGCCGCGGTGAACCGGGTGCGCACCCGTGCGGGCAACCTGCCGACGGTGGAAGACACTTACGGCAGCGTGGGCAAGGACCAGATGCGCGAGATCATCCGCAGGGAACGCCGTGTGGAGCTGTGCTTCGAGGATAAACGCTGGTGGGACGTGCTGCGCTGGAAAATCGCGGATCAGCTTCCCGACGGTTCGCCGGGCGTGCTGAACCGCCCGGAAAGGGGGATGCGTATTACTTCCGGCGGGGCTTACAGCATCATCGACGTGCGCGACCGGCTGTTCCTGCCTAAGATGTATTACATGCCCGTCCCGCAGAACGTGATCGACCAGAACCCCGCGATCGCGGCGCAGAGCGGCGGTCCGGACGGATGGGCCGGCGGACAGAACCCCGGTTATTAATCCCTAAAACGACTGAACATGAAAATCAAAATATTCAATATCCTGGCGGTGCTGGCAGCTGCAGTGCTGTTTACAGGATGCTCGGACAAGGACGAGAGCACCTCGGGAGTTTATCTGCCGCAGGGGATCAAGTCGATCGCTACGGTATTCTCGATCACGGACGATCCCTATGAAGTAAAATTCGTGGCGGCACTGGCCGGTTCGGAGTTCGCGACGGCTGGCGTGACGGCAAACAATGACATCACGGTGAATTTCGCGGTCGATATGTCGCTCGTCGGGAAATATAACCGCGAATGCGGCACCGATTACCTGCAGATGCCGGAAGGATCATACAGTTTTCCCGCATCGGCTGTGATCGAAAGAGGCAAAGGCGCCTCGGATTCCGTGACGGTTTCCATTATGGCCAAAGATGTGTTCGAATCTTTCGAGCTGTATATGTTACCCATCAGGATCACCTCAGTCAATGGCGCTCAGGCCTATCCTTACCAGCAGGTGCTGTATATCGGGTTGTCCGGAGTGGCCGATGCCGCCAACATTCCGCTCTACGACCGCACGGGTTGGGAGATCGTCGATTTTTCGACGCAGGAACCCGGCGAGGGCGGCGGCAACGGATTGGCGCAATGCGTGCTCGACAACAACGTGAACACTTTCTGGCACAGCCAGTGGGCGGGCGGCACCCCCGGACCTCCCCACCACTTCACCGTCGACATGAAGGAACCGGTCATCGTGCACGGCATTGCCCTTATGAACCGCTATTTCGAGGGCAGTTGGGCGACCGAAGGCCACGGTCAGCCGAAGAACGTGAAGATAGAGATCAGCGACGACGGTGTGGTCTGGACGGACAACGGAAGTTTCGCTAACCTCGCGCACCCTTCGGGCCAGCCGTTCCTTAAATATTTCTTCACCATCTACAAGCCGGCGCGGTATATCCGCCTGACCGTCACCGAGGCTTATGTGGAGCAATATACCTGCCTGGCTGAGTTCGGGGTATTCTAAACCATGTTAAATCAAAAAAGAATTCTCATGAAAATACCAGCAATTCTATTTGCCGCGATAATTTCCCTCACCTGTTGGGGGTGTATCGACGATACAATGAATAACCTGGACCCGGGCAAGTCGTTCACCAACGACACACAACTCGAGGATCTGGTGAACGACCTGGAACTGAACACCGGCATCGTACACCAGAAAGGACATCAACTGACGAAACTCCATGTCATCTCGTCGGGGCAACTGAACGACTACCAGAAAGTCGTGATCTCGACGCTGCAGGGCATTGCCGCCAAGTCGTCGGGTGAGCAGCCCTATATCGACGAGGGAGGCCCCGGGACCGTGTGGATCGAGGCGATGCGGTCGAAATACGGGATACAGGTGGTGAACCACAGCTCGTTTTCCGCGATATTCGAGTACTTCCGCGCCCTGGGTATCATCAAGGGCTACGTGTTGTATGACCACGCGACCAACTCTCGTTCGCTGACCGCGGCTACGAGCATCTGCGGCCCGGCCCAGGCCATCGCGGTCGACAAATCGATCGAGAGCGACATCAAGATGGCCGGGGTGGGCAAGAAACTCATCGACGTTTCGGATATGAATGAAAAATGGGTTTACAACGCCTATCCGCAAGGGTTCTCCAAGAGCATCTGCGCGGAGCTCTCGCCGGGGATATTCCACCAGTTGCGCGATTACGCGACCCTGACCAATTCGTTCACGTTCTACGATGGGTTGACCGATTTTCGCGACAACGTGATGTCGGCGCTCGATCCGGGTTCCTATTGCTTCGGTTATTATGCCGACAACGAATTCAATATGGTCGCCAAGGCCTCCGCGCTCGGAATATCCATGCTTCCGGCCGACGTGGCCAGCAACCTGGCCGTGCACAGCAGTATCTACGGCACCACGGGGCTCAAGCAACGCGATCCCGCGGCGACGATCCCCACGGAAACCGGCGTGCATTACGTGACTTTCCTGCTCAGCGACGGCGACAACATAGCCTATGACCTGTGGTCGCTGCAATCGTATTACAGCAACACGATCCGGGGAACCATTCCCATGGGCTACACCATCACCCCGTCGATGTACGACCTGGCGCCCGCCGCGCTGCGTTGGTATTACGACAACATGACCGCCAAGGATTACTTCGTTTGCGGGCCGAGCGGCAGCAGCTATGTTTTCCCGAGCAGGATGCCTGCGGCAGCCCTGGACGCATACCTGGTAAAACTCAACGAATTTACCGGGGCCACGGGCCTGCGTATCGTGAACATTCTCGACCAGAAGGGCCAGAACGCGGTTAACCAGCCCCTCTGGGACAAGTACCTCGCAAAGCCCAATATCGACGCGCTGATGTACACCGGTTACGGCGAAACCCCGGGCGACACCCCGCGGATCGAGTTCTTCAACGGCAAACCGATGATCTGGGCTACGGACAACCTTTGGGGAGACGGCAGCAAATGGACCGAGAAATATGTTTACGACCGTGTGAACGCGCGCACGACGGACATCACGCAGAAGGCGGCTTATTCGCTCATTTTCGTGCATACGTGGACCAAGGATTTTTCCAATGTTAAAACAGTCGTGGATAAATTCAACTCCAAGGTGCGGGTGGTGACCCCGGACGTGTTCGTCAAACTGATCGTACAAAACGTCCCCCATTAAGAAAACCATAAAAAACGGGGCCTTAGTGGGCCCCGTTTTTTAATATATAATACGAATTAAGAGTTGAAAATAAACGTTCATTTTTGGCCGACGAGCGCAGGGCCGTTATCGCCTACGGGCGACCGTACTTTTTTGCTTGACCAAAAAAGTAGGCAAAAAAGTCAAGGCGCCGCGCTCCCGGCTTACCCGCTTACGGGTTTTCGGGGAAGTCGGCCGGAAATTCCATTGCGCACGGGCCACATCGCACGCCTCCGCTCTGCTCCGACCTCCCATTCCAGTTTCCGTCCTTTGTCCCCCGAAAA
>JAVBPS010000021.1:0-7457 GCA_031549495.1 Rikenellaceae bacterium | reverse complement strand
ACGCGCTTGGTGGCCCGTCCGATGCAGAGCAGCAGCACCCCCGTCGCCAACGGGTCGAGCGTCCCCGCATGCCCGATCTTGATCTTGCGGTGCCCCAGCCGGTGCAGCATGAACTTCACCTTGCGCACCACATCGGCCGAGGTCCATCCATGCGGCTTATCGACGGGGATCACCACCCCCGCCTCGAAGTCGGTCTGCGGGTTAATATCCATATACATAAACCAGTACGGCCGCACCCACCGCGGCGCAGTAGACGGCGAACCAGATCAGTTTGCTTTTTTTGACCAGCGCGACCATCGCTTTACAAGCGAACAACCCGGCCAGGAACGCGGTCATGAATCCGGCGATCAGCGAAACGGCCGGAATACCGCTCGCGGCGGGCGTAAACTCCCCGCCGACGAGTTTGAGGAACGTCTCCCCGAGGATGGGAATGAGAACCATCAGGAAGGAGAACCGCGCCACCTCCGACCGCGAATTACCCAACAGCAACCCGGTGGAAATGGTAGCCCCCGAGCGCGAAAGCCCCGGGATGAGCGCCACCGCCTGCGCGATGCCGATCGTAAAAGCATTGCCGAGGTTCATCGGCTTATCGGAAGCCTTCTTGAAATGGGTGAACGTCAGCAGCGCCGCCGTAACCAAAAGCGCATACCCCACCACGGTCATATTCCCGTAGAGCGATTCGAACCAATCCCCGAAGAAGAAATAAACGAACCCGAGCGGGATCATCGAAACGAGGATCTTCGCCACGAAAGCCGTCTGTTCGTTCCACGTAAACTTAAAAAATCCGGCGATCAACTGCGCCAGATCCTTGCGGAAAACCACGATGGTACTCAGCACAGTACCCGCATGGACCATAATTTCGAAGGTCGTCCCCCCATCGTTGATGCCGAAGAGCTCCTTGCCGATGATCAGGTGGCCGCTACTGCTGACGGGCAGGAATTCCGTAAGTCCCTGGACGATCCCCAGGATAATTGCCTCCCAAAACCCCATTACTTATCGAACTTTTTCATGATCGCCCAGATCTCCAGCCCGAAGCCTGCGAGCACCACGATCGGCGCGAGCGTAATGCGACGGAAAGAGAACATGCCGTAATTGAACGTTTCCGCGTCGGGGCTTTTGCCTCCCGCCATCAGCAGGAAACCGATCACGATCACGGCGAAACCGATCAGCATCAGGCGGTAGTTGCCCACCGTGAGCGGCATTTTGCCCTGCTCCTCGCCCGAAGGCTTATTGTCTTTTTTCATATCAATAAAGATGTATATGCCTTGTTTTCATGTTGATGAACTTGTTGACCGCCACCCAGGTAAAGGTCAGCGAGATCGCTATGCCCCCCGCCAGCATCGCCCCCACGATCAGCAGCAACTGCTTTTGTTGCAGCACGATGGTCACGTCGGCCAGCCCCTGGTGCAGCCCGTAGATCATCCCGCCGAACATCACGATGGCGATCAGCGCGGCGTAGATCCCCTGCAACAGCGCGTCGCGCAGGAACGGCCGCAGGATGAAGCCGCGCGTGGCGCCGACCAGCTTCATCGTATTGATAATGTAGCGCTTGGAATAGATCGCAGCCCGGATCGTGTTGTTCAGAAGCACCACCGAGATCACCAGCAGCGTCCCGCCGAACAGGGTCAGAATGATCAGGAATTTGCTGATGTTCGAGGTGATCTGCTCGACCACCGTGCGCTGGTAGACCACCTCGGACACCTCTTTCCACGCGCCGACCTCCTTTTCAAAGGCCGTCAGCGCTTCCTTGTGCGAGGCGTCGGCCTGCATCCCCACGCGGTAGCTGTCCGGCAACGGGTTCGACCCGAGGAACTCCTCGAAATCGGTGCCGATGTATTGTTTGAACTCGGCCGCGGCCTGCGCCTTGGGGACGAATTCCGCCTTGCGCACGCCGGACAGGGCGGCCAGGCGCTTGCCCACCTCGACGGCCTGCTCATCGGTCACTTTATCGCGCAGCATGACGTTGACCGTCACGCTCTCCTTCATGCGGTCGGTCACCGAAAGGGCGTTCAAAATCAAATAGCCCACCGTCCCCAGCAGAAAGAGCACCAAGGCGATGCTCACCGTGGAGATGGTGTACAGGGTGCGGACTTTGCGCCGCAGGTTTTTATTTTCGTTCCGTGCCATCTTTTTTGCATAAGAATTTCGGTACCGCCAGCGCCGCGATCACGCACAAAAGAATCGCGATCGAAAAGGCCAGCGTGATGGCCGAATGGAGTTTGTAATGGGGAACGGCGAACGAGAAGACCACCGTATGCTCGCCCGCGGGCAGCACCGCCGCGCGCAGGATATAATCGGCCCGGAAATAGTCCAACGGCTGCCCGTCGATCGTGGCCGTCCACCCTTCCGGGTAGTAGATTTCGGAGAAGACCGCCATCTGCGGCAGCGTAGAGGCGTATTCATAGGTCAGCCTGTTGACGCGGTAGTCGGTCAAGGCTATCGTCGCGGTGGTGTCGACCGGGATGTTCACCGCAGCCTTCGCCTCGTCGAAACGGCGATCCACCACGGCCGTGGTTTTCGTGTCGATCTTCCCGAGCGCGTCCAACTCCTGATCGGGCGTCTCCACATATTCCACCTGATGAACGAACCACGCCGCCCCGTTGGCGTCGGGGTTGTACACCTCCTCGGGCGGCGCGCCGTTCTCCCCGGGGAGAATGTAATAACGCGTGTCGAGCATATTGAAAACCTCCTCGTTATTGCGCGAGAGGTAACGGTCGATCACATCCTGGTAGCGTTGCAGCTTGGCCCCGTGGTAGCCGCCGACCGAACGGTGGAAATAGGAGGTCGTCGCATCGTTGAACGTGCTCACCGAGAAATTGGCCACGCGGAATCCGGGCGTCGTGTCGGCCATGATCCGCTTGTCGGCCTCCGTGGGCTGCACGGTCGCCGTCTTGCGGGGCGAGGTAAAGCTGCTCCACGGCAAAAAGCGCATATTGACCGGGATCAGGTCCACGCAGACCAGCACCGCGACGGCCGCCAGCGCCAACCCCCGCTTCATCTTCCCTTTCGCCATCACCCAGAGCACGCCCCATGTGATCACGCAGAAGATCAGCGACCGCCAGGCGTCCGCACGCATCATCATCCCGCGCTCCTTGCGCATCGCCTCCAGAATATCACCCGGAAGCTGCTCCTTGAGCTGCGCATCGACCGGCGCGGTGAAATCGAACATGCCGGCAAACAACACCAACGCCAGCGCCACGCCACCCGTCACATAAAGCGCGTTCAGGAGCGCCTTACGCACCCGCGCAGGCTCCGCATCGCCCTTCCAAAGTTTATACAAGAACAACCCCGCGAGGAACGGCACACTCCATTCGAGGATCACCAGGATCATCGAAACCGTGCGGAACTTATCATACCCCGGGAAATAATCGAAGAACAACCGTGTGAACCACATCATATTGTGTCCCCACGAGAGCATCAACGCCACCACGCTCACCGCCAGCACCCACCATTTGGTGCGCCCGCGCAGCAGGAAAAGCCCCGCCACCGCCATGAAGATCGCCACCGCGCCCAAATACGTAGGCCCCCCCGTGATCGGCTGGTCGCCCCAATAGACGGGCAGCATCTGGGTCAGGTAGCGCGCATTGTACTTCGCCAGCGCCTTATCGACCGGCCCGTCGGATTTGAAATGTGTCGAAGAGCCGCCGCCCTGGAAATCGGGCACGAACAGGTTGAGGCTCTCGCCGATGCCGTAGCTCCACCCGGTGGCGTATTCGATATCCAACCCTTTGGGATTAGCCTCGGCCGTAGCGAGTTCCGACCCGCCGCGCGTGGTATATTTCGAATGCTTCTGAATATTATAAAGCCCGATGAAATTCGCCCCGAGCGCCATCACCGCCGCCACTAAGAGCAGCCCCGTGGTCTTGGCAAAACGCGCCAGCCACTTCTCGCGGATAGCCAAGTAAAGCTCATTGATCCAGAACGCCACGAGGATCAACCCGAAATAGTAAGTGATCTGCGGATGCTGCCCCGCGATCTCCAATGCCGCGAACAGCGCCGTAAGCGCCGCCCCGAGCCACATATCGCGCCGGAAAGCATAGAACACCCCGCCCAGCATCAGCGGGGCGTAAGCCATCGCCACGATCTTGGTGATATGCCCCGCCCCGATAATGAGGAAAAAGTAAGTCGAAAGCCCGTAAGCCAGCGAAGGCGCGATGGCCGGCCACGGATTCACCCCGCAGAGCAGCATCATACAGAAAAACCCGAGCATGGCGATCATGATCAGCGAGGCGGGCTGGCAAAGGTTGTCCACCGCGTTCATCGCCGTACGGAAAAAGAGCGAATCGTATTTGACGTTGATCAGGTAGGCCGGCATCCCGCCGAACATCCCCCCGGCCCACTGCGGATCCTCGCCGCCGTACTGGGCGCGGTGCTTCTGGATATCGGCCTGCATCCCCTGGTACTGGGTCACGTCGTGCGTCTGCAGCCGCTTGCCCTCCGTCAACGGGGCGAAGCAGACCAGGCATACCGACGCGAATGTGAGGATGGCGATCAGGTAGGGAAGCCACCGGTGGAAAGGCTTTATTTCAGTCATGGTCATCGGCGCTGGAGTGATGTGAATGTCAAGGGCAATCCGGTCAGGAATCCCCGTTAAAACTACAAAAATAGTATTTTTTATCGAGCGCCGGAAGAATATCCCTCCGTATTCACAAATTTTGCCCTAAATTTGCAAACGGTTTAAAAAAGAAAATGGCTTGACGGTACTGGAACAGATACGCATGCCCGTGGAGAAGGAGCTCTCCCTCTACGAAGAGTATGTGGCTCGATTGCTCGACAACGGGACCCCGCAGATGGGCCCCCTGTTGCGTTTCGTCTCGTCCAACCACGGCAAGGCCGTGCGCCCGCTGATCGTGCTGCTCACCGCCGGGCTTTTCCCCGACAAGGGCGACCGTCAGGAGCGCGCCGTGCTGGCCGCGGTGCTCGTGGAGATGGTCCACACCGCCTCGCTGATCCACGACGACATCATCGACGAGTCGTACGTACGCCGCGGCCGTCCTTCCGTGAACGCCTTTTGGGGCGACCACAAGGCCGTCCTGCTGGGCGACTACATCATCGGCCGGGCCTTCGCGGACGGGCTGCGCACGGGTCATTACGACATCGTGCAGTGCGTCACCGAGTCGATGTACTCGCTCTGCGAGGGCGAGATCATCCAGGCCTGGCAGAGCGACCAGCTCGGCATGACGCGCGAGATCTACCTCGACATCATCTTCAAAAAAACCGCCCTCGTGTTAGGCGTCGCCTCCTCGGTGGGGGTGATGGCCGCCCGCGGCAGCGAGGCCGACGTGGAGCGCATGCGCCAGTACGGCAACAACCTGGGGATCGCCTTCCAGATCCGCGACGACGTGCTCGATTACGCGCCGCTCTCGCAGACCGGGAAACCCGCTTGCGGCGACCTGCGCGAGCGCAAGATCAATATGCCGCTTTTGGCGCTGCTCGAAAAATCGCCCGCGCCGCAACGCCGCGCGCTGCTCGCGAAGCTCTCCGACGTGCGCCGCCATCCCGAAAATGTCGAGTACCTGCGCCAGGCGGTCATCGACGGCGGGGGGATCGACGACGCTTCGGCCTCGATGGAAGAATACCTGGCCAAGGCGCGGGCCGCGCTCGAAAGTTATGAGCCCTCCGCCTGCCGCTCCTCGCTCTTCTCGCTTTGCGATTATATCGCTTTGCGCGACCGGTAAAGGGGGGAGTTATTCGTCCGCTCGTTAATCCTGTTTGTCATTCAGAGCGAAGCGAAGAATCTTGGCCGGGCTGTGTGCAGAACGATTCCGACCAAGATTCTTCGCTTCGCTCTGAATGACAAACTATCCGTAGGGGCACCCCTCGCGGGTGCCCAAAATCACGTCATCCCGAACGCATGTGAGGGAACTACCTTATATCAAAAAAGATAAGCGGAAGTTCCCTCACATCCGTTCGGGATGACGTTAAATATCTGAAGATCAGTTACCCCGTACCGGTTTCCCTTCGTCGATCAGCTTGAGCACCAACTCCGCGAAAAGCGCGTTGGCGGCCGGGTCGTTGCCGCCGACATGATTCAGCGGATCGTCTTTATGGAACGCCTGCGGCAAGCCCGTCTTGCGAAGCATCCCGAGGCATGCGGCGATCTCGGCATCGTCGTTCGAGGTCAGCGCCCGCAGGATCACGGACACCGGATGGATCATATCGTACCGGCCGACGCCGGGCGTGCAGAGCCCCTCCCCTGCCGCACCGCGGATGAAACAGGGATTATCGGCCGAAAGGGAAAACTCGCGGGCACTCAGATAGAGCGGATCGTACACCTGCGTATCGCCCAGCGCGGCGAGGGCCAGCAACCCGTCCATATCCGCCGGGTCCATCAGCAGCCGGTTGCCGTAACCGTCCACCTCCAGCGCATAGGCCAGCCCGCGGCCGGGCAGCTCGGCGATGCCGTATTGCCGGATCCCCTCTTCGATCCGGTTGGCCAGGGCGGAGCACCGCGCCGACAACGACTCCCGGCGGTTCACCTGATCCAATATCTCAGCCGCCTTGCGCAACGCCGAAACGGCCGTTAAATTCGACGGAATATGGAAATCAAACACCGTGGCCTCGCCCGAAGGGCGGAACGCCGAAGCGACCATGCCCGTGTACCGCACCGGCCCGCCCCAACCCATATTGGCTTTGGTATCGGCCGCCCGGTCGGTGGTGCGCAGGAAGAAATAGGGCCCCGGATCGCCCTGGCGCTGCTGTTCGCGCAAAACAGTCACGATATTGGTCACCGCCTCGATCCACGTCGCGCCGAAAACCGAATCGTCCCCGGTCGCCTTCCAATAGGCGTACGCCAGCCGCAGGGGATAGCTGAGCGACGAAAGCTCCCATTTGCGTTCGCTGACCTCCGCCAGCAGGCTGCGGTCGGTCTGGTCCGACACCCACCCTTCGCCCGTCGCGCCGTCGTTGAACGCGTTGGCGTAAGGGTCGATGGCGATGCAGGCCATCTGCCGGTTGATGAGCCCCGCGACCATCTGCCGCAGCTTCTCATCATCCTTCATCATCTGAAGGTAAGGCCACACCTGACGCACGGCATCCGCAAGCCCCATCGCGGTGGATCCGCCCATCGCCACGAACGTATCGGGTTTACCGTCACGCATCCCGAACCGCACGTTCCGATCCAGGGGCAAGGCGAGGCTGGCCGCGAACATCTCCGCCAGCCGCTGATCGGCGATCTGCGCCTTTACCCCCGCGATGCACTGCTCCACGGCCGTCGAGACGAACGACCGCTCATCCGCCGCCGCACGCGCGGGCACCGGCACCACCTGGGCGCCCAGACAACCCGCCCAACAGAGGGCCAGCAGGGTCATCAATACCTTCCTCATAACGAAACCGTTTTACGTTCATCCGTCATGTCGAGCGCAAGTCGAGACATCTCAAACGGCCAGTCTGGGAAGTCTCGACTTGCGCTCGACAAGACGGAGAAAAGGGGTATATACGCGAATAAATAGAGCCGC
>JAVBPS010000059.1:0-8800 GCA_031549495.1 Rikenellaceae bacterium | reverse complement strand
GTTCTCTGGCCCGATGGATCTGCGTCTTGACCGTCCCCATTTTCAGGTGCAGTTCTGCGCTGATCTCCTCATAGGAATACTCGCTCAGGTAGCGCAACTCGATCAGGCGGCGGTAGCGCGGGGTCATGCGTTCCAGGTGGTGCTGCAACTGGGCCTGCTGCTGCGAGCGGATGAAACTCTCCTCGGGCGTGGGGCTTTGCGCCGCCGGCACGGGCAGCGTCCCGCCCAGGGGCAGCGTGTCGATCGACACATCGCCGCGCCGCTTGCGCATGTAGTCCACGAAAGTGTTGCGGGCGATCGTGTAGATCCACTGGCCGAAGGTGTAGGTGGGGTTGTAGCGCTCCAGGTTGAGGTAGACCTTGATGAACGTCTCCTGCAACAAGTCGTCCACGTCGCCCTTGTTGCCGTTGGTGCGCTGCATGTAGAGCTGGCGGATCGAGTCGCGGTAGCGGTTGAACAGGTGCTCGAAAGCCACGGCGTCGCCCTGCTGCGCCGCTTCGGTAAGCTGCTGGTCGGTAGCGATGATGTATTTTTCGAGTTCCATGGTGTTTACCTGCGCTTAAGGCGACGCATCCACACCGCCCCGTCGTAGAGCGGCGAGAAAAGGTCGTATAAAATATAGGGCGTCACGATCCGCTTCTCCCCCAACCTGCGTGCCACGCGCCAGATGCAGAAGCAAACCAGCCCCATGCGCAGCAGGATCAACCCCCCGGCCGCCGCCGCGATCTCCCACGGCATGCAGAGGATGAGCGTCAGGGCGGCAGCGAAAAACAGCGCGCGGCTGCCCGTTTCCCAGGAAATATAGTTGCGCGCCCACTGCGGATAGTAGCGCAGCGAGGTGCTTTCCGTCACGCGGCGGCGGAAACGGTCGGCGAAGTTGCCCCAGTAGAGCTGCACCACGGCGGCGTTGGGGTTCATCACGATGCTCGTGTTCTCGCGCGTGGCGATGCGCTGGATGAACAGGTCGTCCTCGCCCGCCTCCATGTTGAGGTGGTCGAAGCCGCGGGCGTCGAAATAGAGCCCCGAATCGTAACCGATGTTATGGCGCGTGCCGCGGTAGGTGTTGCCCCGGATGGCCGAGCTCAGGTAACGCATGGCGTCGTCGAGGCGCTGGGCGCGCATCAGGCTGTTCTGCAATCCCGGCTTGCGGTCGATGGCGCAGTATCCGATCACCACCCGGCCGTTGGCGAACCCTTTGGCCATCAGCGCCAGCCATTTCTGCGAGATGGGGCGCACCTGGGTGGTGGTGAGCAGCACGTTGCGGTAGGCGGCGGCCTTGATGCCCACGTTGAGGGCCATCTTGTTGGTGATCGCCGAACGTTGGCGTTGCTGGACCAGGCGCGTGACGTGCAGGTGGGGATAGGCGTGCTGCAGCATCGCCAGCGCTTCGGAGTTTTCCTGTTCCTGGCTCATATCCACCGCCACGACCTCGAAATTATCGTATTGCTGCGTGAGCACCAGCGGCAGCACCTCGTTGATGTACCACCCCTCGTCGCGCACCACGACCACCACCGAGATGGCGGGATTCTGCTCGCCGGCCGCCTCGCGCCCGGCGTTGCGGAACGAGTGGATGCGGGCGTAAGTCCCCATCCAATACCACGCTTGTACCCCGGCCAGCGCCAGGACCATCGCCATCAGCAACAACCCGGGCGCCGTATAGGCGCTTACCGCCGCCTCGTATATCGAAATCAGATTATCCACGTCCTATTGAAAAGTAATCCCTTTTGTGTTCTTTTTGTGTCAAAAATCTTTTTTGTGCCCTTTGTGGTGAAAGCCCTACTTCGGCGCCCTGCGGTAAAGGTAAACCGCAATGCACGCATAAATGATATTCGGCAGCCAGACCGCGATCCCCGCCGGGAAAACCCCGCTCTTGGCGAACTCCTCGGCGAAGCGGCTGAACAGGATGAACGAGAAGCAAAGCCCGATCCCGATGCCGATATGCAGCCCCGTCCCGCCGCGCACCTTGCGCGAGGAGAGCGACACCCCGATCAGCGTGAGGATGAACGTCGAGGCCGGGTAGGCGTAACGGCGGTGCTGTTCCACCTCGAAGACCGCGATCATGTCGGACCCTTTCTCGCGCTGGTTTTCGATGAATTGGTTCAACTCGCCGATGTTCATCGTCTGCACCAGTTGTTCCACGCGCCCCAGCTCCACGGGGCTCAGGTCGATCAGCGTATCGAGCTTCGTTTTTTTCTGCAGGTGTTCCTTTTCGTCGACGAACGTGCGTTCCAGGTAGCGGTCGGCCGTCCAGTGGCGCGTCTCGGGGTTGAACGACGCGTTCTGCGCCTCGATGCTCGAAAGGATGTCACGCCCGCTGTACTTCTCGATCACCAGGAACGAGGCGCGGCTGCTGTTTTCCGAGAAATCGCGGATATAGGCGAACACTTCGGGGGCGATCTGGCGGTAGATATGGCGGTCGTAACGCACGTTCTGCTGCCGCTTCATGTATTTCTGCTCGAACTGCACGCGGTGGGCGTTGGCCCCGGGGATGATATACAGGTTGAGCGAGGTGGCCAGCAGGGCGATCAGCAGCGACGAGAGGAAATAGGGCCACATCAGCCGCCGGAAACTCACGCCGCTCGACAGGATGGCGATGATCTCCGTGTTGTAGGCCATCTTCGAGGTGAAGAAGATCACCGCGATGAAGGTGAACAACCCGCTGAACTGGTTGATAAAGAAAGGAATGAAGTTGAGGTAGTAATCCAAAAGGATCGCCTTCAGCGGGGCTTTGAGCTCCGTGAAGTCGTCGATCTTCTCCGCCGCGTCGAAGATGACCACCACCACGATGATCAGCCCGATGGCGAAGAGGTAAGTCCCGAGGAACTTACGCATGATATAGCGGTCGATGATCCGTACTCCCGGGAAAAACTTCATAACCGGCGCATCAGTTTAACTGTCATTTCTTCTTTCCAGGCGGCGAAAGTGTCCGCCAGAATATGTTTGCGTGCCTCGCCCACCAGCCAGATGTAGAACGCCACATTGTGCAGGCTGGCGATCTGTGCGGCCATCATCTCGCCGCTGATGGCCAGGTGGCGCAGGTAGGCCCTCGTGTAGACATGGTCCACGAACGCCGTCCCGTCGGGGTCGATGGGCGAAAAATCGTTCTTCCATTTCTCGTTGCGGATGTTGACCACCCCTTGGGAGGTGAACAGCATCCCGTTGCGCCCGTTGCGCGTGGGCATCACGCAGTCGAACATGTCCACGCCGCGCTCGATCGCTTCCAGGATGTTGACCGGCGTGCCGACCCCCATCAGATAGCGTGGTTTGTCCTCGGGCAGGATCGCGTTCACGACCCCGATCATCTCGTACATCACCTCGGCGGGCTCGCCCACGGCCAGCCCCCCGATGGCATACCCCTCGGCCCCGAACTGCTGCACGAACCGGGCCGACTTTTCCCTTAGGTCGGGATAGGTGCACCCCTGCACGATCGGGAAAAGCGCCTGCGCGTGGCCGTAATGCGGCTGCGTGCGGGCGTACTGCTCGAAACAGCGCGCCAGCCAGCGGTGCGTCAGTTCCAGCGATTTGGCCGCGTAGTCCCTCGGCGCGTCGCCCGGCGGGCACTCGTCGAAGGCCATCATGATGTCGGCCCCGATGGTGCGCTGCGTGTCGATCACATTTTCGGGCGTGAAAAGGTGCTTCGACCCGTCAATATGGGATGAGAAGCGGCACCCCTCCTCCGAGAGCTTCCGCACCCCCGCCAGCGAAAAGACCTGGAACCCACCGCTGTCGGTGAGCATCGGGCGGTCCCACGACGAAAACCGATGTACCCCCCCCGCCGCGGCGATGGTCTCCATGCCCGGACGCAGGTAGAGGTGGTAGGTGTTCGCCAGGATGATCGTGGCGTCGGCCTCCTGTTTCAAATCCCTGTGAAAGATGCCTTTAACGGTCGCGGCGGTGCCTACGGGCATGAATACCGGGGTCTGTATCTCACCGTGGTCCGTGGTGATGACCCCCGCCCGGGCGGCCGACGCGGCGGCCGTATGTTGCAAACTGAACTTCACGCCTGCAAAGATAGTTTTTTTTGAGGGTTTTGCAACGCCGCGCGAGCGCCATGCTTTGGGTATCGTAATTTTTCTTATTACCTTTGTTGATTAAGGGTTAAAATAAATGTTCGTTTTTATAGGGCAACCACAAGGGTTGCCCCTACGCCACCCTTTCCGGGAACCCCGGCGTCGGTAGCCGAAGGCGGGGTCGGCGCCTTAAGCGAGAGGCTTGGGACCCGCCAGGGTTTTCGGAGGTACCAAGACCGGAAACTGGAGCGGGCGGCCGGAGCGGGACGCGGAGGCGTGCGATGTGGCCTGTGCGCAGTGGAATTTCCGGTCGACTGCCTCCGAAAACCCGTAAGCGGGTAAGCCGGAGCGCGGCGCCTTGATTTTTTTGCTTACTTTTTGGATCAAGCCAAAAAGTAAGTCGCCCTCAGGCGAAAAAGAGTGACAGAATAAATCCAACATTTAATTTCAACACCTGATCCACATAATTAAGTTTAAAACTATTACGAAACTTATATGAAAAACCTTATCCTCGGCGGCGGCGTCCTGGCGGCGGCGTTGACCGGAGCCGCGCAGTTGCAGGCCGCGCCCAAAATGAACGTGATATACATCCTGGCCGACGACCTGGGCTACGGCGACCTGGGTTGCACGGGCCAGAAGAAATTTACCACACCCAACATCGACCGCCTCGCCGCTCAGGGCATGCTCTTTACGCAGCACTACTCGGGCAGCACCGTGAGCGCCCCCTCGCGTTCGGCGCTGATGACCGGCCAGCATACCGGCCACACCTGGATCCGCGGCAACCGCGAGATGCCCGGACAGGAAGGCCAGCTTCCCCTGCCCGCAGGCACTTACACCATCCCCGCCATGTTCAAGAAGGCGGGCTACGTGACGGGCGCTTTCGGCAAATGGGGCCTCGGTTTTCCCGGCTCGGAGGGCGACCCGGTGAACCAGGGCTTCGACGAGTTCTACGGCTACAACTGCCAGCGCGAGGCGCACCGCTACTACCCGCAGCACCTGTGGCACAACACCGAAAAGGTGATCCTGGAGGGAAACAAGGACTACCGGCGCGGCGAATACTCGCAGGACCTGATCCACGCGCAATGCATGGCTTTCGTGGAGGCCAACCGCAGCAAGCCGTTCTTCCTGTTCATGCCTTACGTGTTGCCGCATGCCGAGTTGATCGTCCCCGAGGATGAGCTGATCGGCCGTTACCGCGGCGTGTTCAAGGAGGTGCCCTATGAAGGCATCAAGGGATCGGCTTACGGCCCCGACATGTCTGTGACGGCCTACTGCCCGCAGCCCGAGCCCTACGCCACGTTCGCCGCGATGATCGCCCGCCTGGATCAATACGTCGGCGATCTGATGGACAAACTCACGGAATTGGGCCTGGACAAGAACACGATCGTGATGTTTTCGAGCGACAACGGCCCCCACCGCGAGGGTGGCGCCAACCCCGATTTCTTCGACAGCTACGGTCCTTTCCGCGGCGTGAAACGCGACCTGTACGAGGGCGGCATCCGCCTGCCGCTGATCGCCTGGGCCCCCGGTAAGATACAGGCCGGTGTGAAGAACGACCATATCTGCGCCTCATGGGACATGCTTCCCACCTTCGCCGCCATCGCCGGGGCGAAGATCCCCGCCAGTGTCCGGACCGACGGCCTCTCCATCCTGCCCACCCTGACGGGCAAAGGCAAACAGAAGCAGCACGAATACCTCTACTGGGAATTCCACGAGCAGGGCGGCAAGCTGGCCGTGCGCATGGGCGACTGGAAGGGGATCATGCTCAACGCCACCAAAGACAAGAATCCTTCGATCGCGCTGTACGACCTTTCGAAAGACATCCACGAGGATAACGACGTGGCTGCCCGGCATCCCGAGGTGGTCGCCAAAATCCGCGAGATCTTCAAGGCCGCCCACACCGATTCCAAAATCTTCCAATTCAACAGCCCGTCGCTGTATATCTAAAAGTTGTTTCCGTCCCGTAGGGGCACCCCGTGCGGGTGCCCTTTTTGTGCCGGGTCGGGGGAGGGCACCCGCAAGGGGTGCCCCTACGTTCTGCCAGCGTGCACGCGTCATCCCGGGGCCCTTCGGCTTCGCTCAGGGTAAACTCCGCGACGAGGGATGACGTTAATTATTTCTCTTCGATCCAACTGATGATCCCAGGGTCGTCCGGTTTGGTCTTCGGCGGGATGGATTTGACCAGGTGTCCCTGCCGGTCGATCAAAAACTTCTGGAAATTCCAGGTCACGGGTGCATCCACGACCCCGTTTTTGCTCTTCTCGGTGAGCCAGGCGTAAAGCGGGGCGATGTCCGTGCCCGATACCGAGATTTTGGACATCATCGGAAAGGTGACCCCGTAGTTTTTCTGGCAGAAGGACTCGATCTCCTCGTCCGATCCGGGTTCCTGGCTGCGGAAATTATTGGCCGGGAAACCGACGATCACGAAGCCGTCCGCGGCGTATTTCTCGTAAAGGGCCTGCAACTGCTCATATTGCGGCGTGAGCCCGCACTTGGAGGCGGTGTTGACGATCATCACCTTTTTTCCCTTGAGCTGCTTCATGTGAAAATTCTTCCCGTCGATACTCTTAACGGTGAATCCATAGATATCCTTCTGCGCCGATAACGTGCAGCAAAGAAGCGCGGCGAGAGCCACGCATGCCAACCTTTTCATGATTGCCCCTATTTAAAGATGTTAAACCTGGCTAAGAGGCGGTTCTTCCGCCCCATCACGAACAATTCCAGCAAAAGTAGGGCCAAAGCCGCCGCGAGCGGGTAACGATATTGCTCGTCGAACTCCTCGAAGACCATCGAGGAGAGTTTTTGTTTCTCGGTCTTGTTGATCTGCGTGATGATCTCGTCCAGCCCGACGCTCTTGTTGTCGGCGCGGATGTAGGCCCCGCCGGTCGACAGGGCGATCTTTTCGAGCGTCTGCTCGTCGAGTTTGGTGACGACGATCTCGCCTTTTTCATCGCGGATGAAGTCGTTGCCGATGGGGATCGGAGCGCCCTCCGGAGTGCCGATACCGATCGTGTAGACCTTGATTCCCTTGTCGTAGGCGCGCACGGCGGCCGCGATGGGGTCGTCCGAGTGGTTCTCCCCGTCCGAGATGACGATGATCACGCGGCTGCCCTCGCTGCCGGGGGAGAAGCTGGCGGCGGCCAGGTCGATCGCCGCGCCGATGGCCGTGCCCTGGCGCGAGAGCATGTTGGTCGAGATGGTGCTCACGAACGAGCGGGCGGTCAGGTAGTCCGAGGTGATCGGCAACTGCATGTAGGCGTCCCCGGCGAAGACCACCAGCCCGATCTGGTCCTGCTGCAACCCCTCTAAGAGACGGCCGATGGCGTATTTGGTGCGTTCCAGACGATTAGGTTCAAAATCTTTCGCCAGCATACTGTTCGAAATGTCGACGCAGAGCATGATCTCGATGCCCGTGCGCTTCACCTCGCGCAGCTTCGACCCGAACTGCGGCCGGGCGAGCGCGCCCACCAGCAGCCCGAAGGCGAGCATCAGGATGATGAACTTATACCGCTGCCGCCGCGGCGAGAAATCGGGCATCAATGCGCTCAACGTCGTTTGTTCACCAAAACGCGCAAGGTTTTTCCGTCGACGCCAGGCGGCATAGACGAACAGGGCGATGAAAACGGGGATCAGCGCCAGCAGGTAAAGGTATTCGGGAGAGGCAAACCGGAACATACGCTTAAGGAATTTGCCTGATAAATAAATACTTGAATAAAAGCTCCGCCGCCAGAAGCAACGCGGCCAGCAACAGGAACGGCGCGAAAAGCTCCGAGTAACGCGTGAAATCCGTCACCTCGACCTTCGTACGTTCCATCTGGTTGATCTGCTCATAAATAGCCGCGAGGCCCTTCTTGTCCGTGGCGCGGAAATACTGCCCGCCGGTCAGGTCGGCGATCTCGGTGAGCATCTTCTCGTCGATCTCCACGTCGGCGTACTGGTAGCCCGCCGGGCGGCCGAACATGTCGACCACGGGGTAGGGGGCCTTGCCGCGCGTGCCCACCCCCACTGTGTAGACCTTCACGCCCATCGCCTGGGCGATGTCGGCGGCGGTCACGGGGGTGATCTGGCCGCGGTTGTTGACTCCGTCCGTGAGCAGGATGATCACCTTGCTCTTGGCCGTGCTCTCGCGCAGGCGGTTCACGGCGGTGCCCAGGCCGTTGCCGATGGCGGTGCCGTCTTCGACCATGCCGGTGGTCACCACGCTCAGCAGGTTGAGCAGCGTGCGCTTATCGGTGGTCAGGGGGCATTGCGTAAAACTTTCACCGGCGAAGATCACCAGGCCGATGCGGTCGTTGGGGCGTTCGGCGATGAACTTGGCGGCCACCTCTTTCGCCGCGGCGAGGCGGTCGGGCTCGAAGTCGCGGGCCAGCATACTGGTCGAAATGTCGAGCGCCAGCACGATGTCGATCCCCTCGGTCTCGGAATTACTGCCGCTCTGCGCGTTCTGCGGGCGCGCCAGGGCGACGATGATCAGCGCCACCGCCGCGCAACGCAGCACGAACGGCAGGTGGCGCAGGTAATATTTTAGGGTTTTCCGCACCCGGGCCACCCCGTCCGTCGTGGAGACCTGGATCGAGGCGCCGCCCCGTTTCCATTGCCAGACGTAATAGGCGACCATCGGCAGCAGCAGGAGCAGCAGCCATAACAATCCCGGATTTGCGAACCTTGATATTTCCATTTTTTACTTAATTATCCGTTTTTCGTCATGTCGAGGGCCGTCGCGACAGGAAAGAAAGCCAGTATTTTTTTTCTCTGGTGCGCACGACAAGACGGAAAAAGGAGCCGCATTA
>JAVBPS010000094.1:0-22760 GCA_031549495.1 Rikenellaceae bacterium | reverse complement strand
CTTCCGACCAAGATTCTTCACTTCGTTCAGAATGACAAATATTCCCCAGGTGCCGGGCGGCACCGCGGAGTTTACCCTGAGCGCAGCCGAACGGGCTCTGAATGACAAATAGTCTTATACCACCTGCCGCATCGCTTTCATGTCGAGCGCCTCGATCTTTTGCTGTGCGTAGGCACGTGTGACGCGGAATTCCTTCTTCCCCTTTTTCGAAGGCAGGTCGAACATCAGGTCCATCATGATCTTCTCGCAGATCGAGCGCAGGCCGCGCGCGCCGAGGCCGAATTCCACCGCTTTGTCCACGATGTAATCCAGCACCTCGTCCTCGAAACTGAGCTTAATACCCTCTATTTCGAACAGGCGGACGTATTGTTTGACGATCGCGTTCTTGGGCTGCGTGAGGATCGAGCGCAGCGCCTCGCGGCCGAGCGGTTCCAGGTAGGTGATCACCGGCAGGCGGCCGATCAGCTCGGGGATCAGCCCGAACGAACGCAAATCCTGCGGGGTGATGTACTGCATCATGTTGTCGCGCTCCACGCCCGTGCGGTTCAGCTGGCCGTAGCCCACCACGTTGGTGTTCATGCGGCGGGCGATCTTCTTCTCGATGCCGTCGAAGGCGCCGCCGCAGATGAAGAGGATGTTGGAGGTGTCGACCTGGATGAATTTCTGCTCGGGGTGCTTGCGGCCGCCCTGGGGCGGGACGTTCACCACGGTGCCTTCCAGGATCTTGAGCAACGCCTGCTGCACACCCTCGCCCGACACGTCGCGCGTGATGGAGGGGTTTTCGCTTTTGCGGGCGATCTTGTCGATCTCGTCGATGAAGACGATACCGCGCTCGGCCAGCGCCACATCGTAGTCGGCCACCTGCAACAGCCGCGAGAGGATGCTCTCCACGTCCTCGCCCACGTACCCCGCTTCGGTCAGCGTGGTGGCGTCGGCCATCGTGAAGGGGACTTTCAGCAGCCGCGCGATGGTGCGCGCGAGCAGCGTCTTGCCCGTGCCGGTGGTGCCGACCAGGATGATGTTCGACTTGTCCAGTTCGATGTCGGCCTCTTTCTGCTCCTTGTTCATCAACCGTTTGTAGTGGTTGTAGACGGCCACGGAGATGTAGCGTTTGGCCTGTTCCTGGCCGATCACGTACTGGTCCAGGAACGTCTTGATCTCCGTAGGTTTGAGCAGCTCCTCCATGCGGATGGGGGCCGGGCCGCGGACGGCTTTCTTGTCCTCCTCCTTGAGCATGTGGTAGCCGCGCTCGATGCAGCCGTCGCAGATGTGCGAGCCGTCGAGCCCGTCGAACAACACGTCGACCTCGTCGCGAGACTGCCCGCAGAAGGAGCAGGCGTCTTTATTTTGGTTATTCTTGGCCATTTATTTCAACTTTTTTGTCATTCTGAGCGCAGCGAAGAATCTTGGTCGGAATGAATTCCGGCACAGCCCGACCAAGATTCTTCGCTGCGCTCAGAATGACAAAACGTTTTACTCCTGTTTGCGGCGAACCAACACCTCGTCGATCAGCCCGTACTCCTTCGCCTCTTTGGACGAGAGCCAGTGGTCGCGGTCGGCGTCGCGCTCGATCTTTTTCACGGTCTGGCCGGTGTGCTGCGAGAGGATCTCGTACAGCTCCTTTTTGGTGCGCATGATCTCGCGGGCGGTGATCTCGATGTCCGAGGCCTGGCCCTGCGCGCCGCCCAGCGGCTGGTGGATCATGATGCGCGAGTGGGGCAGCGCCGAGCGGCGGCCCTTCTCTCCGGCGGTGAGCAGCACGGCGGCCATGCTGGCGGCCAGACCCGTGCAGATCGTCGCCACGGGGGCGTTGATCAGTTGCATCGTGTCGTAGATGCCCAGTCCGGCCGACACCGACCCGCCGGGCGAGTTGATGTAGATCTGGATGTCCTTGCGCGCGTCGGCCGACTCCAGGAACAACAGCTGCGCCTGGATGATGTTGGCCGCGTCGTCGTAGATGGGCACGCCGAGGAAGATGATACGATCCATCATCAGCCGCGAGAAGACGTCCATCGTGGCGATGTTCAGCTGCCGCTCCTCGATGATCGTCGGGGAGAGGTACGACTCGGTGACCGAAGCGAAGTTGTGGAGCTTCAGGCTGCTGATGCCCAGGTGCCCTTCGGCGTATTTTTCGAATTCTGTTTTTTTCATAGCTACTGGTTTTTATAGCTAATAAACGGCGGAAACGGTGGGAAAAGTATACAGGGTGGCGGTCGCCCTTTCCGGATTTGTCATTCTGAGCGCAGCGAAGAATCTTGGTCTGAATGGTTATGAACACAGTCCGACCAAGATTCTTCGCTGCGCTCAGAATGACAAACGAAGACGGTTTATTGGTTTAACTCTTCGACCTTCTTGCCGAACTCCTCGGGCGAAACGCTCTTCTCGACCACCTTCACCAGCGGGGTCACGGCGGCGATCACCTTGTTCTCGAAGAGTTTTTCCTGGATCTTCTTGGCTTCCTGCTTGTTCTCCAGGATGGATTTGGCGTAGTTGGCCAGCATCTCCTCGCCTACCGAGGGCATGCCGTACTGGGCGAACTGCGCCAGGGCGTACTGCTTCGCTTCGTCGATCAGCTCTTCCTCCGTGATGGCGATGTTGAGCGTGTCCACATAGTACTTCTGCACGATATTCCACTTCATCATGGAGGCGAAGGCCGGGTAGTCGCGGTCGATCTCTTCCAGCGAGAAGCGGCCCTCGTTCATCGCCTGCAGCCAACGCTTCATGAAGGCGTCAGGCAGCGTGAGGGCGGCTTTATCGAGCAGGAAACGCTGCATGGTGCGGCCGAACAGCTCGCGGGTGTGCGTTTCCAGCTCTTTTTCGATCTGCGAGTCGATGAACGCGTCGAACTCCTTGGCGCTCTTCACCTCACCTTCGGGGAAGGCCATGCGGAAGAATTCGTCGTTGATCTCCGGCTCGGCGAACTTGCGGATCTTGGTGATCGTCAGCTCGACGATGGGGTTGATGGCGGCCAGCTCCTCCTCCTTCATTTGCAGGATCGAGGCGCGCTGCGAGGGCGTTTTATAGAGCTCGTTCACGTTGACGGTCATCTTGTCGCCTTCCTTTTTGCCGATAAAGGGTGCGCGCTCCTCGTCGCTCATGCCGATCAGGCCCACGTAGGCCTCCTCGATGTGCATGGCTTCGTTATCGAGGGTCACATTGATGGCCTCCTCCTTCTCCACGACGTCCACGTCCACCAGGCGGCCGAAACGGCGCAGGTAGTTGCTGCGGTAGCCGTCACGCATCTCTTTGGTTACCTTGATCTTATAGCTTTCCACCTTATCCTTGTCGCTCAGCGCGATCTTCACCTCGGGGGCCAGGCCGATCTCGAAGATGAATTCGTGGTCGACATTGTTATCGAAATCGAGGGGTTTCTGCTCCTCGCTCGGCAGCACGTCGCCGATGTACTCGCTCTTCTGTGCCTCGATGTAGTCGAAACACCCCTTCGAAGCGACGCGGTAGGCCTCTTCGGCCGTCACGCCCTTGCGGTACATTTTGTTGATGACCCCCATGGGCACCATGCCCGGGCGGAAACCCGGCACGTTGGCCTTGCGCTTGTAATCCTTGAGCGCTTTCTCCACAGCCTCCGTATAGTCGGCCTGCGCTACGGTCACCGTCAGCACTGCTGTCTGGTCGGGGCGGTTCTCTTTTACTACGTTCATTTATTCTGGTTTTTAGATATTTTCATGGTAACGAATGCAAAAAAACGCATTCGTTTTCCTCCTCGTCGTTCGGCAGAGGCCAAGCAAAAAGACGCTTGGCCTCTGCACTCTCTGACTTCGTCGGGTGCGGATAAAGGGACTCGAACCCCCACGCCTCACGGCACCAGATCCTAAGTCTGGCGCGGCTACCAATTACGCCATATCCGCGCGATAAAGGGGTACAAAGTTATGGATTTTTTAATTACGTGCAAAATTGATTTATTCCGCACGCGGTGTCAAGGTATATTACCGGAATAATGTCTACCGGAATTCCAGTTGTAAACCGCGCATCTGCTCGTCCAGCACGCCGTCGCGATAAGCGACGCGGCCGTTGATGATCGTGTGGGTCACCCGGTTGCGCAGCGTCATGCCTTCCAACGGACTCCAGCCGCATTTGTAGAGGATATTTTCCTTGGCGACGGTCCACGGCGAGGCGGGGTCGACGATCACGATGTCGGCATGGTAGCCCTCACGCAAAAAACCGCGTTCGCGCACCCGGAAGCGCGTGGCCGGGGCGTGGCACATTTTGCCGGCCACCGTCTGCGGGTCGGCGATTTCGAGCATCGCGCAGAGCGAATGCTGCACCATCGGGCCGCCCGAAGGGGCCTGCCAGTAGGGCTGCATTTTTTCCGCCAGCAGGTGGGGCGCATGGTCCGTAGCCACCATATCCACGCGGCCATTGGTCAGGCCCGCGCGCAGGGCATCGCGGTCGGCGGCGGTTTTGATCGCGGGATTCCACTTGATCAGGTTGCCCTTGGCGGCGTAATCCGCGTCCGAGAAGCAGAGGTGGTGGACGCAAATTTCGTTGGTTATTTTTTTACCGGGTAGCGGTTTGCTGTCGAAAAGCGTGAGTTCCCGCGCCGTGCTCAGGTGCAGCACGTGCAGGTCGGTGCCGTAGCGCATGGCCAGTTCGATGGCCCCGGCCGTGGAGCGGTAACACGCCTCCCCGCTGCGCACCAGCGGGTGGATCGCGGCGGTCGCATTGTCGCCGTACCGGCGCTTATAACGTTCGGTATTTTCGCGGATGATGCTTTCGCTCTCGCAATGCGTGGCTACCAGGACGGGGCTTTCGGCGAAGATCGCGGCGAGGGTCCTCGGGTCGTCCACCAGCATGTTGCCGGTCGAGGAGCCCATGAAGAGTTTCACGCCGCAGGTCTGCTTCGGGTCGAGCCGCGCTATTTCCTTTATATTGTCGTTCGTCGCGCCGAAATAGAAGGCGTAGTTGGCCGCCGAGGTTTCGGCCGCGCGCTCGTTCTTCCACTCCCAGTCCCCGCGGGTGACGGTCGCCGGGCGCGTGTTGGGCATCTCCATGAACGAGGTCACCCCGCCGGCCACGGCGGCGCGCGATTCCGTGCGGATGTCACCCTTTTCCGTGAGGCCCGGTTCGCGGAAATGAACCTGGTCGTCGATCACGCCGGGCAGCACCAGGCGGCCGCGGGCGTCGATCGTTTCACCCTTGAAATCAGCCGTGTAGTCGCCCTCGCCGATGGATGCGATGCGGCCGCCGCGCACGAGCACCCAGCCCGCGAATGTGCGGCCCTCGTTGACGAGCGTGCCGTTCTTGATCAGGATTTCCATAGTTTTTGCGATTTTGTCATTCTGAACGAAGTGAAGAATCTTGGTCGGACTATGCCGAAACTATTCCGACCAAGATTCTTCACTTCGTTCAGACTGACAAAACAGGAACTTTATGCTTGATTTTTCCGGGGACGGATCCTGCGGAAACGCAATTTCAACACCCCCCAGAACGCCTCGCCGAAGATCCCGCTGCTCATTTTCGACGCGCCCTGCACCCGCTCGGTGAAGACGATCGACACCTCTTTGACCTTGAAGCCGAGCTTCCAGGCCGTGTATTTCATCTCCACCTGAAACCCATATCCCTTCATCTGTACGGCATCCAGGTCGATCGTTTCCAACACCTTACGCGAGTAGCACATGAATCCGGCCGTGGCGTCGCGCACCGGCATCCGGGTCGCCCAGCGCACGTAGACCGACGCGAAATAGGACATCAGCAGGCGCCCGATGGGCCAGTTGACCACGTTCACCCCCGTCACGTAGCGCGACCCGATCACCGCGTCCGCACCGAGCGTCGCCGCCTCGTAGAGCCGGATCAGATCGTCGGGGTTGTGCGAGAAATCGGCGTCCATCTCGAAGATATAATCGTAGCCGTGCTCAAGGCACCATTTGAAGCCGGTGATGTAGGCCGTACCGAGCCCCAGTTTACCCTGGCGCTGCAACATGTGCAGCCGCTCGGGCCACTCCTGCTGGCGGTATTTGACCATGTCGGCCGTGCCGTCGGGCGAGCCGTCGTCGATGATCAGCAGGTCGAACGGTTCGGGCAGCGAAAAGACCTTGTCGATCATCGGCAGGATGTTTTCGCGCTCGTTGTAAGTGGGAATGATGACGATTTTGCGCATACGGCTGAACGGTTATCGAGGCAAATGTAGTAAATTTGCATCAAAATACGCTTATGCCCCTGCAAGTACCCCTTCAATTATCGCCCAAACAGGCCGCGGACCCTTTATTTTACGTGCCTGTGGCCGCCCGCAAGGCCGGGATACCGCAGCAGCACGTGGCCCTGGCGAGGGTGGTGAAACGCTCGGTGGACGCCCGCAGCCTGGCGGTGAAGGTCAACCTGACGGTGGAACTGTTCACCGACACGGAGGCCGCTCCCCCACCCGTGAGTTTCGACTATCCGCAGGTGGGCAGTCGCACGCCGGTGATCGTGGTCGGGGCAGGGCCGGCGGGGCTGTTCGCCGCGCTGAGGCTCATCGAATTGGGGCTGAAACCGGTCGTTCTGGAGCGCGGCAAGGCCGTACCCGAGCGCAAACGCGACGTGGCGCAGCTCAACCGGGGCAACCGTCTCGACCCGGAATCCAACTACGCTTTCGGCGAAGGCGGGGCGGGGACTTTTTCGGACGGAAAACTCTTCACCCGTTCAAAAAAGCGGGGCGACCATAACCGCATCCTGCAAATCCTCCATTTCCATGGCGCGCAGGAGGAGATCCTGTACGACGCCCATCCGCATATCGGCACCGACCGGCTGCCGGGGGTGATCTCGCGCATCCGGGCGACGATCGCCGCCGCCGGGGGCGAGGTCCGTTTCGGCTGCCGCGCCACGGGCCTGAAGATGCGCGACGGGCGGGTGACGGGGGTGCGCTGCGGGGATGAACTGTTCGAAGGGGCGGCCGTGGTGCTCGCCGCGGGGCATTCGGCGCGGGACGTTTACCGGATGCTGCATGCGGCGGGGATCCCGATGGAGGCCAAGCCGTTCGCGATGGGGCTGCGCGTGGAGCATCCGCAGGGGTTGATCGACTCGATACAATACCATATGCCCTCGCGGGGCGAATATCTTCCCGCGGCCACTTATCAGCTTGTTACGCAAGTGGGTGGCAGGGGCGTCTATTCGTTCTGCATGTGTCCGGGGGGCTTTATCGTGCCCGCGCTCACGGCCGGCGACGAGGCGGTCGTGAACGGGATGTCGGCCTCTGGACGCAACTCCGTCTTTGCCAATTCGGGGATCGTGACCGAGGTGCGCGTGGCCGATTTCGCGCATCTGTCGGCGGCGCATGGGCCGCTGGCCGGGCTTGTGTTCCAGGAGAAACTGGAACAGGCCGCGCGCCGGGCGGCGGGGGAAGGGCTTCGCGTTCCCGGGCAAAGGCTGACGGATTTCGTGGCCGGACGGGCCTCGCGGTCGCTACCCGATACTTCGTACAATCCGGGGGCCGCGCCCTCGCAGATAGAGAAATGGCTGCCCCGCTTCATGGCCGCGTCGTTGCAGCAGGGATTTCGGGATTTCGACCGAAAAATGCGCGGGTTTCTGACCTCAGAGGCGATCGTATTAGGGGTCGAATCGCGCACTTCGACGCCGGTGCGCATCCCGCGCGATCCGGAAACATTCATGCACCCTGCGGTCGCAGGCCTCTTTCCTTCGGCCGAGGGGGCGGGCTATGCCGGGGGCATCGTCTCGGCCGCCCTCGACGGCGAACGCGTCGCGGAAAAGGTGGCGGATTTCCTGAAGTAAGGCGTTTTTTGTCATTCGGAGCGAAGAATGACAAAAGATCCTAAAGCAGTTCCACGACCGTTTCCAGCCGCATACTGTGCGAACCTTTCAGCAGGATCGTCCGGCCGGATAACGGGTTGTCTTTTAGATATTCGGACAACGCAGCCGCATCTCGGAATACCCGGGGCGCAATGCCCTCCGCCTTTTGCGCCGCCCGCATGAAATTTTCGCCGACGAGGTAAATTTCCCCGATGCCGCGTCCGGCGAGCAGGGCCAGCGTCGCCTCGTGTTCCGCCGCCGCCCACTCCCCGAGCTCCAGCATATCGCCCAGGATCACGGCTTTTTCTTTAGCCTGTAACCCGGCGAAATTATCCAACGCAGCCCGCATGCTCGACGGATTGGCGTTGTAGCAATCCAGGATAAGCGTGTTATGCGCCGTATCGAGCGTCTGCGAGCGGTTGTTATCCGGGCGGTAGCTTTCGACCGCGGCGGCGATATCCCCCGGGGTGATCTCAAAAAACTCCCCGACGGCCGCGGCCGCGGCGAGATTGAACCGGTGGTAATCCCCTTCCAGATGGTTCGGCAATGCGCCCTGCGCATCGTCGTAGGGCTCTTTTTGCAGGCCCGCACGCCCGGCGACCATCGTCGCCAGCACCTCGTCCGAAGCGCGGTAGAACACCACCCCGCCGTGGGCCGCAAGGTAATCCAGCAACTCCCCTTTGCCGCGGCGCACACCCTCCGGGCCGCCGAAGCCTTCGAGATGGGCAAGGCCTATATTGGTAATTATACCGTAGTTGGGTTGCGCGATGCGGCACAATGTGGCGATCTCACCCTGCGCGCTCGCCCCCATCTCCACCACGCCGAACTGCGTGGAAAGATCCATCGCCAGCAGCGTGAGCGGCACGCCGATATGGTTGTTCAGGTTCCCTCTCGTGACCGACACGCTAAAACGCCTGGCCAGCACGCGAGAGACCAACTCTTTGGTCGTCGTCTTGCCGTTCGTGCCCGTGATCGCCAGGATCGGGATACCGAGCACATAGCGGTGGCGGGCGGCAAGGCGCTGCAATGCATCCAGGGCATTCTGCACCACGATGATCCGATCCTGCATCTCTTGCGGCGCGGCAAGGGCGGCATACCGATCGTCGGCCACGGCGAAAGCCGCCCCGGATCTCAGGGCGGCCGCGATGAATTTGTTGCCGTCGAAATTGTCGCCTTTCAGGGCGAAGAACAGCGAGCCGGGCGTGATCCTGCGGCTGTCGGTCGATACGGCGCCGCAGTGTTGGAATTTTTCGTACAGGGAATTGAGTTGCTCGGCGGTCATGAGGGATTATGAATTATGAATTATGGATTATGAATTATCCCTCGCGGGTGCCCTAAATAAACTTATCGCCTTTCGAATATTTCACGTCGTCGATGAACCGTTTGACGTTCTGCTCGTTGGCTTTGGGGCAGATCATCAGCACGTCGCCGCTGCGCACCACGATGTAATCGTCCAGCCCTTCGACCACGGCCAGCGTGCCGTCGGGGACTTTGATGATGCAGTTGTGCGTGTTGTAGGTCAGGCAATGCTCCGGGGCGACGTTGCCGTCGGCGTCCTTTTCCGAATTCTGGTAGAGCGAGCCCCAGGTACCCACGTCCGACCAGCCGAAGTCGCTGCAACGCACGTAGACGTTCGCGGCCTTCTCCATCACCCCGAAGTCGATCGAAATGGGGCGGCACTCGGCGTACACCCGATTCACCTGCTCCTGCTCCTGAGGGGTGCCGTACGCCTCGCCGATCGCGGCGAAGAGCTGGGCGGTGTCCGGCAGGTAGAGCGTCAGGGCGTCGACGATGTCGCGCGCCTTCCAGATGAAAATACCTGAATTCCAGAAGAATTCGCCGCTGCTGACGAACACGTTGGCCATCTCCAGGTTGGGCTTCTCGGTGAAGGTCTTCACCTTGCAGATCGGTGAGCCTTCCGTGGCGCAATGGCCGACCTGGATATAGCCGTAGCCCGTGTCGGGGCGGCTGGGCTTGATGCCGATGGTCATCAGCACGTTCTCGCGGGAGGCGAAACCGAGGCATTCGCTGACCGCCGCGGTGAACTGCGACTCATTGAGGATCAGGTGGTCGGCCGGGGTGACGACCATCTCGGCCTCGGGATCCCGGGCCAGCAACTGGTAGGCGGCCCAGGCGATGCAGGGGGCGGTGTTGCGCCCGATGGGCTCGCCCAGCACCTGGCTGTCGGCCAGCTCCGGAAGCTGTTCCAGCACCAGCGAACGGTAGGAAGCGTTGGTCACGACCAGGAAATTTTCGACCGGGATGATGGGCAGGAAACGCTCGAACGTGTGGCGGATGAACGACTTGCCTGTGCCGAGGATATCGAGGAACTGCTTCGGTTTGGCATTGCGGCTGATGGGCCAGAAACGGCTGCCGATCCCGCCGGCCATGATCACGCAGTATTTGTTGCTTTTAACGCTCATTGTTGTCAGGGAGTTGGATTTTTTGCAAAATTAAGGATAAAAAGGATGATTGCAAAAAACACGGAACGATGACCCGCATTGGGAGAATGCTTGTCATTCTGAACGCAGTGAAGAATCTTGGTCGGAATTACACTGAACACAGCCTGACCAAGATTCTTCACTGCGTTCAGAATGACAAACTCCACCTTCAGGCATCCCTTGGCATGACGAAACGCAAAAAAGACTACCTTTGTCCCATCAAAAAGCCCGCATCCATGAAAATAAAACTCTTCACCATCCCCAATATGATCACGCTGCTGAACCTGCTGGCCGGGTGCATCGCCGTGTTCTACGCCTTCCGGGGCGATCTGCAGGTCGCTTTTTACCTCATCTGCCTGGCGGCCGTGTTCGACTTCCTGGACGGGTTCGCCGCCCGGGCGCTGAAGGCCTATTCCGCCGTGGGCAAGGAGCTGGACTCGCTGGCCGACATGATCAGTTTCGGCTTCGCACCCGCGGCCATCCTGCTGGAGATGTTCCAAATGTCGGGCGGAACGGGGTTCTGGGGGTGGTCGATGTTCCTGCTGGCCGCGTTCTCGGCCCTGCGGCTGGCGAAATTCAATATCGACGAGAGCCAGACCGATGAATTCCGGGGGCTGCCCACGCCGGCCTGCACACTGCTGGTCGCCTCGCTGGGATTCCTTTACGCGGGCGACGGAATGTACGCCTCGCTGGGCATCTGGCCGTTAGCGGGGCTGCTCGCGCTGCTTTGCTTCCTGCTGGTTTGCAATATCCGCATGTTCTCGCTCAAATTCCATAGCTGGGGCCTGCGCGAAAACATGCTGCGTTACATATTCCTTGCGGTGAGCGTGGCGCTGCTGGCGCTGTTGCAGGTGGCGGCGGTGCCGGTGATCATTCTCGGGTACATCCTGGTTTCCACCGTGCGCCATTTCGTGATCCGCGCTAAATAAATCCGAAGCGGTTCTGTCATTCTGAACGCAGTGAAGAATCCTGGTCTGAATGGCTCCGGCACAGCCCAACCAAGATTCTTCACTGCGTTCAGAATGACAAAACGATACAAATAAGGGATAAGTCCGGATAAATTCACAAGCCGAAGGCCCGAAGGGGAAAGGCAATGTTTGCCCCGTTTTTTCGTTTTACAAGGGATTTTAGTACATTTGCCCGGGCAAATAAATATTTCCTGGTGCCGGGCGGCACCGACAAATTTTTCAGTGCACGATGCGAAAGGGGTTTTGGGTCATAACGTTCTTCCTGTTTGCGGCCATGGGCCGTATGCAGGTGTCGGCCCAGGTCCCGATGCCCCTGGACGCGACGGGGCGCAACTCCCCCACCCTGCCCGGATTTCCCGCCCCGGACCAGAACCTGGAAGGCGAGGAGCAGGAAGGCACGACGAAAAAGAAGGAAAAAGAGAAAAAACCGCGTAAACCGCTGGAATCCTACTTTTTCAACGATTCGGTGCGCGCGAGAGAGAATTTCGTCTGGCACATCGACCTCTACCGCAACAACATGAGCATCCGTAGCGTGGACACGCTGCTCAACATCTTCCAGGTCGACTATCCCTACATGCGCCAGGACGTCGGCTCGGCCTACCTGGGCAACCTGGGGGGCGCGGCCGTCCCGCTCAACTATTTCACCCGTCCCGAGTACCGCGATTTCGAGTTCGCCGAAGCCTACGACGTCTATTTCACCACCCCCGAACGGGCGCCGTTCTTCAACGTCAAACACCCCTTCACGCAGCTCTCCTACTACTCGGCCGGGCAGAAGAAATACGCCGAAGAGTCGCTCTACATCTCCCACGCGCAGAACGTCTCCCCCTCGTCGGGCTTCAACCTCGAATACAAAAGCCGCGGGACGATGGGGATCTACGAGTGGCAGAAGGCGCGACAGAAGAACCTCTCGCTGGCTTTTTCGCACACAGGCAAGAAATACACCTTCCACGGCGGCTACATCTACAACGGCGCCCAGATGCGCGAGAACGGCGGGGTGACCGACGACTGGTTCGTTACGGACACGGTGATGGAGCTGGCCACGGGTATCCCGATGAGCCTGCTCGACGCCCAGAACCAGATCAAGCAGAACACCTACTACATGGTGCACTCCTACGGCATCCCGCTGCGCAAACTCTCCGAGGAGGACTTCTCGATCGCCGACCGCTCGACGCTCTACGTGGGCCTCTCGTCGATGTACACCCGCATCAAGAAGCTCTATACCGACACCTACGCCAAGTGCGACACCAGCTTCTACGACAACTGGTTCATCAACTCGAAAGCCTCGCACGACTCGATCTTCGAGACGCTGCTCTCGAACCGCGCCTCATCCAGATCCAGCCGTGGAGCCGCGACGCGGTGATCGGCGTGATCGACGGCGGCGTGGGGATGGACCTGCACCACTATTACCAATTCCAGATGGGCGACTATCTCGTCCCATCCCGCAACGGCGAGAACCGCACCTCGTACTACGTTTACGGCTCGGTGGCGGGCAAAGCGCTCAAATACGCCGACTGGGGCGCGGACCTGCGTTTCCATCCGGCGGGCTACCGCTCGGGCGATCTGGAATTCGGCGCGAACATCGCGCTGCACGCCTATTCAAAGAAAAGACCGATGACCCTCTCCGGCAGTTTCCGATCCTGGGTGCGAAGCCCCGGCTACTGGACGGAGAATTACTTCTCGAACCACTATGTTTGGTCGAACTCCTTTGCTAAGGAGAATGAGAACCGCTTCGACGTCCGCTTCACGATCCCGCACCTGGCCCTGGAGCTGGGGGGATTCCTCAGCTTTGCGACCGATAAGTTTTACTACGACGCCACGGGCGTCCCGGCGCAGGGTTCGGTGGATTTAACGGCGGTGTACGCTTCCAAGAACTTCCGTCTCGGCGGATTGAACTTAGACAACCGGGTATTGCTGCAATGGAGCACGGACCACATGGTGGCGCCGGTTCCCCTGGCAAGCGCCTTTCTGACGTACTACTACGAATTCAACCTGGTGAGGAACGTGTTGCGCCTGCAACTCGGCCTGGACGGACGGTATAATACCGAGTATTATGCCTTCGGATACATGCCGGCCACGGCGCAGTTCTACAACCAGCGCGAAAAAGAGTTGGGTAACTACATCATGGTGGACGCATTCGTGGCCGCGAAATGGAAACGGATGCGCATCCTGCTGAAGATGCAGCACGTCAACGAGGACTTGTGGGGAGCCCGCAACTACTTCACCGTACTTCACTATCCGCAGAACAAGCGGGTGCTGAAGTTGGGACTTTCATGGGGATTCTACGATTAGCTCCAGGTGTGGCGCGAAGAGCCGCCCGAAATATACACCATTATGACTTACAGACGATTCTGTAATTTTGTAACGCTCTTTTCATTTGTTTTCATCTCCGCCGGCGTCTCAGCCCGCCCCGCGACGGACTATGTGCCCCTGATCAAGGCCAGGGGCGAGGGCTACGACTACTATTGCCGCCCCCACGGCCCCCTGCTGATCTCCGACTGGGACCATGTGATGCGTGAGGTTTCCGAGTCGGAAGGCCACGACTGGCGCCTGCTCTCGGCCATCGCCTACCACGAGTCGCGCTTCGACGCCGGTGTGGTCTCGCGCCGCGGAGCCTGCGGGTTGATGCAGGTAATGCCGCGCACGGCCCGGCAGTTCCAGGTCGACACCCGCAGCATCATGGACCCGCAGACCAACGTCACGGTGGCCGCACGCCTGCTCACCTCGATCGAGCGGATGCTCGGCATCCCCAAGGGGGTGACCGAAGAAGACCGCCTGAGCCTGGTGCTGGCCAGCTACAACGGAGGTATCGGCCACGTGGCCGACGCCCGGCGCCTGGCCCGCAAGTACGGCGGCGACCCCAACAACTGGGACGACGTGGCCGCCTACCTGACCAGCAAATCGTCCTATCTGGAAGACGACGCGGTCAAATACGGCCGCTTCACCGGCCGCGAAACCCTCGCATTCGTCGATAACGTGATCGGGAAGTATCGCTCCTATTGCCGGCGTTACCCGATTTGATGCGGGCTGACAGAACAAAAGCGACGCATAATAAGCGCGGGCCGCATCCGGTGGATGCGGCCCGTTTTGCGAAACCGAAAAAAACCGCTATTTTTGAACCCTCGAAAAATGGTTCCGTAGCTCAGTTGGATAGAGCAACAGCCTTCTAAGCTGTAGGCCGAGCGTTCGAGCCGCTCCGGAATCACAAAGTCCCAAACCGCCCAGAATGCACACCTGAGGCGGTTTTTTTTTGTTTTTTCGTTGAAAAACGCTTGGAGTTTTTCCTGATTTTTCCGTAACTTGTTGTCGTGTTCTTCCGAAAAGGACCAAAAGTCCGGCCATTTACCGACACTAAAAGGGCGGTTCTCAATGCGATAGACGCCCACAGATCATAACCCGATAAAAATACGCTGCCATGGAAAAATTGAACGACCTGCCCCGGCCGACGGGACAAGTGATGCGGGGGGCCTTGTTGATGATTTGCCTGCTTGCCGTGAACGCATCCGTTTTCGCCCAGAGCGAAAAGGAGATCCTTGCGGAAATCGAGGGTAAATACACCGTCGGGGAAGACGGGAATGTCACCTATACGAAAATAATCGAGGGGCTGGATCTGACGAAAGACGAGATTTACGACCGGGCTCATCATTTTGCCCTTACTTACAAATATATCGCGGGGGAGACCCCGATCCAGGTACAGGACAAAGAGAACGGGCAGATCGTGGTAAAAGGGCTCTACCGCAGGGCCGGAATGGATTTCAATCCGATGGTCGGCCAGCGCAAAGAGGTCGATGCCAACCACATCCTGAGGATAGACATCAAAGACAACCGGTTGCGGGTGATCACGACGTTGACCCAGTATCATGTCCACGGAACGGATACACATGTAGGAGCCGGTTTTGGCCCACCCCGCCCATACAGGGAGATATCCGCCCAATATCCCATAAACCCGAAAGGAGGGGATAAAAGATTGATGCTCGGAGCCTTTTATCAGTCGTACAAACGGACGATGGAGATCTTCGATACCCTGGAAAAACTGATCAGGGAAGGAGCAGCCCCCCAGCAGAATGACGATTGGTAGATCGGAGACTCCCCGGAATCACGAAAAGTACAGGCCGCTCATTGAGCGGCCTGCCTTCTTTCTGGTTCACTCGGGATCAGACGACACCGGAGGTAATGGAGGAGGAAGAGCGGGCAGCATAGGATATCTCGATGCCGGTCTTTTGGATGACCCGCCTCCCAATAACATTTCCGAGACGATACTATCTCCTTTTATTTTCGTTTCAATGGTTTCGCTGTCGATCAGCCAACGGAAAGGCATCCGGCTCTCAAGATCAGGGACTTTGGCCCGCATCAGTTTTTTATATACGCGGTAATCTGCGGAAATGCCCGGGAAATCGTTTCCGAGACATTCGACAATATCCTTTACAGGCATGCCCGAATCGGCATCCGTATAGTCCCTGTACGCAACGCAAGTGCCATTCAGCCGGACAAAAAATTGGATATTAGGCGCTATCAGGGCACGTAACTCCCGCTGAACAGAATAACGGTAAGTCCTGGTCTGCTCCGATACCGCCCGCAATTCGACCAGGACGATATCCCTTTTGCTCCCGACGTTGTATTCGATAAATTCTTCGACGCTCCGCCTAAGAGCGTCGTTCAGGAATACCTCGGTATTAGCACGATGTTCGTCGTTGTTGTCATGACGCTCGTCGCCACCCGCACAACCGGATAGCCAATGCAGGCAAATGACATAACCGAAGATGAGAAAACCGGTCCGATAGTTTTGACACATACCCTATTCGATTTGGAAGAAAAACAGGAAATTTATCCCGCGACCATCTTCAACACATTGACCGCCACCGTGCAAACCAGCAAAGCGATATAAAGCGTCGCCGAGACCATCCCCGGGTTGCGCACGAAAAAGAAAGGCATAATATTCGCCACCCCCACCGCCAGCAGCGGAAACACCATCACATTGCGTCCCGGCAGCGCAAAACAAGCCGCCGCGATCGCCGTGACAAAAAGAAAGTAAGTAGCGATACGCGAAGGTTTCGTACGCATCGAACGCGACATCCCCGCAAAAGTACCCGCCGAAAGAAAAAAGATCAAAACCAGCAAACTCAGCAGCACGATCTGTCCCAAACCGATCTCCAGGCCCGTATACCCCATCCCGAACCCGAGTCGCTCCACGATCTGCCGCCCCGCCGAAAGAAATGCACCCCCCGTAGCCCAATCCAGATAGGAATAGCCCGCCAAAGGCAGCAAAAGCCCCGCGAAACAAGCCACCCCCTCACGCCAGGTACGCTTAAAAAGCACCAAAGCCACCGGAACCGCCAACCAAAGAACCAAAGCCTGAGGATAAAACAAAGGCATCGCCCCCAACAAAACCCCCGCATTAAACAAAGTCCCGAACCCCAAAGCCCGACGGAAAGAAGCAATGAACAAATAAGTCCCCTCGGTAAACAACCAGGCCGCCAACATCCCCGTCAAATTCGCCGGAGTGATAAAAACCCCCGAAGAAACAACCAAAAAGAAAAGAATAGGCAAAAAAGTCCGCGAAACATGCAACATATTCCCCGTAGCAATCCGAGTAACCCGAAAAGCACAAACCCCCAAAACCCCCAAATACCCAACCCCGGACAACAAAGGAACCAAATCCAACCACCCCAAAACAACCCCGCCCAACAAAATATCCGCACCCAAACTCTCCTCCGCCCCCCAAGGCGAAACCACCCAACGCAAACAAAAAACCACCCCCAACAAGAAAAATAAAACCCCCGTCAAAGAAAGCGGCTGCCGAGCTATGTCAAGCCTCACACCCATAGAAAGTAGATCCGTTATACGTACAAGCTATACACAGTCTGAATCGCGACTTTTTGGAAAAAGTCGCCCAAAAACTTTTGTGAAAACTGCGTTTTCTGATATTTTAGTTTGTTCTATCTTAGTTAGAGGTTGGAAGAGAGGGATAAACGGGAGTAAGGCTTCCGGGTTTCCCTCGCGATTCTCCCGTTTATCCCTCTCTTCCAACCTCTTATTGAGTTACATCAAAGTAAATCATTGGATACGAAGTATCCACGAAAGTTTTTGGTGCCGCTTTTTCCAAAAAGCGGCGACACAGGCTGTGTATAGCCTGTGCGTATGGTGGACGCTACTCTCCCTGGGTTAGATCCTTTCCGATGTCGGGGCGGTAGTGGATGCCTTCGAATTGGATTTGGGTTAGGGTGGCGTAGCTTTTTTTCAGGGCGGCGGGGATGGTTTTGGCTGTGGAGGTTATGACCAGGACTCGGCCGCCGTTGGTTAGGACTTTGCCGGCTTTTAGGATGGTGCCGGCGTGGTAGATGATGCTTTGGTTTGCTTGGGCGGCTTCTTCGAGGCCGGTTATGGGGAGGCCTTTGGGGTAGTCGCCGGGGTATCCCTGGGAGACGGCCACTACGGTTACGGCGCAGTCGGGGGATATTTCGAGGTCGTATTTGTCGAGGGCTCCGTGGGCTATTCCGGCGAACAGGCCCAGGATGTCGGAGGTTATGCGGGGGAGGACGACTTCGGTTTCGGGGTCTCCCATGCGGACGTTGTATTCGATGACTTTGGGCTCGCCCTGGTCTGCGATCAGGCCTATGAAGATGAATCCTTTGTAGGGGATGTTTTCGGTGCGCAGACCTTCGACGGTGGGGATGATGATGCTTTCGGTGACCTTCTGCATGAAGGCATCGTCGGCGAAGGGCGGGGGGGAGACGGCGCCCATGCCTCCGGTGTTGGGGCCGGTGTCGCCTTCGCCTACTCTTTTGTAGTCTTTGGCTACGGGGAGGACCTTGTAGTTTATGCCGTCGGTGGCTACGAATACGGAGCATTCGATGCCTTTGAGGTGCTCCTCGATGACTACGGTTTCGCTGGCCGTGCCGAATTTGCCTTCCAGCATGGCGGCCAGTTCGGCTTTGGCTTCTTCCAGCGAGTCGATGATCAGCACGCCTTTGCCTGCGGCCAGACCGTCGGCTTTCAGGACGTAGGGGGCCTGGAGGGTTTCCAGGAATTGCTGCCCTTCGGCTAAGGTTTCGGCGGTGAAACTGCGGTAGGCGGCGGTGGGGATGGCGTGGCGGGACATGAAACCTTTGGCGAAATCCTTGCTGCCTTCGAGGCGCGCTCCGGCGGCCGAGGGGCCGATCACGGGGATGTTGCGGATCTCGGGGTCTTCGTCGAAGAAGTCGTAAATGCCTTTTACGAGGGGTTCTTCGGGGCCTACGACCACGAGGTTGACGTTATTTCTGGTCACGAACTGTTTGATCGTGCCGAAGTTGTTGGGGTTGATCTCCACGTTGGTGCCCAGGGCGGCGGTGCCTGCGTTGCCGGGGGCGATGAAGAGTTGTTGCAGCCGGGGGCTGCGGGCGATGGCGGTGGCGAAGGCGTGCTCCCGGCCGCCCGAGCCGAGCAGCAGCACGTTCACTTTTTCGGGAAGTCTCATGATCTCGTCGTGGTTGTCGCGTCGTATAATGTTGTTCGGATGATTTGATTTGTTTTTTTCGTCATGTCGCGCGTTATTCGCGACTTCTCAGGCAGTCGGTTTGAGATGTCTCGACTAACGCTCGACATGACGAAAGGAAGGGGATCGATCGCTTGGTTCGCATCGTTTGTTTTACTATGTTTTACCGGATGAACGGTATGAGTATCTGGTTGAGTTTCTCGTATTCGACCAAAAAGCCGTCGTGCCCGAATTCGGAGCTGAGCAGGTGGATCTGGCAATCGGGAATATGCTTGTATAGAAAGATCTGTTCGCTGACCGGGAAGATGATGTCGGTCGAGATGCCGATGACCATCGCCGGGCAGGAAATCAAGCCCAGCGCGCTCTCCACGCCGCCGCGGTAACGGCCCACGTTGTGCGAGTCGAAAGCCTGCGTGAGGCGGTAGTAGGAGTAGGCGTTGAAGCGGCGGGCGAGTTTTTCGCCCTGGTATTGCTGGTAGGTGGTGGCGCGGAAACCGGCCAGTTTGTACATCGTGTCGTGCTCCTGCTGGGTGGCGTTGTAGGCGGGCGAGCCGCGGTAGCTCAGCAGGCCGATGGCGCGCGAGCAGCGCATGCCTTTCTTGCCGCTCTCCTCGCCCCGTTCGCCCCAGGTGGCGTCGGTCTCGATCGCCATGCGTTGCGACTCGTTCAGGGCGATGGCCCAGGGCTGGCTGCGCGCCGCGGTGGCGATCAGCACGAGCTTGCCGGGGAAATCGGGCTTCATGATCGCCATCTCCATCGCCTGGAATCCGCCGATCGACGAGCCGACCACCGCGCGGCACCGTTCGATGCCCAAGTGCTCGGCTAAAAGGAAATGTGCGTTGACCATGTCGCGCACCGAAATGAACGGGAAGGAGCCGTAGTAAGGCTCACCCGTGGCCGGATTGACCGACAACGGGCCGGTGGTGCCGTAATGCGACCCGAGGATATTGGCGCAGACCACGAAATGCTTGCGCGGATCGAGGAAACGCCCCTCCTCCACGGTATGGGGCCACCAGTCGGCCACGTCCGAGTTGGCCGTCAGCGCGTGGCACACCCACACGGCATTATCCCCACGGAAGGTGCCGAAGGTATGGTAGGCGATCTGCAACCCGGGCAATTCCTCGCCGCTTTCGAGCCTGAAAGGCTTATCGTATGTAAAATGGCGTACAGGCATTCCTTAAATGGCGGCGAAGGCTTGGGTGAAATCGTCGATGATGTCGTCTATGTGTTCCAGGCCGGTCGAGATGCGCAGCGTGGCGGGCTCGATGCCGGCCGCACGGAGCGCCTCGGGGCTCATCTGGCTGTGGGTGGTGGCGGCGGGCTGCACGATCAGCGTGCGCGAGTCGCCCACGTTCGACAGGTGCGAGACCATTTGCAGCGCCTCGACCAACCGGATGGCTTTCTGTTTACCGCCCTTGACGACGATCGAAAGCACGCAGCCGAAGCCGTTCTGCAAATTTTTCTTCGCCACCTCATGGTAGGGATTCTCCTCCAACCCGGGATAGCAGACGCTCTCCACCTGCTCATGCGCGCGGAACCAGCGGGCCAGCGCCAGCGCGTTGTCCGCCTCGCGCTGGGCGCGCAACGAAAGGGTCTCGACCCCCTGCAACAGCAAAAAAGCGTTCATCGGCGAGAGGCAGGGCCCCATGTCGCGCATCCCTTCCACGCGGCAGCGTACGACGAAGGCCGCCGCGCCGAACGTCTCCCAGAAATTCATGCCGTGGTAGCTTTCGGAAGGGCCTGCGATGAGCGGGAATTTCCCGTTGCCCCAGTCGAAACGCCCCGCATCGACGATCACACCGCCCATCGAGTTGCCGTGGCCGCCGATCCATTTGGTGGCCGACTCCACGAGGATGTCCGCGCCGTGCTCGATCGGGCGGCAGAGGTAGCCCCCCGCACCGAAGGTGTTGTCCACCACCAGCGGAATGCCGTAGCCGTGCGCCAGCTCGGCCAGGGCGGCGAAATCGGGCACCGAGAAGTTCGAGTTGCCGATGCTTTCGACATAGATCGCCTTGGTATTATGGTCGACGAGCATTTCGAAATCCACGGGGTCGAGCCCGTTGGCGATGCGGCAGTCGATGCCGAAATTCGAAAGCGTGTTGGTGAACAGGTTATAAGTCCCCCCGTAGAGGTAAGGGCTCGACACGATGTTATCCCCCTTGCGCGCCAGCGAAGTGATCGTGAGCATCTCGGCCGCGTGGCCCGAGGCGGTCGCCAGCGCGGCCACGCCCCCTTCCAGGGCGGCGATGCGTTTTTCAAAAACGTCGGTGGTGGGGTTCTGCAGGCGGGCGTAGATATTGCCGGCCTCTTCCAGCGCGAACAACTTCGCCCCGTGCTCCGCGCTGCGGAACATATAGGCCGTGGTCTGGTAGATGGGTACGGCACGCGAGAGGGTGTCGCCGTCGGGCGTATGCCCCGCGTGCACCTGCAAAGTTTCGAATTTAGGCTGCTTCTTTTCCATGACTGTAATAATCCCACAAAGATATACATTTTTACCGTAAACCGCATCGTGTAATTTTCGTTCCGGCTCTTTACCGGAAACCATACGCACCCGGGGTCTGCTTTGTCATTCTGAGCGTAGCGAAGAATCTCAGACAGCCGTTTTGAGATTCTTCGCTACGCTCAGAATGACAAAAAATAATTTGGGACGCGTTTGAAATCCATGTAGTTTACATATATTTGTCTGGCGGAGAATACTGACCGCCACATCAGAACTCAACTAACCCCCGAACAGCATGAAAAAAATCGTCTTTACCCTCCTCGCGGCGATGGCCGCATGCACCCTGTGGGCCCAGGCCCCGACGGTACCGTTCCGCTTCGAAAAGGAAACGATGCCCGAGAACGCGACGGCCAACGCCAAGCGCATGACCTTCGACATCAAGGATCACGAGCTGGTCCAACTGCAATATTACGACGGCATGTGCCGCATCACGGGCGGCCCCAACAACTGGAACGGTTTCCTGGACAATCAGGGCAACCTCGCCCTGCCATTCGAATACAGTTCACCCAACATCCTGCGCTACATGGAGTTCTCGGACGGCGCCTGCGCCGCCTGGAAACTCGACCCCAAAAACCCGCGGGCCGAAGGCACCCTCTCGTACATCGACAAGCAGGGCAAGCCGATGTTCAGCCTGGCGCCGTTCCAGCAAAACGGTTACAAGGTCGTCGGCATGCTGGATTACTCGCAGGGCGTGGCGGTGCTCATCACCGGCGGCGGGCTGAAAAAACCCGTCGGCCAGTTCGTGGATAAAAAAGGCGTGATGGTTCCCGGTTCGGTCAAGGTGGATTACCTGACCCATGCTTTCGATTGGGAAGGTTTCCACGACGGGCTCGCCCCGATGAAGGATAATGAAGAGTATCACTCCAAGATCGGTTTTGTCAACGCCAAAGGGCAGTGGGCGATCAAACCCGCCTATGCGAAAGCGCATGCGTTCAGCGACGGTATGGCCGCCGTACTGGATCCCGAAAGCAAGCGGTGGGGATTCGTGGACACCAAAGGCACGTTGGTCATCCCGTTCCGCTTCGGCAACGAGCCGCACGATTTTCATAACGGGGTATGCGTGGTGACCAACGCCGAGCATTTCGACTGCGTGATCGACAAGAAGGGCGATGTGCTCTACACCGGCACGCAGGACGCGGGCCAGTTGCGCGATTTCACCCCCGCCGGGATCACCCTGGTCGGCCCCAAACTGCTCAACAACTACCGCGGCATCATGGACACCAAGGGGAACATCCTGGCCTACGACAGCCGCTACATCTTCCTGAGCATCGATCCCGAAACGGGCGACATCCACGACGGTGAGACCTATTTCCGCTTCGACAAGGCGACCGGCGTGTGCCACCAGTCGCCCGACGGATTGCGCCTCGGTAAATACCGGGAAGGCCTGGCCGGCGCCGTCTACACCAAGGACGGCAAAACGACCAAAGGCATCGTGAACCGCAAATACGAATTCATCGTCATTTTCGAAGCCAACCAGTGGTAAGGTGCCGGTAAGGGCACCCTCGCAGGGTTCCCCTTGCCATCGAGCCAACGTGCCCGTCATCCCGAGCGAGCGCAGCGACGAGGGGACGTCCTCGTATACCAAAGAGGTACCACGTGGCGGCGCGCGCGCGGGCTGTCGGGATTAGGGCTATTCCCGC
>JAVBPS010000016.1:0-106159 GCA_031549495.1 Rikenellaceae bacterium | reverse complement strand
CCCATTTCGCTGGTAAGCCAAACGGGAAGCTACGAGTTCGCGCGCTTCTGGAACATGAAGCAGCAGGCCGACAACATCACCGACCAAAACCTCTATTTCACGCGCGAGCAGGTCGAAGCCTACCGCACCGGTTCGGATCCGATCATGTATCCCAACATGGATTGGGGGGATTACATTTTCCGTAAAACGTTCCTGCAGAGCCAGAACAACCTGACGGTTTCCGGCGGCAGCGAAAACGTCAAATATTTCGTCTCGCTGGGCTATTTCTACCAGAACGGCGTGCTGAAGCGTTTCCAGGAACAGCCCTACGACAACAATTACAATTACAACCGCTATAACTACCGCGCCAACCTGGACATGAAACTGACCCGCACGACCAACATGCGTTTAGGTATAGGCGGTTACGTGGGCCAGGTACAGGAGCCGCGGCCGCTGGAGAACATCTCCAACGCCTGGGTCTACGCCCAGGTATGGACGCTGCCCTTCGCCGGGCCGGGTTTCGTGAACGGCATCCGCACGGTAGTGCCCAAGGCGATGTTGCCGGTTCCGGAATCGCCCCGCGACGGGATCAGCACGTTCTTCGGCCGCGGGTACAACAAGCGCAACAACACCCAGCTCAACATGGACCTCGAAGTGAGCCAGAAACTCGATTTTCTGACCCCCGGCCTGTCCGTCGCCGTCAAAGGGGCCTATGACAATAATTTCAGTTTTATCAAGCAGTTCCAGGGTACCGGGATGGAATTCCAGACGGCGCAATACGTCTCTTTCAACAAGTACGGCAACACCAAGCCCCAGACCGACCCCGATTACGACAAGACCATTATCTATGTCCCCGCCACGCAGATGGACGGCCCGCTGGTCTATTCCGCAGGCGCCACGGGGCGCGACCGCAACTGGTACCTCGAGGGCCGCGTCAACTATGACCGCTCGTTCGGTAAACACCGCGTGGGGCTGTTGGCGCTCTACAACCAGTCGCGCGACTACTACCCGGTCAATTCGAGCGGCTCGGCACTCTCCTACCAGTATATCCCGCGCGGGTATATCGGTTTCGTGGGCAGGGCGACCTACAATTACGCCCAGAAATACCTCTTCGATTTCAGCATGGGGTACAACGGGTCGGAGAATTTCGCGCCCGGGAGCACCCGTTACGGCCTCTTTCCCTCGCTCTCGGCCGGATGGGTCATCTCGTCCGAGCCTTTCATGCAGAACCAGAAAGTGCTCGACCACCTCAAACTGAGGGTTTCGTGGGGCAAGGTCGGTAACGACAAGGGCGACCAGTCGCGTTTCATGTACATGCCCGGTATCTGGGGCGGCGGCGGCACATACAGTTTCGGAACCAACAACCCGACGAGCGCCGAAGGCGCAACCTTCGGCACCCCGGGCAACCCGGAGGTGACGTGGGAGACAGCCCAGAAATACAACCTCGGTATCGAAACGGCCTTTTTCAAAAGCCGCCTCACGTTGCAGGGCGATTTCTTCATCGAGCAGCGCCGCGACATCCTGCTCACCCCGCAGTCCGTGCCGCAAATCATCGCCACCTCCATGCCCAACATGAACATCGGCCAGATCGACAACCGGGGCTACGAAATTGTCGCCGGCTGGAAAGACCGCATCGGGAAGGTGGACTATTTCATCAACGCCAATGCCTCGCTGGCCCGCAACAAGATCATTTACATGGACGAGATCCCCAATAAATACCCCTATATGAACCAGACCGGCGGATCCACGGGACGGCAGAGCAACATTTACAAATTCCTCAGGCTTTACCAATACTCGGACTTCACCGACGACGGCAGCGGCAACCTGACCCTGAACCCCTCCCTGCCCCAACCGTCGATAAACGTATATCCGGGCGACGCGATGTACGCCGATATGAACGGGGACAACCTGATCAACGACGACGATAAATTCACCACAGGTTATTCGGAGCGGCCGGAATATGTCTTCGGGCTGAGTGCGGGGGTGCATTGGAAGGGGTTCGACTTCTCGATGCAATGGACCGGCGCCATGCATGCGGACAAACTGATGCAGATCGAGTACCGGATCCCCTTCACCAACTCCAGCGGCCGCGGCCTGCTGCAATATTTCTATGACGATTGCTGGACGCCCGAGAACCAATTGAATGCGAAATATCCCCGGGCGGCTGAAACTTCCGAATCGTGGAACTCGGAGAACTCCACCCTGTGGTTGGTGGACGCCTCATACCTGCGCCTGAAAACGCTCAGCGTCGGTTACACATGGCGCGAGAGCCGGCATCTGCGTAAAATCGGGATCTCATCGCTCGGCCTCTCCCTGAGCGGGTACAACCTGTTGACCTTCTCCCCGCTGAAGTTCATCGACCCCGAAGGGTCGACTTCCAACACCGGATTGTATCCGCTGGTCAAAGTGTACAGCCTCGACATAAACCTGAAATTCTGATCGTCATGCGAAAACGTACTATCCTCACAGCTCTTGTCGCGGCCACGGCGGTGCTGTTCTCATGCAGCGACCTGAAATTCGGAGACGACTTCCTCGGAACGGCCCCGGAAAGATCCGGCGCCACGCTCGACACGATGTTCTCTTCGAAACTGAATGCGGAAAAAGTGCTCACACAGGCGTATAGCTATCTTCCCTACGGGATACCGACCGGTAGCGGCGCCCAGGTGAACAAGCTCGGCTCGAATATCCTGGAAAGCATCACCGACCTGGGGTACACCTGTCGCGACAATATCGGCGACGGTCCTATGAACCTCTATTATAACGGGGCGCTGACCGCAAGCGTGAATACCAATGTCGCGGGAGCGGAGATATACCGTTTCGGGAGCGGCGAATACGATTGGAACGCGATACGGTACGGATGGATGTTCATCGAAAACGTAGGCCGCGTACCCGACATGTCCCCGGAAGATAAGCAGATACGCGCCGGGGAGGCCCGGATGATCGTCGCCATCGCCTACCTGCAGATGTTGCGCAACGTGGGCGGTGTTCCGTGGCTCGACCACGCGGTGGATATCAACGAGTCGATGACCTTCCCGCGCCTCTCTTTCGCCCAGACGGTCGACAACATCGTGCAACTTCTGGACCAGGCTGCCGCCGTGCTGCCCTGGAAATGGGACAACACCAACGACGGGCGCATGACCAAGGCCGGGGCGCTGGGGCTTAAAGTGAGGCTACTGCTCTTCGCGGCGAGCAAGACGTTCAACGCCGCCACGCCGTGGCACCCTGCCGCCGACGCCTACACCTGCTACGGCAATTATGACCGTGCACGCTGGCAGAGGGCGCTGGCCGCATGCGAAGAGTTCATGACCGAACTGACCAACCGTGGCGTTTACCAGCTCATAGAGCCCGCGGAACCGACCCATGAAGCGCGCCGCAAGGCGTATCAACAGGCATACTACGACCGCGGCGGCACCGAGACGCTCGTGTCGACCCGGCGCGGCTATGCCGACGAGATCAGCGAGCGCATCACCACACTGCGCCTCTATCTGAGCCCGACGCTCAATTACGTCGATATGTTCCCGTGGGCCGACGGAAGTGATTTCCCGGCCGATTTCAACTGGAGCGCCCCGTCGAAGCAACCTTTCTTCGACGGCCTCACCCCTACCCGCGACCCGAGGCTGTACGAAATCGTCGCCGTCCCCGGAAGCGTGCTGTATAACGGCACGCCCTCCCCGGTGTACATCAACCACCCGACCTACAACAAGAACAACGCGGCGGGCATGGCCTGGATGAAATTCGTTTTGCAGACCACCGCCGACCGCTCCGGGCGTCCGACCCAATGGCCCCACATGAGGCTGCCCGAGGTCTTTCTGAGTTACGCCGAGGCGCTGAACGAAGTCAATAGCGGCCCCAACTTCACGGCATACCGCTATGCGAACATGGTGCGCAGCCGCGTGGGCTTGTCGGAACTGCCGGCAGGCATGGACAAGGAGCAATTCGCCGCGGCCCTGCTGCACGAGAGATGCCTCGAATTCGGCTGCGAGGAGGTGCGTTGGTACGACATGGTGCGCCTGGGCCGCGAAGACCTCTTCCGCAGGGAGCTCTACGGCCTCCAGTCCACGGGCAACGACCCGAACAATCCCACTACGTTCACGTTCAAAAAAGTCACCCTGCCCGCCCGTAGTTGGGTAAGCAAATGGAATACGAAATGGTACCTGTCACCCATTCCGCAAACCGAGGTGAACAAGAATTACGGCATGACGCAAAACCCGGGATGGTAGCCCGGATAAACGTAAAAAGCCTGATTAGGATATGAGAAGATCGACCATCATAACCCTGTGCTGCCTGGCCGTCGTCCCGGCCCTGGCGCAGCCTGCGCAAAAGAGCCCGCAGGCCACCTTACCCCTTGCGGGAGTCACAGTGCCCCTCGCCGATACGCTGACCGGATGGCGCGTGGGCGAAAACGTGCTGGCGCTCGGCGTCGAGGCCGACGTACCCAAAGCGCTCTACGGCCGCATCGCCGGTCTGAACGTCTACCAGGGCACCGGCAATTCATCCGTCAACCTGGCCTCCCTGTCGCTGCACGGCTTCAGCCCGCTGATCCTCGTGGACGGTTTTCCCAGGGACATCCACGACCTGACCCTTTCGGAAATAACCTCCATCGAGGTACTCAAGGATGCCACGTCGGCCGCCCTCTACGGCATCCGCGGCGCCAACGGCGTGGTGCTGGTGACCACCAAAAGGGGCATCGACCAACCGTTGAAGATAACGGCGAAATATCAGATCGGGGTAACGACTCCCTTCCGCAACCCGAATTTCGCAGACTCCTATACCTATGCCACCGCGTACAATGCGGGACTGGCATCCGACGGCCTGGCGTTGCGTTACACGGACAGGGAGTTGCAGACCTTCCGCGACGGCAGTTCGCCCTATTATTTTCCGAATGTGGACTGGTGGAAAGAGACGCATCTGCCCAATGGCATCGACCACCAGCTCAACCTGACCTTCAACGGCGGCAACGAACGTTTCCGCTATTACGCCGACATGCTCTACTATTACGACCAGAGTATGGCCAACTACAACACCACGGACGACCGGTACAACAACAAGCCCACCGACACGCGCCTGCAACTGCGCGCCAACATCGACGTGGACATCACCCGTAGCACCCTGTTCCGCCTCGGCCTGTCGGGAAGGCTCAAGGAAGTCAACGGGCCCAACGGGGCCGGTTCGCTCTACACGCTGCTCTACCAGATCCCCTCCGCCGTCTTTCCTGTGAAATATGAGAACGGGATCTGGGGCGGATCGAGCGCTTTCGGCAATCCGGTGGCCATGCAGACCGACGGCGGCCATTACAAAACGGTGGAAAGCCTGCTCGCGGCCGACATGCGGCTTACGCAGAGCCTCGACGCCGTAACCCGCGGCCTCTCCGCCGAGATCGGCGTGTCGCTGGATAACAAAGGTTCGATGTACGAATCTTCATCGCAGACCTACCGGATGCTCGATATGAACGCAAGGCAATTTGACGACGGGACGATCGTGACCACTCCCGTGATCATAGGAACGGACTCCGAATTGCTGGGCCATTCCCAGAGTTTTTCAAATGTCTCCGTCAGCAGCGACGTCCAATTCAAACTCGCCTACGACAGGGATTTCGGTTGCCACCATGTGAAAGCCGGCGCTTTCCTGGATCGCCAGTCGGTCGTGCTGCCCACGCGCAACCTCTCCCGGAAAAGGCAATCCTTCACCGGATACGCCGCGTATGCTTATAAAGAGCGCTATATCCTGAACGCCGTTTACAGCTACTCCGGCTCGGCTTACCTGCCCGACGGCGACAAATACCGCTCTTATCCGGCCGTGTCGGCCGGTTGGGTGATCTCCGAGGAAAAATTCATGAGCCACTCCGGGATCGACTGGCTGAAACTGACCGCATCCTACGGCATTTCGGGCTGGGACGGCAACCTGACGCACGAGCTCTGGCGGCAGAGTTTCGACTCCTCGAACGCCGGGGGCTATTACTTCGGCAACAACGCCACCCTGACCAGCGGCCTGGCCGAGGGCAATCTGCTCGTCCAGGGGCTGACGGCCGAAAAATCCGAACTGACTACCGTGGGCCTCGAACTGAGGGCCCTGCACAACAGGCTCTCCTTCTCGGCGATGGCCTTCAAGGAACGCCGCAGCGACAGGCTCATTTCGGCCGCCAACTCCGTGAGCGGCGTGCTGGGCATCAGCGCCGGCAGCCAGAACGCGGGGATCAACGACTACCGCGGTTTCGATGTGTCGGTCGGCTGGTCGGACAGCCGGGGTAGCGGCTTCAGCTACGGGGTGCAGGCCAACATGGCCTACCTGGAAAGCAAAATGGTCAACGAAAACGAGGCGTACCAGACGTACGGCTACCTTTACCGCAAGGGCAATCCCGTGGGCCAGAGCTATGGCCTGGAAGCGATCGGCTTCTTTGCCGACCAGCGCGAGATCAACAACAGTCCCGTGCAGACCTTCTCGACCGTCAAACCCGGCGATATCAAGTACAAGGACCAGAACGGCGACGGGAAGATCGACGCCGAGGACGTGGTCCGCATGTTCGGCACCCGCACCCCGCGCTTCTATTTCGGCTTCAACCTCAACGTGGGCTACAAAGGCATCGCGCTGGACGCCAACTTCCAGGGCATGACGGGCGTCACGGTCAACCTGCTCGACAGCCCGCTCTACAAGCCCCTGGTCGGCAACACGACCATATCGGACACCTTCCTCGGCCGCGAAACCCCGTGGACCGCGGACAATGCCGCCAACGCCACCATGCCCAGGCTGACCACGCTGGCCAACGCCAACAACTACCGGAACAGTTCGCTCTTTTACCGCGACGGCTCATTTATAAAACTGCGCGAACTGCGCCTGAGCTACACCTTGTCCAAAAAATATGCCCGTCTGGCCGACATCCAATTCTACATTCAGGGCAACAACCTGTTCTCGCTCGACAACATAGGATTCGCCGATCCCGAACAGTTCGAGGCGGCCTATCCTTCGGTCAGGAGTTACTGGGCGGGTATAAAATTTAATTTTTAAAACCGAGGGCCATGAGGAAAAAGATACTCTATCCGCTGCTGATCCTTTGCATGACATCGTGCAATTACCTCGATTTCGACGAAACGAGCAACCTGCGTGACGAGCAGACGGTCTACAAATATTTCAACAACATCCGTTCGATGCTCACCAACGTTTACTCCTACATGCCCCAGGACCTGGGGGTGCTCGGGGGAGCGATGAGGGATTGCGCCACGGACGACGCCGAATATGCCAACATCGCCGGCGCGGTGCAGGACTTCAATACCGGCAACTGGTCGCCCCTGCGCACCATCGACACCAAATGGGAACTTTACAACGGCATCAGGGCCGCCAACGGCTTCATCGAGAGCATGAAAACGGTCGACCTGAGCCGCTTCCAAAGCAGCCCCTCGTACAAGAATGAATCCACCCAACTGAAATACTACCCTTACCAGGCCCGCCTGCTCAGGGCATTCTATTTCTTCGAACTGGCCCGCCGTTACGGAGACATCCCCATGCCACTCGAGGTACTGGAGGTTTCAGAGGCGAATACGATCGGTAAAACCCCGTTCGCCGATGTGATCGGCTTCATCGTGGCCGAATGCAACGACTGTGCGGCCAACCTTCCGGCGACCTACCTGACCGCCGAACTGGCCAACGAATCGGGACGCGTGACGAGCGGCTTCGCCATGGCCCTCAAATCGAAGGCGCTGCTTTACCTGGCCAGCCAGCTGCACAACCCGCAGATGGATCGCCAGCGGTGGAAGGATTCCGCCCAGGCGGCCCTCGATATCATCAACACCAACCTGTACAAACTGGAGGGAGCAGGCAAGGCGGTCAACAACCTCTCGTCGAAAGAAGTGGTTCTGCTGCGCATGAACGGCGACAACAATTCATTTGAGCTCAGCAATTTCCCCCTGCGCCTCACCTACGGAAGCCGCACCGGCACGCTGGCCCGGGGAACATTCCCCTCGCAAAATCTCGCGGAGGCCTTCGAAACCGCCGCCGGCTACCCGGTAACCCTGGGCAGTTTCGGCTGGGAAAGCGACGATCCCGCATTCGACCCCTCGAACCCTTACGCAAACCGCGACCCGCGCCTGGCACAGACCATACTGGCCAACGGCATGCAATTCAAGGGTGTCCGCATAGAACTCTTCGAGGGAGGCACGGACGATCTGCAGGTTACGGCCGGCGGTTCGCCCACGGGCTATTTCCTGCGGAAATACCTTCAGGAAAGCACCAGTTTCACTCCGGGCAGCCTGGTGACGAACAAACATTTCTGGGTCATTTACCGCTATGCGGAAACGCTGTTGACCTACGCCGAGTCGATGGTCGAGGCTTTCGACAGCCCGGACTACACCGACGCCACCTTTACCCAATCCGCGCGCTGGGCGCTCAACCAGGTGCGCGCCAACGCCTCGATGCCCGACGTGACCGTAGCGGGCAAGGAGGAGTTCACCGAAAAACTGCGCAACGAATGGCGCGTCGAATTCGCCTTCGAAGACCACCGCTTCTGGGATATCCGCCGCTGGAAGACCGGACGCCAGACGCAGCGCGAACTCTACGGGGTGAAGATACTGCCGGGAAGCAGCGGCACCCTGGTATTCTCGAAATTCCTATACGAAAACCGGGCGTGGGACGATAAGATGAACCTCTTCCCGATCATGCAAACAGAACTATTCAAAAACCCGAACCTGGCCCCGCAGAACCCGGGCTGGAACTGATCCGTTAACCTTCAAGCGCCATAATCATGAAATCATCGACTTTCACTAAACCGTTGCAGGTATTCGCTGCACTCTTTGTGTCCGCCCTGCTGCTGAGTTGCCAGGAACTGAGCATCGACTCGCAAGCCGGCGGCGCACCCGCCATAGACGTCGACGCCCAGGAAGTGTACGAACTTTACGGCTCGTCGCCCAGGACCATATACTTCAATGTAAGCGCTAATACCCCCTGGCATATCGACAGCGACAAGGGTTGGTGCAGGCCCTCTCCCGGTATGAGTGCGGCCGGGTCGCTGACCTCCGAGATCGAAGTGACCACCGATCCCAACGACACGGGCGAAGAGCGCACCGCGACCCTGACCATTACGGCCGACGGGGTGGCAGATCCCATAACGATCACCGTCAACCAGCAGTGCAAGAGCGTGCTGGACATACAGCCCGTGGACAAAATATTCGGTGCCGATGGCGGCGACGCCACTTTCACGATCCGCTCGAATTTCGACTGGGAAGTCATCTCGTCGAACCAATGGCTGACCTTCAGTCAGGATAGCGGCGAAGGATCGGACCAGATCGTTACCATCACCGCCCATGCGGATCCGACCAGCCTGCTCTACCGCAAGGCTACGGTCACCGTCCGCACCCCGCTGGACAAGGTTACTTTCGATGTGGAGCAGCAGTTGGGCGATCCGATCAATTTCGTGGGCCTTCCCGAGGACGCCGGGACTTTCCCCCTGATCGGCCAAAGCAAGGTATTCGAACTCACTTCGCCGCTGGCGGGCTGGGAGGGCAAATCCGACCAGGACTGGGTGCAGTTCGAGAAGGTCGACGACACGCATGTGAAGGTTTCGGTCTTCGCAGTGCAGTATTTCAGTACCGCCACCTCGCGCACGGCAAAGGCTTGGCTCGAAGTCGGTGGAATGCAGAGCGAAACCGAGATTGACATCACGCAGCCCACCAACTGGATAACATTTGCGCAGAATGCCAACTCGATCCTGAACGCCGACAAAAGCGTAACGTTAAAGGCTTGTGGCGCAAACTGCCGTATCAACACCAATACGGCTTTCCCGGTCAAGCTCGGTGTGCTTAAGTTCACCTTAAGCGACATAAACCTGCCGACCGGCACCTGGATAAAGCTCTTCGGTGACTCGGGCCAGAACAAAGCTACGTCATCGAACTTCAACCTTTACTTCGGCACAGGCTACAGCGGAGGCAGCCATACGGAATCGAAGTTTTTCTCTGGCGGCACTAATTTTTACACCGCCGGTACGAGCCTCAATATTGCCAATGCAGACCTCAACTCGATGAGCACCATACAGGTAACGATCGATTACGACGATGCCAACAATCCCATCGACAAGACCAAACTGATGATCCAACTGGAAGTCAACGGAGTGGTGAAGTATACCAGACGCGCCTTGACCAATCCCTACCACGAGAGCCAGCCGAACTACGAAAATGACAAGGGCACTCCGATCTACTGCGGTTTCGAGGCCGGTTCCACCGCGGCTTCCGGGGCTACGTTCACCATCAAGAAATTTGAATATTATCCCCTGCCTTTGTAACGGCACGGACAGATAAAAACAAAGTCATGAGACCTTACGTCAAAATACTCTTAAGCGCAGCCATGCTGGCACCCGCCGTTGCGATGTGGTCGTGCAAGGATGACGACCAGGCCCTCAAATGGGTCGACCTGCGCTACAAAGTCGAAGACAGCTATACCGTGACGGCCGTCAATGCCGAGCCTGTATCCTTCCAGGTCAAATCCACCGACCCGTGGACGGTCAAGGGCACGGCCGGCTGGTACACCATCACCCCATCCGAGGGCAATCCCGGCGATATATTCGACGTGGTGCTGCAATGCCATGACAATGCCGACCTGGACGACCGCAGCGACGTGATCGTGATAAAAAGCGACTACTGGGTGGGCAAGGAGTTCACCGTAACCCAAAAGGGTACGGCCTACATGACTCTCGATTACGACACCGGATTCAGGTTCACCAAGGACGGCGGCAATTTCACCATCGGCGTGGAATCCAACCAGAATTGGAGCGCCGCGGTGACCGTCGGTGCCGACTGGCTCTCGGTCACCTCGGGCGCCACCGGATCGCTGGACGGAAGCGTTACGGTACACGCCGAGGTAAACCGGGGCGAAAGCCACACCGCCACGGTGACCTTTTACGACCGCCACGGCGTAAAGGCCCACGACGTGCTGATCGCGCAGAACGGCCTGGAACTGATCCCCGAACAACTGGTGTACAAACGCCTTCACCAGGACCAGAGTTTCGACATCCCGGTGCAGGCCAACTCGGCATGGAAGATCGAGAAAGAAGATCCCAACGACTCATGGATCAGCTTCTCACCGGAAACCTTCACCAACGACGGTTCGCTGCAGACCTACACGGTCACCGTGCACCTCGACGAAAACGTCTCCCTGGCGACCCGTCCTGCGGCGCTCATCTTCTCCACTCCGGACGACGACCCGGATGTGATCCCGGTCGTGCGTAGGGTGGTAATCAAGCAGGCCAACGAGCCCAAACTGGTGCGTAAGGTGTTCAACTCTGCGGAACTGGGCAACTGGACGGTCAGCGGCGGCGTTTCGGCTTCCGAAAGCGGCGCGGCCATAAGCTCGGGTGCCTCGATTTCCAAGACCGACGCCCCTGCCGGTATATACAGCTTCCATACCGCACCGGTGGCCAGCACTGCGGTTATTTCGAAGGTGGTGTTCAACTACCGCCACCTGTTCGCCGACGGAGGCTCTGTGAACCACGAGATACAGTACGGCTTTAACGACACAAGCACGGGAGCGGGCAAGACCCAGGTCTTCATTACTCCATGGGCGATGTCCGGAGCATCGTTCGCAAAAAATGTGGCATACGACCAACCGCACGTGCGCACCCTGAAGCTACAGCCGATGGAGACTAATCCCAACTATATGCGCCTGGAATGGCAACTCGACGGCACCGAGATATGCGTGTACTACGCTGACGGCGTGGCGAGAACCTATCCGCCGAACATTCCGCAAAGCGGCGCGTTCGTGCTGCCGGGCGACGCATCGGGAAAACTCTCCCTGCACAGCACCGGCGGGGTGACCACGTACAGTTGGTATGAGTTCACACCCAACATAGATTGGGGCGACTAAAGCGCATGGAAAACAAACGTAAAAACAGAAGCGATATGTCAAAATATTTATTTCTCGCAGCAGCCGTTCTCGTATGCCTGTCGGCCTGCGTGAATGGGAAAGCCACCGGGGGGCTCGTCGTCCCGGAAGAGGAGAACAGCCACATGTTGCGCTCTTTCTCCATCGGCTCCGCGGGCAGCACCTATTACCCGGTGATCAATTATACTACGGGCGAGATACGGCTCGGGGGTATCAAGCGCGGGGCGCTCATACACAACGTGTCGGTGTCGCTGGCCGAGGGCGCGACCATCTCCCCCGACCCGGCGAGCAGGCTCGGAAGCTGGGGGCCGAGCGAGGTGTTCACGGTCACCTCGGCCACCGGCGCAACGCAGGACTTCACCTTTACCCTGACCGATTATGAGGAAGATTACGTCCTGTTCTTCGATGACTTCCAGAAGCCCGAACTCGACGCGACCAAATGGGCGGTCAAATATAACAGCCAGGCCGAAGGCGTCTCCATCGAAAACGGATGCCTCGTGATCCGGATCGTGAAGGTAGGGAACGATTACAAAGCGGGAGGAGTGACGACCCAGGGCAAATACGCGGTCAAATTCGGCCGCGTGGAAGCCCGGATACGTTTCGTCAGGGACCTGTCGGTCGGTGAAGTCCCGGCCTTCTGGATGATGCCCGTGCCGGGGCAGTGCAAATACGGCGAGCGGAGCCCGATGGGGGGCGAGATCGACATTATGGAAAGGGCGAAACGGGAGAGTTTCATCACCCAGACCGTACACTCGACCTATACGGCGGGCGACGCCTCGCTCGGTATCCCCGAGCACCGTGGCCTGGGGATTCACTATCAGAAATCGTACATCACCGGGACGGAGAACGATTGGCATGTCTACGGGACGGAGGTAAGTCCGACCCAGGTCAAGCTCTACACCGACGGCCGGTTGATCTTTACCTACGATAAACTCGCGGTGGATGCCGACGAGAACTACCAGTGGCCTTTCGACGTCTATTTCTACCTGATCGTGAGCACCGCGGCGGGCACCAACATGGGCGGCGGCAACCCGATCGACATAGAGCTGCCCTCGCAGATGGATGTGGACTGGGTCAAGGTGACGGCGACGGAATGGACCCCGCTGGATAATTACTACCAATAACCGGGATCGTTCTCCTTTAAATTCACCGTAATGACAAAAATATTAAGCCTATTGGCGGCAGCCATAGCACTCGCCATGCCCTTCGGTTCGTACGCCCAGGGAGGCGGCAGGACGCTCAAATCGGTCAGCATCAGCGTCGGCGACAGTACCTTCAAGGCCGGGATCAACCATAAAACCAGAACGGTAACCGTTCGCGGCATCCCGCGGAGCTACATGATCAGCGGTGTCAAAACGGAATTCCGCAAAGGAGGCGCTCTCGCCGCTCCTGACAGCATCACCCCGGGTACGGAATGGGGAAAGCAGACCCATTTCACCGTCACCTCGCGCAAGGGCCATACCGAGCGCTTCACCGTCATTCTGGAAGATTACCAACAAGACCACCTGCTTTTTTACGAAGATTTTTCGGCCCCTGCGCTCGATCCCCTGAAGTGGATGATCCTTCCGCGCCGCAATGCCGAGGGGGTAAGCATCGAGGACGGCAACCTGGTGATCAAACTTTTGCAGATCGACGGCGAGTTTAAAGTCGGCGGAATAACGACCATGACGAAATTCGCCATGCAGTACGGCCGTGTCGACGTGCGTTCGCGTTTCGTGCGCGACCTCTCCTCGGGTGAGTTGCCCGCGATCTGGATGATGCCCGTCCCCGGGACATGCAAATACATCGAATCCAATCCCGGCGGCGGCGAAATAGACATCATGGAACGCATCAAGCGCGAGAGCCAGATCTACCAGACCTGCCACTCGGCCTATACCACCGGAGAGCCCAAACTTAACATGACCAGGCACGGGGGTAATTGCCAGACCAGCTCGATCGAGGGCACCGAGAAAGAGTACCATATCTATGGCTTCGAAAACACCCCCGACGAACTGCGCTTCTATTTCGACGGCGAGCTGACTTTCACCTACCGCAAAATGGAAAACGCGGACAGTCTCTACCAGTGGCCTTACGACGTGCCGTTCTATCTGAACATCAACACGGCCACAGGCGGACCGGGGCGCTGGGCCGGGCCGATGCCCGAAGACCTGAGTGAACTACCGGCCGAAATGCACGTGGATTGGGTGAAAATGACGGCCAACGAATATACCGGTTTCGGTAATTATTATAACCAAAAGGAAAACAAGTAAAATGAAGTCAGGATTGAATTGTGCGGCCGCCCTGGGGGTCGTGGCATTGGCGGGCGCCGTATCGTGTTCGGGCGTCAAAGAGAAGCCCAAGCCGCTTAACGTAATCTTTATCATGCTCGACGACCATGCTCTGAAAGCGGTCGGCGCCTATGGCGATGAGCTGATCTCCACGCCCAATATCGACCGCATAGCTGCCTCGGGCATCGTCTTCGACCGGTCTTTCGTCACCAACTCGATCAGTACCCCCAGCCGCTGCTGCCTGATGACCGGCAAATTCGGCCATATCAGCGGCTGCATCGACAATTCGGGCCGTTTCGACCCTCAGCAGCAGACCCTGCCGGAACTTTTGCAGGCAGGCGATATACAGACGGCGGTGATCGGCAAATGGCACCTCCCCGGGCAGCCAGCAGGGTTCGACTATTGGAACGTGCTGGAGAATCCCATGATCTACTACAACCCGGTCTTCGATTCGATGGGCCATAAGGCGAAGGCGGAAGGGTACGCCACGGGATTGATCATGGACCGGACGCTGGATTGGCTCACAACGGAGAAGAAGTCCGACAAGCCGTTTTGCCTGTTCATTACGCCCAATGCGCCCCACCGCACCTGGATGCCCGACGTGAAGGACCTGGGCATCTTCGACGGCCGGGAATTCCCGCTGCCAGGCAACTTCTATGACACGTATGAGGGGAGGCCCGGCGCTGCACAACAACGCATGAGTATCGTGCGCGACATGGACGTGGTGTACGACCTGAAGATGACAGACCCGGCGGTCAAAGGAGAAAACCCCTCTTACGCCCCCCATGCCCTTGCGCGCCTCAATACCCTCACCGCCGACCAGCGCAGCCAGTGGGACGCCTATTACAAACCCGTGATAGAGGATTTCAAGGCGCGCAAACTCAGCGGGAAGGAGTTGGCCGAGTGGAAATACCAGCGTTACATAAAAGACTACCTTACCTGTGTGAAATCCATAGACGACCAGGTCGGTCGCCTGATGGATTATCTCGAACAAAGCGGCTTGTTGGAGAATACGATGATCGTTTACACCTCGGACCAGGGCTTTTTCCTCGGCGAACACGGTTTGTTCGACAAGCGTTTTATGTACGAGGAGTCATTCCGCACGCCGCTGATCATACGCATGCCGGGAGGGGACGGACAAGGCCACAGGTCTTCCCTGATGGTGCAGAACCTGGATTACGCCCCTACCATTCTCGAGGCGATGGGCCTTCCCGTGCCGGATGACATGCAAGGGGTGTCGCTGCTGCCGGTATTAAAAGGCGAGGAGCCGGCCGACTGGCGCAAATCGGTCTATTACCGTTTCTATGAAAACAACGACGACCACGCCGCCAGCAAGCATTACGGCGTACGCACGGAGCGATATAAACTGATCCGGTTCTGCGGCCCCGTCAATGCATGGGAGCTTTACGATCTGCAGGAAGACCCGTCGGAAATGAAGAATCTTTATTCCGACCCCGCTTATGTCGGTGTGGTAACGGAAATGAAAGCCGAGCTCACACGTCTGCAAACGCAATATAAGGATACGCAAACCGAATAACCGTTGTGAGGACATGACGAAACCTGGCGAAAATCAAAGAAAATCCAAATCGTTCGACTACTATTCAGCAGGTTTCAGGTTTGAGTCCTGATGGTGTCACCAAGAAAATGAGCGACTTACAGCAATGTAGGTCGCTCTGCTTTTTACCCTCTACACACAATTTGCATACAACTCTGCGGTAGTTGGATTTTGTCAAATGCATCTAAATAACGTGAACTCTGCTTAAGAAGCAGAGTTACCTCTTCCGCAAACGGCCTTACGGCCGTTTGCAAAGCCCTCCCCTCTCAAGGGGAGGGTTTGGGTGGGGTTATCAGCACAAAATCGGCTTCGAAGAAGCCGTTAACGCAAAATCCGGATAAGGGATTTCGTTTTAACGGATTGAAATACAGTAATCTAAGAAAAATCCCTTATCCAGAGTTCACGTTAAATATCACAGCAAACAGTAGCCAATATTGCTCTCAGATAGCTATGCTATGCACAATATTACCGAAAAATATTAATTTTGTTAGAACGTAATGACGGAATTATGGATGGCTGCGACCCCAATACGATTGACCGTGTGGAATTTGAACGACTGTTCCTCCGTTATAAACCCCGCTTTGTCATCATCGCCCGCAGTTATGTCCGCCAGCAGATGGCGGCGGAAGATATCGTGACGGACTGTTTTATCTCCTATTGGGAAAAACGCGACACCCTCTCGCCCGGCACGAATCCGCTGGCTTACATCATGACCTCGGTGCGCAACCGCTGCCTGAACGCCCTGCGCGAACAAAGCAAACACCTCAAAGCCCATAAAGAACTTCACGCGACGCAACTGCGGATCATTCAGGCCGACATCCGTTCGCTGGAGGCCTGCGATCCGCAGCAGCTATTCTCCGACGAGGTGGCCGGGATCATCAAACGACGATTCGAGACGATGCCCGAACGGATGCGCAACGTATTGGTGGGCATCCGCTTCATGGGGAAAAGCTACGCCGAGGTGGCCGAGCAGAATGGCATTACGGTTCGGCAGGCCGAGTACGAGCTACGCAAAGCGACCGCCGCAATGCGCGACGCCCTGCACGATTATTGGCCCATGGCCGCCATCTGGCTTAGTATCATCGAGTAATCCCGCGATCCCTATTTTTTTGCTAAAAAAAATTGCGCCCGGTTTTGAGAATCGGGCGCTTTTATGTGTTGTAGTAATATGGACAGAGAGTTATTATACCGCTTCTTCCTGTGCCGTACCGGGGCGGAAGAAGAGAAAAAGATCGCCGATTGGCTCGATGCCGATCCGGACAATTTCAGCAAATTCCTCGCATTGAGGCAGGATTTCGAGGCCACGGTCATCCATGCGCCCGAATCCGCGCCCGCATACAAATCGCCACGACGCTTGCTGCGCAGGATCGCAGCCGTGGCGGGTGCGGCAGCGGCCGCAGCGGCGCTCGTGGTCGCGGCGGGCTATTTTTCCCAACGCAGCCTGCAGGAGCAGTTCGCCTCGCAGACCGTGGCGGTCGAGGTTCCCGCCGGGCAGAGGATCTGCATCACCCTGCCGGACAGCACCCAGGTATGGATCAATTCGCAGAGCCGCTTGGAATATCCGCCCGTATTCGGCGCCACGCGCAGGGTTCGGCTCGAAGGCGAAGCCCAGTTCGAAGTGAAGCACGATTCCAGGCATCCTTTCGTGGTGGAAACGTTCGCTTGCGATGTCGAGGTCCTGGGTACGCTGTTCGACGTGACTGCAGAGAAACAAAGCGGGATTTTTGAAACGGCGCTGCTCAACGGCCGCATAAAGGTCACCGGTCCGGGCGGCGATGAAGCGATGATCCTCGATCCGGGGCAGGTGGTTCGCCTGCAGGGCGGACGCCTGGTCCTGCAGGAGATAGTCCACCCGGACGCCTACATGTGGCCCGACGGGCTGATCGGGATCAGCGGCCTTACTTTCCGGCAGGTCATGGAGAAATTCGAGAAGGCCTATGACGTCAATATCGTCATCGAACGCAGCGTAATGCCGACCCTCGATTATACGAGCGGCAAGTTGCGTGTCTCAGACGGCGTCGATTGCGCCCTTCGCATATTGCAGCGCGCTTCGGATTTCCGCTACCGCATCGATCATCAAACCAACACCGTAACCATCTTGTAGAACCGGCTCGCCGACAAAAACCCAACCTGCCTATGGACTACTGACACCAGCCCGGCGCGCCCCGGCCAGAAAAAGAAAGCCTGCGAATGCACCACCATCCGCAGGCCGGGTAACAGGGGCCTCAAAGAGAACGCTCTATTAACCTTAACAGCTACAAAAGTATGAATAAAATTGTGATACGGCAAACGTTCCTGCTGTTTATTCTCATGCTTACAACCTGCCTGTTGCTGCCTGCGGGGCATGCCCGCGGGCAGGAAAAACAGGAACAGCAGCGGGTTAGGATACGACTGACGGACGCTACGATGCAACAGGCCATCGAGGCTATCGAGGGGCAGACCCGCTACCTTTTTTTGAACCGAGGCATAGACCTCACGCGCCGCGTGACCATCCAGGTGGCCGACGGCACCGTGCAGGATGCCCTCGACCAAATGCTCAAGGGCATGGATGTCACCTACGAGATATCGGGTTATTACATCATCCTTATGCCCCGCCAACAACAGCCTGCCGCCGACACCGCAGTACGCGGCACGGTGCGTTCGGCCTCGGGGCCGGTCGCCGGGGCTTCGGTCTCCGTGAAAGGCAATCCACAGGGAACCATAACGGACAGATCGGGGAATTTCACGCTCCCGGGGGTAGGGCGCGGCGACACGCTCCGGATCAGTTCCCCGGGCTACAGTACTGTGGAGATACCCTACGCCGGAAGTGCGAATGTGACGGTCGGCCTGCAGGAAGAGGTCGCGGAACTCGATCAGATCGTGGTCACGGCCCTGGGCATCAAACGCGAACAGAAAGCCCTGAGCTACAACGTACAGCAGGTAGGACGCGATGACATTATCACCAACACGGACGCCAACTTCCTGAACTCCCTTTCGGGTAAGGTCGCCGGTGCGGTGATCAACACCAGCTCGTCCGGTACGGGCGGGGCGGTCAAGGTCGTCATGCGCGGTGTGAAATCGATCAATCAGACCAGCAACGCGCTGTATGTGATCGACGGAATTCCCGTCCATAACTTCGGAGGGGGAGGAGGCACCGAATTCGACTCGCGGGGCGCCACCGAGGCGATCGCCAATATTAACCCCGACGACATCGAGAGCGTGTCGGCGCTCACCGGAGCTGCCGCCGCCGCCCTCTACGGCAGCCATGCCGCCAACGGAGCCATCCTGATCAATACCCGCCAGGGCAAGGCGGGCGAGGTGCGCATAAGCGTGTCGAGCGGCACCGACTTCCTGTCGCCGTTCGTGCTGCCCCGTTTCCAGAACCGCTACGGTACGGGCAGCCGGGGCAATCGCACGGGATCGGTCATCCAGAGCTGGGGGCCACAGCTAAGCCAGGCGGCCTTCCGGGGCTATACCCCCGATGATTTTTTCGACACGGGGCTGGTATTCACCAACTCGGTGAACCTTTCGGGCGGTACGGAGCGCAACCAGACCTTCGTTTCGGCAGCGGCGCTCAACTCGGCGGGCATCGTTCCCAACAACCGCTACAACCGTTATAACTTTACCTTCCGCAACACCTCCTCTTTCTATGAGGGGCGCCTGACCCTGGACCTGGGCGGCACGTACGTCATGCAGAACGACCGCAACATGACCAACCAGGGCGTGTACAGCAACCCGTTGGTGCCTGCATACCTGTTCCCGCGCGGCGATGATTTCTCCCTTACCCGGTCGTTCGAGCGCTGGGATCCCTCGCGCAAGATCATGACCATGTATTGGCCCCAGGGCGAAGGCGACCTTCGGATGCAGAACCCTTACTGGATCGCCTACCGCAACCTCAGGGAGAACGACAAGGAACACTACTCGCTCTCGGCCTCGCTAAGCTGGAAAGCCACCGACTGGCTGACCCTTACCGGGCGCATGCGCAGGGATAAACTGGACGGCATGTACACCCAGAAGCTGTACGCCTCGTCGAACCCGACCATTACCGAAGGCAGCACACAGGGCTACTACGAGGAGGGACGCGCCAACGACAGCCACACCTACGGCGACATTCTGGCGACGTTCAATTACTCGTCCGGCGACTTTTCGCTTATGGCCAACGCCGGTGCAAGCATCGTGGATACCCGCTCGGACTACGGGTCCTACCAGGGTCCGATCCGTGACGGGGGCATCCCGAACGTCTTTACGGTCGATGACCTGGACAAGACCAAAAGCCGCGCGCGCCACGAAGGATGGCAGGAACAGACCCAGTCCGTTTTTGCGAGCGTCGAGGCCGGGTGGCGCAGCATGCTTTACCTGACCGTGACCGGGCGCAACGACTGGGCCTCACAGTTGGCCGGCTCGCCCCATTCATCGTTCTTCTACCCTTCGGTGGGGCTTTCGTGGATCGCCTCGCAAACGCTGCGCATGCCCGGATGGGTGGATTACCTCAAACTGCGCGGCTCTTACAGCTCGGTAGGGATGCCTTTCCCACGTCATTTGACCATTCCCACCTACGAATACGACGAGACCACCCTGTCGTGGAAACCCAAGACCCATTATCCGGTGGGCGACCTGTATCCCGAGCGCACCAATTCGTGGGAAGGCGGCTTCGAGGCGCGGTTGCTCAAAGACCTGAGCCTGAGCGCATCGTTCTACCGCGCCGACACGCGCAACCAGACGTTCGACCCGCAGATCTCCGTTTCATCCGGTTATTCGACCATATACCTGCAAACGGGCCACGTGCGCAACACCGGCGTGGAGGCCATGCTCAACTACGGACACACGTGGAAAGAGCTGCACTGGGACACGGGATTCTCCTTCAGCTGGAACCGGAACAAGATCATCGAATTGGTCAAGGACTATGTCCATCCCGAAACCGGCAAACTGATATCCAAGGATCGTTTGGAGATCAAAGGTTTAGGCAAAGCCAAGTTCATTCTCAAGGAGGGCGGCTCATTAGGCGACCTGTACACCACATCCGATCTGCAGCGTGATGCCAACGGCAACATCGATATAGGCCCGGACGGTACTTTGGTGACACTGGACAATCTTCCCGACATCAAATTGGGCAGCGTCCTTCCGAAGAGCAACATGGCCTGGCGCAACACCCTTTCCTGGAAAGGGATCCGGGCCGGCTTCGTCTTCTCCGCCCGGCTGGGCGGTATCGTCTATTCGGCCACACAGGCTGCGATGGACCAGTACGGCGTATCGCAAACTTCGGCCGCGGCCCGCGATGCGGGCGGGGTGGTGGTGAACGGCCGCAGCACGGTCGATCCGGAAACGTGGTATTCGGCCATAAGCGCGCAAAGCGGACTGCCGCAATATTACACATACAGCGCCACCAACGTGCGCCTGCAGGAGGCATCGCTCGGCTACACCCTGCCGCAACGCTGGTTGGGCGATATCGCTTCGGTGAGCGTGTCGCTGGTGGGCACCAACCTGTGGATGATCTACAATAAGGCTCCTTTCGATCCCGAGGCGGTAGCCACCACCGAGAACTATTACCAGGGCATAGACTACTTTATGATGCCTTCGCTGCGTAAACTTGGCTTTACCATCAAAATCAATTTCTGACCGCCATGACTGCCAATACCTATTTCCGCATGACGTTGCTCCTGTGCCTGCTCTGTTCGGCTGCCTGTACCGGCAATTTCGAGGAGATCAACCGCAACAAGTACCAGGTGACCCGCGAGGAGCTTGAACGCGAGAACTACAACATCGGCTCCACCCTCCGGGGCTTGCAGGGGATGGTGATCCCCGCGCAGGAGCACCTCAACCAATTCTTCGAGGCTTTGGCCGGCGGCTCGTTCGGCGGCTACATGGAGGCCACGGCCGACGGCTGGAAAGATAAGTTCTCGACCTACAACCCCCCTTCCAACTGGCTCCGGGCGCCCTTCGTGGACGTAATATCGGAGACCTACCCCTACTACCGCGACATGCTCAGCCAGACGGACGACCCGGTGGCCCTCGCATTGGCGAAGCTGCTGCGGGTGGCGATCATGCACCGCGTGACCGACACCTTCGGGCCGATCCCCTACTCGAAAGTGGTCGAGGATACCCAGGAATCGCTGCAGGTACCCTACGACTCGCAACGCGACATCTATATGCGGATGTTCGCCGAGCTGGACGAGGTGGCCGGGGTGTTGCGCGCGAACCTTTCGCTGGATTCGGAGGCTTTCCGCAAGTTCGACAATGTCTATTTCGGCGACATTTCCAAATGGCTGAAATTCTGCAACTCTTTCAAACTACGTATGGCCATGCGAATAGCCTACGTCGAGCCGGCGCTGGCGCAACAATATGCCGAGCAGGCCGTCGCGGACGGCGTGATAACGGACAACGCCGCCAACGCGCGTTTCTGGGTCGAGGAGAACCGCACGGCGATGATGTACAACGACTGGAACGACCACCGCGTGGGCGCCGACATCATTTCTTATATGAATGGTTTCAAAGATCCCCGGCGCGAGAAGATGTTCACCAAAGGCACTTATTTCCTTGTCAGCGACTTCTTCGGCCTGCGTATCGGGATCGACCCCACGAGGACTAAAGAGGTGCTTGCCACGGCCTATTCCAAACCCCTGATCACCAGCAAGGATCCGTTCCTGTGGATGAACGCCGCCGAGGTGGCCTTCCTGCGGGCTGAAGGCGCTCTGCGCGGCTGGGCGATGGGGGGCGTTGCCGGGGAACTCTACGAGGCTGCGATCACCCTCTCGTTCGAGGAGCGCGGGGCGACGGGCGCCGCCGCTTACATCCTGGACGCCACGAGTACGCCGCAGCGGTACATGGATCCGTTGGAAGTATTCTCGGCCCCGGCCGCCACGAGCACGATCACCATTAAATGGCAGCCGACCGCGACTTTCGAACAGAATCTGGAACGCATCATCACCCAGAAATGGATCGCCGTCTTCCCGTTGGGCATCGAAGCGTGGAGTGAGTTCAGGCGCACGGGCTACCCGAAACTACTGCCCGTGGTGGCGAACAAAAGCGGCGGGGTTATCAATTCCGACCGCATGATACGCCGTCTTCCCTACCCGGCGGAAGAGTATGCTGACAACAATGCCAATCTCCAGCAGGCCATCGTGCTGCTCGGCGGCCCGGACAACGGCGCGACCCGGCTGTGGTGGGATGTCAAACCTTATTAAACCGTACGCGATATGAAAAACATACTCATTTTCCGATATGCCGCCGCGCTGTTGCCGCTGCTCGCCGCAACCCTCGCCGGCTGCAGCGATTGGACGGAACCTGAACCGTTGAAGATCGAGCTGCAGGGGCCGGAATCCAAAGACCCCGCCGCTTACGAGAGTTACGTGCAGGGCCTGCGCAACTACAAAAGCCAGTCTCACGCGATCGTATATGCACGCCATGACAATGCCCCGGCCGTATCTACTTCCGAGAAAGATTTCCTGCGCCTTTTGCCCGACAGCCTGGATATGGTGTCGCTGCGTAATCCGGATGCGCTTTCCGCCGCCGACATCGAGGATATGCCCGCGTTGCGGCGCAAGGGCACGAAGGTGCTCTATTACATCGACTACGACCGCATCAGTTCCGAAGCGGGTAGCGGAGTCATCGCCGCCCTGGGCGCCTACATGGACGGTATGGCCGGGCGCATGGGGCAATACGGTTTCGACGGGATCGCCGTCGGCGGAACCTACCCCGAGGGGGTGGACGACGCCGGAATGGCACTTCACGTCCAGGCCGCCGCGCTGCTGGCTTCGCGCCTGGGCACACTGGCGGGCGGTGCGACCGGCAAGCCGTTGCTTTTCGAGGGCGACCCGTTGTTCTGGGCCGCCGCCGACCGGGCTGCTTTCGACTATTTCGTGCTGCCCACAGCTTCGGCAGAGAACATGCTGGGCCTTCAGATCGAGGTGCAGCGCGCCGCACAGGCGGGCGTCGGCGCGAAGAAGCTCGTACTGGCCGCCTCGGTCAGGGGGAGTGTTACCGACCTGCAGAACGTGGCGCAGAATGCCGTCAGCCAAACCGCGCAGATGGTCGCCTCGGACGAACTTGCGGGCCTGGCGGTCTACGATATCGGGGACGACCATTACGTCCCCGCAGGCAATTACCTTATAACCCGGGGAGCCATTCAGTTGCTGAATCCCGCTCCCGTAAAATGACACGGCCATGAAAAGAACAACTTTGCATATCGCCGCCCTCGCCACACTGCCGTTGCTTTTCGGGCGGTGCGACAACACCGATTATTCCGAGCGGCCGCCGTTCGACAATTCGGTCTATATCGATGCAGCGGCCTACACCGACACGCAGGCCGTGACCTTCAAGCGCACCGTGACCGACCTTGCGCGGACGTTCTCGGCCACGCTGGCCTGGCCTGCAAAAGAGCAGGTCGAGGTGACCCTGCGCGTCGACCCCACCCTGGTGGCGCGCTACAACGCCCGCTACGGCACGTCGTACACCCCGCTCGATCCCGCGTATTATACGCTCTCTGCACAGAAGGCCGTGATCGCCGCCGGGGCGGCCGCCTCGGAGCCGGTGACGGTCAATTTCGCCGACCTGACCGCGCTGGAACTCGATGTGACGCACCTGCTGCCGGTGACGATCACCGACGCCTCGATGGAGGTGATGCAGGGTTCGCGAACGCTCTACTATGTGGTAAGGCGGTCGAGCGCGATCACCACGGCGGCCAACATCCGCGACAATCTGCTCACCGTCCCCAATTTCCAGACCCCTGCGGGTGCGGCGACCGTGAACGGCCTGTCGGCGATCACTTATGAGGCGATCATCAACGTCCACGAGTTCGCCTATCCGGCCGGTTCCTACATCACCACCGTCATGGGGGTCGAACAGCATCTGCTGATGCGTATCGGCGACAGCGGGTTTCCGTTGCGGCAGATACAGATCGACGGCGTAGGCGGCAAATTCCCGAAGGAGGATAACGCCAAGCTGCTCAACGCCAACACATGGTATCACCTTGCGATGGTGTGGAACGTGGTCGACCAGTGGCTCGGGATATACGTGAACGGCGTGTTGCAAAGTTCGGGCAAGTACGGCGCGAACGAGGCTACGTTCGACCTGATCAAGCCCACTGCCGTGCGCCCGTTCTATATCGGGCACTCGTTCGAGGATCACAAGCGCCAGTTGGACGGCGAGGTGAGCGAGGTGCGCGTCTGGTCTGTGGCCCGCACGGCGCAACAGATCTGGGACAATATGTATGTGATCGCCGACCCGGAGAACGAACCGGGCCTCGAAGCCTACTGGAAATTCGACGACGAGGATAAAGAACGTGGCGACGATGTGATCCGGGATCGCTCGGGCAACGGCAACGACGCGGTTGCCGACAAGCCGCTGGCGTGGCCCGACGGCATTGAGATACCGCAGTTGAACCGATAAAATTTTGGCAGAGATGAAAACGATAAAAACAATGTTCGCGGCGGCGCTGACCGCGCTGGCCGCCCTCGCGGCGAGTTCGTGTACCGAGGATATAACCCTCTCTGCGGGTGCGTTGCCCGGCGGTGGACAGCCCGTCGTGGGCGAGTTGCGCAGTGTGAGCGCCCCGGGGAGCACCGTAGAGTTTTCGCTGGCCGGCGAAACGGCCGGCGACATGCTCTACTACCAATTCACGCAGCCCAACGCAGACGCGGCCCTTACGGTCGCCCCCGACCTCTCGCTGGTAGATGCATGGAATGCAGCCAACAACACTCAATACCTGCCTTTCCCACTGGACAACGTAACGCTGGCCGGTGGCGGGGCGCTCTCCTTCCCGGACGGGGCGCTACGCTCGGCGCAGGTCGGGCTGACCCTCTTGCAGCCCGACGAGTGGGAAATGGATTTTTCCAACCGGCCGAGCGGAGGACACACTTATCTGTTGCCGCTGCGCGTCGGCGGACTGCCCGAGGGCATCGCATCGGACGAGGCGGTGCTCTATTACGTGGTCCGCAGCGAACCGATGCCGCCTTGGCCGGTGCTTGAAGCCGATCCCCAGTTGACGTGCGTGGCCTATTTGCGCGTGGATAAATATAAGCCCATGCTGGCCATGGCTTTAGGGATGATGGATTACGACAGGGTCACCTGGGAATCCTTTGCTTACCGGTTCGTGGATATACTCAACCTCCAGCGGGCCGAGTTGCTCTTCGACCCCGCCTCGGGACGCGCAAAGCTCGGCCTGGGACCGGATATAAGCTATGTGCTCACCCATCCGCGGGAGTGCACCGCGCAGGTGCGTTCGCTCGGCGCGAAGGTATGCGTGGCGATCCATACCAGCGCCACCTCGGACATCGGGTTCTGCAATATGACCGATGCGCAGATCGCCGACTTCGCGGGCCAGGTGGCCGCTGCGATCCATACCGGCCAACTGGACGGAGTGAACCTCTGGGACGGAGGGACGAGCTATGCCCGCGCCGGTGCACCGCCCATGACCCTGACCTCATATCCCAAACTCATTAAGGCGCTGCGCGATGCGATGCCCGGCAAGTTGATCACCGTGACCGACGTGGGCGATCCGACCGCCACGTTCGACCAGGCGCACGGAGGCATCACGGTGGGCGGGCTGATCGACTACGCGTGGACGGGTGAGGAGCTCGAACTCGTGTGGCCGTGGGCCGACGACGCGACCCGCAAGCCCATAGCCGGGCTCGATAAAACGAAATACGGGCAGATCATGGCAGTGCCGGTTCACCACGACTATATCCCGATCGAAAAACAGGATGAGATAATTATGGGGTTGATCGACTTTTTAGAGCGCGGAGAATATAATGTGGCCGTGTTGGGCGATTTCCGAATAGATGCCGTGGGGGCGGAATCACAAATGCCGATGGCGATAAGCAACTATCTGTTCGCACCTCTGACGGGCATTGACTTTATGGGACCGATGTATCAGCCCACGATCGATGAGTTTCTACCGCATTACGGATTAAATTACCCGCATTACGAAGAACCGGGTGTATACTGGTGGTACTATAAGGACTGGTAGAACGTAGCGAACGTCTGCCCGGCGTCAGGTCTTCGCAACCTGGCGCCGGGTTGCACGATACCCATGAATACCGGAAGTACTATTGCACACAAACACAGGGATTCGGAGATAATCAGCGAAACAAGCAGAAAAATGTTTTCATATTTGTCATTGATTTTAACACTTTTAGCAACATAACTAAACCCAACGAAAATCAAAGTAAATCCAAATCATTTGACTACTGTTCAGAAGGTTTCAGGTTTGAGTCCTGATGGTGTCACTAAGAAAATCAGAGGGTTATGACTGTCGTCATAACCCTCTTGCTTTTCCATTTGCCTGCAATTTGCATTATTTATCCGAATTCTTTCGTCTGACCAATGCCTCGAGGAAATAGTAATCCGCATAGTTGATCGGGGTGTCGATTTCATGTCCGTGCGGGATACTGCCGACGGCATGCATCAGGATAAAATTGCCGTTGGTGCCCGGCCCGGCAAGATAGGATTCAGAGGAGAGGCTCTCCACTATTTTATCCGCGGTGCTTTTATATCCGGCCCCCGGGGCGTAATCCTCGAACTCATAAAGGGCGGATGCAATAATCGCAGCCGCAGAAACATCCCTCGGCTCGTCAGGGATACCCGGGGCGTCAAAATCCCAGTAGGGGACAAGGTCTGCAGGCAGGTTTTTATGGGTGAAGATGAAATTGTATATATGTGCGGCCTGATCCAGATATCTCCGATCCGCGGTATACCTGTAGCACATCACATAACCGTACAGCGCCCACGCCTGGCCTCTGGCCCACGCCGATTCGTGGGCGTAGCCCTGGGCCGTATGCTTGTTTCTGACGGCACCTGTGAGGGGATCGTAGTCGATGACGTGGTAGCAACTGTAATCCGGCCGGAAATGGTGTTTCATGGTCACGTCCGCATGGCTTACGGCGATCTTATGGAATGTGGAATCCCCGGAAAACCTCGTGGCTTCGAACAACAACTCGAGGTTCATCATATTATCGATGATCACGGGGCACTCCCAACCCCTTTCAGCCTGCCATCCGCGGTCGACGTTCCACGATTGTATGATCCCCGCCCCGGGCCGGAAACGCGTGGAAAGGGATTCGGCCGTTTTGACGATCACATCGATGTAGGCCGGATTACTCTTCAGCCTGTATCCGGTCAGGTAACTGCACCCGATCATAAAGCCGACATCATGGTGCCAGGTCAGACACTTGACCGAGTCGAGGGCTTCCGTATATTTCCGGGCGCAGGGAATCCAGCCCTCGTCGCCGGTCAGGGCATAGGCATACCATAACGTACCCGGGAAAAAACCGCTCGTCCAATCCTCGATCGGAACGTAGAGGATCTGCCCGCAGCTATCCACGGTCCGGGGGTTGAGTATCTTTCCGGACTTTTCGATCAGGTCTGTCTGCCGCCGCAGGTGATCGGTTATTATTTCTATATCCTTTTGCGTGGGATCGGATGGCCGTGGCCCGCATCCGCACAGCAGGGTGAGGGAGCATGAAAAAAACAGAAAAACTCCAAAGAGGGATCTCATAGGTCGATTCATTGATTAACAGGATTACTTAAAGACAAATATATCCCATTAAGCCCGCCGCGGCCGGAGCCATTTGTTCATTTTAGGGCCAAAATAATACAACTACGGTTTATTGGCGTCGCTGCGATACTGTTTCGGGGTCACATTGTAATTTTCGCGGAAACACTGGCTGAAATATCTCGGCGTGGCGAACCCGACGACATAAGAGATCTCCGAGATCGACATCCCGGGATGATTACGCAACATGAACGCTCCTTTTTTGAGTTTCGTGGTCAGGATAAACTTATTGGGCGTAAGGCCCGTGATGGCCTTGACTTTATTGTAAACATTCGTGCGGGCCACCCCGGCCCGCATGGCCAGGTCGTCCACATTGAAATCGGGATCAAGGAGGTTCTGTTCAATGATGCCGGTAATCTTATCGATAAAATCCTTATCCATCTTATTCATCGCAAGCACGCTGACCGATACGTCCGGTTGTTTGCCGAATTTCTCTTTCAGTCGGATGCGTTCATTGATCAGATTATTGCATTTGCGGATCAATACACTCATATTGAACGGCTTGACAATATAGTCGTCAGCCCTTGCCTCCAAGCCTTCCAGCGTATGTTCGATCCCCTCCCTGGCCGTGAGCAGGATGACCGGGATATGGCTCGTCTCAAGATTCGACTTGATCCGGCGGCACAGCTCGATACCGCTCATATTGGGCATGACCACATCGCTTACGATCATATCGGGCATCTCCTCCATGGCCTTAGCCACCCCCTGTTCTCCGTCCCTGGCTGTAACGACGGTGTATAAATGCGAAAATATATCCCCAAGCAATTCGAGAACGTACTCGTTGTCCTCCACCAACAGGATCTTTACGCGTTCTGAAACGGCCCCGATGGCTTTAACGGCCTCGATATCGAGTTCTTCATCGGTCGTAACGCTCTCCCCGGAGGCCGGCTGCGCGGCGGTCGTCTGCGAGTTTATAACATTCGCGCTGTCAAAATGCGACATCCCTTTCCTGAGCGTCACATTAAAAAGACTTCCCTCCCCCTTCCGGCTTTCCACCCCGATGCTGCCGTTATGCAGGTCGATGATGTTCTTGGCTATGGCGAGCCCCATACCGCTGCCGGATTTCGCTTCGTCGGTCTGATAGAAATTCTCGAATATCATATCCAATTCGCCGACGTCGATACCGCTCCCGCTATCCCGGATACTGACGGTGACCGTATCCGGCGACTCGCAAACGCTCATCGATATATCCCCGCCCGGCGGTGTGTGCTTAAAGGCGTTCGACAGGATATTGTTAATCACCTTGGCCAGCTTGCCGGAATCGCACCACAGCATGACGGCGTGATCCGGGACGACGAGGGTGAACCGGATCCCTTTAGAGACGGCATACTCGTTATAGATCGAATAGATCCCGGCACATAAGCCGACCATATCGTTTTCAGAGATCTTCAGCTTCATCAGCCCATGCTCCTGCTTTTTAAAGTCGAGCAATTCGGAAATAAGGTCATGGAGGTGCCCGCTCACATTTTTCATCGATTTGAGTTTCCTGCTTACCCGGGCGGTCGGCTGCTCGTTGTTCAGTATGGCGTCGATCTGTCCCAGGATGATGGTCAGCGGGGTTCGTATCTCATGCGAGACGCTCGTGAAAAAATCGAGTTTCGATTGATTGAGCTCTTCCCGGTCTTTACTGCGTTGCCTTTCGTAGCGCAACGATTCCTGCAGGCGTATGCGGTTGATGTAAGAGCGGAAAATAAAATAAACGATGCCCAGAGCGACCAGGAAATATAGCAGGTAGGCCAACGTCGTTTTATAGAATGGCGGGAGCAGTTTTATTCCGACGCAGGCCTGGGCTTCGATCTCGCCCGTAGGGGAAACGGACCGGACCACGAGGTTGTACGTATCCGGGTTCAGGTTGGTGTAGGTGATCCTGTTGTAACCGTCCGCCTTCACCCAGCTGTCGGAGAACCCTTCAAGCCGGTATTCGATATCTTTCCTGCCGGAATTGATGTAGTCCGTGACCAGGAAATCGATGTTGAAGGAGTGCCGGCACCGAAACGACACCTTATCGTTCATGAACAGCGGTTTCTCCAGGATCTTTTTCCGATCCCCCGTTTTGACGGCCGCACCGTCCACGGTAAGGCGGCTGAGCAGGATGCCGTACGGTTCCCGCACGTCGGTAAGCGCATCCTCGGGGAAAGAGATCATGCCTTTCAGTCCCCCCAGGAATATCCTCCCCGTCCGATCGATGAACATCGCGTTATCGTTCATGTCGTGGAACGGGATGTTGGTGTAGTTATGGAAGATCTGCTTCTGCTTGTCGAAGCTGGCGAAATTGACGTCCGTGATCAGGTACATCGTGCCTGTGACGGCGGATTCACCAACCTGGTACACGCAGTCGCTCATTAAATTGTAATCGGCCGAGCTGTAATTGCGGAACTCACCCGACGTGGGATCGTACCGGTCCAGCCCTTTATTCGAGGTCGAGAACCAGATATAGCCCTCCCGGTCCTGGTAGATGCTGTTGACCATGTTGTCGCTGATGCTATTCTGCCGCCCCGGTTCATAATTGAAATGGCGCAACCGCCCGGTGCCGAAATGGTAGGAATACACCCCGTAGCCGGTCAGGGCGAACCAGAGCGTCGCATCGCGGTCGATGAAAACATCGGCTATTTGCTGCGGCTGGCCGAGGTTTTCGTCCGTAAAAAGCCGCTCGCATTTGCCCGACCCGGGATCGAACAGGCACAGCCCGTTCTGCGTGGCCACGACAAGGTCGTCGCCGTAAGGGATCACCTGCCGGACGATATTGCCGGGTAAGGAGGTTGAATCCCCCGGCACATGGGTGTAATGCGTGAACTTCCCGCTCCGTAATTCGAGCTTATTCAATCCGCCCAGGTGCGTACCCAACCAGACGACCTGCCCCGGTCGATCGTAATAGATCGATTTGACATTGTTATGCGAGATGCTGTTCTTCGACGCCGTCGCCTTATACCATTCGTATTTGCCGCTCGCCGGATCGTACACCGTCACCCCGCCGCCTTCGGTGCATATCCACAGCCGGCCGCGCTCATCCTTGAGCATCCGGCCGACGATCGGCGAACTCAATCCATGGCCCGGGTCGGCCGAGGCGGTATAATAGGTGAAGATCTCATACCGCGGATTGAAATAATTCAGCCCGCCGAAATAGGTCCCCGCCCAGATGGTCCCCTGATGGTCTTTCAGCAGGCTCCAGACCGAAGAACTGGTCATCTGGCCGGCCGCGGCGCCTTCGGTGTATTTGGTAAACCGGCCGGTGGCCATATCCAGGCTGTTCAACCCCCGGATCGTACCCACCAGCAGATCGCCGGTGCCGCTCTCGCAGATACACCGCACGAAATTGGACGAGATACTCCCCGCGTCGTTCGGGTCGTGGGTAAACCGCCTTATCTCCCCATCGAGCCTGTAAAGTCCTTCTTCCCAGCTTCCTATCCAGAAATATCCGTCCGAGGCTTCGTATATATAGGAGATGATCCCGGAATCGATGACCGGCTTCGGCGCTCCGTCGCCGTTATCCTGCCTGTAAAGCCCCTTGTTGGTGCCCGTCCATACGCGGCCCGCCCCGTCGACATAGATCTTCATGATCTTCAGCGAGGGATCGGGAAAGACGTAGGCCAAATCGAACGTCTCGCGGGTGTCGTCATAGGTAAAGATCTTATTCTCCTTGCCGATATACAGTTTGTGCTTGTAAAATAACGTCGTGATGTTCGCCGATTCGAGCAAGACGTCGAACCGGTCCCTGCGGATGTCGTATTGGATCAGGATGTGGTTGTATGCGACGAACACTTTCCCGTCCCTGTTTCCGCACACGGACAACACATAACTCGGGTATTTGCGGTTGAACGTGTCTTCGAAGTATTTGAAGTTAAGGATATTGCTTCCGTCATAACGATTCAGTCCCTTGTACGTGCCGATCCATATCATTCCGTTCTCGTCCTGATACAGATCGTTCACATAGGTGTGGAGAAGCCCGTCCTGGGTGGAGAGCGAACGGAAAATGATATCCTTAGCCAAAGCGGATCCACATATAAGTAGCAGCAAAGGAATAATTAACGACTTTTTCATGGTCCTGCTCGATAAATCCGGGTTAGTGCACTGTCCTGACAAATATATAAAAAATTTCCCCGGACATCATCCTGCCCGGCAGGCAGGGGATGTCCGGGGAAACAGTATGGATTTTATATCCTATCGCTGAAGCACATACGGTTGCACATTGGAAAGTCCCATCTCATACCGTTGCGTGGTCGAATACCTTACGTTACTTTCAGTGACCAGGATCTTGATATGCCGCGCCCTTATCGTGGGGACGATGTCGACATTGCGGGCATGGACGTAGTCGGCCGCGGAAGTCCCGAATTCGGCCGTACCCACTTTGACGAATGAAACGTCGTCATACGCTATACCCGACACATCCTTGTCGCTGACATACACCTCGATGGTTTTTGTGTGGTAGACGTTGTTCGCATAGCGCGACTCGCATAATATCCTGTCCACGTCCTTCACCGCCTGCATATCCACCATCAACCATCCGGGAAGCTCCGTGCGGGCGACCCAACTGTTCGCCTGTATGCCGTCGATCACAAGGTGGGCGGGGAAACTGGCGCTGAAGATATCCTTGGCCGATGCCGTCCATCCGGTTCTGCTGAGGGCATCGTAAACACCCTCCACCTCGACATTGTATGTTTCGGAAAGCCCCGAGCCGTCCAGAGCCTCAAGGGTAAGGGTCGAGGCCCCCAGGTTTTTGCCCTCCAAAAGGATCTTATCCGGATCGGAGCGGTTCACGGTGAATACGCTCTCGTCGCCGCTGGTCAGCTTGAAATCCTTATAGGTCGCGTCCGCGGGCAATATCCCGATCTTGATCTCCGCCGTCCGGAAAACGGGCACCTTGATGGTCGTGCCGACCGCGTTGGAGATTTTCAATTCCGTCATCAGTACCGGTATGACGTTGACCGGGGCCGTAATGCGTATTCCGGAGCCGTCGAGGGATTCTATGATCACCTCGCCCACGCCTTCTTTGAGGCCCGTCAACCGCCCCCGGTAAATCCCCTGGTTATCCACCTTGAACAACCGCTCGTCGCTGCTGGAGAACAGTACGTGCCTGTCGGCGTACACGCTGTGGGGCAAAACGTTGACCCGTACGTAATTTTCCCTGCCCACATAGAGGGTGTACGCCTCGTCCTGGGCGTGATCGGTGAGTTCTATTGCGGTAACCGGAACCTTCTGTATGTCGTTATCATCGCTTTTGCTGCATGATTGCAGCCCCAGAACGAGGGATAACGCCGATGCTACGATCAATTTTTTAGTCATTCCCTTGAATTTTTAGCCGGTTAATTGGTTTTTAACTGAGATGACCGGGTTTTCCCGCCCTCGGCGGGGCCGCTGTCGAAAGAGAACGTTTCCGTTTTAAAGGTTTTTCCGTCCATTTTCACGTCGACGTTGACGGCAATGCCTTTATGGGAGGGGTCCGATACATATATAAGGGGGTTGCGCGAGGTCACGTTGCGGATCATCACGATACACGCGTTGTCCACGCCGACCCGGATGCCGTCCTGCTCCAATGTCCCCGGTGAATAGAAAACCGCCTGCAGGATACCCGATCGTTTATCGAGCACGGCCTGCACGTTGGCGGTATTGGAAAGCACCCGGATGTTGTCCGCCTTGCGGTATGCCGTCACTTCGGTCACGTTGGCCAGGTTGGGGGCGACGATATAGGCATAGGCCGCGTCCGTGGGATTGCTGCCGTGTTCCAGCCACAGGGTGAATACCTCCTTGTAGGTGGTGGACGTGGACTGGGTGTTGTTGATGTCGCTCCATTTACCCGTCCGGGTTTGCCCAGTCACCGCGACCGTACCGCCCTGCGGGAAGAAGTAACCGACCTTGTTATGGTAAACCCAGTCGATGTCGTCCCCTGTCCGGGTTTCGCCTTTGGCTACCTGGCTTACCCCCGCTGCGCTCCCCACGGTGGGGGCGCCGCTCAGGAAGCATTGGTTCAGGGTGGTGTTCACGTCGAGTCCCGACGACGAACCAATGCCGCTTCCCAGGCAGACCACCTCCCTGTCGAACATGAACCATGATTTCCGGGCGGCGGTATTCACCCCGTCTTCCCGGTTGTTCATCCGATACGCGGCGGCGCCGTAAATCCCGTCCGACACCCCTCCGGTAAAGGCCGATTCCCCGAGATGTGTCCAGTTGGCCTCCATGCGGGGAATGTCCGTGAAGGCCGGACACGTGACCCCCGGGATTTTCGCCCAATCCCAGGTCGGGAAAATATTCTGGTATTCGTTCCCCACAAGGGCGATATCGGTCGAGCCGTCGGACAGGAAGTACCCCCTGGTATTTTCACCGTTGCCCTCTTCGCTGCGGAAAGTCCTCTGCGAGACCATCCTTACCCCGATCGAGAATCCCGGCCTGCGGTGAACCATGTAGTCCCCTCTGAAGTAGTTCGTGTTCGAAGCGGTAATGCCATAATCCGCGGGTTGGGCGCCGGATAACCTTTCGGCCGCCTGCAGGTAACGCGCGCCGGCGGCGGGGTCGATCGCCGCCAGGCGCGTCAGGTTCTTGATGAACCCGGCCTGGCTCAACGCGTTATTGCGGCTCACGCCCCGTCCGGCCACATTGAAGAAAATATATTGCCCGCGTACCACGCCGAGGTAAGTGTCGAGCACGAAATCGCGGAGGATCGTGATTTTGTCCTGCGGGATGGCAAACGGAGTGCCCATCGTCAGATCGGCGAAAGCCACCACCGTTTTGACGAGGACCTCCCCGTAGCCGCCTATATAAAGCTGCTCGCCGTGTTGGAAATAAGAGCCGTCGTCTTGTATCCCCTCTTTGGTCGTGATCTCCAGGACGCTGTACGCCTCCTGGGCGGCGATGCCCACCACCTGGGCGTCCTGCATCAGGCAACCGCGCGAAAGCCAATGCAACGCGACGTCGGTTTTATTCGCCCCGGTCCTCTCCCTGGGATCGCCCCCCGTATTTTTTACGTGGTTCAGCAGGCTGACTTCCAGGCTCTGCGGAACATCCCGGGCGCCCGAACGCATCAGGACCAACACCTGCACTAAAGTCCTCGGCGCGTCGATTTGATTATACCACCAGTTGGCGCTTGCGGGTTTGCTCGCATTCCACGCCTCCAATCCCTTTACGATCTTATCGTACAGGGACGGATCACCGTACAGGCTGCTCGCGGGGATGGTGTAGCACAGGGCCATTTGCGTGAGGTGGTACAGGTGCGTGCTCGGCTGCCAGTTGGTCCGCGACCGGTCGCTGTAATCGATGTCGGGGAATTTCCCGTCGGAAGCCATCGCCGACAAGTACCCCTGTACGATCTTATCCAGGGGGGCGAGGTCTCCTATCGGGGCTTTCTGCTGCTCGCATATTTTATCGATGATCTGCGTGTACACCCCGGCCGGCGCCGGTTGCCCGGGAGCGGCGGGGGCTTCGGGCAATCGTTCCCCCTTTGTGCCCGCGCATGAAAGCATGCCCACAAACAGGGCCATCAATATGAATGTCGTTCTGTTCATAAACTCCAATTTCCAAATCATTCGACAACCTTTATTTGCAATACCCTTACCACTTCATCCGAATGGTGGTAGTTGTAGTTCCTGGCCACAAAGACAACCTCGTACTCGCCCGGCTCCTGGTAGGTGTAGGTGTAGTCCGATACGTTTTCCGTGATGTTCTTGATGGCCACCCCCTGGTCGAGGTCGCGCGTGCGCAGATTGATCGGCGAGGAGATCAGCCAGTCGCAGTTGACCGGATCGCCGATGGCGGAAGCGTGTATGCCCATCATCGTTCCCGCCTGGTCCGCTATCCGGACCAGGTTCCACATACCGGCCACATTGCTGGTCGCCACTTTATAGGCGTCGTTGCCGCTGGCGTAGGCGTCGAGCGGGACGAAGCCCATGTTGACCGCCGGAATGCGGGAAACGGTGCCGGTCTGCATATCCGTATTGACGATATTGAGCTCCCTGACCTCCCAGCGGCATTGGCCGATGGTATTATTCGTGGTCTGGTACAGGAACGCGATGGTCAGCGCCCGGGCGTATTTGTCCTCCAGGGGAAACGAAACGGCGGTCGTCGCCGAAGGCGTATAGGAGAGGCTGAGCTGGTCGGTGATGTCCGTCCACGGGTGCGCGTTTACTTTCTCCAGGTCGGCGTCTTTATCGTTCCCGGCCAGCTCCCCGAACGTGTCGGAGATCTTCACCTTGAACGTGCCGGTATTGCCCGCGACGGTTCCATACTGGGAACTGAGCACACACGACAGCACCGAGCTGATGCTTCCGTCGGGAAGCTCGGTCATCTCTTTTTTCGCGTATTCATGCCCCGTCTCGCCGCTCCAGAACGTTACGTAATCCGCATCGCCCTGAAGGTGGAACAGAACGGGGAATCCTTTTTGCACGACTAAAGTATTGCCGTCCATGAACGCCCCTTTCGAAACGGGGGCTACTTCGAGGCTTACTTGTTTTTCCAGATCCTTTTCGCAACCCGCGAGCAGGGATGCCGCCAGGACGATCAGCAGTGCGTGTATTTTCGTTTTCATGATATCTGTCGATTAAGGCCGGCCCTACCAGCCGGATGTTTGTTTCATCGCTTTATTGGTAGACAGTTCCGATTGCGGAATGGGGAAATAGAGATACCCGGGGGTCACCTGGTAATAGTTGAGGGCATACTTGTATGAAGAGTGCCATCCGTCCTTGGCCACATAATAGGTCATGCCCTGCATGGCCGACAGGAAATCCCCCCAACGGATCAGGTCGTTGCGGCGGACCCCCTCGAAGCACAATTCCATCGCCCGCTCCCTTTTGACCGCCTCCCGGAAATTATCCTTTGAGATCGTAGGCAATACCCGGCTGATCCGGGCCCTGTCGCGTACCTGGTCGAAGCAATCGCGTGCCAGGTCGGTGGGCCCGTTGAGTTCATTTTCCGCTTCGGCCAGCATCAGCAGCACATCGCTGTAGCGCAGGATCGGGAAATTGATGGGGGTGGCGTACTGGTCCTTCGGGATCACCTGTTCGTATTCCCTGCGGTATTTAGCCACGCACCTCACCTTGACCAGGCTTTGCGCCTCGGGCTTTTCGGTGCATGGATACCCGTCCACGGAGGTCATCCCCGCGGGCATCATGCCGTAGAAATAAGAGCGTCCGGTCACTTTCAGTTTGCCGTTGACGTTTTCCTGTACATATTCATAATCCTGGATGTTCCAGGCGCCCCGGATCTGGTCGCGCGTCAGGGAGGGTTGCTCGTAATAGTCCACCCCCTGGTCCTCGAAATGCAATTCGAACAGCTTCAGGCTGGTGAACATGGCGCGGTTGCTGTATCCGGGGTTGGCCATGCCTTTGAGCGCGTCGGCATCGGGGTCCGTCGCAAAACTCGACGTTGCGCCGAAGCCGATCGTGCTGCCGATCCTGCCCCAGGTGTTGATGTTTTCCACGCGGGCGTTTCCCGCCATGTCGGCCTCCCAGATGCTCTCGCGCACGCCTGTGCTGTTGTACTTATCCTGCGCGATGTCGATGAACACCCGGGTGTAATCGTCCACAAGGCCGTGCAGGCCGGTTTTCACGACTTCCATCGCCCACTCTTTTGCCTTGGCGAAATATTCCGGGGCTTTGTCTTTATCTTTCCCGTCCTGGCGGTAATGCTCCCCGGCCCGGAACAGGTACACGCGGGCGAGTATGCCGTAAGCGGCTGATTTGGTCGCGGTGGACGTATGGGTCAACTGGTCGGACGAAGGCAGGTAGGGTATCGCGCTTTCTATGTCGCCGATCAGTTGGTCGTATATGACCTGCCGGTCGGACGCGGGCAAATAGGCCAGGTTATTGGGGCTTGTGGGCGTGGTAAGCCGCAAAGGGACGTCGCCCCATCCGATCACCAGGTGGGAGTAATAGAACGACCGCATGAAAAGAGCCTCCGCGCGCGCCTTGTCGCGGAATGCCAGGCTTATGGATGGATTGTTGTCCACGTTCTCCAGGAGGATATTGGCCCGGTTGATGCCATCGTAAAGCATCCTCCAGAATTTGGCTATCTCCGTATTGCTGGCCGTGATATTGGCGCATATCATGCTGCTGCGCCCGGTGGAGCGTTGAAAGAACGCCAGGTCGTCTCCCCCGGCGACATACATCGGGTAGGCCTCCCCGTAGAAGGTGTCGTTGATCAGCGGGCTGTAGATGCCCTGCACCCACTTGCTGATCTCGTCCTCGGTGTTGAAATAGGTGTCCGGGGTGAGCGAATAAGGCTCTTTATCCAGGATGCTGCAGGCGCATAACGCCCAGCAAAGGATAACGGTAAAAATGGATTTTATCGGTTTCATGGCCATCTGACGTTTTAGAATTGTAAATTAACACCGAAAGAGAAGGTCCGGGCGCGCGGATAGGCGGAGAAATCCATTCCCGGCGTCAGTGCGGTATCGCGGATCGAGACCTCGGGGTCGTATCCGGAATAGTTGGTGAACGTGTAAAGGTTCTGCACCGATGCGAATATCCTCACATTGCTCAGGCCGGCTTTCTTGACCAGGGAGACGGGCAGTGTGTAACCCAGGGAGATGTTCTTGATCCTCAGGTACGATCCGTCCTCGATGAGCCTGGAGGTAAACAGGTTGTTTAACGCCGAGGTACTGGAACGGGGGATGTCGCTGTAAGGATTTTCAGGCGTCCAGCGGTCGGCGAAGCTGGCGAACTGGTTCAACTCGCGCCTTTTGTTGTACCCGCTCTCGAACAGGAGCTTATTGGCGTTGAGGATATCGTTGCCGTAACTCCACTGGAGGAAGATGTTGAGATCGAACCCTTTGAAACGCAGGTTATTGGTGAATCCGCCGATATTCAAAGGATCCCCGCGGCCTATGATGGTCATATCGTTGCCGTCGACCACTCCGTCGCCGTTGATATCCTTCAATTTGGCGTAGCCGGGCTGGGGATTCGCCTCGCCCACATATTTCGCGATCCCCGGCTTGAGGATATACTGCCCGCTCACATAGTTGAAATCCTCATATTTGTAAGTCCCCTCATACGCGTAACCGTACATCATTCCCATCGGGTAACCCACTTTGGCGATGTAGTTGTTCTGGTTGAAGTTATTATCAAACGGGGCGGTCGTGAGTTTGGAATTCACCCCCTCCGCAAGCCTGAGCACCTTGTTGCGGTTGAAGGCGATGTTGAAACTCGAAGTCCATTCGAACTTCCGGGTCCTTATGTTGACCGTATTCAAGGTGAACTCGATCCCGGTGTTCTCGTTGTCGCCGATATTGCGCATCGCACCGCCGTATCCCGACGAGAGCGGGATCTCGGTAAAGAACAGCAGGTCTTTCGTCTTTTTGTAGTACCAGTCCACCACCAGGTTGAGGCGGTCTTTCAGGAACGCCAGGTCGAGGCCGACGTCGACCTGGTCGGTCGTTTCCCATTTGAGTTGGTCGTTGCCCAGGCGGATCGGGACGACGCCCTCCGCATCGAGGATATTGCCGCCGATGGGATACACGCCGTGGGTGTACCCGGTCGCGGAAGCGTAATCGCCGACCCCTCTCTTGAGCATGTCGTACAAGGCGAAACGGTCGTACGACCCGACCCGGTTGTTGCCGGTCTGCCCCCATCCCGCGCGAAGTTTGGCGGAGTACACGGCCGGCCGGAGGGCTTCGAAGAAGCGCTCCCTGGAGATCACCCACGCGGTGGAGAACGACGGGAAATAGCCCCACCGGTTCTGTTTGTCGAACTTCGAAGAACCGTCGGCGCGGAAATTCACGGTGAAGAAATACGTACCGTTGTAGTTGTAGTTCGCGCGGCCCAGGAACGACATCATCCCCGTTTCGTCGATCGAGTTGTTGAAACTGCTTTCCACCCCGTATTTGAGCGCGTTCATCCGCTGCATCTCGTAGGCGGAAGGGATGTTCTTCGTCGCGTAACTGTTGGTCTTGGCCTGGGACGTTTGCAGCGTAAACCCTCCGAGAAAGCTCATGAAATGCTTTTTGATCTTCGTCGAATAGGTAACGGTGTTTTCGTTCAGGAAAAAATCGCTGTCGAAAACCGAGATCCCCCCGTTAAGGCCGTTCGAATTCCCGGGCCGCCCGCCCAGGGTTTTGGAATTATTGAAGTATTCGTTGCGCCGGTTATTGTTGCTGTACCCGAAAGAGGAACGGATCTTCAGCCCCGCCAGGAGTTCGTACTCGGCCCATGCGCTGAAATAGAGGTTCGCCCGGTAGCGCTTGTTATATTCGTTGTTCAACTGCAGGTACGGGTTGTAGCGGTAGTCCGTGAGCTTGTTTACCCCTTCCGTATCGTCGGTGATGGTGTCGAGCAGTTCGGACAGCCTTTCGTTGGGCTTGTTCACGGGACGGTAGCCCCACACGTTATAAAATATGTTATACTGCCCGAGCGAGTTGCTTTGCGAGGGGCTGTTGCCCGAAGAGCACTCTTTCGTATAATTGGCCGTCACGTTGGCCGAAAACTTATTTCGCGAAAAGCCGAGGTTGATCCTGCCCTGCACTTTGTTGAAATTGGAATTGATCACCACGCCGTCCTGGTCGTACATGGAGAACGACATCGAATACTTTACATTCTCCCCCCCGCCCGTGGCCGAGAGGTTATGGTTGTGCATCCATGCGGTGCGGAATATCTTATCCTGCCAGTCGATCTGGGGAATGTCGCGGTAATCCTCCAGGTCGTACTGCATCCCGTTGTAATTCTGGAAATACCCCATCGTCAGCATCTCCTGCGGGGTATAGACCTCCGCCTGCAACTTCACGAACTCGTAGGCGTCCATCATGTCCATCTGTTTGGTGATATCCTGTACCCCGGCGGTATAGTCGTAGTTGATCCGCAGCTTCCCGGATTCCCCTTTTTTGGTGGTTATGATCACCACGCCGTTAGCGCCCCGGGCTCCGTAGATAGCCGTCGCGGAGGCGTCTTTGAGGATGTCGATGGAGGCGATGTCGTTGGGATTCAGCGACGAGCCGATCGTGGCGTCCTCCATCGGGAATCCGTCCACCACATACAGGGGCGAGTTGTCCTGCGTAAGGGAGTTCTTGCCGCGGACCACGATATTCATCGCCGCTCCCGGGGTCCCTTCGTTGGAAGTCACCTGCACCCCGGCGACCCGGCCGGCCATAGCCTGGTCGAAGCTGGCCGCGGGGACTTTCAACAGGTCCTCCATATCCACCTTGCCCACCGATCCGGTAAAGTCCTGCCTGCGCACTTCACCGTATCCGATCACCACGACCTCGTCGAGGTATTGGCTGGCCTCGTGCAGCATGACCTTCATAGGTGTGCCGGCATCGGCCTGCCTGATCTGCCTCTGCTCGGTGGAATAACCCACGAGCGAGAACTCCAGTACGTCGCCGATCCGGGGAACGGGAATGGAAAACGCTCCTTTGGAGTCCGTGACAACACCGCTGGTTGTGTTCGTAACAACAACCGTTACCCCCGGCAATGCCTCGCCCTTGTCATCCGCAACGGTACCTTTCACCGTCACCTGCGCCGACAGGGTGGTTGTGACCAACATCCCTGCAACCGCGAGGAATATTCGCACGATCCGTCTGATTGATTTCATATTCATCGTTAAAGTTAGTCGTGTGGTTAGGGGGCGTGCCGGACGGTTATGCCGACACGCCTTGGATTGATCGTTTTTTACCGGCAGACCAGCGTGTAACTCTTGCCTTTCTGCGTTTTGAGTGAGTAGAGGTTCGTTTCGACGGGAGAGAGTTTCTTCATCGCGGCCTCGTTGCCGTTCTTCAGAAAAGTCGTTTGATACAGGGGATTAAGGGGTTGCTCCGGGATCTTTTTGAGGCTCCCGTTCTTCGCGGCCAGTTTTTCCCGGCTACGGATCTGGCACTCCCCGTCGATGGAGGAATGAATGGTCGCCGATACGAGTTTGCCGTCTTCCCATTTGATGTCCATCGTGAATCCGCCGCGCGCCCTGATCCCCCTCAGTTCTCCCGACTTGATCTTAGAGGGCACCGCCGGGAGCAGGAAGATCTCCCCCGCGTGGCTCTGTACGAACATCTCCGTGATCCCGGCCACCATGCCCATGTTGGAGTCGATCTGGAACGGAGGATAACCCGAAAGCATCGACGAGAAAAGGCCGCCTTGTGTTGTTTGATCCGCCGCGATATGTCGGCAGCCTGCGTATATGGCATCGTAAGCCTTGTCGGCCTCTTCCAACCTGGCCCAGAAACTGATCCTCCATGCCGCCGTGAAACCCACCCCGTCGTCGCCGCGGATCTCAAGGGTCCGGTACGCGGCGGCGGCCATATCCGGCGTCTTTCTCAGATGGATCTGCGCTCCGGGATGAAGGCCGTAGAGGTGGGCCATATGCCGGTGCTTTTCATCGAACTCCTCGTAATCCTTGTACCATTCCTGGAGTTGTCCGCGCTTAGTCAATTGCAGCGGTTGCAGTTTGCTTTTCGTATCGGCCAGTTTTTGGCTGAACTCCTGGTCGACATTCAGGATCGCCGACGCCTCGATACACATATTGAACAGGTCCCATATCAACATCATATCCATCGTGGTGGTCTTCGATATGTCGGCGACCTGCCGTTGGCCGTTGCGGTCCACATACCAGAACTTGTTCTCGGGCGAGGTCGCCGGATTGGTCCCCAGATAGCCCGTTTCCTTGTCTTCCACAAGCCAGTCGAGCATGAATTCGGCCGACCCCTTCATGATCGGATACGCCTTCGTGCGCAGGTATTCGGCATCGGGGTTGAACAGGTAATGCTCCCACAGATGCCTGCACAGCCACGGCCCCGACATCGGCCAGCACGTCCACCGCGCCGCCCGGATCAGGTGGTCCTTGTCGAAATCCCCCTGCGGGACGGATTGCGCCCACGCGTCGGAGTTCTGGTGGGACACCCATCCGCGCATGCCGTAGTTCTTCTGCGCCGTTTGGGCGCCGGTCACGGACAGGGCCCCGATAAAGTCGAGCAGCGGGATGTGGCATTCCGGCAGATTGGCCACCTCAACGTGCCAGTAGTTCATCTCGGTGTTCATGTCCAGGGTGTAGTTGGAACCCCAGGGCGGAGTGATATTGTCGTTCCATATCCCCTGCAGGTTGGCCGGAAGACCCCCCTCGCGCGAGGAGGATATGATCAGGTAGCGCCCGTATTGGTAAAGCAGGTTCAAAAAACCGTTATCCAGGCCCGTCGCGGTGAAATCGTCCATCAGTTGCCCGGTCGTCATGGAGGCTTTGGCTTTGTCGGCCGCGGCGTCGTTCAGGTTGACGTATACCCGGTCGAAGAGCGATTTGTAATCTTTGGTGTGCGCGGCGAGCAGACCGGCATAACCCTTTGCCACCGCTTTATTTACATTGGACGTCGTTATCGCCGTCGGGTTTTTGGTCGATTTCGCCACGGGGACATTATATCCGTCGTAACTGGTCGCCGCGCCGAGGAGGATCGTTGCGCCGTTCGCCCCGGCGAGGGTGATCGTATTCTTATCCGTGAAATTCAGTTTGCCCCCGTCTGCGAGTACCTTGACCCTGACCTCGAAGTTCAGCCCCAGGCCGTCCCAGCTCGGATCATAAGCCACCCTGTCGGCATCCGCGGGGCCGAAGGGAACGTATCTGGGCGCTTGGCCTTTCAGGACGAGCATCTCGTTCTCGACCCTGTTTTCGTACCGTTGCTTGCTGTCGACTTTCAGTTCGAATCCAACCGCCCCCGGTTTATCCGCCTCGATCTTTACGACCATCACCTGGTCGGGATAGGAAATGAACGACGTCCTTCGGAAACCCACCCCTGCGACCGTGTACCGGACCGTCGCCGTGGCGCCGGAAAGATCCAGGTCCCTATATATATCGGTAGGGGTCCCCCCGCCGGACATATCGAGATAGAGGTTGCCCATCGGCTGGTAGCGCGCCGTGAAGGGACCCTGGGCGTTGTCCATCCACAATTCGGCCGCCAGCTGGTATTCGCCGCGGTCAATGGCCGCACGTATCCCGGGTAAAGCGACTTTTGCCTTCGGATTGGTGATCTCGTGCGGATATCCGGACCAAAGGGTCCCGTCGTTGAGTTGATATTTTTCGTTCAGGGGATTCCCGTATACCATGGCGCCGAGACGCCCGTTACCCAAAGGCAAGGCTTCGACCCACTCCCGGGCCGGTTGGTCATACCATAGTTTCAGGGGTTGCCCGCCGGCAGACAAATACGAAACGGAAGCAAAGAGTGTAAGCAGGGGTAAAACGCTTTTCATGAGACATTTAAGTTAGAAGGTTAGTTGCGGGGCTTTACCGACAGCTAAATTACATCTTAAAAAGATGGGAGCTGTACCCTTATTATACACAATTAGTCCAAATTTATACAGGATTGAAAATAGTGCGTTATAATCCCCGTCAGCCCCTTGGTACATACCCGAAATTGGATTTCCCGATTTAGCCTCCGGCATTACCCCCGGGCCTCTCTACTGTGGTGAAGTGGAATTCGAAAGGCCGCGGCTGATCCGGATAATCTTGTGCGAAGGCGTCAAGATAAAGGAGATAACCTTTGTTCGCAGGACCAACCGGACACGATATTATGAAAATCGCGAAGGCCTTCTGGTAAAAATTACACACACAATTTGCACACAAACTCAAAACACTTATAAGCATAACGAAACCCGGCGAAAATCACGGAAAATCCAAATCGTTTGACTACTGTCCAGAAGGTTTCAGGGTTGAGTCCTGATGGTGTCACTAAGAAAATCAGAGGGTTATGACGACAGTCATAACCCCCTTGCTTTTCATTTTCACACAACCCGGCGGTAGTTGTGGGTTTGCAATGAATTTTGAGCGATTCTAATATCCCTTCCGTCTAATTAGGACCGGGGCTCCAACAACATCATGATCAGTGCTGTCGCAGGTAGGAAATCGGCCAGAGAGATGCGTAAAAGACGCAAAGCCTGACTAATCCTGTAATCGACCGTTTTTTCTGAAACTGCAAGCCGGGAGGCGATTTCGCGGTAGGTCAACCCCTGGAAACGGTGCATCTCGAACGCCTCGCGATAACTTTCCGGCAAAGCGGCCAGGGCCGATTCGATCTGCGCGGCGAGTTCGCGGGCGACATAAAAATCAGGATCGTCCCACATATGGCCCTGCTCCCCGGGAGTCTCGTCGGAACGTTTGCGTACGGCGCTGCTGTCGAGCAACGTCAGGCAACGGTTGCGTACGGCGCGAAACAGGTAGCGGTCGGGCGATGCGATCCGTTCCAGCCGGCCGCGCTCCTCCCACAGCCAAAGCATCACGTCCTGCACCACCTCCTCGGCGTCATGCAGCGAGACGAAACGCGAAGCATACGCACACAACGAAGGGTAATACCGGCGGAAGAACTGGTCGAACGCAGTGCGGTTCCCCATGCATATAGCCTGGCAAAGCTCACTGTCCGAGGATTCTGCGTATATCGCCATCGCTGTGTTTTTCAACAAATATAGGGGATTATTTTAAAAAAAGAGAAAAAAACACGTTGACAGTTTAGGAGATCGCTCCACGGAACAGTCTTCAATATAACGCACGATATATTCCGACATCATGACAGAACCCTTGCAGACGATAGACCCTTCCCTGATCCTGAAATATTTTACCGGCGAGGCGACTGCCGAAGAGGCGGCCGCCGTGCGGCTGTGGATCGCCGCGGATGAAGAGAACCGCCGCACGGCCGATGCCGTGGCGCGTATCGCTTTCGCAGCCCAAACCATGGCCGTGGCGTCCGAGGTCGACACCGAAGCGGCTTTGAAACGCGTTCACGCCCGCATGACGTCCGACCTGCCCGCCCGTAGGCTATGGCTGCGCCGCGCGCAGCAGGCCGCGGCCCTCCTTTTCCTGCCGTTGCTCGTCGCCACGATTACGCTGGTCTTTTCGAACCGCGGCACAGAGCGGTATGTGGAGATGGCGACCAACCCCGGCATGACCACCTGCGTCACCCTGCCCGACAGCACGCGTGTGTGGCTCAATTCCGAAAGCCGGATCAAATACCCGTCCCGCTTCGGGCGCACGCGCCGTGTGGAATTGCAGGGAGAAGCCTATTTCGAAGTGGAACGCACTGAAGGGCGCCGGTTCGTGGTCGAAACCTGCACAGGCGTGCAGGTAGAGGTGCTCGGCACCCGGTTCAACGTGGATGCCTACGACCCGCAGGCCGTCTCCGCGACGCTCGTCTCGGGTAGCGTGGCTTTCAACTATGACGACGCGGCGGGCGAAATTTCACGCATGACGCTCAAACCCGGCCAGCGGGCCGTCTATACCGCAGCCACCCGTACCGCCCTGTTGCGCGAGGTGGATACCGATACCTACACCGCCTGGAAGGACGGCCGCATCCTGTTCCGCCAGACCTCGCTCGACGAGGTGCTCCGGGTGCTCTCGCGCCGCTTCAACGTCGAGTTCCAGGTGCGTGATCCGAAATTGCTGGGGCAGCATTTCACGGGTGTGTTCGTCCATCAGCGCCTGGACCGCGTGCTGGAGCACTTCGCCGTGTCGTCCGGGATCCATTACCGTTACCTGCCTGTGGGCGAGCGGGAAAAGAGCCGCATCGAAATCTATTGATATACACGATACGCCGAACCTAAAACCAGAAGAGATGAGAGAAACCCCCGTTTGAAAAAAGGCATACGGCCGGGCATTACCGTGCCCCGCACCGTATGCGACCACCTGATGCGCTTCTGAGCCTCGCAAGGTACTGGCGCACATGACAAGTGATTTATTAACCTACACTACAAATCTATGAAAAACCTTTTTACCATCCAACTGCCCAGGATGATAAAATCCTGCACGTCGGCCTCCCTGGCCGGACTGTGCCGCAGGGGAGTGTGGCTGGCTTTGGCCGTGGCTTTGCTGCCCGGCCTGGCGCAGGCGCAGAACGTGACCCTGAGCGCATCGGGACAACGGGTGGACGCCGTGTTGCGCCAACTCGAAGCGCAGACCGATTACAAATTCTTTTACAATACCGACCAGATCGACCTCGCCCGCAGGGTGAATGTCCAGGCCGCTAACCGCGACCTTTTCGCCGTGCTGGAAGACCTCTTCCGCGGCACGAACGTCACGTGGTCCGTGCTCGACCGCAACATCGTGCTGGCGACCGGCCCGGCTTCCGCCGCCAAAGCGGGCGCACCGACCGCGGCGGACGATAACCAGCGCGTGTCGGGTAAGGTCATGGACGCGGCAGGCAGGGCATTGCCCGGCGCCATGGTCACGGTCGCGGGAACGACCCGCGGCGTCTCGGCCGGGGCCGACGGTTCCTACGTCATCAACGCCCCGAAAGGCAGCTCGCTGCAATTCAGCTTCATGGGCTACCTGACCGAAACAAAGGCGGTGACGCCGACGACCGTCAGCATGGCCGTCACGCTTCACGAGGACTTCCAGAAACTCGACGAAGTGGTGGTGGTGGGTTACGGTACCCAGCGCCGCAGCGACCTGACGGGCGCCATTTCGTCCGTCACCCCTGAGAAACTCAATACCATTCCCGTGTCGAATGTGGTCGAGATGCTGCGCGGCAAGGCCGCCGGGATCCAGGTCAACACGACCAACGCAGCTCCGGGAGGGGGTGGTGCGGCTATATACATCCGCGGCAAGCGCACCCTCTCGGGGGGCGACAACCAGCCCCTGTACGTGGTGGACGGCGTGCCCACGTCGAATATCGACGACGTGAACTCGACGGACATCGCCTCGCTCGAAGTACTCAAGGACGCCTCGGCGCAGTCGATCTACGGCGCCCGTGCGGCCTGCGGCGTGATCCTGATCACCACCAAGCGCGGCAAGGCCGGCCAGACGAAGATCAACTATTCGAACTATTTCGCCATGCAGGACATCAAGCGCAACTTCGAGTTCTACAACGGCTACGAATGGGCTGCCATGCGCAAGGAGGCCTATTATAACGCCAACGGTTCGTACGACCCCGAGGATTGCTTCAGGGGCGTGATGTACGACGTGCTGCAGAGCGGCAATTTCGTCGACTGGGAGAAAGAGATGATCGGTACGGCACTCCAGCAGAAGCACGATATCTCGATCCAGTCGGGCACCGACCGTACCAAATACTCGATCTCGTTCGGCTACTTCGACCAGGACGGCATGGTGCCCTCGTCGGGCTACCAACGCGCCACCGGTCGCCTGAACGTCGACCACCAACTGAACAAATGGCTGACCCTGGGCACGAACGTTTCCTATATGCGCTCATGGACCCGGACCGCTGACGGTTCGTTCAATAACTTCATCACTGTGCCGCCCCTTTCGAAGATCTACGAGGATGACGGGGTGACGCTGCGCAAGGACGTCACCGAAGCGGGCGAATCGAACTACAACCCGCTGTGGAACATCAACAACTCGGATAACAGGAGCATCCAGGAGCGGATCCTGCTCAACCTGTTCGCCGACGTCAAGATCACCAAAGATATCACCTACCGCGTCAACGGCAGCATCTCACGCTACAACACCGAAGGGGGCACCTACCAGGGGGTAGATCACACCTCGGCTTACAGCTCCATGGGTAAGGGCACTACTTCGATCAGCCTCTTTCACGACTACCTGCTCGAGAATATTCTCACCTGGAGTCACGATTTTTGCGGCAAAAAGCACCACGTCGAAGTTACGGGGATGCAGTCCGTGAATACGATCCAGCGGAAAACGATGGGGATCAACGCCACCGAATTCGCCAACGACGAACTGACCTTTAACGGCGTGGGCGGAGCGAACTCCTACGGCGAGCCGACCTGGAACCTGACGGATCGTAGCCTGGTGTCGTTCATGGGCCGCGTGAACTACGGCCTGCTCGGCCGCTACCTGTTCAGCGCCGCAATCCGTGCGGACGGCTCGACGGTTTTCGGGATCAACAATAAATGGGGTTACTTCCCCTCGGCGTCGTTTGCCTGGCGGGCCAGCGAGGAGGCTTTCCTGCGTGACGTGAACTGGCTTTCGAACCTCAAACTGCGTCTGAGTTACGGCCAGACCGGCAACCAGGGCGTGGACCCGTACGAAACACTCGGCGTGGTCGATAAATACCTGACCGAATTCGGTACGGAAAAGGCGACCGGCTACCTGCCCAACGCCGTTCTTCCGAATCCCGACCTGAAATGGGAAACCTCCACGACGGCCAACATCGGCCTCGACTTCGGTTTCCTGAAAGGGCGCATCAGCGGTACTGCCGAGATCTACACATCCAAGACCACCGACCTGCTGATGAGTCGTTACCTCTCACGGGTACTGGGTTACAAATCGCAGGTGGTCAACGTGGGCGAGCTGCGCAACCGCGGGGTGGAGATTACTCTGAATACCGTCCCGGTGCGTACGCGTTCTTTCTCGTGGGAGGTCGATCTGACGTTCGCCGCCAACAGCAACAAGATACTCAAACTCGACGGCACCACGGACGAGTACGGCAACCCGACGGACAATGTCGCCAGCAACTGGTTTATCGGCAAGCCCACGAACGTCTATTACGACTACCGCTTCGCCGGTATCTGGCAGCTCACGGACGACATCAGCAGCTCCTATATGCCCGGCGCCAAGCCCGGCACGATCCGTGTGGCCAACACCAACGGCGACGACATAATCAGCGACGCGGACAAAGTGGTCTACCAGCGCGACCCGAAATGGATCGGCAACCTGGGCACCACCCTGCGCTGGAAGGGCTTCGACCTGTCGGCCGATCTCTACGTCGCTTACGGCGGGACGATCTACAACGATTACCTGGTCTCGTTCGCCAACGGCGGCGATTTGACCGGCAAACGCAACGGTATCCGCCGCAACTACTGGACAGCGAACAACCCCAGTAATGAGGCTCCCGCACCCCACTTCACCCAGGCCCCGGCCTACCTCTCCTCGCTCGGCTACCAGGACGGCACCTACGTGCGCCTGCGCAATGTGACGCTGGGCTACGAATTTCCCGAAAGGTGGATGCGCAAGATCTTCGTCCAGAAGCTGCGCCTATACACCTCGCTGACCAATTTCTGGACACGCACCGACGTGCTGGGCTACGGCCCCGAGCAGAATCCGGGCGCCTATCCCGAGCCGCGCACCGCCCTCGTCGGCCTTAATGTCACCTTCTAAAATAGCCGCACCATGAAAAAAGCGATAATTTCCCTGCTGCTGTGCACGAGCGTGCTGGCTTCGTGCAAGGACTTCCTTACCGAGGAACACCCGAGTAAATTCACGATCGACTACATCGTCACCTCGGAGGACGGGCTGGAGCTTGGCGTGACCGCCCTCTACAACCGCCAGCGTTACTATACCAACGACACCGAAAGCGCTACCATGTTCGCCCTGGTGCGCGCCACCGACGAGGCGATGACCAACGGCGGGACGGGCAACTACTTCGGCATCTACGACCCGCAGTACCTCAAACCCTCCTCGGCCCAGGTAGCCTTTATGTGGACCACCATGTACGATATCATCGGCAAAGCCAACACGCTGATCGAAGCGGGTGAAAAGTTGCCCGACACCCCGAACCTGAGGCGGATAATCGCCGAGGCGAAGTGCTTCCGCGCACAGTCGTACTTCCTGCTTTACCGCACCTACGACCGCATCTGGCTCAATACCTTGGCCACCACGCCCGAGAACGTGGACGATGAGCGCGACATCCGTCCCGCGACGCAAACCGAAGTGTTCGACCTTTTATACAAAGACCTCGACTACGCCATCGAAAACCTCGACTGGACGACCGAAGAGCCGGGCCGCTTCACGCAGGGCGCCGCGCGCCACATCAAGGCGAAGGCCGCCCTGTGGATCAAGGACTGGCCCGAGGCCCTCACCCAGGTCGAAGCCATCGACCAGTCGGGTGCGTTCGACCTGGTGGAGGTCGATAAGGTCTTCACCGGCGCCGAGCTGAACCACAAGGAGGCCATCCTGACCCAGCAATGGAGCAAGAACCCGGGCGGCAACCTCTCGGCCGCCACGCCCAGCGGCAACTATATCGCTGCGCTGTTCATCGGCATCTACCGCCAGGAGATCGGCGGGGCGGCCGACGAGGCGTGCTCGTACCAGAACTGGGGCTACACCTACGGCCGCTGCCTGCCCAGTCCCTACCTCTTCTCGCTCTACGACCAGAGTAAGGACAAGCGCTACACCTCGTGGTACATCCACCGCTACATGAACACCACCAATAAGGATATTCCATACGGTGCGGTGGTGGTCAAGCCCGGCGAATACTTCCCCGAGCGCAAGGACGGCGTGGTGAACAAGAACCTGCTGCCGGGCATCACCAAGTACGGCGACATCTGGGCCCGCGGCACTTCGGAGACCAAAAGTTACAAGGACGTGATCGTGTACCGCCTCGCGGAGACCTACATCATCGGCGCCGAGGCCGCCCTGATGTCGGGCGACCAGACCCTGGCCAAATATTACTACAACAAGACCTGGCAGCGGGCGGGCAACAACCAATTTACCGGCACGCTCACCATGAAGGACGTGATCGACGAACAGGCGCGCGAGTTGGCCTTCGAGGGCGACCGCTGGTATTTCCTCAAGCGGCTGGGCATCCTGATCGACCAGGTGAAGAATTACGCGGGCCACCCCGAAGTGAGCGCTTCGCTGGCCGGCCGCACCAACCTTCCCGCCAACCCGCACTTCATCCGCTGGCCCATCCCGGAAACCGAAGTGACCGATCTGGGCGCGGACAGGTTCCCGCAAAACCCCGGATATAATTAATAGTCAGTAACGCAGAAAGATTGGAACAACGATGAGAAAGCTGATTTATATAACGATCCTGGCAGCCCTGAGCATTAGCTGCCGGGCGCAGGCCCCCGAAACGGACGTATGCGTCTACGGGGGCACCGCCTCGGGCTTCACGGCCGCCGTGCAGGCCGCCCGGATGGGCAAGAAAACCATCCTGGTCTGCGAGCGCGACCACGTGGGCGGCATGGTCACCTCGGGCCTGACGGCCACCGACATGAACCGCAACGACGTGGTCGGCGGCATCGCCTGGGAATACTACGCCCGCATCTACGACCACTACGCGAGCCCCGAGGCGTGGCGCTGCCAAACGCGCGACGAATTCATGGAGAAGACCCTCAAACGGACCTACACCGGCCGCAACGAAGAGCGCCGGATGCAATGGGTCTACGAATCGCACGTGGCCGAGCGGATCATGAAAGAGATGCTCGCCGAGGCGGGTGTCGAGGTGATCTACGGCGCGCCCCTGGACCGCAGCGTGAAGGTCGAGAAACGGCGTGGCAACCTCTCCGCTATCACGCTCGAAGGCGGACGCGTACTGACGGCGCGCATGTACATCGACTGCAGCTACGAGGGCGATCTGATGGCCGCCGCGGGCGTTTCGTTCACCGTGGGCCGCGAGGCGAACGCCGCTTACGGCGAGACGCTCAACGGCATCCGCGTGAACCGCACCGACGGCAAGAACCTCTCCGCCATCGACCCCTATGTTAAGGAAGGCGACCCGGCCTCGGGTCCGCTGCCCTATGTCGACGCCAAGCCTTGGGGCGCGGATGGTGAAGCCGACGGACGCACGCAAGCCTACTGCTACCGCATGACCCTCACGGACGACCCCGCGAACATGATCCCCATCGAAAAGCCGGCGGACTACGACCCGCTGCGTTACGAGATCCTGGTGCGCATGCTCACGCTCGAACCCGAGACCCCCTTACAGAAGATCATCACCCTCACCCCGATGCCCAACCGCAAGACCGACACCAACCACCTGGACTTCTTCGGGGCGAGCTACGACTATCCCGAAGCGTCGTACGCCGACCGCGCGAAGATCGAACAGCTGCACAAGGACTATGCCCTGGGCATGCTCTGGCTGCTGGCGAACGATCCCCGCATCCCGCAGGCCGTGCGCGACGAAATGAAGCCCTGGGGCCTGCCGAAGGACGAGTTCGCCGACACGGGCAACTTCCCGTGGCAGATCTACGTCCGCGAGGCGCGCCGCATGGTCGGCCAGCTGGTGATGACCGAACAGAACGTCCGCAAAACCGAGCGCACCCCCGCCACCGACTGCGTGGGCATGGGGTCTTACGCGCTCGACTGCCACTACGTCTCGCGCGTGGTGGACACCGAGGGCAAGCTGCGCAACGAAGGCACCATCTTCCAGCCCACCACCCCGTATCCGATCGGCTACGGTGCGATCGTCCCGCGCGAGGAGGAGTGCCGCAACCTGCTGGTGCCGGTCTGCCTTTCGGCCACCCACGTGGCGATGAGTTCGATCCGCATGGAGCCGGTCTATATGGTGCTCGGCCAGTCGGCCGCCACGGCCGCGGCGATGGCGATCGACGCCCGCGTCCCGGTGCAGAAGGTCTCTTACACGAACCTGCGCGAACGCCTGTTACAGGATGGACAGATACTCGAAACCCCTAAAAAACAAGCAAAATGAAACTGAGACATATCATTCCGGCGATCCTGTGCGTGGCCTCCGTCACAGCCTGCGCCGACGACAAGTTCGATTTCCCGATCCCGGCCCCCTCGTTCGTGGACATCAGCCAGGAGGGACCCGCCAAAGTCGAAGTCATCCAGCGCGAAGGCAAATGGGTGATGACCGTCAACGGCTCTGACTTCTTCGTCAAGGGCGGTGCGGGCAACAACTACACCGGCCGCCTGGCCGACTACGGCGGCAACGTCTTCCGCACCTACGGCGTGGCGGAAAAGACCCGCGCCATCCTCGACGAGGCTTACAACGCGGGCATCTACGTCAACTTCGGCCTCTACCTGAAGCGCGAGACCGACGGCTTCGACTACACCGACCAGGCCAAAGTGGCCGCCCAGTTCGAGGAGATGAAAGGCAACGTGAAACGTTTCAAAGACCACCCCGCCATCCTGTGCTGGTCGGTGGGCAACGAGACCGAAGCCTCCTATACGAAAAAGGAGCAGCTCTGGACGGCTGTCGAGCAGATCGCCGCGATGATCAAGCAGGAGGACCCGAACCATCCGACCACCCTCTCGCTCGCCTCGTCGAACGTGGACCACATCAACTACATCCGCACGCTCTGCCCGAGCATCGACATCCTCTCGGTGAACACCTACGCGCCCAACCTGCCCACCGTGAGGGCCAACCTCACCTCCGGCGGCTGGACCAAGCCTTACATGATCACCGAGTACGGCCCCCGCGGCACATGGCAGATGAATCCCGAGCCCTCGCGCATCCTGTGGGGCAAATACCTGGTCGAGCAGACCAGCACCCAGAAAGCGGCCGACTACCTGAGTTGCTACCAGAACCACATCCTGGCCAACAAGGACAACGGCTGCCTGGGATCGTTCGTCTTCCTGTGGGGCTACCAGACCCACGGCGAGGTGCTCAACTGGTACGGCCTGTTCGATAAGAAGGGCAACACCTACGCCGCCGTCGACGAGATGCAGTATTGCTGGACGGGCTCCTATCCGGAGAACCGCGCCCCGGTGATCGCCTCGCGCGACGACATGAGGCTCAACGGCAAAAAAGCCGAAGAATCCGTCGTGCTCACCAAAAACACGACCGGCCACACGGCCACCGTCACCGCTTCGGACCCCGACGAGGATCCGCTGACCTACGAGTGGTATATCATGCAGGAAGCCACCAAGTCGACCGACGGCAGTATGCCGGCCGGCATCACGGGCCTGATCACCAACGGCGACAAGGCCGTGGCGACCATCAAAGCTCCCGCAACGGCCGGTTACTACCGCCTCTACGTATTCGTGCGCGACGACCACGGCAAGGTCGCCAGCGCCTGCATCCCTTTCAAAGTAGAATAATCCAAAACGCATAAGCCATGAAAACATTGAGATTTACGGCAATGCTCATGCTCGGCGTCCTGCTTTTCTCGTGCAAGGACGACGCGGGAAGCGATAGCGCACCCAAGCAGATCATCAACGTCTCGCTCGCAGGCACCGCACCCTTCACAGCCATCCCGGGCGATGTGCTCACCTATGACATGACCCTCACCTCGGCCGAGCCGATCGTGGGTGCCATCACTTTCCTGAACGATCAGGAGGTCGCCGGCAGCCGCCAGACCTTCCCGGAAGGGGCCACCGAGGCCGCCTATTCGTTCACCTATACCGTGCAACCCGCCCAGACGGGTTCGACCATCGACTTCGTGGTGCACATCGAAGGCTCGACCGGGCGCATCGTCAAGGTCGAATACCCGGTCTACATCGTCGCCGCCCCGGCCCAGATCGGGATCACGATCCCGGCTGACGCCCCCGCGGAAATGACCGCCGGTGTTGAAACGACGTTCGACATCGCGGTGACCTCGGCCCTGCCCCTGCACCAGATCGTGCTGCTGCTGGGCGGCGTGGAGGTCGAGGGCTCGAAAGTGACCACGTTCACCGACCCCAACTCCTGTACCTACACCTTCGCCTACACGCCGACCGCGGGACAGACCGGGCAGACGCTCGCTTTCCTGTTGCAGGTGATGGACAGCAACGGGGCCATCGTCACGGAGCCCTATTCCGCCACGGTCAAAGCGCCCGTTTCGGACGAAGTGGATTCCTATTACGGCAAGGTCATGGGGTACCACCGTTATGTGGCGCAGGAGGGCGAAGGCCACTTCCTCGACGCCGAAACAGGAACCGTCTACAAGACGACCGGCGCAGGTGCGGCAGACGTTTGCCCGCTGCTGGACATTACGTTCTTCTTCAGCGGTTCGGGCGGCCAGGGCTTTACGATCTCGGCTCCGGGGAACACCAACCTGAACAACATCTACAACGCCGCTACCATCGGTATCCTCGGCGGCAACGCGACCACCGACATCATCTCCGCGTGGAGTGTACGCAGAAACACCTACTTCAAGAAACTCCTCTTGACCGAAGCCCTTACGGACAGCCAGTTCGCCGCACTCGATACCCGCCAGAAACTCGAAGACACTTATGAGAATTCGACTTTCACGGCCGCCCTGTTCGTCGGCACAGGCATCGCCGAGGGTTCATGCATCGCTTTCCTGACCGAATCGGGCCTCTACGGCGTGATCCGGATCATCGACCGCGCCACGGCCAACACGGGTAAGGTGACCTTCGACTACAAGATCCAGAAACCAACCCCGTAACACGACTTTTTCAGACCGTCCCCGTCCGCTCCGGGCGGGGACGGTTTTTTTACTTTAATTTAGTTTGCTGATGAAACATATCCTTTTGGCCGCCGTTGTCGCGGTGGCCGCCTCAGGCGTGTCGGCTGTCGGCCCCCTCTACCTCGATCCGAAACAACCCGTCGAACGACGTGTCGACGACCTGATGGAGCGCATGACCCTCGACGAAAAGATCGGCCAGATGTGCCAGTACGTCGGGCTGGCCCACATGCGCGAAGCCGAAAAGAACGCCACGGCCGAGGAACTGGCCGCCGGCCACGCCCGCGCCTTCTACAAGGGCCTTAGCTCCTACGATGTGGAAGCGATGACCGCCCGCGGCGAGATCGGTTCTTTCCTGCACGTGCTCACGGCCACCGAAGCCGACCACCTGCAAAAGCTGGCCGCCGAAAGCCGTTTAAAAATCCCTGTGCTGATCGGTATCGACGCCATCCACGGCAACGGCCTGGTGCGCGGTTCGACCATCTACCCCTCGCCGATAGGCTTGGCATCTACGTTCGACCCGGCGCTGGTGGAGCAGTCCGCCCGCCAGACCGCCGTCGAGATGCGCGCCACGGGCTCGCATTGGGCCTTCGCGCCCAACATCGAGATCGCCCGCGACGCGCGTTGGGGCCGGGTGGGAGAGTGTTTCGGCGAAGACCCGTGCCTGGTCTCGGCGATGGGCGTGGCGACCGTCCGCGGATTGCAGGACGCCGGCGCGCTGGCCTGCGTGAAGCACCTGGTGGCGGGTGGCGTGCCCAACAACGGCACGAACGCCGCCCCGGTCGAGATGGGCGAAGGCGAATTGCGCAACGCTTTCCTGCCGCCGTTCAAAGCGGCTGTCGAGCAGGCGCAACCCTGGTCGATGATGCCAGCGCATAACGAACTCAACGGCGTGCCGTGCCACAGCAGCAGTTGGCTGATGGAGTACGTGATGCGCCGCGAGTACGGTTTCGCCGGAATCTCCGTGAGCGACTGGATGGATATGGAGGCGATCGCTTCCAAACACCGCGTGGCGGCCAACACGAAAGAGGCTTTCCTGCTCTCTGTCCTGGCCGGGGTGGACGTCCACATGCACGGCCCCGAATTCGCGCAGGATATGAAGGAACTGATCGAAGAGGGCCGCCTGCCCGCTTCGCGCGTCGACGAGGCGTGCCGTAAGATCCTCGAAGCGAAATTCCGCCTGGGCCTCTTCGAAAACCGCTATACCGACCCGGCCGCGGCGAAACAGACCGTTTTTTCGGCCGGGCACCGCAATACGGCCCTCGAACTCGCCCGCCGATCGATCGTGCTGCTGAAAAACGACGGCATCCTGCCCCTGGATAAAACGAAATATAAAAAGATCCTGGTCACCGGCCCCAATGCCGACTGCCAGGCCACGATGGGCGACTGGGTCTTCGACCAGCCCCGCGAAAACTACACGACGATCCTGGACGGCATCCGCGCCCAGGGGGCCGCGGTCGAATTCGCCGATGTGGGCTGGAATCTGCGCACGATCAGCGATCAGGCCGTACGCGCAGCCGTCGCGAAGGCCCGCGCATGCGACCTGACGATCGTCGTGGTCGGCGAGGACTCCTTCCGCGAACATTGGACCGAGAAGACCTGCGGCGAGAACCGCGACCGCTGGGACATCACCCTGTGGGGCCGCCAGCAGGAGTTGGTCGAAGCGATCCACGCCACCGGCAAGCCCGTGGTGGTGGTCCTGGTGACCGGCCGCCCGCTGGCCGTGAAGTGGATCGCCGACAACGTCCCCGCGCTGGTGCAGGCCTGGGAACCCGGCTCGACGGGCGGCCAGGCCGTGGGCGAAGTGCTTTTCGGCGCGGTCAACCCGAGCGGCAAGTTGCCCATGACCCTGCCCGCGCACGTCGGCCAGACCCCCATTTACTACAATTACAAACCCACCCAGTATTTCCGCACCTGGATCGACGGGACGCGCGACCCGCTCTACCCCTTCGGCCACGGCCTCTCGTACACCAGCTTCGCGTACAGCGACCTGAAAGTCGAAGGCCAGTTGCCCTACACGGTGACCGTGCAGGTAGCCAACACCGGCACCCGCGCGGGCGAGGAGGTGGTGCAGCTCTACCTGCGCGACGACGTGTCGACCTTCACCCGCCCGGTGAAGGAACTGAAAGGTTTCCTACGCGTCGCCCTCGCTCCCGGAGAGAAAAAAAGCGTCACCTTCACCCTCGCCGCCGCCGATTTTTCCTACTACGGCCCCGACGGCAAACTGAGGCTCGAACCCGGCGCGTTCACCGTGATGGCCGGGGGTTCCTCTCGCGACGCAGCGCTCATCAAAACCGCCATAAATTATGGAGATTAAGAGTTGAAGTTAAACATTTCTTGCGGGCACCCGCGAGGGGGCCCCTACGGAATCGTTTCCGGGAACCCCACCGTCGGTAGCCGAAGGCGGGGCCGGCGCCTTAAGCGAGAGGTTTGGGACCCGCCAGGGTTTTCGGAGTGACCAAGACCGGAAACTGGAATGGGAGGCCGGAGCGCCAGCGGAGGCGTGCGATGTGGCCTGCGCGCAATGGAATTTCCGGTCGACTCGCTCCGGAAACCCGTAAGCGGGTAAACCGGAGCGCGGCGCCTTGATTTTTTTGGTTACTTTTTGCATCAAGGCAAAAAGTGAGTCGGCCTCAGCCGAAACAGAGTGACAGAATCAAAAAACATAATCCGAATAATTCACCAACCATGAAAAAAATATTGTTCGCAGCCACGCTCGCGGCCCTCGCCGCCGTGTCGTGCGCCAAAGCCCCCGAGTACGACATCTGCGTCTACGGCGGCAACTCCGCGGGCGTGATCGCGGCCGACGCGGCCCGCCGCCTGGGGCACACGGTGATCCTCATCGAGCCGGGCCAGCGCCTCGGCGGCCTCTCGTCGGGCGGCCTGGGCTACACCGACATCGGCAACAAACAGGTGGTCACCGGGATGTCGAAAGATTTCTACCGCCGCCTGGGCGCCCATTACGGCAGCCTGGAGCAATGGATCTTCGAACCCTCGGCCGCCGAAGCCGTCTTTGAAAAGTACGCCGAAGGGATCGAGGTGCTGCGTGGTCACCGCATCGCGCAGGCCGATGTGCGCAAAGGCTCGATCCGCTCCATCCGCCTGGAATCCTCCGACGGCAGCGGCCCGGGCCGCGAAGTGAGCGCCCGCATGTTCATCGACTGTTCGTATGAGGGCGACCTGATGGCCCGCGCCGGGGTATCCTACACCGTGGGCCGCGAGGATAACTCGCTGTACGGGGAGACCTACAACGGTGTGCAACTGATGAAAGGCCACCAGTTCCCCGACGGCATCGACCCCTACCGCACTCCCGGCGACCCGGCGAGCGGCCTGCTCTGGGGCATCGGCGATGGGGCGGAAATCGCGGACGGCACGGGCGATCGAAGCGTCCAGGCCTACAACTACCGCATCTGCCTGACGGACGACCCGGACAATATGGTCCCCATCACCCGCCCGGCGGATTACGACTCGACCCGCTACGAGCTGCTGCTGCGCCTGCTGGCCGCCACGCCCGAGCGGCGCGAACTGAACCACTATTTCATCTGGAGCGCCATGCCCAACCGCAAAACCGACATCAATAACCGCGGCGGTTTCTCGACGGACATGATCGGCATGAACCACGCCTACCCCGAAGCCTCCTACGACGAGCGCGCGGCGATCATCCGGGCGCATACGGACTACACGCAGGGCCTTTTATGGTTCTACGGCCATGACGAGCGCGTGCCGCAGGAGTTGCGCGAGCAGATGCTCCGCTGGGGCTACCCGAAAGACGAATACACGCAGACCGGCCACTGGACCCCGCAGCTCTACGTGCGTGAGGTGCGCCGCATGGTCTCCGATTACGTGATGACCCAGGCCGACTGCGAGGGCAAGACCACGGTCGGGGACGGCGTGGGCATGGCCGCCTACACGATGGACTCGCACAACTGCCGCCGGATCGTGGTCGAGAAGGACGGCGTGAAGATGGTCAAGAACGAGGGCAACGTGGAGATCGGCGGCGGGCTTCCCTACCCGGTTTCCTACCGTTCGATCGTCCCCAGACAGGGCGAATGCCGCAACCTGCTCGTGCCGGTCTGCCTCTCGGCCAGCCATATCGCCTACGGGTCGATCCGCATGGAGCCCGTCTTCATGGTGCTGGCCCAGTCGGCCGCACTGGCCGCGTCGGATGCGCTCGCCTCGGGCGACGTGCATCAGGTGGACGTGGCCGCGTTGCAGCGACGCCTGCTCGAAGACCCGCTGCTGGACGGCACCCCCGCGGACATCCTTTCAGACGACGCCTCGCTCGACGCGGCGGCGCTCAAAGGCTGGAAACGGGTTTCCAAACCGGGCGGCTACGGCCCCTCGTACCTGGTCTGCACCGAGCCTGGCGCCCCGGTCCGTTTCCCGCTTGCGGGGGTGAAACAGGGGACTTACACGGTTTATACTTATTGCCACCGCCCGGCGGCCGACACCCCCTCGCGCATCCTGTTCACCGTGTTCGACGGCGCGGAGGCCCGCCAGACGGCCATCGACAAAAAGGATATTCATATCGAAGGCCAGACCACGGGCGAATGGATCGCCCTGGGCTCGTTCGATTTCACCGGGGCCGATGCATGGATCGAGGTTTCCTCTCCCGAAAAGGGGACTCTCGCCGCCGATGCCGTACTCCTCGTCCCCGCCGCCCGCCGATGAAACGACTGTTCTTTATATTCCTGCTCTGCCCGGTGTTCTGCGCCGCGCAGCACGAAACGCGCATCGACAGCCTGCTCGGCCGCATGACCCTGCACGAAAAAGCGGGGCAACTCAACCAGCTCGACGGCCGCGGCACGATCGACCAACTCAAAGAGTTGATCCGCCGCGGGGAGTTAGGTTCTGTGATGAACGTTATGGACCCGGTGATGGTGAACGAATTGCAGCGCATCGCCTGCGAAGAGTCTCCCGCGCGCATCCCGCTGGTCTTTGCCCGCGACGTGGTGCATGGTTTTAAAACGATGCTTCCCATTCCGCTGGGGCAGGCCGCGACCTTTGACCCTGAACTTGTTAAACAAGGAGCGCGCATGGCCGCCGCCGAGGCTACGGAGCACGGTATCCGCTGGTCGTTCGCCCCGATGGCCGACATTTCGCGCGACGCCCGCTGGGGCCGGATCGCCGAAGGTTTCGGCGAGGACACCTACCTGAACGCGGTGATGGCCGCCGCCGTGGTCGAAGGCTACCAGGGGAAAGAGCTGGCCGATCCCTCGTCGATGGCCGCCTGCGTCAAGCATTTCGTAGGTTACGGCGCCGCCGAAGGAGGCCGCGACTACAACGCCACCCACCTCACCGAGCGGCAGATGCGCGAGTTCTACCTGCCGCCCTTCCACGAGGCCGTGCAGGCCGGATGCGCCAGCGTAATGACCGCCTTCAACGACAACGACGGCATCCCCTGTACCGCCAACCGCTTTCTGCTGCACGACGTGCTGCGCGGCGAGTGGGGCTTCGACGGGGTGGTGGTCTCGGACTGGGGCGCGGTGGGCGAACTGGTGACGCACGGCTATGCCGGGGATCGCGCGGATGCCGCCGTGAAGGCGCTTACAGCCGGAACAGACATGGATATGTCCTCGAAGATCTACATCGAAAATATCGAAAAACTGGTCGCCTCGGGCCGCCTGACAGAGGCGGAAGTGGATGCGGCCGTGCGCCGTGTGCTGCGCCTGAAAATGCGCCTGGGCCTCTTCGATAACCCCTACACGGAGATCGCCGCCCGTTCTGTGACAGGCGGCGACGCCCACCTGGCCGTAGCCCGCAAGGCGGCCGAAGAGTCGGTGGTGCTGCTCGCCAATCGGGGGACGCTCCCCTTGGGCAACTTCAAAAAGATCGTCGTGGCAGGCCCCCTGGCCGACGCGCCGCACGACCAGCTCGGCACCTGGACGATGGACGGCGACACGGCGCAGACCCGCACTCCCGCCCGCGTGCTCAAAGCGCGCTACGGCAAGCGTGTGGAGTTCATTCCGGCCTTGCGTTACAGCCGCGACCGCGACACCTCGGATTTCGCCCGCGTAGCCGCCGCGGCCGCCGGAGCCGACGCCGTGATCCTCTTCCTGGGCGAAGAGGCCATCCTTACGGGCGAGGCGCACTCGCTGGCAGGGCTCGAATTGCAAGGAGCCCAAACCGCCCTGCTGGAGCGCCTGGCCGCCACCGGAACCCCGGTCGTCGCGGTCTTCATGGCCGGGCGACCGCTCGCCATCCCCCGCGAATGCACCCTCTCCTCGGCCGTGCTCTACGCCTGGCACCCCGGCACGATGGGCGGCGAAGCGATCGCCGACATCCTCACCGGGAAGGCGAACCCCTCGGGCAAACTGCCCGCCAGTTTCCCGCGCATGAGCGGCCAGTCGCCCCTCTACTACAACCACTCAAGTACCGGCCGCCCGGCCTCGGGAAAAGAAAAACCGATCGAGCAGATCCCGGTCAACGCCCGCCAGTCGGTGCTCGGCCACTCGTCCTACTACCTGGACGCCGGATCGAAACCGCTCTTCCCGTTCGGTTTCGGCCTCTCGTACACCACTTTCGAACTCGGGGGGCTGACCCTTTCGGCCGATTCCATCAGTCAGAACGATACATTGCGCGTGAGCGTCACCCTGCGCAACACAGGCCGCAGGGAGGGAACCCAGGCGCTGCAACTCTACGTGCGCGACCACGGCGGATCGGTGACCCGTCCCGTGAAGGAACTCAAGCGGATCGCTCGGGTAACCCTCGCCCCGGGCGCCTCCGAGCGCGTTGAGTTTACGCTCACGACCGCCGACCTGGCTTTCTGGGGTGCGGATATGCGCCTTCGGGCCGAGCCGGGCAAATTCACCCTGACGGTGGGCATGGACAGCCAGTCGGGCCTTTCCGCTCCGTTTTCCCTGGCTGAATAATAGGTATTTACGTAAAGATCACTATTTTTACCGGATTTTAGTTTCGAAGCTATCCCAAAAATCTCATGGAATTCTTAAATGGAATGAACGCCCTGACGCTGGTCTTCGCATCGCTCTGCATCTTTGCGATCGGCTACCGCTTCTACGGCATTTTTCTGGCCAACAAAGTGCTCAAACTGAGCGATCAGAACGTAACCCCGGCCATCAGGTACACCGACGGCCACGACTACGTGCCCACCAACAAGAACGTCCTGTTCGGACACCATTTCGCCGCCATCGCCGCTGCGGGCCCGCTCGTGGGGCCGGTGCTGGCCGCGCAGTTCGGTTTCCTGCCGGGCGCGCTGTGGATCCTGATCGGCTGCGTGTTGGGCGGGGCGGTGCACGACCTGGTGACCATGTTCGCCTCGATCCGCCACAAAGGGCAGAGCCTGGCCACGATCGCCGCCAAGGAGATCGACCCGGTGACCGGCGCGGTGGCCGGTTTCGCCATTCTGTTCATCATGGTGCTCTCGCTGGCGGGCCTTTCGCTGGCCTGCATCAGCGCCATGCACGAGGCGCCCTGGTCGTTGTTCACGGTGGTGGTGACCATCCCGATCGCCGTGCTGATGGGCGTGATCATGAAGTACCGCACGGGCAGCATCACCTTCGCCAGTATCCTCGGCGTGGTGCTGCTGGCCGCCGGGATCATCTTCGGCCATGACCTGGCGCAGCATGAATGGTTCGTGAGTATGTTCAGTTGGGATATCAAGACCATCTCGATCGCCATTCCCGTCTATGGCTTCTTCGCCTCGGTGCTGCCCGTGTGGCTGCTGCTCGTGCCGCGCGACTACCTCTCCACTTATTTGAAGATCGGTACGATCCTGGCGCTGGCGCTGGGGATCATCTTCGTGCACCCGCAGTTGCAGATGCCCGCCGTGACGCAATTCATCGCGGGCGGCGGCCCGGTGATCGGCGGCCCGGTGCTTCCCTTCATCTTCATCACGATCGCCTGCGGGGCCATCTCCGGCTTCCACGCGGTGATCGCCACCGGTACGACCCCGAAAATGATCGCCAAGGAGCGCCAGATCCTCTTCGTCGGCTACGGCGCGATGCTCACGGAAGGCTTCGTGGCGATGATGGCCCTGATCGCCGCCTGTACGTTGATACCGGGCGACTATTTCGCCATCAACACCCCGCGCGACGCCTACGAGCAGTTCCTGGCCGCCAACCCCAACCTGGCGGCCGTCGACCTGCAATACTTCATCGACCACATCGGCGTCGACCTGCACGGCCGTACCGGCGGGGCGGTGTCGCTGGCCGTGGGGATGGCCAATATTTTCCATAACATCCCCTTCATGGACAAGCTGATGGCCTACTGGTACAACTTCGCCATCATGTTCGAGGCGGTGTTCATCCTGACGGCCATCGACGCCGGTACCCGTGTTGGCCGCTTCTTTTTGCAGGAGATGGCCGGCCGCGCGATCCCGAAATTCAACGACAAGAACTGGATCCCGGGCGTCGTCATCGCCAGCACGGTCTTTACTTTCGCCTGGGGCTACCTGGTCTACACAGGCAACATCAGCAGCATCTGGCCCCTGTTCGGCATGAGCAACCAGCTGTTGGCGGCCTGCGCGCTGATCGTCTGCACGACGATGCTGCTGCGCATGAACCGCGGCAAATACGCCCTTTGCACGGCGATCCCGGGCCTGTTTATGGTCCTGATCACCTTCTGGGCCGGGTTCATCCAGATCACCTCGATCTACATTCCAAAGGGGCAATACCTGCTGGCGACGCTGGCGATCGTGGCGCTGGTGCTGATGACCTTCGTGTTCGTCGGGGCGTTCCGCAAATGGGCCAAACTGATGCGCATCAAAACCACCGTCACCGACCAATTCGGCGACCAGGTGAAAGAACGGATCGAAGAGTAAGCATTGGGCGGAAGGCCGCAAACGCAATAAGAGGGTGTCTCAGAATGAAGTGAACCCCAAAAGTTGGACAAAAACTTTTGGGGTTCACTTCAGTATTTCGGGATGCAGTGCGGGAAACGATCCCGGCTGCATTCACTTTCAGGGGATCCGTTACTCGTTAGGGATCGGGGTTGCGTAACCCAACTGGATATTTTTAACCAGTATGTAGTTCGAGGTGGTGTTGCTGGCGTTGTAAGCCACCCCGGCGGTCATGGTGAAGCGGACATACCTTTTGGTGCTCGACGCGCCGAACTTGACGTTGTACACGCCATCCCCCGCGGCATTCCAGGTCAGGGTGACCGCCTGGATGATACTGAAGGTCTCCCCGTCGTCGCTGCCCAGGACGCTGCAGATGCTCGCGCGGTAGTTGGCCTGCAGGCCGTTGCCGGGGTTCATCTGGTGGGAGAAAGAGAGATAGTTGAACTCGGTCGTCTCTTTACGGTCGATGATGAAATGGATCCCCGTGCTGCTCGTCGGGCCGGCGACACCGTCGTACGACGCGTTCACCTTGATGAATCCCGCACAAGTGTCGTTATCCGGATCGTCCAGGGCGAGCTCCGGACCACCGCAGGCGGCAAAACCGTTGGCGGTGGTCCGCACCAGGGTCGGGGTCGAACTGATCACCTCCCACTTGTCGCGCGGCATCGGCTCGTAGCTGAACTCGACTACCGTGACCCGCATGTCGGTAGAAACTCCGCCGGCGTCTTTGGCCTTGATCGTGACGATGGTCGTTCCTTTAGCTTTGGCGGTGATCAGGCCCGTGGTGCTTACCGTGGCTACCGTCGGAACCGACGAGGTGTAGGTCACGCCCTTATCCGCCGCGTTTCCCGGGAAGATCTTGGCCATGCTCGCTTCGGCGATGCCGTTGCTCACGGTGAATGTGGCGCCCGGCATCATGTAGTAATCCACCAGGTCCGAACGCAGCTCGATGCGCTCGACCAGCACGGTGGCCACGGTGAAGCTGCACGTGCGCACCAACGAGGGATCGTCGGCCGAGGTCACGGTGATCGTGGCCGTGCCCAGCCCCGCCGCGTTCACGATGCCGTTGCGGTCGACGGCCACCACGCCGCTGTTGCTCGAGGTGTAGGTCAGCTTCCTGGCGGTCGCGTTGGCCGGGGTGAAGGTGATGTGATCGCGCAGGTAGAAGTTATCCTTGTTGGCCAGGCTGACCGTCGCGTAGGCGGGGTCGATGGCGAAGGAGACGAGCGGAATGCTCGCCACGACGACCTTGCAGGAGGTCTTTACCTTGCCGTTGTTCTTCGCGGTGACGGTCAGCGTGGCCTCGCCGGCACCCTCGGCCGTCACGACGCCCTGCTTGTCGACCGTGAAGACCGTGGGGTCGTCGGAGAAGAAGTCGTAATTGTATTTCTCGCTGTCGTCGGCGTTCGCCGGGGTGGTCTGAACGACCACCTGGGCGGTCATGGGGTTCGCGCCCGCCAGGGCGATCTGCCCGTCGGTGAGGTTGGCCAGTTCGATGCCGCTCACCAGGTTCGTCGAAGCGGGAGTCGTGCCCTCGCCGTCGCTGCTGCATCCCCAGGCGAGGAAGGCGCCTGCCAGGGCGAAGCAAGCCATATATTTACTCAGCTGTTTCATATCATTCTGCTTTTTAGTCTGAATAATCAATAATCTTTGGGGAACAGGGGGCCGGTCCGGGCCACCACTTCGCCGAACATGGGCATCGAGGCATTGCTCAGGTAGCCCGAGACATCCTTGTCGCGTATGTCGTAGGCGAACCACGCCCCGAAGCCGTTGTTGACCACGTAGGTCTGGGTGTGGGTCAGCAGGTTGGCCGCCGTGGGGCTGCTGCTGTAGATCCAGGTGGCCGTGGGCGAATACTTGTTCTTGGTCGTGTAATTGGGCGCGCTGGTGGCGTATTGGCCGTAGTAGGCGTACATCCCCAGGTCGATCGCGTCGGCCACCGACTCGCCCTCATAAGTGGCGGGCATGCTGGTGGCGGCGCCGATATTATAGACCGTGAGGATCTTGTCGGGCATCGCCTTGCGCAACGCGAGCACCAGTTGGGCCATCTTGGCGCCGCTGCTCAGGCCGTACTTGTTCGTGCTCGTGTATTTGGACCATTCGTCGTCCAGGTCGATCCCGTCCAGGCCGTAGGCTTCGACGGCGGCCTTGCACTGGGCGGCGAAAGCGGTCGCGTAGATCCCGCCCATGTTCGCCACGCCGGTGAAGTCGTGGTTGCCCAACACGCCGAGCAGCACTTTGATACCCTTGTCCTGCAGCGGTTTGATGTACTTGTCGCGGTTCGAGAGCACGTGCTGCACGTTGTTGTTGAGCGTCAGGCAGGCGCGCTGCTCCGCCGCGTTGTAGTTGGTGTTGGCGGCGAAGATCACGGCGATGTCGAAGAGCTGCTTGCCGCTGTCGCGCAGGGTGTACGAACCCACATTGAGGATATTGCCGTCGTTCACCTCGCAGTAGCAGAGCGTCTTGAACGGTTTCGAATTGTCGGGCACGGGATCGCCGACGGTGACGATGTAGTAGAGCGCGCGGTCGCCCTGGGCCACCTTCACCCCGCTGCTGACCGAGTTCAGGGTCAGGGCCAACAGGTATTGACCATTATCGAGGCCCGTTTTGCTCAGGGTGATCCCCAGGGGGAGTGACTCGGTATGCCACTTTTCGACCTCCATCTTCCCGTCGTTGGCCAATGTGACGTTGGCCTCGGGGAATGCTTCATAGGAGGTGAAATTGGCGTCGTTGTAGCTGTTTACCAATTCGGGGGCCACCCTTACCGAGGCGCTGCCGGCGGTACCTGACGCTTTCGAGAGGCCGAGGTAGACCTGGTGCAGGGCGGTCTGGTTGCGCACCTCGAGCCCGATGGTCGTGCGGTTGATGTCGACGTTCTTCAGGTAGCCGTACAGCTCCGTGGAAGCCTGGTAAATACTCTGGTCGGCCTCGCCCACCACGATGTCTTCGCCGCATGCGGTCAGCAACGCCCCCGCGGCCACGAGCGTCACCGCCCTCACGGCCGCCCTTTTTATATATGTATTCATTTTCATCTTGTTTTAGGTTGAAAATTATTCTACGGGAAGCGATACGGGGATCCACGAGAGGGGCGCGTTGGCCGTGGCGTGGTTGGCGTTGGCGGTATAGTCCTTGATCTGCGATCCGGAGCCCTCGTCCATCTTCCAGTAAGCCACCAGCCCCGTCGCCGCGGGATCGACCTCGAACATATTGTCCGCGATCTCGCTCTGGGTGCGCACGGTGTTCCAGATGCGCACCTCGCTCATGTCGCCGTCGAAATCACGGTCGTCCGCGTAAGAATAACCGATGTAGAAATTGCGGGTGTTCTTGGGGTTGACGCCCAGGCTCACGTAGGTGTAGTAGAAGCTGGTCATCTTGAGCGAGTATTTCTGCACGCCGTCCAGGTAGAAGGTCAGCTGCCGGGTGACGCAGTCGTAGGTCATCGCGAAATGGGTCCATTTGCCCGCTTCGATCTGCAAGGCCGCATTGGTTTCGTTGGCGCCGTTGGCCAGCTGCAGCTGGTTCTTGGGGAACAGGTCGCCCATGCGGACCAGGAAATACTCCTCTACGCCCATGATCGAACTGATGCTCTTGGTCAGCGACCGGGGGTGGAGCAGCGCCTCGAAAGTCACCGCCTGCATGTTCTGCACCACCGCACCGCTGCCCGCGGTGTTGGCGAATCCGGGCACGGTCAGGTAGTTCCCGCCGAAATAGGGCGCCGTGACGATCGTCGCGCCTTTGCTGACCACATAGTAGAGCGTGCGCGAACCTTCGAGTACCTTCACGCCGCCTGTCCAGTTCTCGATGGTCACCGGCAGCACGTAATATACGTCGCGGGGCATCTGGTCGATCGCGGTGAGCTGCAGTTCGACCTCCGAGGAGCGCACGTTGCCCGCCAGGATCACCGCCTGGTCGGTTACGAGGCTGAAATGCTTCTCGGGAAGGGGCAGGTAGTTCGTGTAGTGCGCCTGGTTGTAATGGTCCACCTTCGACAGGTCGGCCCGGTAGGTTACGTTCACGTCCTGGTCGGCGGGCAGGGCGAGGGCTGACTGGAAAGTCCGGCTGCCCGAAATGTCCTTGGTTTTGAAGGTGACGGCTTCGGTGTCGGTCGATTCGGCCTGTTGGATATAGACCACGTTGTCGAAATCCGATTCCGCTTCGTCCACCCGGTTGCAACCGGCCAGGGCGAAAGCGTACAGCCCGGCGGCCGCCATTAAGATATATTGATAGGTTCTCATGGCTCGTGTCAGAATTTAGGTGAAGGGTTCATGATGCTGATCGCCTCACGCACGTACTTGTAGTCGTACTCGGCATTGTAATAATCTTCGTTGATCAGGCAGATGCCGATACCCGTTTTACGGTAGGCCTCGGGGACGATCGTCCATTCGGCGATCTGGGTGATCGCGCTCAGGGTCTTGTTCCCCTGCCCGTCGAGCATCAGGCCGCGGGGGGCGTCGGCGTCCAGGGTCAGGGGCAGGGCGGTGACGATGAAACGGTCGTCGGGCACTCCTGCGACCCGGGCCCTTTGCAGGGCGTGGGCCACGTCGCCGACGCTGGTCACGTTTTCGGTGCGGATCACCAGGTAGTCGAACATCTGCAGAGACTGCTTGTCGATCACGTTCTGGGGCATGCCCTCCATGATGAAGGTCTTCGCGGGATGGCTCGCCTTGGCGGCGGTCAGCGCGCCGAAGATGATCTCCTGCTGCGCGGTCAGGTAGGCTAACTGCTCCGCAGTGAGCGCTTCGTCCGAATAACCGTTGTAGTACACGCTTACCCCATCGTACGGGTATTTGTCCAGCAGGGCGACCTGCTTGCCGATGAATCCTTGCAGTTCCTCGTTGAAATCCCTTTCGAAGGTCGTTCCATCTTCCGCGGCCTGGGCTTTATCGGCGTCGAAAGCGTCCTGGAGTCCCTTGCAGTCGATCGTGTAGACCACCCGGGTGGCTTTGAGCGTCTGCACCGTGTTCATCTGCCCGATCTCGCCGGCGGTCAGGTCGTCCGGGCAGATCAGCGAAATGATGTCCACGCTGTCGGGTACGGCCTCCAGCAGTTGCGAGGGGCTGAACGGCGTTTTCTGCGAGTTATCGAACCAGCCCATGGTGATGTAGTGCAGCGTGTTCTTATACTCGCGCACCTGGCTCAGGTACTCGGCGTACAACTCGGGATTCTGTTTGGTGATGTCCGGCTCCTGGAGATTGAGGCTCTCGGGGTCCGTCCAGTCGTCGCACGCGGCCATCAGGACCGTGGCGAGCAATATAACCGGTAGCGCGAAGCGCATATTGATCTTATTTTTCTTCATGATTCATTTATTTTTTGTCCCACCATACTTTGGTGCCCTGCGTGTCGGGCCCGCCGAGCATGATCACCGCGGCCTTCACGTTGGGGCCGTTCTCGGTATATTCCGTGTCGGGGAAGGGCAAACGGCGCACGAATTGTCCCGCGGGCACGGTGCCGCCGCTCTTGTTCGAAACCACGGTCATCAGTTTGGGATAACCCGTGCGGCGGAATTCGGCCCACGACTCGTTCCCGAGCGGGAAGTTGGCGATCCATTTCTGGGTGATGATGCGCTCCTGCTTGGCTTCGAACGAGGCCCCCTCATCCCATTTGATGGTGATGGTGCTGGTCGAACCGTTGTAGCTGTAGGTGCCCATCGGGTCGATGTAGGCCTGCGGGGTGAGCGAGGCGTTCTGCTGGTAGTCGGCCACGCCGCTCGCGCCCAACTGCTCGAACGACAGGGCGATCCCCTGGTTGTAGAGGTTGGCGGGGGTGTCGCCCATCGCCCAGCCCCAGATGGCGCCTTCGGCCCGAAGGAAACTCACCTCGGCGGCGTTCATCCACAGGATCGGGTCGCTGACCGCGGCTTTGGGCATCGAGTAACGGATCGCCACATCCTTGCTGGCGATGTCCACGCCCGAGCGCAGGCCATAGTAGTTTTCGACCAGCGGGCCTCCCGGCGTGGCGGGAGCGGCGGTGAAGGTCGACAGGTTGAAATATTTCTCGCGGCGGGGATCTTTATACCCGTTCATGTAGGAGAGGATGTCGGCTCCCGCACGGTCGTCGCCCCATTGCACGATCTGCAGTTCGAAGGGGTTTTTGGCCACCGTCATCTGAGCGTTGTCGGCATTTTCCGTGATCACCCCGAGCGAATGGGCCACGGCCGATTCGGCGGTCTGTTTGGCCAGCGTGGGGTTGGCGTAGCTCATGCGCAGGGCCATGCGCAGTTTGAGCGAGTTGGCGAATTTCACCCATTTGACCACGTCGCCCGCGTAGACGTTATCGAAATTCTTGTAGACGGCGGGGTCGGCGAAACGGTGGTCGGTGAGGATCGCGATTGCCTGGTCGAGTTCGGTGATCATCCGGGCGTATACCTCGTTCTGCGGGTCGTAAGCGGTGTTGGTGCCCTTTTGCTCCAGCATCTGCGAGTAAGGAATAGGACCGTAGGTGTCGGTGATGCGGTGCATGGAGGCCACGCGCAACAGGTTGCCGATGGCCAGGATCACCGGATCGTCCGTCGCGCCCTGCAACTCGCGGTAGTAGGGATACACGCCGGTGATCACGTCGTTGAAAGGCGCCCGCACCCAGTCCGAGGGGGCGTTATAGGTCGAGAACTTGGCCGTGTTGGTCAGCGTTACGGCCGTGTAGCCTGCGAACGAACATCCGGCGAGCACCTCGTGGAACTGGTGCAGGTGTTCCTTGGTCGGGATCACGAAGCTCTGCAGGTTGACCACCGCCGAGCGGATCAGGTAGTCGCCCGGTTCGAGGTCCTCCTTGAGCGACTCGTACGGGTTCTTGTTCATCTTCTCAAAGTTCTTGGTGCAGGCCTGCAAGGAAACCAGCAGGGCCCCGCACAGAAGAACGCCGAGTAATTTTTTATGCTGTGTCATAGCTGTCTGGAATTTAGAATTTGAGTCTGACGTTAAAACCGATGTTCCGCATGCTGGGCATCATGAAGTAGTCGATGCCCTGGTAGTAGTTGCCGGTGGTGGCCACCGCTTCGGGATCGAACGGCGCCTTGTTGTAGATCATCCACAGGTTACGGCCCACCAGCGAGATGGTCAGGTCGACCACACCGCCCAACTTGTGGCGGGGGATGGTGTAGCCGATGCGGGCCTCCTGCAGGCGGATGTTGGTCGCGTCGTAGGTGTAGTACTGGGGCAGTCCGCTCTGCGAGCCGATGGCCGTGTACCAGGTCTGCGCGTCGACGAGGTTCTTCCCCCCGTTGATCCAGACCCCGCCGTTGTCGCGTGCGGCGGCCGAGGCCTCCGATACGCCATACAGGTCCATCGCGGCCTGCGTGGCCGAGTAGACGATGCCGCCCAGGCGCGCCGTGACCATGAAACTCGCGCTCAGGCCCTTCCATGCGAAGTCGTTCTTCCAGGCCATGTTGTATTTGGGCATGGTGCTTCCCAGGGGGATGTCGGTCACCGTGTCGCCGTAGCGGGTGGTCACGGCGCCGTTGTTGTCGACGTAGATGCGGCCGTTGCTGTCGCGCACCATGTCCGCCGTCGAGTAGAGGTCGCCCAGGCTGCCGCCTTTGTAAAGGATGTAGCGCGCGCGGGCCAAACCGCCGATATCCAGGCGCGAGATGTTCAGGTATTCGCCCTCCCAGTAATAATTTTCCACCATCTCCATGATCTTATTGCGGTTCATGCCGAAGGTGTAGTTGCTGTTCCAGGTGAAGTTGTTCCAGCGGTTGGTGAAGCCCAGCGAGGCTTCGATCCCCTGGTTGCGCACGCTGCCCGTCTGCACGTACATCGAGGCGTAGCCGGTCGAGGCCGAGGTGAGGGGCTGGAAGGTCTGGTTGTGCGTGGTGGCGCTGTATGCCGTGAAATCGAGGTTGAAGTGGCGCAAAAAACGCATGGTCACGCCTGCTTCCCACGAATTGGTCCGCTCGGCGTACAATTTGCGCATCTGGTAGGTGTGGGCGGTTTCCCAGCGCAGGTTGGTTTGGTTGAATTCGTAGGTGGGAATGGCCAGGCCGGCGGCAAAGGGCGTACCGACCGACGCGTAAGAGCCGCGCAACTTGAGGTAGCTGATCTGCTTCGGCAGGTTGAAGATCTCCGAAAGCACGGCCGACAGGCCCGCCGAGGGGTAGAAGAAGCCGCTCTTCTGCTGCGGAGCCCCGCCCAACTGCGAAGGCCAGTCGTTGCGGCCGGTCACGGTCAGGTAATACATGCCCTTGTAGCCCACCTCGACGCTGGCGAACACGGACTGGGTCTGCTTGCGGTAGCCGTCCTCATACTTACTCATGCGGGTGGGGTCGATGTCGGTGATCTTGAAGTTATTGGCGATCCCGTCCTCGTCCGTCTCGCGCAGCGGGCCCACGATGGCCAGCGCGTCATAGTAGAGGTCCGAGATGCTGGCGCCCACGTTGGCCACCAGCGAGAAACAGTCGGTGCGCTTGTTGATGTTGAGCAGCACGTCGGCGTAGGTCTGCTTGTCGTTGCTCTTCGTCTTGCCGAAATTACCGTTCGCGCCGCTGAGCGTCGAGTTGGACGAGGCGTAGAGCTTTTCGGTGTAGTCGTTGGCCGAGTAGTCGATGCGCGCGCGCCCGGCCACGTTCAGCCACGGCAGGATGTCGTAGCTCAGCCCCGCGTTCATCATGAAACGCTTGCGGTCGTTGTTCTTCAGGTTGCGGTAGGCCATCCAGTAGGGGTTCTGCATGCGGAAATCCCCTTCTCCCTGGGGCCAGTACTGCTCTTTGTATTTATCGGTCGCATTCCAGCGCTCGAAAATTTTGGTCATCTCCCAGTCGTCGCCGCGGGGGTAGAGGTAAGCCGAGGTCAGCGGGTTCGAATAGACGCCCTGGTTGATCATGTTCTGGTCCTTCTGCACGATATAGCTGCCGCCCAGGTCGAGTTTCATCTTATCGTCCAGGAAAGTCGTGGTGTTGCGGATCGTGAAGTTATACCGGTCGTACTGGTTGTTGGGCACCACGCCGTTCGAATTGATGGTGGCCGCCGAAATGTAGGTTTGATTCTTCTCGTTGCCCGTGGAGAGGGCGACCGAGTTGTTGAACACCATGCCCGTTTCGAAAAAATCCTCGCGCGGCGAGTAGCCCTGGTAGTTGGCCGCGTTCAGGCGGGGGCCCCAGCTCAGGATGGTCGACCCGGAGGTGGTGCCGTTGCTTCCCGTGCCGTAGCGGTTCTGGAAACGGGGCAGCACGAAGGGAGAGAGCACATCCATGCCGCTCGCGACGGTGAGGTGGGTCTGCCCGGCGGTCCCCTTCTTGGTGGTGATCAGGATCACCCCGTTGGCGGCGTTGTTTCCGTACAGGGCCGAGGCCGCCGCACCCGAGAGGGCCGAAACGCTCTCGATGTCCTCGGGGTTGATGTCGGCGATCGCCTCGGTCGAGCCGGTCGAGCCGAATTCGGTGCTCCCCTCGCCGCCCATGTTGAACATCGGCATGCCGTCGATCACGTAGAGCACGTTGCTCGACTGCTGGATCGATTTCGAGCCGCGCATGACCACCTTGCTGGCCCCGCCGACGCCCGACGAAGAGGTATTGACGGTCATCCCGGCCACCTTGCCCGCCAGCGCGTTGACCAGGTTGGCGTCCTTGACCATCGTCAGTTCGCTGCTGTTCACCTCCTGCACGTTATAGCTGAGCGCTTTATGCGAACGTTTGATACCGAGCGCCGTGACGACCACCTGCTCCACCTCCACGGCGCTCTCGGCCATGGTGACGTTCTGCTCCGTGGTCTGGCGGCCGACGGAGACCACCCGGGTCTGGTAGCCGATGTAGGAATAGGTGAGCGAAGCGTTGGCTCCCGGCACACGCAACTGGTAGTAGCCGTCGTTATTGGTCGCCGTGCCCGTCGTCGTGCCCTCGACGGAGACCGCCACGCCCGCCAGGGGAAGCCCCCGCGAGTCGGTCACGCGGCCCGATACCGTCCGGGTACTCCGCTCCCCCTCGCCGGACATATCCTTTGTGGAGAGGTAGCAGACGTTCTCGTCTATTTTGTAGGTGATCTGTGTGCCTTTGAGCGCCTCGGTGAGCAGGGCGTCGAGCGTCACGTTTTTCATGTCGACCGACCGCACGGCCATGCCGGTCAGTTCGGTGTTGTAGAAGAATTGATAGGTGCTCTGTTTTTTGACCGCCTCGATGATCTGCCCCATCGTCGGGTCTTTTGCCGTGACGGATAGCTGCGCCCAAAGCGAGCTGTGGCCGGCAAACAATAAAACGGCCGTTAAAAGCATCGTCAGATAACTTTTACGGCGCAGAAGTTCAGGTTTCTTCATTGTCATCCGAAATAAATTATAATGTTATGGTAGTGGTTAGCGGGCGGTGCAGCCGGTTGGGGCCTGGCCGCCCTATATATTAAACCACTAACCTTACAAAAACACTTATTCGTAACGAAATATTATTCTTCGGTGAAAAAAACATGAAAAAATCTATCCCTGAGGGCGATTATGCTTATATATGGATAAAAAAAGAGCGTTGGCCGTAAAAAATATTTAAGTAGTTTTGTTGTTTCGACTGTTCTTAATATGAAGGGCGTTTCAAATATCAATGACATCGCATCGACAAAAGAGGATAAAATGACGGTTGGTCGCTACACTGATTTTTTCAGGAAGAACTATCCGGCGCTCCTTTTTTACGCGACCCGTTTTTCGGATCGCAAGCAGGCGGAGGATATTGTCCAGGATGCCTTCGTCGACCTGTGGGAGCGGCGCGATAAGATCGACTGGGACGGCAACCTTCGGTTTTTTATGTATCGCTCGATCTACACCCGTTCTTTGAACCGGATCAAGCACCGCAACGTCGAGGATAACTACTCGGCCCGGGTGCGTGACATAGAGATGCGCCGCTGCGAATTCCTCTCGCCCGACAACAACGAGGTCATGCGGGCCATCGACAGCCAGGAATTGGGGCGGCAGATCGAGTCGACGATCGCCTTGCTACCCCAAAAATGCCGCGAAGTGTTCGTGCTCAGTTATCAGTACGGGCTGAAGAACATGCAGATCGCCACGGTGATGGAGATATCGCTGCGCACGGTCGAGGCACATATGTACAAGGCGCTTAAATTCATGCGCGAAAAACTGAAACACCTGATTTGACCCAACCGATTACTTAACGAGATAAATTTTACCGCTTTGACCGATTTAAAACAAGACATACTCCTCCGATACCTGCAAGGAGACCGCTCCGCCGGGATCGTCGAACAGATCGCCCGGTGGGTGGAGGCTTCCCCTCAGAACAGCAAAGAGTTGTTCTCCCTGGAGCTGGCCTATGGCCTGCCGGATAGGAAACGGATGGAAGAGGACAAGCAGGCCACAGAGCAGGCCGAACAAGAGCTTGTGGAGAGGATCTTATCCGCCCACCAGGGGCAGGTCGCCGGCCGTCGCCGCCAGATCTGGTCGCGCGTGGCGGGTTATGCCGCCGTGGCCGCCGTGCTGGGCGTTGCGGTGGTGTTCGGCCCCCGTTGGTCCGGCATGCAGGGCCGCACGGCCATGGTCGAGTTCACGGCGGCGGATTCCGTGCGCCAGATCCTGCTTCCGGACGGCACGAAGGTGTGGCTCAACAGCCAGTCGACGCTCAGCTATCCGGCCGGGTTCTCGGCGCAACACCGCAGTGCGAACATCAGCGGCGAGGCTTATTTCGAGGTGGTGCACGACAGCCTTTCGCCCTTCACCGTGACCAGCCCGGCGATGCGCGTGACGGTGCTGGGTACCGTGTTCAATATCCGCGACCATATCGGCGATACGGTGCACGCCGCCTCGCTGATCGAGGGCAAGATCAAGATCGCAGGCAACAACGGCGAGGGAAATATCACCCTTACGCCCGGCCAGAAGGCCGAGATCGACTGTGCCCGGGGTGAGATGAGGGTCGTGACGGCCAATGTGCGTCTGGAGGCTGTCTGGCGCAACAAGATGATCCCGTTCAACGATGCGTCGCTCTACGATATCGTCGACGTGCTCGAAAGCCTCTACAAGGTAGATTTTGTCCTCTCGCCCCGTATCGACGCCGGGAAGCACTATTCGGGCACCATCCGCCGTAAGGACAGCATCCGGGATGTATTGCAGTCGCTGCAAAACTCGATCCCTATAAAATACCGTATCGAGAAAGACCAGGTGTATATAGAACCGTCGAACAGGTAACATCCAATTGATGGCAAAAAGCAGTAAAGCCGGCCTGTGGTTGACAGGCCGGCTTTACTGTTTTCCGGTTACGGCAGATTGCTATTTACATTTGCAGGCTTTGGTATAAACATTCACGCCGAGTTGTGTGGCGACGTATTCGATGGCTTTCTGTGCGCGCACGCTGTTGCCGACCGCATCCACGGGGGGCGAAAAGGCGGCGATCGCCATTTGGCCGGGGACCACGGCCACGATGCCGCCGCCCACGCCGCTCTTGCCGGGCAGGCCCACGCGGTACATCCACACCCCGGTGGCCTCATACAACCCTTCCATACCCATTACGGCCAGCACTTTGGGAACATACTTTTCATCGAGCATGCGTTTTTTTGTCACGGGATGCACCCCGCCGTTGGCCAGTACGGAGCCCATGTTGGCCAGGTCGCCGGCGGTCACGCCGATCGAGCACTGTTTCGTATAGCTGTCGCAGGCGGCGATGGGATCGGCCCACATGTGGCCGTAGGCGGCCAACAGCATGGCGATGGCGCGGTTGTGCTGGTTGGTGGCGGCCTCGGATTTATACAGGTCGTCGATCACCAGCAGTTTGCGGTTGGCCAGGTCGCTCATGTAGGTGAGGATCTTGTTGAACTGGTCGTCGGGCGAGGCGCCCTTGACGAGGCTGTTGGTCGCCATCGCCCCGGCGTTCACGATGGGGCTGACGGGGCCGTCGCCCTCCATCTCGATCGCCATGACCGAGTTGAACGGCAGGCCCGTGGCCCCCACCCCGATGCTGTCGGCGATGAAATCGGGGCCCACGGCCTGCATGGCCTGCGCCAACACGAAGGCTTTGGAGATCGACTCGATGCCGAAGACGAAATCGGCGTCGCCGGCCTGGTAGAATTTACCGTCGGCCGTCATCACGGCGATGCCGAACAGCTCCGAGGGGACGTTGGCAAGATACGGGATGTAATCGGCGTTCTTGCCGGACTTTTCGCCCTGGAATTTGGCGTGGGCCTGGTCGAGCAGTTTCTGGATGTCGGGCGAGGCGGACTGCATCATATTGCCCTTCATCATAGCGTCTTTTTTCTGTGCCTGCACGGGGAAAGCGAGCAGCGCGGCAGCCAAAATCATGGCTGCAAATACAAATAATTTTTTCATGGTGGATTACTTATAAAGTTAAACAAAGTTACATTTTGGCCGACGGGCGCAGGGCCGTTTTCGCCTACGGGCGACCATACTTTTTTGCTTGACCAAAAAAGTAGGCAAAAAAGTCAAGGCGCCGCGCTCCCGGCTTACCCGCTTACGGGTTTTCGGGGAAGTCGGCCGGAAATTCCGCTGCGCACAGGGCCACATCGCACGCCTCCGCTACCGCTCCGGCCTCCCGCTACAGTTTCCGCCCTTGGTCCCCCGAAAACCCTGGCGGGGCCCAAGCCTCCCGCTTAATGGCGCCGGGCCAACGCGCTTTGGCCGCCGCTCGGCCCACCGCGCCCCCCGCCTTCGGCTACCATCGTCCTCTGCGCGTCATGTCGAGCGTTAGTCGAGACATCTCAAAATGGCTGTGTAGGGCAAAGGGTGCGTTGGACTGGCGCACCCCCCTTTCCCAAAGGGGGGCAGGGGGGAATATGCCAGCGCAGCGGAACGAAACGAATCACGATGTAACAGGAATTCGACTTTGTCGAATTCCTGTTACATCGTGATAAACGCCGTCCATTGGATGCGCACGTTCTCGCCGCGCGTTCCGTCGAGGTTTTTGCGGTTTCCGTAGAGCACTTCTATGCCGGTTTTGAAAAATTTATTGGGATACCACAGCAGGTTCACCGCGCCGTAGTTGGTCTGGCTGATGGTCGTGGGGAGCATGTAGCCCGCGTCGTTGTTGCGCACGTTGATGTTGCCCCACCCCACCGTCGAGCTGAGTTTATCGCTCCACCAGCGGTCGTAGAAGGCCCACAGGTAGAGTTGGGTCGAGGTGCGCAGGTCCTGCGTGGGACCCGGGCCGGGCATGGCGTCGTAGCCCAGGCCGCTGATATCCTCGCTGTACCGCGCGTAACCCGTGCCGTAGGAGGCCTGGAATTTGATCGCGTCGCGGCCCCAGGTGCGGATATTACCGGTCAGGTTGCCCGCCCCGCCGATCAGGTTCTCGGTCGTGGTGGGGCCGGTGCGGTAGGTGATCGGGTGCAGCAGGCCCGCCAGGCGCAGGTGGCTGTCGCCCTTATCCCAGCTGTAGGTGTAGCTGGCGGTGAAGTCGGGATAGAGGCTGCGCGTGCTCCATGCGCTGCCGTCGGGGAGGGTCACGTCGCTGCCGGGCTGCTCGATCGAGACGGCCAGGGCGCCGCTACTACCGACTGGCTGGGTGAAGCGGGCCTGCACCTGGCGCGTCCAGACGTAGGCGTTCGGGCCCCAGTAGTCGACCAGGTTGGGCCAGATGTCGCTGTCCATGAAGTTCGACCAGTACTGGCCGAAGCCCCATTTGCCCAAGCCGATCCAGGCGTGGCGGATGCGGGGGTTGGACGAGGCGTCGGGACCGTAGAGGTCGAATTCGAGGATGGCCGTGAAATCGCCCACGCCCTTCACGGGGCCCGAGGCGGTGAAGCTCAGGCGCGACTGGCGGATACTGAAGGTGGTCGCGCCGTTGTCGTAGGTAGGCACGGTGATCGACGAGGGCTGGAAGGCGTAGCGGTTGCCTATGTCGCGCGTGTCGTACATGAAGTCGGCCTGCACGTAACCGCCGATCTTCAGTTGAATGCCTTTCACATCGGTGACCACGATGCCCATACGGTTGTTTTCAAGGTCGTTGCGCGAGAGGGCTTCTTGCCCGTGCGCCCCTGCGGCAACAAGCAGGGCGCAGCAGATCAGGATATTCTTTTTCATGGATTCGGTTTTTGAGGTTCAACAGATTTTGGCACATCCCCGCCTGCGCGGAGCCGTTTGCGTTTCTGGCGCGCGCTGATGATGAGCGGGGCGCTCAGAAAGATCACGTTGCCCAGCACCACCAGGCCCACGTAGGTGAGCGGGCTGCCGATGGGCAGTTGCGAGGGCGGGAAGAACGAGACCACGAAGGCGAAGGTCACGGCCGCAAAGCCGATCCCCGCCACGGTCCACATGCCGCCGCGGCCGCCGGGGACTTTATAGGCCCGCATCAGGTTGGGTTGCGTGCGGCGCAGGCGGATGGCGGCGGCGTACATGAGCATGTACATCACCAGGTACAACCCGATGGTCAAGGCGCTCAAAAGGAAGAAGGCCACGCTCACGTCCTTGATGAAGAAATAGAGCGACGAAAGCACGGTGACGATAATGCCCTGCGTGATCAGGATGTTGACCTGGATGCCGTGCCTGTTGGTTTTGGCGAGGGTCTTCGGGAGCTGTCCCTCGCGCGCGGTCCAGAGCAGGCCGCGGCTCGGGCCGGAGATCCACGACATCACCCCGCCCAGCGCACCGAACGCCACCAGGGCGCCCATCACGTTGGTCATCCAGCCCATATTAAAGGTGTCGAATATACTTTTGAAAGTGACCATCAGCCCGTCCTGGATGTTGATCTGGTCGTAAGGCATCACCACGGCCACCGCCAACGCGCCCAGCGTGAAGAGCACGAACGAAATAACGGCGGCCAGCAGGACGACCACGGGGAATTGCCGGGAGGGCTTTTTCATCTCCATGGCGTGCACGGCGTGCACCTCGACCCCGGCGAAGAGCAGCAGGATCCCGGCCAGGAAGGCGATATTATCCAAACCGGTGATGTGCGGGAAGAAGCGCGGGTGGACATGCCCGGCCACCTCTTTGACCAGCGTGGTCTCCGCGGCGGGGATGTTTTCCAGCGCGATCGGGTGCCCGGCGATGATCCAGACCACGGCCATCACCACGATCACCACGCCCGGCAGCACGGTGCCGATCAAAAAGCCGCGGCTGGTGATCTTCGAGATCACGCTCGTACCCCGCAGCGTGAGCAGGGTCGCCAGCCAGTAGAGGCAGATGGAAAACAGCCCGACGTACATGCCGTTCTGCGACAGCGCCGGGCTGCCGAACAGGAAGGCGATGGCCGCCGCGGCGAACGAGAGCACCGTGGGGTACCACACCACGTTCTGGATCCATTGCAGGAAGATCGCCAGAAAGCCCAGGTGCTCGTTGAAGGCCTCCTTGACCCAGGTGTAGACCCCTCCGCCCTTTTCGGCGAAGGCGCTTCCCAACTCGGCGCTCACCAGCGCGGCGGGAATCAGGAACAGGAAGGTGGCGAAGAAGATGTAGAAGAACATCGTCAGCTCCTCCTTGCCCATCATCGGCAGCCCGCGCAGGCTGATGATCGCCGCGGCGGTCATCAGGGCGAGCTGCCAGGTGGTTATGTATTTTGATTTCGCCATAGTTTTCAATCCATTAATGATGGAAGCCGCCCGCTTCGGCCTCGGTAAGCCCTTTGATCATGCGGTCGGGACTCAGGATCCTGATGCACCGCTTGATGTCTTCCACCAGCAGTTCGGCCATGTCGTGCGAAAAGCCGTGGCGGATCACCACCCGCTGGATCACCATGTCCTGGCAATCGGCGGGCAGGGAGTAAGAGGCGATCTGCCAGCCGCGCGAACGCAGTTTATCCGACAGGTCGTAGAGGTTGAAACCGGGATCGACGCCGTCTTTGAGCATCCAGGCCGCGCCGGGCAGGGCGCTCTTCCCATCGTAGAGCAGGTCGAACAGGCCCATTTTTCCGACCTGCTCGGCGATGTAAATACCGTGGTCGAGGCACGCCTGCTGGATGCGGCGGTAACCTTCGAAGCCGTTGCGCAGCAGGTTGTAATATTGGGCGATGATCTGCCCGCCGGGACGCGAGAAGTTCAGCGCGAAGGTCGGCATGTCGCCGCCCAGGTAATTCACGCGGAAGATCAGCTCCTCGGGCAGGTCTTCTTTCGTGCGCCACACGACCCAGCCCACGCCCAGCGGCGAGAGGCCGAATTTGTGCCCCGAGGCGTTGATCGACTTCACGCGCGGCAGGCGGAAATCCCATTTGATATGCGGTTGCAGGAACGGGGCGATAAAACCGCCCGAAGCCGCGTCGACGTGGATCGGGATGTCGAGGCCCTTTTCTTTTTGCAGCCGGTCGAGTGCGTCGCTCAGGCCTTTCACATCCTCGTAATCGAGCGTGAAGGTGACCCCGAACGTGGGGACCACGCCGATCGTGTTTTCGTCCACCCGTTTGAGCATCTCTTCGGGGGTCATCAGCAGGCGGCCGTGCTCCATCGGTACCTGGCGCAGCTCGACGTCGAAGTAACGGGCGAACTTTTCCCAGCATACCTGCACGGGGCCGGTGACGATGTTGGGTTTGTCCGTCGGTTTTCCGGCGGCTTTCATCCGCTCCCGCCAGCGCCATTTGAGGGCCAGCCCACCCAGCATGCACGCCTCCGAGGAGCCGGTGGTCGAGCAGCCGATGGTTGTTTCGCCCTCGGGCGAATGCCACAGGTCGGCCAGGATGTGCACGCAGCGGCTCTCGATCTCGGCCGTCTGCGGGTACTCGTCCTTGTCGATCCTGTTCTTGTTGATGCAGGCGTCCATGATGGCGCGCGTAGGCTCGTCGGCGTAGGTCTGGCAGAAGGTGGCCAGGTTCTGCTTGGCGTTGCCGTCCAGCAGCAGTTCGTCGAGGATCAACCCGGCCACGGTGGCCGCATCGTTGACACCCTCGGGCATCCCGTACTTCGGGATGGTGGTTTCGGCGACGGGCAGCGAATAGGAATCGGGCAACGCCCCGTCGGCGTTTTTCTTGATCTGGTGCAATGGCATAATACGGATGGTTTTATGGTGCAGCCCGCAGTTTTCCGTTTCAGACAGGAAGAGACCACGCAGCCTGCACCCGGTTAATGGGGTCAAAAACGCGTTCAAACGGGGTTTATCAAAGGATTTGCCATGCGGCGGCATTTTCAGCAAGTGTCATAAATACGCCCGGAAGGGATAGAGCGGCGATCGGAATGTGGCATTTCCCCATCCGGGAGCTATCCGACGTCATGTCGAGCGGCCAGTCGAGACATCTCAAACAGAACGGCCGAGCCCGTAGGGGCACCCCTCGCGGGTGCCCAAATAAAACCAACGTTTATTTTCACGTATTCAAAGCGTGCTGACACTCCCTAAAACAAGTGACCTATGGAAACGAGTGACGCCTCCCTGGTACGCAAAGCGATCGAGCAGAAACTGGTGTAAACACCCCGTTTCAGCACAACCGCCCTGCGGCTATCGTCACGCGATGGGAATAGGGCAAGATTGCACGCACAATTTGCACACAAGCACGGGGATTCCGGGGCAAACAGCGAAACAAGCAGAAATCCTTTTAACCGAATGCAACCCCCGGCAGTAAAATTTCATGCTCCATACGGGCAGCCAGGGGCTTGCCGAACGCATGGATATCTACCGTGCTGTATTGCAGAAAAATATAGAAAATCTTCTCCCGGCATGCGCATTTCCCGCTCTCAAATGCGCTGAAAATAGTATAAATATACTATCTTTAAGCACGTCTAAACCACAACACATACTCATAATCAGTAAGTTAATTCCAAACGACGAGTAAGGAACCAAGAATACAAATACTGCAATTATGCGTTTCCCGGCTCATCTCCGCTCCTGGGCAAATCCATTGGCCAAGCTCCTGCTGGCGGGGCTTTGCCTGTATGCGCATGCCGGCTTTGCCCAACAGTTCCGTTTCAGTCATCTATCCGCCGACGACGGGTTGTCGCACAACAGCATACTGGATATCGCCCAGGACAGGAACGGATTCATATGGATTGCCACGCGCGACGGGCTGAACCGCTATGACGGCAATCATTGTAAAGTATACCGGACCACGCACCGGGACGGCAGCAACATAGGCGTATACACCGCCCTGGCTGCCGGCAGCAACGGAGAGGTCTATGTGGGTGCCTCCCACGGGCTGTACCGCTACGACTATACGCTGGATTCGTTGCGCAGTTTCGATTTCGCCACCCTGGACCGGCGGACGATAACCGAACGGATCAAGTCCATCCGGACGGCCACAAACGGATGGCTCTATGTCCTTTGCGCCGGCAACCTGCTTTACCAGTGGAAACCGGATACGCAGGAGTTGATCCGTTTCGATTTCTCGCCGCTCGGCACCCCGGAGAATGAAAAGATCGAGCTGGGCACCCTGTTCGCCGACTCCAGGGAGCGGGTATGGATCGGCGCGGACCGGGGCCGCCTCTACCAGTTCGAAACGCAAAGCGGCAAGCTGCGGGAACACCGGATCCCCACGCCGGCCAGCCGCAACGACGGCATCCTGGCCATCGGGGGAAACGACAAGGCGCTCTACCTCGGGATGAAATTCTCCCAGCTGATCCGTTTCGACATCCAGACCAAAGCCTGTACGCCGATCGAGCTGCAGCGCAATACCCCCTGCCAGATCCATGACCTGGTGGTGGCCGACAACACCGTCTATGTCGGAACGGAAAACGGCCTGTACATCCACGACGACATCGAAAAGAAGACGGTCAACATCAAGAAAGACCCCTTCGATCCCCATTCGCTCTCCGACAACTCCATCTACGCGCTTTACCGCGACAGCAACGACGGGATCTGGATCGGGACCTATTTCGCCGGGGTGCACTACCTCTCCACGCAGATGCAGCAATTCATGGCGGCCTATTATCCGCTGGCGAACCGCAACTCGATCTCGGGCAACGTGGTCCGGGAGATCATCGGCGACGGGGCCGGGAATCTCTGGATCGGCACCGAGGACGCCGGGCTGAACTACCTGAACACCGCTACCGGCCAGATCCGGCATTACGGCACGCAGCAGGGCCTCAGATACACCAATATCCACGGGCTGGCGCTCATGGGCCATGACCTGTACGCCGGGGTCTATTCCATCGGCCTGGACCGGATCGACCTGCGCACGCGGCAGGTAAGCCATTACGCGGCGCCCTCCGGCCAGCCTCATGCGCCCGGCTCCATTTACTCCATCTGCCGCGACCGGAGCGATTCCCTCTGGATCGGCACCGATCGCGGGATCTACCGCTTCCTGCCCGGTGAGAAACGTTTCGCCGCCGTTGCCGGATTGGAAAATATCTTCGCCCACCAGCTCATGGTCGACTGCGGGAATAATCTCTGGATCGCATCGGTCTCCCGCGGATTCTTATGTTTACGACCGGGCGGGGGGGTGCAGGATTTTACGGACGTGATCCGGAAAAAAACCGGGGTCGCCGTGAAAACCGGCCTTTCGCTATACGAAGACAGCCGCAAACGAATCTGGCTGAGCACGATGGGCGACGGCCTTTTCTGCTTCGATCCCGCCACCGGGCAGATCATCCACCTGTCCGAACAATCCGGCCTGCCCAATAATGTCGTACACCGGCCGGTGGAAGACAACGCGGGGTATATCTGGTTCGGAACGAACCGGGGGCTGGTCCGCTACGCCCCCGACGAGCAGACGTTCATCGTCTTTACCACCCGGAACGGACTTCCGACCAACCAGTTCAATTTCAATTCGTCGTACAGGGCGGAGGACGGCAGGCTCTATTTCGGGACGGTGTCCGGACTGGTGGTGATCAATCCCGACGCCCTTCCGGAGCGCACGCAGGAGCCTCCGGTGTACATCACCGAAATCTTCGTCAACAATGAGCCGCAGAGGCCTGCGGGCAGGTTCCTCGAACAATCCCCGATGATGACCCGGGCGTTGAAGCTGCCTTATCATGCCAACTCGGTCAACTTCCAGCTCTCCATCCTCTCCTTCTCCGAGCCGTGGCCCGACCAATACGAGCTGCGGCTGGACGGTTACGAGAAGGAGTGGGATCCGGTAGCGGAAAACGGCCAGGCATCCTTCCGCAATATCCCGCCGGGCGATTACACGCTGCAACTGAGGTTCGTCCCCGACCGGGAAAACATCAGGGAGCTTTTCCGGCTCTCCGTCTCTCCCCCGTGGTGGAGATCCGCCTGGGCTTACGCCGCCTACGCGTTGTGCCTGCTGATGGCCGTTTCCGGAAGCGCTTATCTGATCACGAACAATATCAAACGGAAAAGGCAGCTGTTCATCCGCCGCCTGGAATATGAAAAAGGGCTGGAGACGCAGCAATTCAAAACCCTCTTCTTCACCAACATCACCCATGAGATACGAACGCCCCTATCGCTGATCAAGGTCCCCCTGGAATACATCTTGAAGCGGGAGAAGTTCGAGCCGCACGTCCAGAAGATCCTGGAAACGATCGACAAGAACACCAACCGCCTGATCACCCTGACGGAGCAATTCCTCGATTTCCGCAAGGCCGAGAGCAGCAGCCTCAAACCCCGCTACGAACAAGCCAACATCAACCTGCTGCTGGGCGACATCCTGCAACGCTTCCAGGACACCCTGCGCATCAAGCACATCGAACTGCACGCGAAGCTGCCCGAAGCGCCCGTCATGGCCACCGTCGACATCGAAATGTTCACCAAGATCATCAGCAACCTGTTCAACAACGCCGTGAAATACGGGGACTCGTTCATCGAAGTATCCCTCGACACATACGACGAGATGTTGCAGGTGCAGATCAAAAACGACGGCGAGCTGATCCCGGCCGACATGCAGGATAAAATATTCGAACCGTTCATGAAACTGGCCACCTACAAGAAAGGCCTCTCGCGCAGCGGGCTGGGGCTCACGCTGGCCCGTTCGTTGGCCGAGTTGCACGGCGGCCGCCTGGTATTCGTGCCCTCGGGCGATCTGAACGTGTTCCAGGTGATCCTGCCCTTGCAGCAGCACGCTCCGCCGGCTCCCGACATACAACATGCGCCCGAGACCGGCGCAACGGCTCTTCAGGATAACGAGGAAGAAGACTGCATCCTGCTGGTGGAGGACAACGAAGAGATGCTGAGCTTCCTGAAGGACTGCCTGGGTTATCATTACCGCATCCTCACGGCGGCCAACGGGCTTCAGGCGATCGACCTGCTCAACATGCACCTGAAGGTCGACCTGATCATCTCCGACATCATGATGCCCGAAATGAACGGCATCGAATTGCTGAAAACCGTCCGGCAGGATGTGGCGCACAGCCATATCCCGTTCATGCTGCTGACGGCCAAGACGGACTATTCATCCAAAATGGAGGGTCTGGAAAACTGGACGGACGCCTATGTGGAAAAACCGTTCTCCTACGAGCACCTGCTCGTGCAGATCCACAACCTGCTCAGCCGCAGGACCCGGTTGAAAGAACAGTTCGCCCGCCAGCCGTTCGCCGACAAGGAAGAGCTGGAGCTCTCGGCGACGGACCGTGACTTCATCCGGCGAATAGACGCGGTGATCGAGGCGAATCTGAAGAACCCGCAGTTCGGCATCGACAGCCTGGCCTCGGCGGTCAACCTGAGCCGCTCCTCGATGCACCGCAAGATAAAAGGCCTGCTCAACCTCACGCCCAACGACTATGTAAAACTTTACCGGCTCAAACAGGCCGCCTCGCTGTTGCAGCAGCCGCATTGCCGGATCAATGAAGTGGCCGAACAAACGGGCTTCACCAGCCCCTCCTACTTCACCAAATGCTTCCTTTTCCAGTTCGGCGTCACCCCCAGGCAGTACCAAAAAACTAACAAAAAATAGCCTTCCCGCCGACAGATAATTACCAGATCGATTTTCCGCTTTTCGCAAACTGTGAATATCCTTTCAAAAATTAGCAAATTTCTGCTTTTGTTTTGAAAGGATTTTTACCGCCGATAACTTGGCAGTAGCGTTTAAGCCGAAACTCTATCTGAAAAATTATGGGAAATCCGCTCTTTTGTTGGCTCTCCATCGCGTTGCTTCTCTCCGGCGGAGTCCGGACTCTGGCGAACGCCTCCCCCACCCTTCCCGTTCCCGTCCAGAACAACCGGGCGCCCCTGGTTGCGAAGCCCTATATGGCCCTGCCCGTAGGGGCGGTAAAGGCTCAAGGGTGGCTCAGGGATCAACTGGTGCGGATGAAGGACGGCGCGACCGGACATCTCGACGAACGCTACCCCGCGGTCATGGGCGCACGCAACGGTTGGCTCGGGGGCGACGGCGACGTCTGGGAGCGAGGGCCCTACTGGATCGACGGCCTGTTGCCCCTGGCCTATATATTGGACGACGAAGAGCTCAAAGCCAAGGTGCAGCCCTGGATCGAGTGGATCCTGGCTTCGCAGAAACCCGACGGCTATTTCGGCCCCGACACGGACCGCGATCCCGAGCCCGGCTTGCAGCGGAACAACGCGGGGGACTGGTGGCCGAAGATCGTGGTGCTCAAGATCCTGCAGCAATATTACTGCGCCACGCGCGACGCGCGCGTGGTTCCTTTCCTGACCGGTTACTTCCGATATCAACTGGCCGAGCTTCCGAAAAAGCCGCTGAACCACTGGACCTTCTGGGGCGAGCAGCGCGGAGGCGACAACCTGATGGTGGTCTATTGGCTGTATAACCAGACGGGCGACCGCTTCCTGCTGGAACTGGCCGAACTGATCCATCGGCAGACCTATGACTGGACGAAGGTCTTTGAAGAAGGCGACCTGCTGCGCACCCCTTTCAGCATGCATTGCGTCAACCTGGCGCAGGGATTCAAAGAACCCGCCGTCTACTACCAGCAAAGCGGCGATCGGCGGCATATCCGGGCCCTGAAAAAGGCGATGGAGGATATGCGGCACACCATTATGCTTCCCACGGGCCTGTGGGCCGGGGACGAGCTGCTGCGTTTCGGCGATCCGACGCAGGGCTCGGAGCTTTGCACGGCCGTCGAGATGATGTTCTCGCTCGAAAAGATCCTCGAGATCACCGGCGAGGGCCGCTGGGCCGACCTGCTGGAACGGATCGCCTACAACGCACTGCCCACCCAGGTCACGGACGATTTCGACGCCCGCCAGTACTACCAGCAGTGCAACCAGATCATGCTGACCCATCAGGACCGGGATTTCGTGACCTGCTACAACGGCACCGATCAGGTGATGGGGCTGCTCACGGGATACCCCTGCTGCACCTCCAACATGCACCAGGGATGGCCCAAGCTGGTGCGGCACCTCTGGTACGCCTCCGCCGACAACGGCGTGGCCGCCCTGGTGTACGGCCCCTCGTCGGTGGAGTTGCCCCTGGCCAACGGCGACCGGCTGCGGATCACCGAAAAAACCAATTACCCGGCCGGGGAGCGGATCGAATTCACCGTCGATTTCGATTCCCGAAAAACCCAGGCGGCCTTCTTCCCTTTCCACCTGCGGATCCCCGCCTGGTGCGAGCACCCCGTCCTTCAAATAAACGGTGCGCCGGTGAAATGGACGAAGGACGCGAACGGCATCGTGCGCCTGGAGCGGACGTGGCGGAAAGGCGACCGGCTGACCCTGGAGTTCCCCGCGCAGGTCGAGGTAAGCCGGTGGTACGCCCGTTCGGCCGTCGTCGAGCGGGGAGCGCTTATCTATGCGCTGAAAATGGATGAAAAATGGGAAGAAAAAAACCTCCCCCCCCTATACAAAGGCAAGTACGGCGAGCGGTACTACCAGGTCACATCGGATTCGCCGTGGAACTATTGCCTGGTGGAAAACCACCTGCGGCAGGATTCCATTCCGCTCTATTTCCGGGTAGAGAAAAGCCCGGTGAGCGACGGTTATTTCTGGAATCCGGAGCGGGTCCCGGTCCGGATCCGGGCGAGCGGCCGGCGGATCCCCTCGTGGAAAGCATACAACGGCTCCACCGGGCCTATCCCGTACAGCGTCCAATACCAGGCGGACACCGGTGAGCAGGAGCCGATCGAATTGATCCCGTACGGGTGTACGACTTTACGGATCGCGGCCTTTCCGGTCACCCGGGAATAAGCATGACAAACAGAACTGACCTAATACGATAATAATATGAAAAAATTAACAACGGAAAAACGGGTAAGGAACTTATTGCTCTGCCTGCTGGCCTGCCTGTGCAGCGTGCCGGTTTTCGGGCAGGTGCAGCGGGTATCCGGAACGGTGACCGACGAGCAGAACGGGGGAATGCCCGGCGTGAACGTCGTCATCAAGGGGCAGACCGGGGGTGCGCTCACCGATGCCGGCGGAAAATACGTCATCGAAGCAGCGCCCAGCGACATTCTGGTCTTCAGCTTCCTGGGCTATGATCCGGTCGAGGTGACGGTCGGCGCACAGACGGTGGTCAACGTGCAGATGAAGGCGAAGGCCGACGAACTGGACGAAGTGGTCGTCGTGGCATTCGCCAAGCAAAAGAAGGAAAGCGTTATCGGCTCCATCACTACCGTATCGCCTAAAGAGCTGAAAGTACCCTCCAGCAACCTGACCACCGCATTGGCCGGACGTGTTGCGGGAATCATCTCCTACCAGACCAGCGGGGAACCGGGCGCGGACAATGCCCAGTTCTTCGTGCGGGGGATCTCTTCTTTCGGCCCCACCGCCAAGATATCCCCCCTGATCCTGATCGACAACATCGAAGTATCTTCCACCGACCTGGCGCGCCTCACGCCGGACGACATCGCCAGTTTCTCGGTCATGAAGGACGCCACCGCCGCCGCCCTCTACGGGGCCCGGGGAGCCAACGGCGTGATCCTGATCACCACCAAGGAAGGGAAAGAGGGGAAAGCCAAACTGAACATAAGGTACGAATGTTCGCTGAGCGAACCCACGCAAAACATCTCCCTGGCCGACCCGGTCACCTACATGAAGCTGCACAACGAAGCGGTCCGTACCCGCAACCCGATCGCAACGCTACCCTACTCGCAGGAGAAAATAGCCAACACGCTCCAACCGGGCAGCAACACGAACGTCTATCCGGCCAACGACTGGTACGATATGCTGTTCAAAAAAATGGCGGTCAACAACCGGATCAACTTCAACCTGAGCGGCGGGGGGGAGATCGCGAACTATTACATCTCCGGCTCGTATACCAACGACAGCGGCGTGCTCAAAAACGATCCGAACAACACCTACGAGAACAACATCAACCTGAACCGCTATTCGTTGCGTACGAATTTCAACGTGAACATCACCCGGACCACCAAGGCGGCCGTGCGCCTGCACGCGGCGTTCGACGACTACAACGGCCCCCTGGACGGAGGCACCGCCCTGTACAACACGGTCATGAACGCCAATCCCGTGGCTTTTCCCGCGGTGTTCACGCCCGACCAATTCCTCCAGCCACGCAAACACACCATGTTCGGCAACAATTCCGACCACTCGTATGTAAACCCGTATGCCGAAACCGCCAAAGGGTACAAGGCCTACTCCATGTCGACCGTACTGGCACAGGTGGAACTGCGGCAGGATCTGAAATTCCTTACCGAAGGACTCTCCGTCAGGGCGCTGTTGAACACCGAGCGCTATTCGTATTTCGATGTGCGCAGGCAGATCGATCCTTATTTCTATACGCTGGGCACGTATGACCGGGATACGAAACGGTATACCGTCCGCCCCCTGAACGAGGGCAGCAACGCGCTCACCTATTCCGAAGGGGCCAAAGACGTGAGCTCTTCGCTCTACATGGAAGGGGCGATGGATTACAGCCGCACATTCGCCGCCAAACACCATACGACCGGCCTGCTGGTATTCACCATGCAGCAAAGGCTGGCCGGGAATGCCGGCAGCCTGCAGAATTCCCTCCCTTATCGCAACATGGGGCTGGCCGGACGTTTCACGTACGCTTACGACAGCCGTTACTTCCTGGAGATGAACTTCGGGTATAACGGCTCCGAACGGTTCGACAGCAAGCACCGCTGGGGATTCTTTCCCTCGGCCGGCGTGGGATACATCCTTTCGAACGAGAAATTCTATCCCGGGTCATGGAAGAAAGTCGTCTCCCTGCTGAAACTCAAAGCCACCTACGGGCTGGTCGGTAACGACGCCATCGGCGACGGCCGGTTCTTCTACATCTCCAACGTCAACCTCAATGACGGGGGACGGGGCATCAACTTCGGCACTATGGTCAATACCTACAAGCCCGGCGTCTCCATCTCCCGGTACGCCAACGATAAGATCACCTGGGAAATATCCTACAAAATGAACCTGGGGGCGGAAATAACCCTGTTTGAAAAGTTGGCGCTGCAATTCGACTATTTCACCGAAAGGCGCGAAAACATCCTGATGAACAGGGCGTATATCCCATCCACGGCCGGATTCGAAGCGGCGGTGAGCGCCAATGTGGGCGAAGCGCGGGGACACGGGTTCGAAACGTCGCTCAATTACAACCACTATTTTACCCCGAAAACGTGGCTGACCGCCACGGGGAACTTCATATACTCCACCAGCGAATACAAAGTATATGAGGAACCCGATTACTCGGCGACTCCCTGGCGCTCGCACGTGGGGCTGCCCATCGGACAGGAATACGGCTATATCGCCGAACGCCTCTTCGTGGATGAAAGGGAGGTGTACAACTCGCCCGTCCAGAATTTCGGCGGAGACATCAAAACGGCCGCAGGGGACATCAAATACAAGGACATCAACGGCGACGGGCAGATCAACACCCTGGACATGGTGCCCATCGGGTATCCCTACACGCCGGAGATCATCTATGGCTTCGGACTCTCGTTCGGACACAAAAATTTCGACATATCGTGCTTCTTCCAGGGTTCCGCCCGCTCTTCCTTCTGGATCGACCCGTCCGCCGTTTCTCCCTTCGTGAACGGGCAACGCGCCCTGCTGGCCGAGATCGCCAACAACGTCTGGACGGAAGACAACCGGGACATCCGCGCTTTCTGGCCCCGCCTGTCCGAAAAGATGAGCAATAACAACATACAGCGCAATACGTGGTTCATGCGCGACGGCTCTTTCCTGAGGCTGAAGTCGGCGGAAGTGGGCTACACCTTCTCGCCCGTCTGGATGAAGAAACACGGCATCAGCATGTTACGCCTCTACGTGAGCGGCAGCAACCTGCTCTGCTGGAGCAAGTTCAAGCTCTGGGACCCGGAAATGAAAGGGAACGGGCTCGGGTACCCCATCCAACGGGTATTCAACGCCGGACTGCAAGTGAATTTCTAACGCTAACACTACACCGCTATGAAAAAATATTACCGGTTTAAACTCGCATTCCTGGCGGCCTTCCTCGCGGCAGGGACCCATTCATGCGAATATCTGGATGTCGTTCCCGACGACATCCCGACCATCGGCCACGCTTTCGAAGATCGGGCGCAGGCGGAAAAATACCTTTACACCTGCTACAGTTTCCTGCCGCCTTACATGGATCCGGGGGGTGATCCGGCCGTCATGGGGTCGGGCGAATTCCTCTCCTACACCACCGGCCACGGCGCCATCAACCTGTACAACCTGGGGCTGATCACCGGCGGGCAAAACACCAGCGGACCCATTACCAACAGCTGGGAATTCGCCTCGCCGTATCAGGGGATCACGGCATGCAACACCTTCCTGGAAAGGATCGACGAGCCGTTCGACCTGGGCGTCATCGAAAAGACCCGGTGGATCGCCGAGGTGAAATTCCTCAAGGCGTATTACCATTATTACCTGATGCGCATGTACGGCCCCGTGGTGATCCGCGATCAGAACCACACGATCGACGCCTCGCCCGACCAGATCCGGGAGTACCGCTCGCCGTTGGACGAGTGCGTGCGGTATGTGGCCGACCTGCTGGACGAGGCGACCCTGGACCTGCCCCTGCGGATCGAGAATCAAACCGAAGAGATGGGCCGCGCCACCAAGCCGATCGCAAAGGCCGTAAAAGCCAAAATGCTGGTCATGGTCGCATCGCCCCTGTTCAATGGCAACCCGAACTATGCCGGCATAACGGATAACCGGGGCGTCAGGCTGTTCCCTGCGGCCGGCAAAGACATGGCCAAATGGGAAAGGGCCGTACTGGCCTGCGAGGAGGCCATATCCGTAGCCGAAAGCGCCGGGAACGCGCTCTACACGCTGGGCACCCACTCGTTCATCCTCAACCCGGAGCTCACCCTGCAGTTGGAGATCCGCAATAAGATCTGGGACCGGTGGAACCGGGAAACCGTATGGGGATACACCAAAACGGGCACGTACTACCTGCAAGCCGACGCCATGCCCCGCCTGACGGCGGACGCCATGGTCAATGATTGGGTCCGGGGCGGATCGCTGGCCCCCACCCATTTCGTGGCCGGCCTCTACTACACGGAGAACGGCGTGCCGATGGAGGAGGATAAAACATTCGATTACGCCCGCCGCCATGAGCTCCGGGCAGCCCGGCCGGAGGAGATGTGGAAGGTGGCCACCACCATGGACCCCGGTACAGGAAACCCGTTTATCACCGCGCAGGTCCATTTCAACCGCGAGCCGCGCTTCTACGCTTCGCTGGGATTCGACGGCGCCCTGTGGTGGGGTAACGGGAAAACGGATATCTCCAAATACGAAGAGCTCCATAAAATGGCCGCCAAATTCTCGCAATTGCAGGGCCAGACCTGGAACACGCTCTATTCGGTGACCGGCTATTACGCCAAGAAACTCATCGCGCCCGCGACGACGTTCAACACGAACAGCTTTACTGCCGAGCCGGCTCCGTTCCCCATCATCCGGCTTTCGGACCTCTACCTGCTCTACGCCGAGGCGATGAACGAGGTCGACGGCCCTACCCCGCAGGTGCACGCGCTCATCAACGCCGTCCGGGCCAAGGCCGGACTGAAATCGGTGGAAGAGGCGTGGCGGCAATATTCGATCAATCCGGCCAAGCCGCAGAGCCAGGAGGGCATGCGCGAGATCATCCGTCGCGAACGGATGATCGAGCTGGCCATGGAAGGGCAGAACATGTGGGATATCCGCCGGTGGATGGAGGGTACCCGGTATTGGAACGGGAAAGTGGAGACGTGGAATGTGAACGGCAAGGCGCCCGACGCCTATTATACGAAAACGGTGCTGGCGACCGCCTTCAACAAATTCTCCCAGCGGGACTATTTGTGGCCCATCAGCCAGAACCAGCTCTCCATCAACCCGAAACTGCGTCAGAATTTTGGTTGGTAACCCGATAAAAACAAAGCATATGAAAAAGTATATCTGCATCATCACAGCCCTGCTGTCGGCCTGGGCCTGCGCCGAGCCGGAGATCGGATCGACACCGACGGACGGCGTCGCTCCCGGCGGCGTTAGGGATGTGCAATTCAAAAATGTGCCGGGAGGGGCCGATATCACCTATACCCTGCCCGACGACAACGACCTGCTCTATGTGAAGGCCAATTACACGTTGAGCAACGGCAAGCAAATGAGCGTGCGCGTGTCCATGTACGAGGACACCCTGCGGGTCCGGGGATTCGCCGACGAACTCCCCCGGACGGTGGAGTTGGTGACGGGCGACCGGAGTAAGAACGAGTCCGCTCCCGTGCCCATCACCATCACCCCGAAACGGTCGGCCATTTACGACATCCTGGATTCCATGGACCTGATCGAAGCGTTCGGGGGGATCGTCATGATGTGGGACAACCAAACGCAGAGCGACGTGGTCATAACCCTGCTTCGAAAGACGGGCCTGGGAAGTTACGAAGAGGTGAATACCTACTATACGAATGCCCGCAGGGGCCGCCAGCCCGTCCGGGGCATGCCGCCCGAGCAGATCGAGTTCGCGGTCTTCATCCGCGACCGGTGGGAAAACTCGACCGAGATGTTGGTGGAGACCCTCACCCCCCGCTACGAAGTGCAGCTCACGCCCGGCACGTACAAGGAATTCAAAATGACGGGCGACAGCGAGATCAGTTTCGGATGGGCCCTGGGCTATGCGCTCGACGGCGATTTGACGCAGCCCTGGGGATGGTTCTCCCGACCCACCGTGGAGGGCGGGGTATGGCCTGCCCGCTGCACCATCGAATTCAACACGGCGGTGACCCTGAGCCGCACGCGGATCATACAACGGCACCAGGGCGGGGGAATGTGGGAGGCCGGCAATCCCAAGAAATTCACGCTCTGGGGCAGCAACAGCCCCAATCCGGACGGCAGCTACGACGGATGGACGGCGCTGAAGACGTTTACCTCGGTCAAGCCGTCGGGATATCCTTCGGGGCAATACTCGGACGAGGACGCCTATGTGGCCATAAACGGCGAAGACTTTGAAATGGATGCGGACAGAGTGGCCCCCTACAAGTATTACCGGTTCGAGTTTACGGAAAACTGGGGTCAGGATAATACGTTCATCAACCTGCTCGAGATCCTGTTCTGGGGGCAACCGTAATCGACACCTAAATCATTCCATGTATGAAAACAAAAAATATATTCATCGCGCTCATCGTCTCCGCGGCGGCGGGATTGTGCGGATGCGACGGCATGAATGACCTCCACCAGCCCTATCTGGACCGGGGGGAGATCGTCTACGCCGCCAAAGTGGACTCTGTGAAAGTGCTGGTCGGGGTCGGCTCGCAAGCCCTGACGATCTATTATCCGCGCCAGCGGGTCGCCCAGGGATTGATCACCTGGAACCTGGGGCAAAACTCCCTTTCGTTCGATTTTCCGGAGCAATACACCGACGGGGCTTACCGGATCACGATCCCCGATCTGGAAGAGGGGAACTACACCTACGAGATCTCCACCTTCGATGCCTACGGCAATCGTTCCATCCCGTATGAAGTGACCAGCAACGTGGTGTCGCAGAGCACTCTGGACGGACACAAGGCGTTGCTCGAAACTTCGGCTTACTATCTGGAATATGATAATCTGGCCTCCCTGCTGAAGAAGGCCCAGGTCATCAATTCGCAGAATTTCGGCGGCAGCGCCTGGTTCATGTGGGACTCCGATCCGTTGCCCGGCGCCGAGATCATTTTCCGGTATCGGAACAAGGAGGGCCAGATGACGGAGCGGGTGTTCGACGGCGCCACGATCGTCAAAGGCGAATGGAACAGCAGCCTGTCGGACGCGTACGTCGACTCTACCCCGCAGCCGTTCACCCACCAAACCGTGTACCGGAATATCAATCATCCGTTCCAGGCAACCATCGACCTGGGGGAAGAATACGCCGATCGTTACTATCAGTATCATGGCCTGATCGAAGGAGACTATGCGTTTGAACCGGTGTCGGCGACATTTTAAGAGGTCGTCCTGAACGAATGAAATTCGTTTTGTCATCCTGAGCGTTAGCGAAGGATCTCAAAAAGATGCTGCCTGAGATCCTTCGCTAACGCTCGGGATGACAAAAGATTTACAGAAATTAAAGTGCAGGGTTTGAACCGACAATTAGAAAATCAAAATAACCTCTAAACATAATCCAGTATGAAAAGCCTATTCGGAAGATACATCTTATTGCTGCTCATCATCGGCTATGGCGCCATAGCCTCCTGCTCGGGCAGCGAGAAGAACAATGTGCCCGAGGTCATTCCGCAGGACGATTACATCCTGCGCAAAAACGCCTTCGACAAACTGCCCGGATGGAAATTCAGGTGCAAGGTGATGGCGGAAAAGGAGACCGTAAGGGTCTTCGGCGGCCGGATCGAGTTCATGAAAAAAGTGGATAAAATGCTTGCGGACGCCAGCCGGTGTTTCCAGGTCCCCGGAATAAACGACGCAGGGAACAACCAGCTCCATTTTTTCATGACCGAAATGGTGGAATTCGAGGGCATGTCCAAAACCTACATGTACGACACCAGCGCCGAGCAGGACATGTCGTTCGACCTGCGCCTGGTCGTCAACGCCTATCCGAAACCGGGCGATGTTTCGGGCGGGTGGCTGCCCGCTCCCCGCATCACGGTCGGCCACGACTACTTCGGTCTTTTCGAGGGGTATGCCATCGACGCGCTGGTGCACGAACTGGCCCATTCGCGCGGCGCGATCGACCTGTATGGCCTGCAGGTCACCGAGTCGGCCAACAACCCCGTAAACGGGCAGCTTTACCTGGCGGGACGCGGCATGATGACCTATCCGTACAGCGAGACCATCTGGCAGGAACACACCAAACTGATGATCAACGCCTCGGCCGACCGGAGGATCGGCATACACCATTATGTCTTTTTGCCGGACGGCTACAAGGTGAAGGTGGTCGATAAGCAGGGTGCGACGGTCACGGATTGCCTGCTGCGCTTCTATCCCGTCTATCCGTACAGCTACCGGGTGACGGAGACTCCTTTGTACGAGGGCTCCCCCAGCGTGACCGGGTTCTTCAATTTCCCGCAAAACCCGTTCATCGCCAAAGGGTCGCAGGATCCGAATAACAACGTCTACAACTACCTGGTCGAAGTGACCTACCAGGGGCGCAAAACGTATACCTGGATGCCCATCCATCATGCCCAAATAGCCGGGCTGAAAGGAGTGGAGGTGTATCTGTTTGAAATCGAGGTCGAATAACGCGAATTATGAAAGGATTCGAGGTAAGCATTGGAGATGAGACGCTCTGCGGCTCGGTGTCGTTTGGGATCATATTAATTACCTTAACCGTTGTACGCGATGAAGTGCGCCTTGACTTCTACGGGGCTGATTACCAGACCCATAATGAATGCCGCTGGATAGACTTACGCAAACTCGCCAAGGGCCGGCAGATCACGATCAGAGTAAAGGATATCGCCGAAAATTCGGAGTGCGTGATTACTCCGATGGATCGCGAGGTCATGATGCAACATTATAAAATGATGAAGGAATGGCTAACCAGGGAAGGGGCGCTATGATCGGGCTGGAAGTGGAATTTCACGGAAAAACCTTTAAAATGGCTTTACCGCCGGTGATTACGGTATTTGTGACCCAGCGGTATGATGATTTCGAAATTAAATGCAGTGGTTTCGATGGCAACATGCACCACGATTGGGCTACGGAAGAGCTGGAAACCGGGGATGAAATACGGATGACCATAAAAGACATCGAAAACAGCTCGGATCCAATCCGGACATATGCCCATACCGGTTGTTGCAGTGCGGAATCTTCAGTCCTTTCGGAAGAACAAAGGAAAAAAGAGATCCGGAACTCCCTGGTCAGATTTCGGGCATTGGAAAAAATATTGACGGAAGAAGGATTGCTCTCCCAGATACAGGACCGGGAGCCATGACTTCTATTCGCTCACTTTGAAGCGTTGTCGCAGGATCCTCACGGCGTTATGCATCTGCACCTTCGCATTGTTCTCCGAGATGCTCAGCTCCCGGGCGATCTCGGAAAACTTATATCCCTCGAATACCCGCAGCCGGAAAACCGACAGGCACCCCTCGGGCAGGGAGTCGATCACGGCGGCGGCCTGTTCGGTCAGGTCGGCCGATTCGATAAATTCGACCGTCCCGGATGCCAGATGCGCCTCGAACATCCCCCGATTGTACGCGTCGCGCACCTTGACCGAGCGCAGGAAATTGATGCACCGGTTGCGGATGCACGCGAACAGATAACTTTTCAGCGAAGTGCGGACGATTATCGTTCCGGTATTTTCATACAGCCACAAAAACAGATCGTGCACGATGTCCCGCGCAACCTCCTCATCGCGCAGGTAATGGGCCGCGAAGCGATACAACGGGCGGTAATACTGTGTGAATAATTGCGCGAAAGCCTCATGGTCGCGATTAGCCAATCTTTGAAGATATTCCTTCGACGAGCTGTCCATTTTTCATCATGACGATATCCTTGCAATTGTTTGGCTAATGGGTTCACTAACAAATATATATAAAATTTTTTAACAAAAACAAGATTTCGGCCGTCTTTTTTAACAAAAAGAAAAAAATTAACCTTTTTCGCATTTCAGTTGTCTTTTAAGAAAGAAGCCATATAAACTATGGACAAAAGAATGATCGATTATTCGTTGGTGAAAAAATCGCTGCACGAAAAACTGTCCGCCGAGGAAGAGCGGACGCTTGGCGACTGGCTGTCGGAATCGGCCGAAAACAGGGAGTATTACGCCCGTTTCAGGCGTTTCGATCCGTCGGAAAGCGAACCGGACATGGAGCGTGAATTGGCGGCGTTCATGAGCGATATCCGACATGCCGATAAGAGACGCAAGCCGAACCGGCTGGTCAGAATAGCTGCGGCATGTTCGGCGGCTGCCGCGGTTTTGGCTGTGGGGTTATTCCTATGGTTCGGCGACCTGGAACGACCGGCGTCGCAGCTCTTTTCGCGCGGCGTGCAAACCCATTCGGTCTCCACGTCCCGCGGGCAAACGTACCAGGTGCGTTTGCCGGACGGTTCCCTGGTCTGGCTGAGCGCGATGAGCCGCCTGACCTGGCCGGACGCTTTCCGGGGCGGCAGCCGCCGCGTGACGCTCGACGGGGAGGCCTATTTCGAGGTGACGGGATCGGAGCGGCCGTTCATCGTTTCGGCGGCCGACGCCGAGGTGCGGGTGTACGGCACCCGGTTCACCGTAAACTGCATCAACCCGATCGTGCGCACGGTGCTGGTCTCGGGCAAGGTAGGCGTAAAGCATACCGGCGGTAAGTCGGGCGAAATTATGCTTACGCCCAGCCAGATGTGCGACCTGGATATGAATAGCGGCCGGTTCACGGTGGCCTCCGTCGACACGGATAGTTACACCGGATGGATGAATGACGAGTTCATTTTCGACGACCAGACCATCGGCCAGATCATGGACCAGCTCGGCCGCTGGTATGACATCCGCGTCCACTACGGCAGCGACGAGGCCAAACAGAGGCGGTTTTCAGGCCAATTTTCCCGGGACGGGGAGGTCGAAAGGATCCTCTCGCTCATCGGGCAGATCTCGCTGGTCAAATTCCGGGTCGAAGGAAAGGATATCTACATCGAATAACGTGAGTTCGACGAATCTCATGCGCTGGCAAACAATGTTTTGTCGTTTGTAATGCTGTGTTGGGCAGTATAACTCACGTTATCCGTTCCGCTGCGCTGGCACATTCCCCCCCTGCCCCCCTTTGGTAACCGACGCAGTCAGAGAGCGCAGAGGCCAAACATCTTTTTGTTTGGGCTATGCCGAACGACAAGGAGGAAAACGAACGAGTCCCTTTTCGTTCGTTAACAATAAGGGGGGTACACCAGGCCAACGCACTGTTTGCCCGGAATGGCGAGGCACCTATACGCAACTGATTATTAGCAACCATTTCATCAAACTCGTATAACCCATTCTATAACCCTACTAATCCTTTTGTCTATGAAAAACCTTTTACCCGAGATGACCTTTAGAACAAGAGGTTCCACGCGGGCGGCATCACTCCCGGCCCTGTTGCTGCTACTGGGAGTGCTGCTGTTTCCTCTTGCCGCGACGGCCCAGAACGGCACCCGGCAACGGGTGACGCTGCAAATCAAAGACGCGCCCGTTAAAACCCTTTTTGCGGAGATCAGGCGTCAGACCAACCTGAATTTCATCTACAGCAACGACCAGATGGATAAAATGCCGGCCGTTACGGTCGAAGCCCGCGGCGAAACCGTGGAATCGGTGCTGGACCGGGTGTTCCGCAATACCGGCTATACGTTCAAGTTCGAAGGCCGTTCGGTGGTGATCGTCGCCCGTCCGCCGGTCAACACGCCGCCGGTCAAACGGGTGACGGGTACGGTGGTGGATGAAGAAGGCAACCCGCTGGCCGGGGTGACGGTGACGCTGAAAGGCACGGCGAAGGCGACCGTGGCCGATGCCCTGGGGCAATTTGCGATCGATGCGCCCCAGGGGGCGGTGATCGCTTTCTCGCATATCGGCATGCAGGCCCGGGATGTCGTCTACAACGGCGAGCAGTCGCTGCGGATCGTGATGCAGCAGCAGGCCGAGCAGGTCGAGGCGGTCGTGGTGACCGGCTACCAGCAGATCAACCGGGAGCGTTCGACCGGATCGTTCGTCAACGTCACCAAAACCGACCTGAGCAAGCAGATGGGGGCTTTGTCGATCTCGGAAAAGTTCCAAAGCCTGATCCCCGGCGTGCTGACCGACGCGGGGGGCAACCTCTCGATCCGGGGTAAAAGCACGATCAACGCCAATGCCGCGCCGCTGATCGTCGTCGACGGATTCCCGATCGAAGGCTCGATGTCGACGATCAATCCCAACGACGTGGAGTCGATCAACATCCTGCAGGATGCGGCCGCCGCCTCGATCTGGGGGGTGCGCGCGTCGAACGGCGTGATCGTGATCACCACCACCCGGGGCAGCGAATCGGCCAGGCCGGTGATCACGGCGTCGTTCACCTCCCGGATCCAGAAGATGCCGTCGATCAGCTCGCTCAATCTGGCCAATGCTTCGGACTTCCTGGATTACCAACTCGAAACGCTCTCCAAAGGGTGGTACAACACGACGAATCCCGACGCGAACTACGGTTATTCGAAAGCCTGGGAGGTCTATGCCGCGCACAAAGCCGGTACGTTCGACGACGCCCGGGCCAAAGCGGAATACGACAAACTGCGGGTCGACAACCGCGACGCGCAGAAAGACCTCTTCTACCAGACGGGATTCACCCAGCAATACGACCTTTCGATCAACGGCGGATCGAAGGCGAGCCGCTATTACGTCTCCGCAAATTACCAGGACGCCAACTCCTACATCAAGGGCAACGACAGCAAAACCGCCCGGTTCAACCTGAAGAACACCTTCATGATCCGCAACTGGTTTCAGGTCGACGTGGGGGCGGTGCTGAACTTCACCGACTCGAAGAGCAACGGGATCTCCCTGTACGATTACCTGCAGACATTCCCCTATATGCCTTTCGTCGATGAGAATAACAATTACGTGTACGAGTACAGCATCTCCGTCTCCAACGCCCGCAACGAAGCCATGATGGGGCAAGGCTACTACGATTGGCGCCGCAGCCTGAAACGCGACCTGGACAACAACGACAACAACCAGCAGGACATCCTGTCCCGTTTCCAGGCCGGTTTCAACGTGCGCTTCATCAAGGGGCTTACGTGGGATTCCCGCATACACTACGAAATGCGCAACTACGACGAGGATAACTACTACAACGAAAACCTCTACTACAACCGCTCGACCATGAACCTCTACACGGTTCTCAAAGACGGACAAGCGGTGTGTGGAATTCCCCGGGGGCTGATGTACCGCAAATACGGCTACAAAGAGCGCAACTACATCATCCGCAACCAGATCAACGCCGACTTCAAGTTCGGCCCCGCCGACCGGCACATCATCGCGGCGATCCTGGGATGCGACATCTCCTCCTACAAGAATAATTCGCACGTCAACATGCTCATGAACTGGGACAAGAACAAACTGACCTACACACCGTTCATGAGTACCCAGCCGCTGCCTACCTGGAGCGGGGGACAGACCGCTTTCACCGCCAACTACCCCGGCGTGGGCGACGACGAAAACCGCTACGCGTCGTTCTATTTCAACGGTTCGTACACGTTCGCCCGGCGCTATTCGGTCTCCGCAAGCGCGCGCATCGACAAATCGAACCTGTTCGGGGCGTCGGTAAGCGACCGGATGACCCCGCTGTGGAGCGTCGGCGCGGCCTGGAACATCACCAACGAGAAGTTCTTCTCCTCGCGCGTGATCGATATGCTCAAACTGCGGATCACCACCGGCAAGAACGGCAACATCGACCGCAAAACGAGCAAACAACTCATCGCCCGCGCCAGCCTGAACGCGGTCACGGGCGAAAAATACCTGGACATCGAGTATCCCGCCAACCCCGACCTGAAATGGGAAACGACCCGCGTGAACAACGTCGGGGTGGACTTCAGCCTGCTCGACAACCGGCTCCACGGTTCGCTCGAATATTACGACAAAAAGAGTTACGACCTGCTGGCCTTCGCGCCGGGCGACCCCACTTTCGGGTTTCAGCAGATCTACCGCAACACGGCCGAGATGACCAACCGCGGCCTCAACCTGATCCTCGGCGGGAACATCGTCCGCACGAAGGAGTGGCTCTGGGAAGCCTCGCTGCACCTGACCTACAACAAGAACGAGGTGACGAAGGTCTATTCGCCGAGCACGCGCCCCTACGACTTCCTCGCGGGGCTTCCGGGGTGCGAGGTGGAAGGCAAACCGATCGACTATCTCTACAACTACCGCTACGCGGGCCTGGGCGAGACCGGCGAGCCCCGCATCTTAGACCACGAAGGGAAGATCCACACCTGGGATGAAAGCGATCTGGGTTTCGTCGAGTGGCTCGTCTACAGCGGAACGGTCGCTCCCCCCGTCTACGGCGGCTTCAACACGAGCGTGAGCTATAAGGGACTGACCATGAATCTGGTCCTGAGCTATAAGCTGGGCCATGTGATGCGTATGCCGTCCACCTTCCTGGGCAGTTACCAGCGGATCTACGACGACATCGCAACGCGCTGGCAGCGTCCGGGCGACGAGAAAAAGACCAACGTCCCGCGGGTGTTCGACAACCCGAACGCGAAATCGGAACGCAACGATTTTTACCGGTACAGCGACGCGGTGACCCAAAGCGCCTCATTCTTGCGTTTCAACAACCTGAACATTTCGTACACCTTCCCCGACAAACTGTTCGCGGGATACCTGTCGAACGCCAATGTGTTCGCCCAGCTGTCCAATATGGGGGTCTGGGCGCGCAACAGCCGCGGCCTGGATCCCGACGTCGTGTCGCCCCGCCAGGGGGACCTGAGTTTCAAGCCGTCGATGCTGTACACGTTGGGCCTAAGTGTTTCATTCTAAAATAACGAAAGCTATGTGGCGAAAACTATATTTTACCTCAGTCCTGTTGGCCGCGATGGCCTTCGGCGGCTGCAACGATTTCCTCGACATCCCGAAGAAGGGGCTGGTGATCCCCGGCACGATCGAGGACTTTCGCGAGATGATGAACAATTACGACCTGTTGTCCAAAGGCCCCGCCAATATGTTCTACACGACCGACAACATCCAGATGTACAGCGACGACCGCGGCTTTACGATCTTCCCGCAAGGCGTGACGGGGTATTGCTTCAGCGACTATATGTACGAGAGCGAGACCCAGAACGACGAGGACTGGAACCAGCTCTACAAACAGATCCATGTCTGCAACACGGTGATCGAGGGAATCGACAAAGCCGAAGGAAGCGACGAGCTGCGGCGCCGGCAGGTGAAAGGGGAAGCGTTGGCGCACCGCGCTTACGCCTACTTCATGCTGGTCAACGAATACGGGCCCCATTATGACGCCGCCACGGCCGCGTCGGACCTGGGGGTGCCCCTGTACGTCGAAGGGGACGGTATCGGCAACGCAAAAGCGCGCGAAAGCGTCGCCAGGATCTACGAATTCGTCGAGCAGGACCTGCTCGCCGCCGTGGACCTGGTGGCGGAGACGACCAACGAGAAGTTCAAACCCACCCGGACAGGCGTACAGGGCATGCTGGCGCTGATGTACCTCTACAAGGGAAACTGGCCGGAAGCCGCCCGGCTGGCCAACCTGGCCCTGACCGATTACCACGAGTTGTACCAGTATGCCGGTGTCGAGTTCATGATGCCCGAGCCGATGAAATGGATGGGGTATCTGGGATATGTCCCTCCCGGGGGAGGCCTGCGCAAGAACGCGGAGGTCGTGTGGATGAAATTCGCGCTGGACAACATGCTCTACGTGACGAGCACCTATTGGTCGGACGATTTGCTGGCGCTGTACGACGCCGACGACCGGCGACCGTACCTGCAGCAGATCCAGGCGGGGATGTTCGGGGCGGGGGTGCACGGCGAGCTGGTGTTTTCGATGAACTTCCCGTTCTTCAGCTGCGGGATCCATGTCCCGCACCTGTTGCTGATCCGGGCCGAGGCCAACGCGCGCAACAATAAAAAAGACGATGCGGTCGGCGACCTGAACACGCTGCGCAGCAACCGCATGAACACCGGGGGGTATACGGCCTACGTGGCCTCGGAATACACCGCGGATCAGGTGCTGGCGATGGTGCTGGACGAGCGTCGCCGCGAACTGATCGCCGAGTGCTGGCGGTGGTTCGACCTGAAACGCCTCAACAAGGATCCGCGCTTCGCCACGACCATCACGCGCACCTACGGCGAGGGCACCTACGTCCTGAAGCCCACATCGCCCAACTATGTGATGGCCATCCCGAAGAACGTCTGCAGTTTCAACGGCAAGATCGTACAGAATCCGAGAGGCTTATAACAAATACGAATTAAGTGTTGAAAATAAACGTTGATTTTGTTTGGGCACCCGCGAGGGGTGCCCCTACGGGCTCGGCCGTTCTGTTTGAGATGTCTCGACTGGCGCTCGACATGACGGGAGAAGAGCGCTGGTAGCCGAAGGCGGGGGCGCATAGGCATGAGCGGCGGCCAAAGCGCGTTGGCCCGGCGCCATAAGCGGGAGGCTTGGGCCCCGCCAGGGTTTTCGGGGGACAAAGGGCGGAAACTGTAGCGGGAGGCCGGAGCGGAACGCGGAGGCGTGCGATGTGGCCTGTGCGCAGCGGAATTTCCGCACGACTTCCCCGAAAACCCGTAAGCGGGTAAGCCGGGAGCGCGGCGCCTTGACTTTTTTGCCTACTTTTTTGGTCAAGCAAAAAAGTACGGTCGCCCGT